>CAXBCF010000004.1:0-158775 GCA_963973975.1 uncultured Flavobacteriales bacterium
CAGCCTATCAGGCAGCACAAGCTAATTTTGATATTCGTTCATTAGAGGGAGATCCAATTTTCTTATCAAGTACAGATTTACACATTGTAGGAGCATTTGTAAATGATGCGGGAGATAGTTTTGTTGGAGTAAATATTGATATAGATGGAGATCCAAGACCTGCTCCTTTTGCTACGGATGTAGATCCGGGAGCAGATGAGCACGATCCACCATTGTGCCCTCCACCAGGAAATGTGAGCATTCATTTCATAGGATTAGATTCTATAACCATTGCAATAAATGGCTTTACAACTGGAACTAACTTTCAGTGGATGGCTGTGAATCCAAATCAGACAGTAGCACCAAACTCGCCTGTTACAGGAATAAATGGAATATTAACCGGCGACAGTGTAAGAGTAGGAGGTTTCTCACAGGGAACGAGTTATGATTTATATGTTAGAGAAGAATGTACTAGAGGAGATACTTCCTTGTGGAGAGGGCCAATATCATTTACTACTGCCTATTCAGTTCCTTACTTAGAAGATTTTGAAACCTTTACTGCTGGAAATCTAGGAGATCCATGGCCAAGAGGATGGACATCTGTAATAAGCTCGACTAATTTTTTACGTTGGGTATCAGAAAGAGCAGCAGGATTTGATTTTTGGTCATTCGGAACAGGTCCATGGTGGGATCATACTTTTGGAGGGACTCAAGCTGGTATGGTAATGTATACTAGAAACCAAACTTCACAGGTTGGAACACCTGCAGAGTTTTTATCTCCTCCAATTTTTATACCTGATACGATGAATACTGTTGAATTAAGTTTCTGGTACCACCGTTACGGAGCTTCAATGGGAAACATGATGGTGAGTGTAATTTCAAACAATATAGAAGATACACTTATTCTAATGACAGGTCAACAACAAAGTTCAGGAACAGAAGAATGGAAACAGATGCGTTTGACTTTGAATGGCTATGCTAGTCAAAGTGTTCAAATCTTATTCAGAGGTTACAATATTGGCTGTTGTACAGGAGAGATGGCAATTGATGACGTTGAGATTGTGCCATTATTATCAAACAATATTGCTGTAGTTGATATGCTTAGTCCACAATTACCGATTTGCCCTGGAATAACCGTTCCTGTGGTTGGAGTTCGAAATAGTGGTACTGATACAATTACGTCAGGGTTTGTCTTTTGGGATGTAAATGGAGTGATTGATTCTATTGCTTTTACCGGTAATATTCTCCCAGGAGATACATTAGCAGTAAGTTTAGATTCAATCAACATCAATTCCTCAACGGTATATGACATCAAATTTTACTCAAGTTTGCCAAATGGTATGGCTGATGAGGTGCCGGGAGATGATACTTTGTCATTGTTTGGATTGAGAACAGGATTGGCAGCAGGAAACTACACAATCAATTCGGCTCAAGTAACAGGAGGAACCAACTTTGCATCATTCGACGATTTTGCAACTGCAGTTAATTCTTTTGGTTTGTGCGGCGCATTGAATATAGATGTGGCAGTTGGTTCAGGGCCATACAATGAACAATTCATTTTAGAGAAAGTGTTGGGATCAAATTCAACTAATACCATTACAATTAATGGGCATGGAGAATGGATTGTATCTAATTCAACAAATTCAGATGAACGAGCTGCGATTATTTTGGAAGACGCACCTTATGTTTTCATTGATAGTTTGAACATTAACAGTATTTTGGGTACTTATGGATGGGGAATTCAGTTCATGGGAGAAACACACCATGCATCGATTACCAACTCCACCATTATGACGGATTCAAATACAACGTCGAACTTTAAAGTTCCTGTTGTATTAAATGCAGCACGAAACAATATATTCACCAATTTCAGAGGAAGTCACATTACGGTAGACAATTGTGAGTTAATAGGAGGACAAGCCGGTTTATACCTTTATGGGCCAGTAGACAACAGTGCGTCAAACAACAACACAATTACCAATAACATTATCCGTGATTTCTATTTGTATGGTATTTATGCATATTACCAAGACAGTTTGTTAATTGAAGCCAATGATATTTCGAGGGCTAATAGAACAAATATTACGACGTTCTATGGGATTTTCCATACAGCAGGGAATATTCGTTCGAGAGTGAATCGAAACGCTATTCATAATTCTAATGATGGGAATCTAACAACGTCAACAACGAACTTTGCTATATATAATTCAGCGACAACTACGGTGATTGCAAATAACAATTATTTTACCAATAACCTTATTTATAAGATGAATAACAATACCGGTTTTGGAGCATTGTATGGATTATATGATGTGAGTTCCGGTGGAGGAAATTTCATTAACAACACAGTATCACTAGATGAGACTACAGCGAATGGAACTGGATTAACTCGAGGGATATATCAAGTACTATCAGCGCAAAACTCATCCTTTATCAATAACATCGTAAGTATTAGTAGAGGAGGTACAGGAGCACAGCATGGTATTTATATTCAAAATGCTGCGAGTCCTGTTGTAGTTGACTTCAACAATGTTTTCATGAATTCAACATCAACAACAAAATCATATGGGTGGCAAGCAGCAGATCGAGCGACATTAGCCGATTGGAGAGCGAATACCAGTTTTGGAACTAACAGTCATGACGAAGATCCACAGTATGTAGATTTAGCGAATGATGATTTGATGCCAATGCAAGCATTGATTAATGCAGTGGCACAAGCTACACCGTTTGTAACGGAAGACTTCTACGGAGTTGCAAGAACAAGTAATCCTGATATTGGAGCGATAGAATTTGATCCTCCACCATTTCCAAATGCAGCGCTTGCAGAGTTAGTAGAGCCATTTGTAAGTGCAGATACTTGTTATTCTGCATCGCAAAGGGTAATTGTAAACATCCTAAATGCTGGAGGAGTGGTATTAGATTTTACAGTAGATACTTCTACAGTTGAAGTGAATGTTACTGGAGCGATTACTGCAAGTTTATCAGTTACCTTGGATGACAATTCAAGAACTGGTGGTTTACCATTAGGTATGGGACTTGACTTTAATGTTGACATGGGTACAATTAACATGAGTACTCCTGGAACCTATAACATTGAAGCGATTATCTCTGTTCCAACAGATAGTTTGCCAATGAATGATACATTGAGAGATACCTTGGTGATTAATCCTGTAAGTGGAGGAACGATTTTGGGAATCGACAGCATTTGTTTTGGAGATTCTTCTAAATTGAGAGCTGATGCTTACCAAGGAGAATTGCAGTGGCAAGTATGGGATGGTACAGCTTGGGTAAACATTACCGGAGCAACATCTGACAGCTACACAGCAATACCAACAGTAACAACAGAATACAGAGTATTAGCTTGTGGAACGGTGCCTTCAGATACGATGACAGTACTTCCAATTAGCTTGAATGCACCATCTGTATTGAAGAATGATTCAATCGTAGTGATTTGTGGAAACATGGGAATAGATTCCTTAATTATGGTGAGTCAAGTTGATATTGAGATGAAGTGGTATGATGCGCCAATAGAAGGGAATTTACAACATACAGGAGATACCTTGATTTATACAGCGACACCTGATTCTGCTAATCCAACTGCAACAGACACGTTCTATGTAGCAGCTACAACTGGAGGTGGAGGCACAGGCGGAAACATCGCACCATTAGCAACAATTACTGGAGACGGTACAGGTGGTGGTGGATGTCGCCCTGTTGGAGCAGTGCCGCCTGGATGTGGTTCATTAAATGATCTGAATTTAGGAACCTGTGGATCACAGCAGATGTGGATATCAACAGCTACGCCTCCTTCAAATGTAGCAGGTGCAGATTACATTCAATGGGATTTCCCATCACCAAAAACCTTTGATACATTGGTAATCCACCATGCACAAGACAACTCACGTTTCTTAACAGGAGCAACGGTTCAGTATTGGGATGGAGCTGCATGGATCAACCACATGACCTTTAGTAATTTGCCACAACAGTGTGTGAATCGTATTCCAATTGGAAGATTGACAACCGACCGCTTTAGAATTACTCAGTGGCAAGCAGGAACAGGACAGCAGTCTAACATGAACTTCCGTGAAATAGAAATCATCGAAGTAACCGGTTGTGAAAGTCCAAGAGTGATGGTAGTTGGTCGAGTAGATTGCTTAGTTGGAATCGAAGACAATGAGTTGGGAGAAACTACTTCATTGAGTGTTTATCCGAACCCATCAAGTGGTTTGTTTACTTTAAACATCAACACAGAGAAACAAGAGCAATTTGTATTAACTGTAAGAGATGTGAAAGGTCAACTAGTTTACACTGGCGATGTGAGTGTAAATGGTGAATATAGAAATGACCTTGACTTCACTGGATTCGCTAAGGGAGTATACTACTTACAAATTCAAACAGAAACTGCTACTAAAGTAGAGAAGTTGATTATTCAGTAAGAAGTTTAACCTTCAAAAATTAAAAGCCCCATTCGAATATTCGGATGGGGCTTTTTTTAGACCTTTATTAATATTATATGGTAGCCCCGACAGGAATCGAACCTGTATCAAAAGTTTAGGAAACTTCTATTCTATCCATTGAACTACGGGGCCATGAAGTGTTCTTGTTTGAAGAAATTAATTCTTTTTATCTGAGAAAAACGAATCAATGATTAATTCATCTTGTACAATAAAGGCGGAAGGAAATTGCTTTTTGAAATTATTTAAGGCACGATGTGCCTCTAAACGATCCCTGTAATTACCCACTCGAACCTTAAAGTTTGGACTTTGGTAGATTATTTCCGGAACATCATCTTTATAATAATTGAGATAGGTTACTTTTATGTTTTTCGCATCAACCTTAGAGTTTCCGGCAAATAGCTGAATTTTAAAACCTTTTAAAGTCTTTTCTTTATTGTAGCTTTCAATTAATTTATTGAGATCAGAATCAAAGAATTCCTCAACATGACCAACCTGAGGTATTTTTTCAATTGAGATAGGTCTGTATAAGCTATCAATTTGCTTACTTTCTATTTTGTAATTACTTGAATCAAGAGATTGAGCATGTGAAGAAAAGAAGGCAAGAGCTAAAGGGAAAATTAATATTCGCATGTGCTAAATTTAACGACAAATTTAACCAAGTTCATGCCAAAAAGGCATACAAATGCTTTCTTGATGTTTTGCTCGGCGTCTAATTTAGAAGCATTCTAAATTAGGTAGCGTTTCATTATTTTTTTTAGAATTGTTAAGGGTAATACCGAGTTGTGATTAAATTTGCCCTCGTTTAAAAATGCGTTTTTTTTAACGAAATTTTTTTATTGGTATAACTATTTAAGTATGAAAATTTTAAATTCTTCAAAACCAACCAATCATTTTTTAGGATTTTTTGCACTGTTGATTATTCTTGGTTTTGCAACTGAGAAAAATATCGCTCAGGAGGTTAAGAAAAACAAGTCATTTGAAACCGAAAATCGAACAATTGTTAACTCAGAGATTGATGCTGTAATAGCTTATGTTCAAAATCATGACAATTTAATAGCACAAGCTGAAGAAGTGGCTACTGACTCTAAGGAGACTGAAACTGCAACAGATGCTGGAGCAGCAAGTGGCGCAAATACTGCAAATGGAGAAAAACTTTTTAAGAGCTATTGTGCATCTTGTCACAGTGCAGGAAGTAATAACCTAGTTGGTCCTGGTTTGGCAGGAGTGAGTGAGAAATACGATAGAGAATGGTTGTATAAGTGGATCAAAAACTCTACTGCGTTAATTGAATCTGGAGACGCACAAGCAATAGCTGTTTACGAACAATACAATAAAGTAATGATGCCTGCTCAGCCTGTAAATAACTCAGAGATAGATGATATCTTAGCTTATATAGATGAGTACAATGCTGCCGCACCTGCTGCAGCTGCATCAAGTCAAGCTGCAACAGGCGAAGAAGCTGTTGCTTCCTCTGAAGATAGCGGTTCTTCGCCATACATCATTGCTGCAATCATAATTGTTTTGTTCATTGTAGTAATTATTCTTAGAAAGGTTCAATACATTATGCGCTTGGTTGATGCTAAGTCGAAAGGTGAGGAAGCTCCTGTAGAATTAACAATTTCTCAAGCAATTGGACAAGCAATTAATGCCAATAAAACTATTGTAGCCTTATTGGGAATAGTTGTATTGGTTTTAGTTGCAAAAGTTGGCTGGAACGCTGCGGTAGGTATTGGAGTTTACACAGGATATGAGCCTGAGCAACCAATTAAATTCTCTCATGAGTTACATGCAGGTCAGAATGGAATTGATTGTAATTACTGTCACTACAGTGCTAGTTTTAGTAAATCGGCTGGAATACCTTCTGCTAACCTTTGTATGAATTGTCATACTTACATTCAAGAAGGCCCTCAATACGGAAAGGAAGAAATAGGAAAAATATACGCAGCACTTGATTTTGATCCTGTAACTAAGACTTATGGGCCAAATCAAAAGCCAATTCAATGGGTGAAGGTTCATAATTTACCAGATCATGCTTATTTTAATCATTCACAGCACGTTACAGTGGGCCAAATTGATTGCTCTAAGTGTCATGGTCCTGTTGAGACGTATACTGTTGGAAAACAATATGCTCCTCTAACAATGGGATGGTGTATCAATTGCCACAGAGAAACTAAAGTTCAAATGGATGGAAATGGATATTATGATGAAATTCACAAACGCCTTCCTGAAGAGCTTAAAAAAGCATATTTAGAAGATGGAACGATTACAGTTTCTGAATTGGGTGGAATAGAATGTGTTAAGTGTCACTATTAAGAATTAACTAGAAAGTAGTACTGAGCTTATGTCAACGAAAAATAAATATTGGAAAGGTGTAGAAGAATTATCTAATTCAGATACTTTTCAAGAGACAAGTAAAAAAGAATTTGCAGAGTACCTTCCTGCAGAGGATTTCTTAGCAGATGAAAATTTATTGGCTGATTCGAAAACCAGCCGAAGAGATTTTTTAAAGTATTTAGGTTTTGGAGTTACAGCAGCATCTTTAGCGGCTTGTGAAACTCCCGTGAATAAGGTGATTCCTTATTTAGTTAAAACAGATAAGATAAATCCCGGAGTTGCATCTTATTTCGCAACAAGTTATTTTGATGGAAATGATTATGCTGACATTGTTGTAAAAACAAGAGAAGGAAGACCGATTAGTATTGAAGGGAATAAAAAATCTCCTTTTACTAAAGGAAGTATAAATGCAAGAGTAAACTCATCTGTTCTTTCACTTTATGATGAAAAAAGATACCGTGCTCCTCAAATTGATGGAGAACAAGTTACTTGGGATAATTTTAATGCGGATGTTAAATCTGCATTGAAATCTACACTAAGCAAAGGAGGAACTGTTAGAATTTTAACGAATACTAAAACTAGTCCAACCGCTCTTAAAATGTTAAATGACTTTGCTGCTTCAAATGAGCAAGCAGATATTAAGCATGTAGCATATGATACTATTTCATATAGTGGAATGTTAGAAGCTAACAAACTTTCATTTGGAGTTGAAACTTTACCTTCTTATCAATTTAATAAGGCTAAATCTATTGTAAGTATTGGAGCTGATTTCTTATCGAGCTTTCCTTCTTCATTAGAAATAACAGCTCAATATGTATTAGGAAGAAAGCCTGAGAATGGATGGATGTCTAAGCATTTTCAATTTGAAAGCGCCATGTCTTTGACAGGGTCTAATGCAGATGTTCGTGTTCCAATCAAACCTTCTGAATTCGGTAAAGTGGCAGTTGCATTATACAATCAAATTGCTTCTAAAACAGGAGGTTCAAAACTTTCTGGCTCTACAACTGAATACGATGCTCAAATTAAAGCAGCAGCTGATCATTTAGTTGCTCATAAAGGTGCTTCAATAGTTGTGTCAGGATCGAATGATAAAGACCTACAGTTAGTTATTAATGGAATAAATAACTTACTTGGAAATTACGAGAAAACAATTTCTTTAAGTCAACCAAATAATCTTAAAAAGGGATTAGATGGTGGAATGACTCAGTTGATCGCTGAAATGAAACAAGGGAAAGTTGACGTACTTATCATGAGTGGAGTCAATCCTGTTTATTCATTGCCAAAGGAATTAAATTTTTCAGAGGCAATGGACAAGGTAGCTAATACAATTGTATTTTCTACTCGACCAACTGCAACTTCTACTAAAGCAAAATACATTGGAGCAGCTTCTCATTACCTAGAGTCTTGGGACGATGCAAATCCTAAAAAAGGTCATTACGCAATCACCCAACCTACAATTCGTCCGTTGTTCTCTACAATGCAATTCGAAGAGTGTATGTTAAATTGGATGGACAACAGTTCATCTTATTATGACTTTATCAGAAAATACTGGGAAGAGAATTTGTTTACTAAACAATCTGCTTCAGTATTGTTCAATGACTTTTGGAATAGCACTTTAAATAAAGGATATTTTACATTAAAAGCTGAGGAGTCTTCTGAGCAAAGTGAAACAAAATCGTTTAATGCTGATTTAGCTTCAGTAGCTTCTAATTTATCTAAAATAAATTCAGGAGTCTGGGAGTTAGAGTTTTACCAAAAAGTGGGTATTGGTGATGGAAGTCAGGCACACAACCCATGGTTGCAGGAGTTGCCAGATCCAATATCCAAAGTTACTTGGGATAATTATTTAGCGATGAATCCAAATGATGCTCGTGAGCAAGGGTTTGCAACTGAGTATGGAGAGCAAAAAAATGCTGATACGGTTAATTTAACAATCAATGGAGTTGTTTTTGAAAATGTTCCAGTGATAGCTCAACCAGGGCAAAAGAGAGGAACACTTTCAGTAGCATTAGGTTATGGACAAACGATAGGAAAACAAAATGAAATAATCGGTTTCAATTTCTATCCAGCTATGAAGCTTTCTAATGGACAGCGAGCTTATGCTACTTCTGATGTTTCTTTCGAAGCAACAGACAATGATTATCAGATTGCGACTACTCAAACTCATCAGACTGTGATGGGAAGAACATCTATTGTTCGTGAGACAGATTTAAAGACATTCAAGGAAGGGGATAAGGATAAATTTAACGCTCCTCATATTTTAGCTACTCATGGTGGTCCTAAAAATGTCAATGATGTTGATTTATGGGCAAGTCATCCTGTAGCTTCTGCAGGACACCATTGGGGAATGAGTATTGATTTAAATACTTGTATTGGTTGTGGTTCTTGTGTTACTGCTTGTAATGCAGAAAACAATGTACCTGTTGTTGGTAAAGATGAAGTTCGCAGATCTCGTGAGATGCACTGGATTAGAATTGACCGTTACTTCAGTAGTTCTGAAGAGGAGTTTTCTAAAAGTGAGAGAAGTTACAGTAAAATGGAAATGCCTGAGGATAATCCTAAGGTAGTTCACCAACCAATGATGTGCCAGCACTGTAACCATGCACCATGTGAAACAGTTTGTCCTGTTGCAGCTACAACGCACAGTAATGAAGGTCTCAACCAAATGACATACAATCGTTGTATTGGTACAAGATATTGCGCAAATAACTGCCCTTATAAAGTTAGAAGATTCAACTGGTTTAGTTACCAAAACCTCGATAAGTTTGCCGATTTAAATCCATCTCAAGATGATTTAGGAAGAATGGTATTAAATCCTGACGTAACAGTTAGAGCAAGAGGGGTGATGGAAAAATGCAGCATGTGTGCTCAAAGAATTCAAGCGGGTAAATTGGATGCTAAAAAAGATGGAAGACCAGTTAAAGATGGAGAAATTCAAACAGCATGTGCTTCTGCTTGTCCTACAAATGCAATTACATTTGGAGATTTAAATGATGAAGCGAGTGCAGTTTTAGCAAATACTACAAGCTCAAGAGCTTATAGAGTAGTTGAAGAAATTGGAACACAAAATAATGTATATTACCAAGTTAAGGTTAGAAATACAGAAAATAATATTGCTTAAAATTAGATAGAATGCATCAAGAAGCAGCGATTAGAGAACCTTTAATTTTAGGAGAAAAGTCCTACAGTCAAATTACAGATGACGTTTTAGCATCTGTAGTTGGGAAAGCGAACCGTTCATGGTGGATTGCCTTTGGCATCTCTGCCGTTATGGCCTTATGGGGAATTGGTTGTATTTTATACCTTTTAGGAACAGGAGTTGGAACTTGGGGTTTGAACAAAACAGTTGGTTGGGCCTGGGACATTACTAACTTCGTTTGGTGGGTTGGAATTGGTCACGCAGGAACTTTAATTTCAGCAGTATTATTATTGTTTAGACAAAAATGGAGAATGGCAATTAACCGTTCTGCTGAAGCGATGACAATTTTTGCTGTAATGATGGCTGCAGTTTGGCCTGGTATTCACATGGGAAGAATTTGGCTAGCCTATTTTGTATTTCCATTGCCTAATCAATTTGGTTCTTTATGGGTGAATTTCAATTCTCCATTATTATGGGATGTATTTGCAATTAGTACTTATTTCTCTGTTTCATTGGTATTCTGGTACATCGGTTTAATTCCTGATTTTGCTACCATTAGAGATAAAGTTACTCAAGTTGTTCCTAAAAAAATCTACGGACTTTTAAGTTTTGGATGGACTGGTAATGCAAAAGCTTGGAATCGTTTTGAAGAGATTTCATTGGTTTTAGCAGGTTTAGCAACACCTTTAGTATTCTCTGTTCACTCTATTGTAAGTATGGACTTTGCAACCTCAATTATACCAGGTTGGCATACAACAATTTTCCCTCCTTACTTTGTTTCTGGAGCTGTTTTCTCAGGTTTTGCGATGGTGCAAACACTGTTAATCATCATGAGAAAAGTGATGAGCTTAGAAAATTATATTACCATTAAGCACATTGAATACATGAACATTGTAATTATTGTTACAGGTTCTATCGTTGGAGTTGCTTATTTAACAGAGCTTTTTATCTCATGGTATTCAGGTGTTGAATACGAAGCTTATGCTTTTATAAACAGAGCTACTGGGCCTTATTGGTGGGCATATTGGGCAATGATGATTTGTAACGTTGTTTCACCTCAGGTTTTTTGGTTTAAAAAATTGAGAACAAACATTATGTTTACATTTTTCATGTCGATTGTAGTTAACATTGGTATGTGGTTTGAGCGTTTTGTGATTATTGTGACTTCTTTGCATAGGGATTACCTCCCTTCAAGTTGGACAATGTTTCACCCAACATTCATTGACATTGGGTGCTTCATTGGAACAATCGGAATTTTCTTTGTGCTATTTTTATTGTTTGCGAGATTCTTCCCGGTTTTACCGTTGAATGAATTGAAAACAATATTAAAGTCATCAGGACAACAATATAAATCTAATAAAGAAGAGCATTAATTTTTTCTGAAATGGCAGGACATAAAATAATTTACGCAACTTACGACGATGATGTCGTTTTACTAAATGGAGCTAAGGACTTAGTTTCAAAAGGAGTTCATATTCGAGATGTTTTTTCTCCATTTCCAATACATGGAATTGATCCTGTAATTGGAATTAAACAGACCAGGTTAGCCATTTGTGCTTTTATCTATGGTTTAATCGGATTGACTTTGGCTTTGTCTGGAATGTACTATTTTATGATAGTTGATTGGCCAATGAACATTGGAGGAAAGCCAAATGATTTTTTCTATCAAAATATTCCTGCTTTTGTTCCAATTACTTTTGAATTTACAGTATTGTTGGCAGCACATGGAATGGCATTGACTTACTTTATAAGAAACTGGACACTTCCTGGAGTTCAAGCTAGAAACCCTTATCCTGAAACTACAAATGATCGATTTGTTATGGAAATACATCCTGATGAAAATGACATGTCTGTAGAAGAACTTTCTGAGCATTTAACAAGAACTGGAAGTATAAGAATTGAAGAAAGATAACGGAATACAAGAAACTGAAGATGAAAAAAGAAATGATTTCAATTAAAACACTTTTTACCATTGCAACAATTGCATTGGTTGCAGTTGCCTGTAAGGATCCTAATAGTCCTGGAGTAGAATACATGCCCGATATGTATCGTTCACCTGCGATTGAAGCTTATGTTGATTACAACTATCCTGATTCACTATCAGCTAGGTTAACTCCTGAGAATTCAATTGCAATGGGTTACATGCCATACACTTACGAAAATACTAATGAGGGGTATGAATTAGCAGGTGAAAACTTAAGCATACCAAGCGATATAGACCAAAAATATTTAGATCAAGGTAAAAAATTATATACTTCTTTTTGTGCTCATTGTCATGGAGCAAAAGGAGATGGTAAAGGCTCTATTCAAAATGCAATATACGGGGCAGTTCCTTCTTATAAAGATGAAATACCAAATAGGAGAGGTGGCAGAACAATGAAGCAACTAACGGAAGGGCACATTTACCACACAATTATGTATGGATTAAATTCTATGGGACCGCACTCAAGTTTGATTAGAGAGCAAGACAGATGGAAAATAGTTGCTTATGTTCAAACCCTACAAGGAAAAGATCCGATTGGAGGCGAAGTAAAGATTGAAACGGAATCAGATACTTTAAATTAAGAGCTATATATTAGTAACATTAAAGAGAAAACTACGACAATGGATTTTATTTTTTCAAAAAAGGCAAAAATTGGCTTTACAATCTTAATGGCAATTGGAATAATTGCAATGATTACAGGTTTTGCCAATGATACATCTGCGCATCATAATCGTTTTTGGGCGAACATGCTTGTAAACGGATTCTTCTTTTTTGCAATCAGTTTAGGAGCACTATTTTTTCTTGCACTTCAATATGCTACTGAAGCGAGTTACATGGTGGCACTTAAACGTGTAATCGAAGGAATTTCTCAATATATTTTTGTAGGTTCTATTATCTTAATTGTTGTATTTGCAGCAGGTAGTTTACATTTTCATCACTTATATCACTGGATGGATCCTGAAGTTTATGATATTAATTCAGAGCATTATGATGCTATAATTGCAGGAAAAGCAGCGTACTTAAATCAACCATTCTTTTGGTTTAGAACTTTATTGTACCTAGGAGTTTGGTGCTATTTTGCCCACCTTTTTAGAAAGAGATCCTTAGCAGAAGATCAAATCGGTGGTACAAAAATTCACCTTAAAAACATGACATTTGCAGCTATTTTCTTAGTGTTTTTTGCATTTACATCTTCATCCGCATCTTGGGATTGGATCATGTCAATCGACACACACTGGTTTAGTACATTGTTTGGTTGGTATGTGTTCTCAGGTATTTGGGTGAGTTTTATGATTTTCTTTGTACTTATTTCAATTTGGTTGAGAAAAAAAGGATTTTTACCTTATGTGAATGACAGCCATATCCACGATGCTGGAAAATGGATGTTTGCGATTAGTTTCTTGTGGACATACTTATGGTTTTCACAATTTATGTTGATATGGTATACCAATATTCCTGAGGAAGTAACTTACTACATTCAGAGGATTCAAGATTTTAAATGGTTGTTCTTCGGAATTTTCTTCACCAACTTCTTATTCCCAATGATTATTTTGATGTCAAGAGATGCAAAACGTCAAATTGGCTATTTGATTACAGTTGGAGTGATAATTTTCATCGGACACTGGTTTGATGTTTACATGATGATTATACCTGGAAGTGTAGGTCATTTGAATTTCGGATTCATGGAAATAGGAATGTTTTTAGGATTCTTAGGCTTGTTCTTATTTATTGTTTTTCGCTCTTTTGCAAAAGCACCAATGACTGTTAAAAATCATCCTTATCTTGAGGAAAGCAAACATTTACATATCTAAATAGTTAATAAAAAATGATGACTTTACTTATTTTAGTTGCTGTATTAATTGGCATTATTGCCCTCTCAAAGGTCATTAAGGTTCTTGAACTCAGCAGTAATCTTAAAGGTGAAAATTCTTACAACATCACCGATCGTGAGAACAGATTTCAGGCAGGCTTAATGCCTATTTTTCTAGTAGTTTATTTTGCCTTTATTATTTGGCAAGTAGTTGCTTGGGGAGACAGAATGTTGCCTGTTGCGGCTTCAGAACATGGTGTTGTAATTGATAACTTAATGGATACTACATGGATTATAATTATTCCTGTATTTATTTTTACACACATATTACTTTTTATGTTTGCGTGGAAATATGCGTACAATAAAAATAGAAAAGCTCAATTTTTTTCTCACAGCAATAAATTAGAGGTGCTTTGGACTACAATTCCTGCATTAGTTCTATTGATTTTAATTTTATACGGATTGAGTATATGGAACAATGTTATGGAGCCTTTAACAGCTGATGATGATCCAATAGAAATTGAATTGTATGCAAGACAGTTTGACTGGACAGCAAGGTATCCAGGTGAAGATGGAATTTTCGGAGATGCAAATGTTCGCTTCATAGAAGGAGTCAATATTCTTGGAATGGATTCTACCGATGAAAATGGATGGGACGATAAATATGTAAAAGCAGAATTTCATATTCCGGTAAATAAGCCTGTTCAATTTTATTTCAGAGCGCAAGATGTAATTCATAGCGCTTTCATGCCACATTTTAGAGCTCAAATGAACTGTGTTCCTGGAATGACTACACGTTTTAATTTTGTCCCAAATAAGACAACTAAAGAAATGCAGGAGATTACAGGCAATCCTGATTTTCAGTATTACTTATTGTGTAATAAAATCTGTGGTGCAGCTCATTACAACATGAAAATGGAAATCATTGTTGAATCAGAAGAAGATTACTATCAATGGTTAAATGAACAAAAACAATTTTTGGCAGTAGATGGTTATTCTAAAAGTGAAAAAGGACTTGCAAAGTCTGAAGTTGATTTAAAATAACTATCATTATATTACTTTTAATTACAAATAGAAACTAAATTTTAAGGGGAATGTCAGCAACAGCTCATCATCAAGATAACGATTTCTTATTCAAATACATATTTAGTACAGATCATAAAATGATTGCCAAGCAATTTTTCTTGACAGGCTCAATTATGGGTCTTATAGGAATGTTGATGTCTACTATTTTTAGATTGCAATTAGGTTATCCTGGAGAGAGTTTTGCTTTCTTAGAGCCAATTCTTGGAAGTTGGGCACCCGATGGAGTTTTAACTCCAGACAAGTACTTGGCATTAGTTACACTTCACGGAACCATCATGGTTTTCTTTCTCTTGACAGCAGGTTTAAGCGGAACCTTTAGTAACTTATTAATTCCACTTCAGTTGGGAGCAAGAGATATGGCTTCAGGCTTTATGAATTTGCTTTCTTATTGGTTTTTCTTCTTATCATCTTGTGTTATGATTGCATCACTTTTTGTTGAAGGAGGTCCAGCATCTGGTGGATGGACAATTTATCCTCCTTTGAGTGCTTTACCACAAGCAATTCCAGGTTCTGGAATGGGAATGACACTTTGGATTATCTCAATGGCTCTGTTTATTGTATCATCCTTGTTGGGAAGTTTGAATTACATTGTAACAGTTTTCAATCTTAGAACAAAAGGGATGACAATGACAAGAATGCCTTTAACAATTTGGGCTTTCTTAATCACAGCTGTACTTGGAGTTCTTTCATTTCCTGTTCTTTTTTCAGCTGTTTTACTTTTATTCTTCGATCGTAGTTTTGGAACAAGTTTTTACTTATCTGACATTTACATAGCAGGTAGCGCTTTAGAAGTTGATGGAGGTAGTCCAATTCTTTACGAACATTTATTCTGGTTTTTAGGTCACCCTGAAGTATACATTATTTTATTACCTGCCTTAGGAATTACATCTGAAGTTGTAGCAACTAGCTCACGTAAACCAATTTTTGGCTACAGAGCGATGATTGGTTCTATTTTAGCAATTGCATTTATTTCTTTTTTGGTATGGGGACACCATATGTTTGTTACAGGGATGAATCCTTTCTTAGGTGCAGTATTTACTTTCACAACTTTACTTGTAGCAATTCCATCAGCAGTTAAAGTGTTTAACTACATAACTACTATTTGGAAGGGGAATATTAAGTTTACTCCTGCCATGTTGTTTGCTATTGGTTTAGTATCAACATTTATAACAGGAGGTCTTACAGGTATAATTCTTGGTGACTCAGCATTAGACATTAATGTTCACGATACTTACTTTGTTGTTGGTCACTTCCACATTGTGATGGGCTTGTCTGGAACTTTCGGAATGATCAGTGGAATTTATCATTGGTTTCCTAAAATGTTTGGTAGGATGATGGATAAAAATCTCGGTTTCATTCACTTCTGGACAACAATTATTGCAGCTTATGGAGTTTTTTTTCCGATGCACTTTCTAGGTTTAGCAGGTGTTCCAAGAAGGTATTATGCAAATACTGAATTTCCAATGTTCGATAACATGTATGATATCAATGAAATTGTAACAATTTTTGCGATTTTAGCTGCTTTCTCTCAACTGTTTTTCATATTCAATGTATTCTATAGTATTTTTAGAGGGCCAAAAGCACCTCAAAATCCTTGGAGATCAAATACATTAGAGTGGACAACACCAGTTGAGCACATTCATGGTAATTGGCCAGGAGAAATTCCTGAAGTTCACAGATGGCCTTACGATTATAGCAAAGTTGACGCTAATGGGGACTTTGTTGGCGGAGAAGATTTTACACCTCAAACCGTTCCATTGAGAGAGGGTGAGGAGGATGAGAACCACTAAAGAAATTTATACTAATCTTTATAGAATGTCCTTAACTTTGTTAAGGACATTTTTTATGCGAAATACTTTATACTTCAAATTTTTCATTTTTCTCTTTTCAGTGGCTAGTTCAACTACTGGTTTTGCTCAAAAATTTGAAAATGAAATTAAAGAAGCACTAAAATCTGAACCTAGATTTGAATTGCGTTTGGATTCTAGAAATTCTTTTATTAGTACAACTAGGGTTAAAGTTTTTGGTATTAAAGCAGGAGTTCAATATGATAACAAATTAAGCTTTGGTTTGGGCTATAATTTCTTGCTTTCTGGTATCACGGATTTTGTGTGGGTAAATGATCAATTGATTGAAGGAGAACTTAAGTTTAGAATGCTTACGCCTTATTTAGAGTACATATTTTATAGAGATCAAAAGTGGGAGCTATCAATTCCAGTCCAATTTGGTTTAGGAAATTCTTTTTATGAAAATGTTCAACCAGAAGCTCCAGCTAAATTCAACCAGCAATTTGTAATAAGTTATGAGCCGGCAATCACATTTCAATATAGAATATTGCGTTACTTTGGGGTTGGTATGGGAGTTGGCTATCGTTTAATGTTAAAGCCAAACACCGAAGTTGACGAGAAATTTACAGCTCCTGTTTACCTGTTTAAATTTAAATTGTATTTTGAAGACTTATTGAATGACATTAAATCAAAATAAAGTTCCAGTTGTATGAATGACCATCTAAATCCAAATTTAAACGATAATCTCCCTGAAGAGCGTGAAATTGAAAGAGCATTGCGCCCCCTTAGTTTCGAGGATTTTACTGGTCAATTCAATGTGGTTGATAACCTTAGAATTTTTGTTGAGGCTGCAAAAAAGAGAGGAGAAGCATTGGACCATGTTTTATTACATGGTCCTCCTGGTTTAGGTAAAACTACTTTGGCAAATATTATCTCTAATGAATTGGACGTTGCTTTTCGAGTTACATCAGGACCTGTAATGGAAAAACCTGCAGATTTAGCAGGACTATTAACAAACTTAGATGAAGGTGATGTATTATTTATTGATGAAATTCATCGTTTAAGCCCTGTTGTGGAAGAGTATTTGTATTCTGCCATGGAAGATTACAAGATTGACATTATGATTGATTCAGGGCCTAATGCTCGGAGTGTGCAGATTAAACTGAATCCTTTTACTTTGATTGGAGCAACAACGCGAGCAGGATTGCTTACTTCACCTTTAAGAGCTCGATTTGGAATCAATTTGAGGTTGGAGTACTACGACAAAGATTTATTGGCTCAGATCGTTCAGCGTTCTGCTGAAATACTTGAAGTAGCCATTAAAAATGATGCAGCATTAGAAATCGCTGGAAGAAGCAGAGGAACTCCGAGAATTGTGAATTCTCTTTTGCGAAGAGTAAGAGACTTTGCACAAATTAAAGGAGATGGCAACATTGATTTAAAAATTGCGAATCATGCTTTAAAAGCATTGAATGTAGATAAACACGGTCTCGACGAGATGGATAATCGAATCTTAATCACCATAATTGACAAATTTAAAGGTGGCCCTGTTGGATTAACTACCATTGCAACTGCGGTTGGCGAACAAGCAGGGACAATTGAAGAAGTTTACGAACCATTTTTAATCAAAGAAGGGTTTTTGGCAAGAACTCCACGTGGTAGAGAAGCCACAGATCTTGCTTACAAACACTTGGGTAGAATTAACGATAGAGATAAAGGAACACTCTTTGGCTAATAACAAGACTACCTATTCAAAATTGATAAAAGATCGGGCATTAAGCCTAGGTTTTGACTTTGTAGGTTTCTCAAAAGCAAGAAAACTGGACGAGGATGCCAAGCGACTTGAGAAATGGCTGAAAGAAGGTAGGCACGGAAAAATGTCTTACATGGAAAACTACTTTGACAAAAGAACAGATCCAAGACTACTCGTGGAAGGTTCTAAAACAGTAGTTTCTCTTTTATATAATTATCATACGAAATTGCAGCAAACTGATTCTGAAGCTCCTAAAATTTCGAAATATGCTTTTGGAGAGGATTACCACTTTGTTGTTAAGGAAAAATTAAAGTCGCTATTTGAGTTTGTTCAACAAGAAATTGGAGCAGTTGAAGGAAGGTATTTTGTAGATTCAGCTCCAGTTTTAGATAGAGCTTGGGCGAGAGAAAGTGGCTTGGGTTGGATTGGGAAAAATAGTATGCTCATTAATAAGCAAAGAGGGTCGGATTTTTTCTTGGCAGAATTAATTATCGATTTAGAATTAGAATACGATTCACCAATAAATGATTATTGTGGATCCTGTACAAAATGCATTGATGCCTGTCCGACTGATGCAATTTTACCTGAACGACAAATTGCTGCTGATAAGTGTATTTCTTATTTAACCATTGAGTTAAAAGCAGAAAAACTACCTGAAGTTTTTTCTAATAAAATGGAAAACTGGATTTTTGGTTGTGATATTTGCCAAGATGTTTGCCCATGGAATCGATTTGGGCAAGAGCATGATGAAAAACGCTTTATGCCCAGTTTAGATTTGCTAGAAATGAGTAGAAAAAATTGGATGGAATTAAATCAAAATCAATTTAATCACTTGTTTAAAAACTCTGCAGTCAAGCGGACAAAATTTTCAGGGTTAAAAAGAAATTTGAATTTTATTAAGAGAGATGTTCAAAGCACTCCTGAATAACATCTTTATAAACATGACCAAAGTGAGCTAAACACCAGGCTTTTAATAACAATGATTCTTTTGGTTTGAGCCACTTTCTAGATTTAAGCAACTCTTTTCTAAACAGTGTTTTATCGAAACTAACTTTGAGGAGAACTTTTTTGCTTAATTCGTACATGATTTGGTTGTTTTTCAGAGTTTGAAATTAGTGAATCATGCTTAAGAAAAAAAACTTTTTATTTAAAAAAATGCTTAATATTTTTTAAACCCTTCTTACTATACCGATTTAACTTTTAAATGTCGCATGCTTTCTTTTTCGCCTGCTTGTTTATAATTAGATCGGCATAAACCAAATATATCTTTGAGTAAATAATAAAAACTAGGAGAAACCTCAAAGATTAATTGGTATTACTGACCCCAGCGATAGGATTTATTTTCAAGGCCAATTAGATCAATAATTCTATCGACAACTGTACCTGCTACTTCCTCAATTGTTTTCGGTCGGCTGTAGAAAGAAGGTGTCGCAGGGCAAATAATTCCTCCTGCTTCAGTTACCGTTTTCATATTGTTGATTTGAATTAAGTTCAAGGGAGTTTCTCGTGCAACTACAATCAATTTTCTTCTTTCTTTTAGAATTACATCTGCAGCTCTAGTTGTTAGATCGTTTGAAATACCTGAAGCAATTCTGCCAAGTGTTCCCATTGAGCATGGAACAATCACCATGCAATTGTATTTTGCTGATCCAGATGCAAAAGGAGCATTAAAATCCATTTTATCATAGAAGTCAAATGGGTAATCTTCATATGATTTATTGCCTAATTCATATTCCCAGACAGCTTTTGCGTTGGTTGATAAGATGATGCCTACCTTTTCAATTTGATTCTGCTGTTTTTTTAGTTGATCCAATAACAACTTAGCATAAATAGAGCCCGAGGCTCCTGTTATAGCAACAACAAGTTTAGTTTGTTTTTCCAAAGAATTCATAGCGTAATGTAAATGAGAAACTAGTGTGCATTAATCCACTTTTAAAACGGAAACTTTCTCCGCTATCAAATCTTCGAACAGGTAAGATAGAATTACTAAACCTCCAATTCATTATTAAGTTTTCAGTAAAATTAAAATTCAATCCAATTAATAATCCAAGGTCTCTCTCTAAAAGTTGATTGTTTTCTGGTGGAACTGTAAAAGGACCATTTTCATTTTCTAAGTAGCTATTTACTAGTTGACCGAAATAGGCTCCTGCTTCATAGGTGAATTTGTTGTTTTCGAATCGCACCATTAAAGGAACTTCAATGTAATCCATTCTCAATAAGAAAAACTCTGTATCTCCTTCATCTGTTTTAGGGTTTCTTCTGCTGCCTTTTTGACTGTATAGAATCTCAAATTGAAAATTTAATTTTTCGGAAATGTCAAATTCTGCAAAACCCCCAATATTAACCCCTGCTTTATTGAATCCACTGTAACCATCACCTGCAACTTGTGTCGCATTTATACCTGCAATAACACCAACATTAATGTTTTGACTTAAAGAAAAGAAGTTGAATGAGATAAGAAATAGTATAAGTAAGTAGATTTTTTTCATTGGCAATAAGTTTTAAAAGTAGAAGTACACTAACAAATCAATCCCTAAAGATACTTAAATATAAAATAAATGGGGAAAGTATTTTTTTGAATAACTAATAAATCTACCTTGAAAAACCTGCTATTTTACTAATTGTTTACTTTCTTCTTTTATCGAATTCTAAAATTAAGTCAAATCTTACTAGACTGCTTACCTTTGACCATTCAAAAAATTTACTTAAAAGAAATAGATGGATTTAAAAAAGCAATTAGAATTGGTTTCTAAAACAGCGTTGAAAGCTGGAAAAGCAATTTTGAGCATTTATGATACTGACTTTAAAGTTGAGTCTAAATCAGATGAGAGTCCGTTGACTTTAGCAGATCAAAAAGCGCATAATGTGATTTGTGAAGAATTAAAGAGGACGGCCTTACCTATTTTAAGTGAAGAAGGAAGAACAATATCTTACGATGAGAGAAAAGCTTGGGAATATTTTTGGATGGTAGATCCATTAGACGGAACTAAAGAGTTTGTAAAGAGAAATGGAGAATTCACAGTCAACATTGCTTTAATTCATCAGCAGAAAGCAATTTTAGGAGTAATTTATGTGCCTGTGAAAGATGAGCTGTACTTTGGAGCAACTGATTTGGGTGCTTTTAAAGTTGAAGGATTTTCTAAGATTGAAGCGGGTTCAAACATCGATAATTGGATGGATCAAAAAAATAGTTTACCCAAATCATTAAAGAGAAAATTTACCATTGTGGGCAGTCGTTCGCACATGTCGCCTGAAACGGAGGAGTTTATTGAAGAAAAGCGTCGTGAGCAAGGAAATGTTGAAATGATTTCAGTTGGAAGTTCATTAAAATTATGCATGGTGGCTGAGGGTAAAGCAGATTTTTATCCACGATTTGCTCCAACCATGGAGTGGGATACTGCTGCAGGTCAAGCTATTGTTGAAGCGATGGGAGGTAATGTGATGGATTGGAATACAAAAGAAACCATGAAATACAATCGTCAAAACTTATTGAATGATTGGTTTTTGGTGAGCAAAGGATAGTATATAAAAGCGCTTAAAATAGTAGCTTTGTTTTTTTAAAATGATAGAATGAGTAAAATAGCATTGGTGACAGGGATAACAGGGCAAGACGGATCTTATCTTGCCGAGTTATTATTAGATAAAGGATACATTGTTCATGGAATTAAAAGAAGAAGTTCGCTTTTCAACACAGCGAGAATCGATCATCTTTATCAAGATCCACATGATAAAAATGTGAAATTTAAATTACACTATGGTGATTTAACAGACTCTTCGAACTTAATTCGAATTATTCAAGAAGTGCAACCAGATGAAATTTATAATTTGGCTGCACAATCGCATGTGATGGTTTCCTTTGAAACTCCTGAGTACACTGCCAATAGCGATGCTTTAGGTACACTTAGAATACTTGAAGCACTTCGAATCTTGAAGATGGAGAAAAAAACAAAATTCTACCAAGCTTCTACTTCTGAATTGTATGGAAAAGTTCAAGAAGTTCCTCAATCCGAAACAACGCCATTTTATCCTAGAAGTCCTTATGCAGTAGCAAAATTGTATGGTTTTTGGATAGTAAAAAACTATAGAGAAGCTTACGGAATGTATGCCTGTAACGGAATTCTTTTCAATCATGAAAGTCCGGTTAGAGGAGAAACATTTGTTACCAGAAAAATTACTCGTGCTGCTGCAAGAATTAGTTTAGGCATGCAAGATCAAGTTTATCTTGGAAATTTAAATGCCAAAAGAGACTGGGGTCATGCTAAAGACTACGTAGAAGGGATGTGGAGAATGTTGCAACAGGAAAAGGCAGAGGATTATGTACTTGCAACTGGAGTAACCATTACTGTTAGAGATTTTGTAAGTAAAGCTTTTAAAGAATTGGACATTGATGTGAAATGGGAAGGTGAAGGTGTCAATGAAATTGGAACCAATAAAGCAACTGGAAAAACAATAGTAAAAGTCGATCCAAAATATTTTAGACCTACTGAAGTAGACTTATTAGTTGGAGATGCTTCCAAAGCTAAAAAAGACTTAGGATGGGAGCCAACATTTACAGTTGATGAATTAGTAAAAGACATGGTTCAAGCTGACTTGGCTTTATTTAAGAAGGACAAATACCTTATGGAAGGAGGTCACAAAGTTTTTGATTTTCATGAATAAAAACGATAAAATATATGTTGCAGGACACCGTGGAATGGTTGGCTCGGCAATTATTCGCAAGCTAAAAAAAGAGGGATTCACTAATTTGATTCTTAGAAGTTCAGCGGAATTAGATTTGAGAAACCAAGCAGCAGTAAACGATTTTTTTGCTCAAGAAAAGCCCGATTATGTTTTTTTAGCAGCAGCAAAAGTGGGTGGGATTCTAGCCAATAATAACTTCAGAGCTGAATTTCTTTATGATAATTTAATGATTGAGGCAAACATTATTCACGCCTCATACATCGAAAAAGTTTCCAAGTTACTTTTCTTAGGGTCTTCTTGCATTTATCCTAAAATGGCTCCTCAGCCATTAAAAGAAGAATATTTATTAAGTGATTATTTAGAATACACCAATGAGCCTTATGCCATTGCAAAAATTGCAGGAATCAAATTGTGTGAAAACTACCGCAAACAATATGCCTGTAATTTTATTTCCGCAATGCCGACAAATCTTTACGGGCCAAATGATAATTACGACATCAACAATTCGCATGTTTTACCTGCATTGATGCGAAAATTTCATGTTGCTAAAATGAATGGTAGCTCAAGTGTGGAGATATGGGGAAGTGGAACTCCTAAAAGAGAATTTTTACATGTAGACGATTTAGCAGATGCTTGCTTTACCTTAATGCAGGATTATGAAGGCGATGAGTGGATGAATGTTGGGAGTGGAGAAGATATTTCAATTGCTGATTTAGCAAAACTCATTAAGGAAGTTGTAGGTTTTGAGGGAGAATTAAAATTTGATGCATCTAAGCCTGACGGAACTCCTAGAAAATTGATGGATGTAAGTAAGTTGGCAGCTATCGGTTGGAACTATAAAATCAAATTGAAAGAAGGTTTACAAAGTGTCTACAAAGAAGTTAAAAACATGGACTTTGAAATGGCTTAAAACTACTTTTTCTATCATTGTCTTTTTTTCTGCTACTATTGCTCAGGCTCAGCCGCTGAACCTGCCATTAAATCAAACATTTTACTTTGAAACTGAAAGAAAGCTGATGGATGAAAATAACACATCTGTTAGTAGTTTTAAACCTGTGCTGTTGACGAGAACAGTTGATAAAGAGAATGATTCTACCTACTCACTTCCTGTTTTTGATTTAAACTATCAGGAAAACAGAAGCTTTGTTGCTCGAAAACTATTTTATGAGCATTTAATCGCTTTAGATACAGGAAATATTCGACTTACAATTGACCCAATTCTTAACTTAGAGCTTGGAGATGAACAAAGAGATGATCCTAGAGACATTAATTTGTACAAGAATACAAGAGGTTTTAACCTGAATTTAAGTGTGGGCAAACAGGTTGCCATCGGATCTAGTTTTAGAGAAAATCAAGCAAATTTGCCATTGTATTTGTCTGATAGAGTTAGAGCTACTCAAGTAGCTTATGGTCAAGGAAGAATTAAAACTTTTGATCAAGGCTTCGATTTTTCAATGTCATCGGCTTATGTGAGTTACTCACCAAGTGAAAATATCAATGTTCAAGTTGGTCATGGAAAGCATTTTTTAGGAAGTGGCCACCGTTCAATTCTACTTTCAGATTTGAGTTTCAACTATCCTTATTTAAGGTTCAATACAAAGTGGTTTAAGAATAAATTGCATTATCAAAATGTGTATGCCTTGCTACAAAATATGAATCGCTTGCCTTCAAGTAGTTTGTCAGAAAATTTATTTGAAAGAAAGCAAGCTACTTTTCATTACTTGGAATACAAAGCAGGCAAGAAATTGAGCATCGGTTTGTTTGAAGGAATTATTTATCCCGGACTTGATTCTAGCGGCAACAATCCTCCGAGTGTGAATTATTGGATGCCTGTTATTTTTCTGAATTCTTTGATTGAAGCACCGAATCAAAAAGGAAATTCAATGCTTGGAATCAATTTAGAATATATTCCTTTTAAAAATGTGAAACTCTACCAACAACTAGCAGTTTTCGATGAGGATCTTCAACAATTTGGCTTTCAAAGTGGTTTTAAATATTACTTAAATCACCATTTCATGATTCAAGGGGAAGTTAATAATTTAGATTATAATATTTCTGAAAATCGATTTACACACAATAATGAATCTTTAGCGCATCCTTTTCACGAAGAGGTTTTAGAATTTTTGGGCATTGTTCAGTTTCAAAAAAATAGATGGTTGAGTCGTTTGGGTGCGCACCAAATTGATACTGAGAATGGAGAAATTCAGTTTGTTGATCTTCGACAGGCTTACATTATAAATCCTTCCTATAATTTTACAATTAGTTTAGGAGCTCAATACAGACAAGGGGATTTTAGTGTAAATGGTTTAAATAATTCAAATCAATCACTTTATGTTTATTTTGGCTTAAGCACCAATTTACAAAACCTATATTTTAACTACTAAGCGTAAATAGTATTAAATTAGCAGCCTTATGCGGATTGCCTTTGCCATTATGATTGCCTTTTTTATTGTGTTGTTTTCAACGCCGGCATTTATCCGTGTGGCCAATCTAAAACACTTATTCGACGATCCAAACGAAACGCGAAAATTGCATAAAAAGAGCATTCCTTCAATGGGTGGGATTATGATTTTCGCAGGGACTTTATTCTCTTTTTTAATCAGCATGCCCTCGGCGAATATTGGCTATATACAATACTTGATTCCCGGGGTTTTAGTTATGTTTTTTATCGGTATTAAAGATGACATTATTGGAACTGCAGCAGTTAAAAAATTGATTGGTCATTTATTAGTTGCCTTTATCATGACTTTTATGGCTGATATTCGAATTACAAGTCTCTATGGGATTTTTGATATTAGAGAGATTCCTGAATGGGCCAGTATTGCATTGACAATTTTTACTTATGTGGTTGTAATAAACTCCTTTAACATCATTGACGGAGTGGATGGACTAGCGGGTGGAGTTGGTTTTATCGCAGCTTCTGCATTTGGGGTTTGGTTTTTGGTTGTTGGAAGTATTGTAGATGCGGTAATTGCTTTTTCTTTAGCTGGTGCTTTGTTGGGTTTTTTGCGCTATAATTTTTATCCGGCCAAAATTTTTATGGGAGATTCCGGTTCCTTGACTGTTGGTTTGATTATTTGTGTTTTAGCCATTCGAGTGATTGAATACGATTTTAGTAGTCTGCCAGAAAGCTTAAAATTTATTTCAAAACCAATTTTTGTGATGGCCGTTTTATCTTATCCATTGCTAGATACGCTTAGAATTTTTATTTATCGAATGATTCACGGTCGATCGCCATTTGCGGCAGATAATAACCACTTGCACCACCGCTTACTAAAGTTGGGATTAAATCATGCTCAAACAGTGGGAATTATCTATTTAGTTAACTTAGGCCTTATTGCATTTACAGTCTTTTTTTCCCATAAAAATACCAGTTTTACATTCTTGCTATTGTTTGCCATTGTAATGACTTTTATGGGACTATTGTTTTTAATTCCTGTTAAGAATAAGCAAACTGAATTAAAATGAAAATAGCTTCAACTCTTTTGATGCTAGTTAGTTTTCAATTGATTCAAGCACAAATGGTCAATGGAACCGCTGATTATGAGTTAGAGCGTTCAGCATACGAAAAAGGAAGCCAGCAATTAACTTCGCAAAAAAGCACCTTTTACGATAGTATTTCTCAAGGTTCTATGCTCTATCTTAATCAAAACGGTTTTGAATTAGCAGTAAATCCTGCTCTTGATTTACAGTTTGGGCTTCAACAAGAATCTTCTCAATCTCTCTATACACAAGGATTGGGGTTTGATTTAAGAATCAAGAAAAGCCGTTGGAATTTTGGTGCTACCTTTTTGCATCAAAACGCAAGGTATGCTGACTATCAATCAGCATTTATCACTGAGAAAAAAGTGGTGCCTGCAATGAATGTAGCAAGGGGCTCAAATGCTTTTCGATCGGAATATATTTCAGCATTTGTAAACTATCAAACCAACAGTATTTTTGATTTAGAACTCGGTTATGGAAGAATGTTTATTGGTGATGGTTATCGTTCATTTTTACTTGCTGATAATGGAAAATCGGCACCATATCTTAAAGCAAATGCGAGTTTTTGGAAGTTTAAGTACTCATTTATACTCGGCATTCAACAAGACATTTACCAAGTAGAAGCTAATCAAAGTGCTTACAGACAAAAATACACTGCCACACATTATTTAGATTGGAAAGTTACCAAATGGTTGAGTTGGGGACTTTTTGAAACCATTATTTGGCAAGATCAAGAAGAGAACTACCGTAGAGGTTTTGATGTGAATTATTTAAACCCTGTGATTTTTTTCAGACCAGTTGAGTTTTCAGTTGGTTCATCTGATAATGCGCTTATTGGAACAAACTTGAAGTTAACGATTCTTGAAAATCATCACCTTTATTTTCAGTTGGTTTTTGATGAATTTCTTTTAAATGAAATTCGAGCTGATGTTAGGCAGTGGTTCAATCCAAATGAGGCTATTCAATCAGGTTGGTGGGCAAATAAATATGCTATTCAAGCGGGGTGGAAATCCTATGATTTTTTGAATGTGAAAGGACTTTTTACTCAATTTGAGTTCAACATGGCAAGACCATTTATTTATTCACACAGCAGCCCTACACAAGCTTATTCCAACTTTAATTTACCACTTGCACATCCTCTTGGAGCAAACTTTGAAGAATTTGTCAGTAGAGTAAATTACAACAAAGATAAATGGATTCTTGGGCTTCAATGGAATCATTATAGAACGGGAACTTCTCCAATTGGAACTAATTTGGGCGAGAACCTCCAAATTTCTAATCGAGGTCGAACCAAAGAATATGAAAACTTTACGACACAAGGAGAAAGCTTAACAGTTGATTATTTTGAACTATCTGCGTCTTATTTGCTCAAAAAAGAATGGAATACTCGATTGAATTTGGGAGTTATTGTAAGAAATGCTGATGGAGTTGGAGGTGAATTAAGTAACCAATTTTTTACAATCGGTTTAAAGACCAATTTGTATAACCAGTATTTCGATTATTAAAAAAAACCTGCTTGACTACAAGCAGGTTTTTTTTAATCTATATCTTTTTTCCTTAATTCGTTTCAAGAATCTCAAATAACTCGTCGAGTTTAGGAGTTAGGATTATTTCTGTTCTCCTATTTTTCTTTCTGCTCTCTGCTGAATCGTTGGAGGCTATAGGATAAAATTCACCTCTGCCTGCAGCTGTTAAGCGCTGAGCATCAATATTTTTCTTTTCAAGAATTATTTTTACCACCGATGTGGCTCGTTTTACACTTAAGTCCCAGTTGTCTTTAAGTGCTCCAGATCCATTGTAAGGAACATTATCTGTGTGTCCTTCTACCAAAACATTTACATCGCTGTTTTTATCCAATACATCGGCTAATTTTTGCAATACTTTTTTTCCTTCTTTGTCAACATTGTAGCTGCCTGAAGCAAAAAGTAGGCTTTCATCTAAGGAAACATATACTTTTCCGTTTTTCTGCTCGATGGTTAACCCATTGTTTTCAAAACCGAGTAATGCATTTTGAACCTTTGTTTTTAACGCATTTACAGAAGAGTCTTTTCTTCTTAAAATAGACTCTAGTTCATCAATTCGCTTTGATCTAGAATCAAGTTCCCCTCTAATTTCTTCTAGGTTTTTTTGCTTTTCTTGTAAACTTACTCTTGCCGCTTCAAGCGCATCTGATTGTTTTTGTAATTCAGACTGTGAAAGCTGTAGGTTGCTAAATAATTTTGAAGTTTCAGCTTGATTGCCCTCCAATAGCTTTTTATTGTTATCCAACAACAACTGGTAAGTTTGGTTGAGTTTATCATAATTTTTAGTCATTTGTCTCAATGACTTTCCTAACACAGTTGTATCTGTAGTTAGCATAGTACTTCTTCTTGAAAGCAAATCGTACTTGTCTTTTATTTCAGTAAAGTCCTCATCTAGTTTGCGATTTTGCTCTTTAAGTGCCTCTCTCTGCTCTTCACAGAGTTCTTTTTTTTGCTTGATTTCATCAAATTTTCTCGCGGGTACGCATGCGAATAAAAATAATCCGCAGATAAGTGCAACTATGCTATATTTTTTCATCTTAGTTAAGTTATATATTAAATACAATAGTAAGCTTATTAAAAGCTAACTAAATTTATAATCGAGTTTGTTTTAAACAGAAGTTTCTTAATTACCAGTTTCTATCTCTACTAAAATTGGGCAATGATCAGAGTGTTTGGCTTCAGGTAAAATACTAGCGCGTTTCAATTGACTTTCTAAATCAGAACTCAACATGTGGTAATCAATGCGCCAACCCAAATTTTTAGCACGTGCATTGGCTCTGTAGCTCCACCAACTATAATTGTGTGGTTCTTTATTTAGTGTTCTAAAGGAATCAATAAATCCCGATTCAATAAATCCACTTACCCATTCACGTTCTTCCGGTAAAAATCCGGAAGTGTTTTTATTAGCAACTGGGTTATGAATGTCAATTGCTTGATGGCAAATATTATAATCTCCAGAGATGATCAATCTTGGAACTTCTTTTTTTAATTCATTGATGTAATTTTGAAAATCGCTCAACCATTGCATTTTAAAATCTTGTCGTAAATCACCACTGCTTCCTGAAGGCATGTAAACACTCATAACAGAGTAATCCTCAAAATCTGCGCGAATAACTCTACCTTCAAAGTCGTATTTTTCAATTCCACAGCCAATGGTTATGTTTTTTGGCTTTTCTTTGCTCCAAATTGCAACTCCACTATACCCTTTTTTTTCAGCGGGATGCCAATAGCAATGATAATCAAGTGCCTCTAAAATAGCCGAATCAATTTGTTCAGGATGAGCTTTTATTTCTTGTAAGCATAATACATCCGGTTGTGCGGCGTTTAACCATTCTATGAATCCCTTTTTAATCGCAGCGCGAATTCCGTTAACATTGTATGAGATTATTCGTTTCATTTGTTAAATTTTTCTATAGTATTATTCAATTGACGAGTTGGGAAGTAAAAATAATTAGATCCAATAGAATGGAAGCTTTTTCAAATCTTAAAAATCAAAGCATCTCTTGAGAATTATTCTTTTCATTTTATTTTTAGTGTCTACATCGATTCTTGTTGCTCAACAGCAAGAGCTTTCGAATTTGAGACGAAATCAAATTCAACAGCTGAATGATACACTCACTTTAGATAGTTTAAGCATTATTCCAAATTCTGAAATGCTATTTGATGCATCCGACAGTCTATTGCCTCGAGATAATTATGAGATTGACTATGCAGCATCCAAAATTTATATTAAAAGTGAAGAAATAGCCTTGCCTGTTAAAATTGTTTATCGGGTTTTGCCTTTGGCTTTAACTCAAAAATATGCGCATAAAACAGAAGATCAAATTGAACCAACCGATGTGGGGAGGTATGAATTTTTTACTATTAAGGAAGATGAACAACCCAATGATCTATTCAACCTTGATGGTTTAAATAAGAATGGAAGTATTTCACGAGGAGTGAATTTTGGAAACAGTCAAAACCTTTCAGTAAACTCCAACTTGGATTTGCAACTCTCTGGAAAAATTTCGGAAGATGTAAGTATTCAAGCTGCCATCAGTGACAACAATTTACCCATTCAGGCGGAAGGAAATACCCAACAATTACAAGATTTTGATCAAGTATTTATTAAATTATTTACTAAAAAATCAACTTTAACTGCTGGAGATTTCAGAATTACACGTCCGAATAGTTATTTTATGAATCTCAATAAAAAGGTGCAAGGTGGAGGTTTTTCAACCTCATTTGTAACCAAAGAAGAAGCGAATGAAAAAAACAATGGAACAATCAAAACTTCATTGAATGCAGCAGTATCAAGAGGTAAATTTTCAAGAAATGTAATCAATGGCCAAGAAGGAATTCAAGGGCCTTATAAGTTGGAAGGGGAAGAGGGGGAGCAGTTTGTAATTATACTTTCCGGAACAGAACGCGTATTTGTGAACGGCAGGTTGATGACAAGAGGACAAGACAATGACTATGTGATTGATTACAACACAGCGGAGTTGACATTTACACCAAATCAAATGATTAACAAGGACATGCGAATTGTGGTGGAATTCCAATATTCTGAAAGAAATTACTCTCGTTCCGTCATTTTTATGGAAAATCAGTACAAAAAAGAAAAATTGACCTTGGATTTTAATGTTTATTCTGAGCAAGACAGCAAAAACCAACCATTGCAACAAGATCTTAGTGATGAAGAAAAACGGACTTTAAGAGAGGCAGGAGATGATGTGAATGCTGCAGTTGTGAGTGGGATAGACAGTGTTGGGTTTTTAAACGATCAAGTAAGGTATAAATTAATAGATTCTCTAGGCCAGCAAATTTTAGTTTTTTCAAAAAATCCTGATAGTGCAATTTATTCTGCACGTTTTTCTAGAGTAGGTCAGGGCAATGGAGATTATATTCAAATTCGAAGTGACGCCAACGGACGTGTTTTTCGTTGGGTGGCTCCAGTAAACGGAGTGCGACAAGGGAGTTTTGCTCCTGTTATTCGTTTGGTAACTCCCAAACAGCGGCAGATGGTAAGTTTTGGTGGAACCTATGATTTTTCAAAAAGAACCCAATTAAACATTGAAGGTGCTTTTACCAACAATGACTTAAATACTTTTTCAACTAAGGATTCTGAAGACGACCAATCTCATGGTTTGAAGGTGAACTTTCGGCATGAAGAACCTATTTATACTAAGGATAGCTTAAGAAGAACTAGCTGGACATCTGATCTATTTTTTGAACAACGCGGAGAACATTTTCAATTTGTGGAGCGCTATCGTGATGTTGAATTTGAACGCGATTGGAACCTTTCTGGGCAGTTGTTGACAGGCGAAGAGTACTTAGTTCGTGCTCAAACAGGAATCGTTAGCGGTCAAAATCGATTTATCTATGAATTTGGCTCTTTTTCGAAAGGAGATGATTTTAGGGGAATTAAAAATGGGTTTAACAGCAATTATTCTAAAAAAGGCTTTGCTGTTCAGTCTCGAGGAAGTTATTTAACAGTTGATGCTCAAAACAAAAGTGAATTTATTAGGCATTATACAACTGTTTCGCAAAAAATATGGGGATTGAAAGTAGGAGCTTATTTAGAACAGGAACGCATTTTATTCTACCAAGGCGAATCAGATAGTTTGCAAAATAATAGTTTTGATCGAATTATTTGGAAATCATTTATTGAAAAAGGCGATACCAATTCGGGGAATTTCTACCGTTTAAGTTACAGTGAAATATACGATTACTTACCAGATCAAGAAGATTTGACTTATGCTCAAAAAAGTAAAAATATTGATTTTGAGTTTGAAGTGGCAGCTAACCGAAACAGTCGCTTGAGCGGAAAAGCAACTCATAGAAAACTGTTTATTGAAAATAAAGAATTGGCAATTGAAACTCCCGAAAACACTACGCTAGGTCGTTTGCAATATGATCTGCGAGGGTTGAAAGGTTTGTTGACTTCTTCAACTTTTTATCAGTTGGGAAGCGGGTTAGAAAATCGAAGAGAATTCTCTTTTTTAAGAGTTAACGACGGACAAGGGACACATGTGTGGAATGATTACAATGGGAATGATGTAAAAGAACTCAATGAATTTGAAGTAGCAGGAGTAAACAATGCTTTTCAGGCAAACTACATCAAAGTTTTTACCCCAACCAATGATTTTGTAAGAGTTTTCAGCAATCAATTTAATCAAGTGTTTTTTCTGAAACCAGATGCCATTTTAAGCGGAAAAAAGGATTGGCGAAAATGGGTGGGAAAGTTTTCGAATAAGGCGACTTATCGCGCAGAACGCAGAACGCAATTGGGTGAAGACATTTACAATCCTTTCAATGTTCCTGTTGAGGATACCAATTTAGTGGCAGTAAATTCCTCTTTTTCAAATACACTTTACTTCAATCGCTTGAATTCTAAATTTGGAATTGACTTTTTCTACTTGAACAACACCGGAAAAAGTTTGCTTACCAACGGTTTTGAAAGCAGGGTTTTAGAACAAAAAGAATGGAGGGCGCGCTATAATATTAGTAGAATTTATACAATAGAAACTCGATATACCTTGTCGGACAAGGAAAACCGCTCTGAATTTTTCTCCACTCGAAATTTTGATATCAATACGAATGAAGTTGAGCCCAAGCTGATTTACCAACCCTCTTTAAAATTTCGGCTTACCTTTTCGGCAATTTATTCTGAACGTTCTAATGCCATTGGTACTGAAAAATCAATTAACCGAACTGCTTCAACAGAATTGCGTTTAAACGATGCAGGGAAAGGCACTTTTTCAGTTTCTGCTAGCTATATCGACATAGACTTCAATGCATCAGAAAATTCATCTTTAGCGTTTGAAATGTTAGATGGTTTACGACCAGGGGGAAACATCACTTGGAATATTTTGTGGCAAAGAAATTTGGCCAACAACCTGCAACTAAATTTAAATTATGGTGGCAGAAGATCCGATGGGGTTAGAGTAATTCACACTGGCGGTATGCAGCTGAGAGCTTTCTTTTGATAAAAGAGTATTCCTATATTAGATTTACTTTTTATATCAAAAACACACTTTTTAAGAGGCAATCTTGATTAACAAAAGATTTATAGCTACTTTGGTATCATCTTTGGAAAGCATTAAAAAAATTTATAATTATGAAAAGAAATCAACTATTTTCGGCAGTTCTATTGTCGCTCATTACACTTGCCACAAGCGCACAAAATCCACATAATTTAGTTCCAAACCCTAGCTTTGAAGAGGTAGATGGAAAAATAAAGTCTGCAGGAAGCATTGATTTAGCCATTCCATGGAGGTCTTATACTTCCAATCCTGTAGATTTATATTCTGAAGATGCAAAAACCAAAGATTTTGCAGTTCCTGTAAATAAATATGGAGAAGAAAAAGCAAAAACAGGAGTAAACTATGTTGGGCTTAGGTTTTACGGCTATAAAGGAAGAATTCCAAGATCTTACTTGGGAGTAGAGTTGAATAGTGAATTGATCGCTGAAAAAGAATATTGTTTGAAGTTTCACATCAGCATGTCTGATATGTCGAAATATGCTGTTAATAACATCGGCATGTACATTACTAGTGAGGATGTAACGGAAATAAAAGACGGTAACTTGGATTTTAAACCGCAAATTTTGAGCTATACCAATAAGGTATATGATCAGCAGTTTTTATGGGAAGACATTTGTGGAACCTACACAGCTAAAGGAGGAGAGAAATACATTATTATAGGAAACTTTGCTTCTGATGAGGATACAAAAGTTGAAAATGTACGATTGTCAAGAGAGTTTTCTGGAAGACAAGAAACCGATGCTTACTATTTTGTAGATGATGTTTCTGTAATTGCTATAGAGAAAATTGGACCAAAAGATTGTTCTTGTGAAGCAATTGCTGGTGGACAAATGTCGGTTGAGAAAAAGGCCTTTGCTACCGATGAAACTTTTAAGCCTCAGGCAAAGAAAACGTATGTAGTAAACTCTGATGGCACAAAAACAGATAAAAATGCCAAAAGAGAAAATGCAACTGAAACCGAGCAAACTGAAGCTACAGAAGAAAAAGCAAGCAAAGAAACTGGATTTAATGTTGAAAAAGTAAATCTTTATTATGATAATAAAGGCATAGAACCAAAAGCTTCGGAACAAGCAAAAATTGATGAGGTGGTAGCATATTTAAAAAAGAATCCTAACGCTAAAATTGAAATAGTAGGTCATGCGGATCCTTCTGAAAGTGAGGTTAATTTTATTGGCAAACGAAGAGCTTTTGCAGTTCAGAAATTGTTTTTAGCTGCTGGAATGGATGACTCTCGAGTTAGCTATAGAAGTGCAGAAACCAATGAGCCTGCTTCAAGTTCAGATGCTAGTAAAAATCAAAGAGTAAGTTTTACATTGAAATAAGAAAATGAAATCAATTTCATTTTTAGCCACTTTTGTGGCTTTTTTCTTTTTTACTGATTATGTAAATGCTCAAGAGCAATATAAGGAAGAGGAACTCAACCAAATGCTCACCGAGCAAGTCAATCAATTGCGAAAGGAGCACCAGCTGCCACCTTTCGAGTTGGATGAAATTCTTGATGCAGCAGCCTTCGATCAGGCTTCATTTATTTTAAAAGCCGGCAAGGTTGTTCATACACAAGATCAGAGCAAAAAGGAGAAATTGGTTGATAGAATACTCTATTATGAAGGCTTGCATGCTTCTGCTGGAGAGAATGCTGCAATTTTGGGTAGAGGCTCTAAAGCGAGAATTGAACCTAAAGGCACAAGTGTTACTATAGATTCGGATTTAAAAATTATAAAAGCTGCCATTGCTTCATGGTTAGAGGAAGATGAAGGACGTTTGAACCTGTTGGATCCTGATTTTTTTCGCTTTGGAAGCGCTGTTTTATTTAATGAAAAGGAAGAATATATTTTAGTGTTGGTAATGGCTTCTGAACCATACGAACAGCCTAACAATAAAAAACCAAACCTCAATTTTAATGGTATTAAACCTTACGATAAAAAGGTATGTGATCCGTTTTTAGAAAACAATCCAAGCTTGCCGCAATTATTTTCAGATGCACTTCAAGTAGAAGGTGATGAGGTTTTTTTAGTTTATCATAGTTTGGAGTATATGGAAGAGGTTATCAATAGTTCGGGTGATGCTATAGCGGTAGATGTTATTCAAAGAAATCAATACGATTGCAATGGGGGCAATAAGCTTTTTCCAACAGAAATTAATGATGGTTATTTACTGCCTTTGGCAAAAAAAGGGTTGTTAAACACCTACAACACGCTTAAAGAAAAAGGAGAAGTGAAATTGAAAGTTGGGAAGCTCCCTGATTTTTATGATCCAAATCAGTCAGAGCTGAACATGGTGATTATTAAAGATGGATATTATTGCGAAACAGTGCCTTACAATCAACTCGAATCGAAAAATGTGAAGTGGTTTGATGTTCCTTATTTATTTGCCGGGAAAAATGATTCTGCTAGTATGACATGGAACGATACAACACATATAAATTTAGCTTTTGATGAAAATTGGAAGAAAAATTTAAGTGTTGCTTTCGAAAAGTTTTCTTGGATTAACTATGAATTCAATTCCATCGAAATTCAAATCAAGCAAGCACCAGTTCCCAATCAATTATCAAATGCCACCATTAAGCAAATGGTTTTTGAGCAATTGCCCGATAGTAACTTTTCATTTTCAATAAATCAAAAAAGTACTTGGGAAGATTTCTTTCAAGCAATCAAAGGAACCTATTATGAGCTTGAAACCAAAGAGATGGATACCTCTCAAATCAAAATTTATTTGAAAGAATCCATTGAACAGGATGCTGAATTGCAAAAAATACTGGCAACATTGAATAGTATTGAACTAAAAATAAGTGGTGTAGCAAGTATTAGTCAGTCGGGTACAATTTCAGAAAAACAGCGATTGTTTGAATGGCTTTTTGAACAAAATAAACTAGCAGCTACCCTTTACCTTCAAAATGAACTGATTGATGCTGTTAGAAGAAAAGAATTTAAAGCAGCTGCTTTTCCCAAATTAGATCCTCATCAGAAAAAGGAAAACTTACCGCTAATCAATAATCAAATCGCGCTTGCTGATTTGGAAGGAGAAGTAAATTTTGGCGGCAATCCTATTTATTTGGCTTTTTTAGAATTGTATTTAATTAATAAGGGATTAGTTGAAATTTCATTTAACCGCCATGTTTCTTTGTTGAAATATTGGTCTGACAATAAACGAGATATTAAAAATTTTGAAGATTGGGATAAGACATTTAAATTGCTTGCAAGCAGAGGGATTAAAGATGAATTGTATGCAAGAACTTTGCTGAATTACAATTTAATAGCAGCAGATTACTATTATGATTTGGGAAATTTTAAAGGACGTAAAAGTGCATTTGATGGCATAATGAAATGGCAATCTCAGTCAAATCTGAATTCAGAAGAAGTGTTGGATTTAGCGCAATATTTAGTTTACCAAGATCAACTTTCAAATGCAATAGCTTTATTGCTGCCATTAACTAAGTCGAGTGAAATTAATCAAGCCCAGCTTTTTTACCTTCTTCAAATTGGTATTTACGACCGGGAGTCCCTGAGTGAAGCGAATTATTTTAAGCTCATGAAAACGGCGCAAGAGTTATTTCCTAAAGATTTTTGTGGACTTTTTAGCAAAGAGAAGATGGGAATACAGTCGCTAAAAAACAGTGAAATTAAAAACTTATATTGCACGCATTGTCAGTAATTTGAATTGGATTATTGCTTGTAGAATTTTTTTAGAAAGTTTTGAGACCTTTTTTATGTCATTTAATTTCTAATCTTTCCATTTATAGCCAATTGGCTTTCTGTTGTGTTGTTCTAGATCCTTTTGTTTACTAGCTTCAAGCTGCTTTAAGTAGTTTAAAATTAACTCAATGTAGGTTGAATTAGAACCTATTTGTTGTTTTATTTTATCTAATTCAGCAAGTATATCCTTATGAGTTAATAACATTTCTCTAATTTTTGTGTAAACTCTCATGATGTGAATATTAATTGCTATTGCACGTTTACTGGTCAAAACACTTGATAACATCAATACACCATGCTCTGTAAATGCATAAGGTAATTTTCTTCTTCCTCCCCAACTTGAAGTCGCATTTTGCGACTTCAAGTTCTCCCATTCTTCTGAAGTCAACTGAAACATAAAATCTTCTGGAAAACGAGTTTCATTTCTTTTTACCTGTTCGTTTAATCGTTTGGTTTCTACCTCATATAGAGCTGCTAAATCACTGTCTAACATTACTTTTAAATTCCTGATTTGATAGATTTTACTTGCTATTACTTCTTCTGGAACCGTAAATTCTTTACTCATCTTTTTATTTTTTTGTCAAGTAAATTTAGCCAAATGGTTGATCTTTTGCATGTTAACACATTAATTTACTTATTTTTTAAATTTTATAACTGATGTTTGAAGTAGATATGTTTTTGTTGAAGCTTATTCGTTTAAATAGTTTGAATTACCATACAAAAGCAAGAATTGTTAAAGTTGTCTGAGTATTTTTATCAAAAATTTAAATATTTAATTCATTCATAACTATACAAATTTGATCTATGACATTATTTAATAAATTAATTTTAATAGCTTCAATCTTAATAATACTACCATTAACATCTAACTGTCAAATTAGGAGTGGAAACTTTGTAAAAGAAGGTTATGGTTATTATATTGATAATGAAGGAAATAAATACAGTGGAAAAATTAAAGTTAAGAGTGGATTTGCACATGGTATGGGAGAAGTTACCATGCCAAAGATTCAGATTAAAACAGAAAATTCTCAGAATGAAGATATTTATTTTGATCAAATTCAAAAAGTTGTTATTGAAAGTGATACCTTCTTAAGAGTGCCTGGTAGAACAATAAAATTTACTTCTTCATTTAGTAAAGAAGTAATGTAAGCAGAGTTAATGTACGATATGCTACATATAGTAATACCTGGAAAAATCAAATATTGTAAAAGATACTGGCTTGATGTTTCAGGATTTTCTGAAACATCAATCATTAAATCTGATAATCAAGATTATAAACGTATAGCTTGGAATTATAAGGAAAAAAATGAGTTCAAAGAATATGTACTTAATTTGATTAAGGACAACCCTAAAGTCTATGATAAATGGGAGAGTAAAAGTCCTTTTAAACTGTACAATAAAATAGATAAAATAATTGCAGAATATAATACTTTGTAGGTCTGAATGTAGTCATTTAAGCTAAAGAAAACTAAAGCACTCTTATTAACAAGTGAAAAATTTAATGCTAAAAAAAGGCAACAAAAAAGTTATTTCAGCATGGGCATTCTACGATTGGGCGAACTCGGTTTACCCACTTGTGATTACTACCGCCATTTTTCCCATGTTTTATGAAGCAGTCACAACAACCAATTTTTCCGATGGCACAACTTCTGATTTAGTTACATTTTTTGGATTTCAATTCAAAAATACGGAGCTGTATTCTTATGTGATTTCATTCTCTTTTTTAATCGTTTCCTTTATTTCTCCCATACTTTCGGGAATTGCGGATTATGCAGATAACAAAAAAACTTTTTTGAAATTTTTCTGTTACTTGGGAGCTATCTCTTGTGCAGGTCTTTTCTTTTTTGATGTCAATCATTTAGAATTAAGCATGATTCCTGTCGTTTTTGCAAGTGTTGGCTTTTGGGCGAGTTTGGTTTTTTACAATGCCTACTTACCTCTGATTGCAGCAGCTAAAGAACACGATCGTATTTCTGCCAAAGGCTATGCTCTAGGTTATATTGGAAGTTCCATCTTGTTAATTGTTAATTTGCTGATGATCATGGTTTGGGAAATTCCTGCTAAATATTCATTTCTAACAGTGGCAGTTTGGTGGATAGGTTTCAGTCAAGTTACTTATGCTTATTTGCCCAACAGTGTTTTTAGAGATAAACCAAAAGAAAATAAATTTACAAAAGGCTGGAAAGAACTAAAAAAAGTTTGGAAAGAATTGAAAGGTTTAAAAGTGCTGAAGCGCTACCTTTTATCCTTTTTTGTATACAGCATGGGCGTACAAACTGTGATGTTGATGGCTACACTTTTTGCTGCCAAAGAAATAAATTGGGGAGAAGATGGAGCAAAAACCGGCTTGATTGTTTCCGTATTGATTATTCAATTTATTGCCATTGGTGGAGCCTATTTTTTTGCATGGCTTTCTTCTAAAATTGGCAATTTACAGTCTATTGCAGTTACTTTGTTTATATGGATTGGCATTTGTGTCGCAGCATATTACATTCATGAACCAATTGAATTTTACATAATCGCAGGCATTGTTGGTTTAGTGATGGGTGGTGTGCAATCGCTTTCAAGATCCACCTATTCCAAATTACTACCACCTTCAACCGATACCGCTTCGTTTTTTAGTTTCTATGATGTACTCGAAAAGTTAGGAATCGTTGTTGGAACAGTTTCTTATGGACTTATTGAAGGTTTTACAGGCAGCATGCGCAATTCTGTAGTTGCACTGATGGTCTTTTTTATCATTGGTTTGTTGTTGCTTTTCTGGGTGCCGAAAAAGAAAGTCATTACAGCTATCTGAGATTTGTCTTATCATTAATGATACTGTAGTACTTTTTAAAGAATTGCTTTTCGGCTTATTTTTGCACTTAAAATTACGGTTTTGAATAAAGAAGAAATCTACGATATAGCCATTATTGGCGGAGGAATTGTTGGAGCGGCAACCTTGTATCAAATGCAGCAGCGTTTCCCAAATCTTAAAATCTTATTGATCGAAAAGGAAGATCATTTAGCAGCTCACCAAACAGGAAACAATTCTGGAGTAATTCATTCTGGTTTGTACTATAAACCTGGTTCAAAAAAAGCGATAAACTGCGTAATAGGTCGAAAAGCATTGGTTGAGTTCTCTAAAAAGTACGGTGTAACTCATGAAGTCTGCGGAAAAGTAGTCGTTGCAACACAAGATTCTGAGTTGCCATTCATGGATAAAATTTTCGAGAATGGATTGGCAAACAATACGGAAGGAATAGAAAAAATTACTGCTGAAAAAGTCAAGGAAATAGAGCCTGAATGCAATGCCATTGCAGGAATTAGAGTTCCTTGTACTGGAATAATTGACTATGTTCAAGCTACTGAGCGAATGGCGGAATTGGCATTGGCAATACAAACCCAAAGTAAGGTTGTTTTAGGAGAAGCTTTCGAGCATCATGATGTGTCTCAAAATAAAATTAGCACTTCCAAGAACAGTTATTTTGCCAAGCATTTAATTTTCTGTGGAGGTTTGCAATCCGATCGATTGGCGAAAAAATCAGGAATAGATGCGGAAATGCAAATTGTTGGATTTAGAGGAGATTATTATGAATTAACAGAACAAGCACTCCACAAAGTCAAACACTTGATTTATCCTGTGCCAAATCCAGCTTTTCCGTTTTTAGGAGTTCATTTCACTAGAATGACAAATGGGGAAATTGAATGCGGCCCAAATGCTGTATTTACTTTTAAAAGAGAAGGGTATGGGAAAACGGATTTTGATTTAAAAGACACTATTGATGCACTTTCCTATCAAGGAACTTGGAAATTGTTTGCCAAGCATTGGAAGTTTGGCTTGGATGAATACAAAAGAGCTTTTAGCAAAAGATTATTTCTCAACCGTTTACAAGCATTGATTCCTTCATTGACAATGGATGATCTTCGTCCGGGAAGATCAGGAGTTCGAGCCATGGCTTTGGGGCCTGATGGAGAAATGATTGATGATTTTAAAATTGAATTTAAAGACAACAGCATTCACGTTTTAAATGCACCTTCACCAGCCGCAACTGCATGTTTGGCTATTGGAGATGACATTTGCGACATGGCTGTAGAAAGATTCAATTTAAACTAAAAGCTTACTAATCTTTGCGGATATTTGACCCATGAGTCCATCAATTATTAGCGGCATTATTGCGGTCTATTTTCTTTTCTTGATTCTCATCAGCAGGCTCACAGCTCGAAAGGCCGACAATGCTTCATTTTTTCTTGGAAATAGAAGTTCTCCGTGGTTTTTAGTGGCTTTTGGAATGATTGGAACTTCCTTATCTGGAGTAACTTTCATTTCTGTTCCAGGTTGGGTAGCGAGCAATCAATTCTCTTACCTTCAAATGGTTTTGGGTTATTTGTTGGGCTATTTGGTGGTAGCCAATGTTTTGATGCCCCTTTATTATCGATTAAATCTCACTTCGATCTACACCTATTTGGAACAGAGATTTGGTTTTTGGTCCTACAAAACTGGAGCGTTCTACTTTTTACTTTCCAGAACTATTGGTGCTTCTTTTCGCCTTTTTTTAGTTGCCAATGTATTGCAAATGGCAGTTTTTGATGCTTGGAATATTCCCTATTTTCTAACTGTAGCAATTACCATTTTACTGATTTGGGTATACACTTATAAAGGAGGGATAAAAACAATCGTTTGGACAGATTCTTTGCAAACTCTTTTCATGCTTACGGCAGTTGGAATTACCATTTACCAGATTGGAATTCGATTAGACCTTAACTTTTTTGAACTTACTGAAACAATAAAGAACAGCGATTATTCCAAAACCTTCTTTTTCGATGATTGGAAAGACGGTCGATTTTTTTGGAAACAATTTTTAAGTGGTGCATTCATTACCATTGTTATGACTGGTTTGGATCAAGACATGATGCAAAAAAACCTGAGTTGTAAAAACATAAAAGAAGCAAAGTGGAACATGTTATCACTGAGTTTTATTTTAATTATTGTCAATATTTTATTTCTGAGTTTAGGTGCTTTACTTTTTATTTATGCCAAACAAATGGGCATTAATTTACCTGAAAAGTCTGATGAACTGTATCCATTTTTGGCGCTAGGTGGCGAATTGGGTATTTGGGTTGCAGCTTTGTTTATACTTGGATTAATCGCTGCGGCATATTCCAGTGCAGATTCAGCTTTAACTGCTTTGACAACTTCAGTTTGTATTGATTTTTTATCAGTCGATAAAAAAACAGAGCTAGATGGAACGAAGCTGAGAAAACAAGTGCATGTTATGATGTCTTTTGTAATTTTTTTGGTCATAATGTTGTTTAGTTTTATCAATAACGATAGTGTTATTAGTAGTTTGTTTAAAGCAGCTGGCTATACCTATGGTCCTTTGTTGGGAATGTATGCCTTCGGTCTGATTCATAAATACAGTATAAAAGATCGGTTTGTTCCCTGGGTTTGCCTTGTTAGTCCACTACTTACTTATGCAATTAATTACTTTTCTGAAGAACTTTTTAATGGATATCAATTTGGATTTGAGATGATTATTCTCAATGGTTTATTGACATATTTGGGACTTCATCTGCTTAGACAAAAAAAGACAGTGAATAAAAATTCGATAGTCACAGCATTAGGTTAAAATCCTTTTTATAATTTCGGCACTGATATTTAGAAAGATAATCCATCCTTAGTCATGAATAAATTCCAAATTGGGCTTAGCCTTTTAGCTTATATTTTAATCGCCTCTTGTCAAGAAAATGCATCAAAGCAAATGGAAGCAAGTCCCAAAACTAAAACACAACAAGTTGAAAAGCAAAAAGTTGCAGCGCCAATTTCATCTCCTGAAAAGATGTTCGGTTACATTCACAAAGAAGGAGTAGCTTATTCAAAAGAGCTGATGAATTCAACTGAAAATTCCACAACATATGTTCAGCCACCTACTAAAGCATTAAACTTTGGTATTTACACAACCGACTTGGCTTATGCGGCAGCTTATCAAGATTTGGAGTCAACCATTGAATTGTATAAAACTGTGAAAAGAATGAGTGCGGAGTTAAACATTGCAGAAATGATGACTTCAGAAATGGTTGAGCGAATGCAAGCAAATATGGAAAATCCGGATTCTTTGGCAGTTGTTGCGGGTAAAGCATATTACCAAGCCGTCGAATTTTTAGATGCCAATTCACAAAATGGAAAATTGGCTTTAATGTCGGTAGGCGGTTGGATCGAAAGTCTTTACATTACTATGAGTGCAGTGGAAGAAAATGAAGCTGGAGCACTTACTGTTCAAAAAATCGCCGATCAAAAGAAAATAGTTCAAAATTTATATGCTTACTTAAAAAATCATGAGAATGAATTGGGAGTAGAAGAAGCAATTAAGCAATTAAAGCCTATTGCTGCAATCTATGAGAACATTCTACTCAATGAGAATAGCGAGCAATTAGAAATAAGTGATGAACAGTATGAGCAATTGAAGACAGCAATTGTTAATTACAGGAACCGAATTGTTTCAATAAATTAATGAATTAATCCAGCCACTCAGTTACGAATAAATTTGTTTCTCTCGTTCCTCCATTATTTCTGTTTGAAGAAAAAACAAGGTGTTTGCCATCGTTTGAGAATACTGGGAAGGCATCAAAGGTTTCATCATATGTAATTTGCTCTAAGCCAGATCCATCAATGTTAATCATGTAAAGGTTAAATGGAAATCCTCTTTTTGAAGAGTGATTCGATGCAAAAATGACTTTTTCGCCTGAAGGATGAAAGAAAGGACACCAGTTGGCTTGTCCTAAATCTGTCAATTGACTCATCTCAGTACCATCGACATTACAAATAAATAATTCCATCTCAGTTGGTTGAACCAGACCTTTTGCTAGTAAATCTTTGTATTCTTTAATAGCTTCTTCAGTTTTAGGTCTTGAAGCTCTGAAAATCAACTTCGTTCCATCTGGAGAAAAGAAAGCGCCACCATCATAGCCTAATTCATCTGTAATTTGTTTTACATCACTTCCGTCAATGTTGCAAGTAAAAAGTTCTAAATCTCCTGTTCGCATTGAAGTGAAAACTATTTTATCTCCTTTTGGAGAAACCGTAGCTTCTGCATCATAGCCCGGTTCATCCGTTAGTTGACTAAGAATATTGCCTTCTAAATCGGCGGTAAAAATGTCGAAACTTTCATAGATTGGCCATACATATTTTCCGTCTTTTCGCTCAGGAACTGCAGGACAAGCTGAATCAACTAAATGAGTAGAAGCATAAACAATTGTTGCATCGCCGGGCAAAAAATAAGCGCAGGTTGTTCTTCCTTTTCCAGTACTTACTAAGTGGGGCATTTCTTTCATCAAGTCGTCATTTTGCCAATCGAAATAGTAGATTTGATCACATTCTAAATCCCATTCAGGATTGGTTACTTGAAAAACTAATTTGCTGTCATCAAAACTCCAATAAGCTTCAGCATTGTCGCCACCATTGGTTAGCATGCGCAAATTTTTAAAATGAGTTTCTCCAGCTTTTGTTAAGGTGTCAACAGAAGTTTCTTTGGTTTCTTCAATTTGATCATTCTCTTCATTCTCCTTAGAAGGATTTCCACATGCTGCAAAAAAGCTTAGAACGATGATGGTAAGTAGTGCTTTATTCATAGGATTTTTAAAATTTTGGCGCAAAGTTAAGTTTTTTGAACGCTATGAGTTAGGCTTTTGGCTAGCTTTGTAAAAAATTATGTTCATGAAAAAGATTTTATTTTTCTTCTCATTATTACTTGTTTTTCAAAGCACTCAAGCACAAAAAGCAAACAATCTTCTAATACAAGAAACAGTTGAGTTTCTATCTTCCGATGAATTAAAGGGTAGGGAAATAGGAACTGATGGAGAAGAAGTGGCAGCTCGCTTTATAGTAACAAAAATGAAAGTTTTGGGATTGAAACCAAAAGGGACCAATGGATATTTTCAAGATTTTTCGGTAACGCCAAAAACAAATCCACATGCTGCTCATGCCGTAGAGCAAGGAAATCAGATTAATGGAAAAAATGTCATCGGTTTTTTAGATCATGGAGCTAAAAATACCATTGTGATTGGTGCACATTACGACCATTTGGGCGAAGGAGGCGAAGGTTCATTGCATGCAGGAAAAGAATCCCAAATCCACAACGGAGCAGATGACAATGCTAGCGGAGTTGCACTAATGTTGGGCTTGGCTGAAAAACTAAGCGCTGAAGCTTACAAAACAAACAACTACTTGTTCATAGCCTTCTCAGGAGAGGAAAAAGGGCTTTGGGGTTCAAATTATTTCTGCAAAAATCCAACTCTTGATTTAAAGCAAGTCAACTACATGGTGAATTTCGACATGGTTGGTAGATTAGATACTTCAAAAGGTTTGGCAATTAATGGTGTTGGAACTTCTCCAGATTGGAAAAATCAACTAGAGAAGGTCAATAAAAATGACTTGAAATTAATTCTTGGTGAATCTGGAACAGGCCCTTCTGATCATACTTCTTTTTATTTACAAGATATTCCGGTACTACATTTCTTTACAGGTCAACACGAAGATTATCATAAACCAAGTGATGATGCAGAAAAGGTTAATTTTGAAGGTATTGCAATTATTCAATCGATGGTTTTAGATTTAATTCTACAAACAGAGACAAAATTAGAGTTCACAAAAACCAAAGATGAGAGTGAAAGTACACCTCGTTTTACTGTGACTTTAGGTGTGATGCCAGATTACCTATTTCAAGGTGAGGGTATGCGTATCGATGGTGTTACTGAGGGTAAACCTGCACATAAAGCGAATTTACAAAAAGGTGACATTGTTATTCAAATGGGTGAGATAAAAGTTGATGGCATGCAAGCCTATATGAAAGCCCTCAGCGAATTTAAAAAGGGCGACAAAACAATGGTAAAGGTGAGGCGAGGTGAAGAAGTGCTTGAGGAAGAGGTGGAATTTTAGTTAAACAAACAGTTTCTTACCAAATTGCTTCGTCTAAATTTTGGAGTAAATCTCTGTCTTTAGTTATCAGATAAGTTTCTCTAAAAGCAGCATGTGCAGCGATTAACCTATCGAAAGGGTCGTTTGTAAATTCCAAGCTCAAACATTTATTGATAAGTAAACTAAAATCAATTCTGTCTTCATCAAAGAGAAAGTACTTTTTTAGATAGCTTAAAATATTATACGGATGAGTAATTCGCCCTTTTCGATATAATAGCATTAACTCTAATCGAACAATGGGAGAAATTCGCAAATCGGATTCATTCATCAGTTGGTGTGCTCGATTAGTAAATATCTTTTTTCCTAAGTAGAGCCAAACTACTACATGTGTGTCAAGAAATACTATTTTTCGTTCAGCCATCCATCCCATTTTTTCATCCAATCGGCTTCCCAATTAACGTCTAATCCTTCTAGTTTTTCCTTGCCTAATATTTCATAAGGTTCTTGAATTTCAGATTTATTTTCATCCATTATCTGATAAATATCTTTACGTTTCTTTTCGCTAATTATTATTTCTCGCCCCTTTCGTTGAATGACAATTGGTTCTCCACTATCTAATACATGATCAAGCAATTGGTAGAGATTTTTTCGCAAGGCTGTCGGACTTATTTTCATAGCGTACGTATTTAATTCCAAATGTACGCAATTTTTAAATTTCATAATAATTCAATAGTATGTTCAACTTTTTTGAACCATTTCCAATACATTCCGAAAATCGTAACTTTGCAACTCTCAAAAAATACATGATTTATGGAACCAGTAGCTCCTTACCAACCAAAGCATAAAATTAGAATTGTAACAGCAGCTTCCCTTTTTGATGGGCATGATGCCGCCATCAATGTGATGAGAAGGATTATTCAATCTACAGGGGTTGAAGTGATTCATTTGGGTCACGATCGCTCAGTTCAAGAGGTTGTTGATACTGCTATTCAAGAAGATGCCAATGCAATTGCCATGACTTCTTACCAAGGTGGGCATACGGAGTATTTTAAATACATGAGAGACCTTTTGGTAGAAAGAGGAGCAGGGCACATCAAGATTTTTGGTGGAGGCGGTGGCGTTATTCTTCCAGAAGAAATCAAAGAATTGCACGAATATGGAATTACTCGAATATATTCTCCTGATGATGGAAGAGAGTTAGGTTTACAAGGAATGATTAATGACTTGGTGAAATTAAGTGATTTTGCTACTGGGCAAAATTTGAATGGAGAAATCAACGAATTGAAAAGTAAAAACTCCAAAGCGATTGCTTCACTTATTTCAGCTGCTGAAAATTTTCCAAGTGAATCAAAGAATTTGTTAGATGAAGTCCATCAACTGGCTTCAAAAGTAAAAACACCTGTTTTGGGAATTACTGGAACCGGTGGAGCAGGTAAATCTTCTTTAGTAGATGAATTAGTCCGTAGATTTTTGATTGATTTTGAAGACAAAACGATTGGAATTATTTCTGTTGATCCCTCCAAAAGAAAAACAGGTGGCGCACTGTTAGGAGATCGAATTCGCATGAATGCCATAAAAAATGACCGTGTTTATATGCGATCTTTGGCAACAAGACAATCAAATTTAGCCTTGTCAAAGCACGTGAAAGAGGCCCTTTCCATCTTAAAAGCGGCTCAATACGATTTGATTATTTTAGAAACCTCCGGGATTGGACAATCGGATACGGAAATTACTGATCATTCAAATGTAAGTTTGTATGTGATGACTCCTGAATTCGGTGCAGCAACTCAATTGGAAAAAATCGATATGTTGGACTTTGCTGACATTATTGCCATCAATAAATTCGATAAACGAGGAGCTTTAGATGCTTTAAGAGATGTAAAAAAACAATACCAAAGAAACCATCAATTATGGGATGCCAAACCCGAAGACTTGCCTGTTTTTGGAACAATCGCTTCACAGTTCAATGATCCAGGAATGAATCAACTCTACAAAAGAGTGATGGATTTATTGGTGGAAAAAACAACTACCAACTTAAAATCTACTTTTGAAATAAGTGATGAAATGTCAGAGAAGATTTTCATCATTCCCCCTCAAAGAGTGCGTTACTTAGCTGAAATTGCAGAAAACAATCGTGCTTACGATGAATGGGCTTCAGGGCAAGCTGAGGTTGCACAGCAATTGTACAGCCTTCAAAAATCAATGGATACCATTAAAGAAATGGAACTGGAAGACAAAGACCGTTTGTTGAAAAATTTACAAGCTTCTTTGGAAAAGGTGAAACTCAACCTGGATCCGAAAAATCTAAAATTGATTGAGGAGTGGCCAGATAAAGTGAAAAAGTATAAGGATGAGGTGTATACATTTAAAGTTAGGGATAAAGAGATTAAAATGGAAACGCATACAGAATCGCTTTCTCACTCTAAAATTCCGAAAGTAGCCCTTCCAAAATACAAAGCTTGGGGAGATTTATTGCAGTGGAATTTGCAAGAAAATGTTCCCGGAGAATTTCCTTACACTGCTGGATTATTTCCTTTCAAAAGAGAAGGAGAAGATCCAACGCGAATGTTTGCAGGAGAAGGCGGTCCAGAAAGAACAAATCGCCGTTTTCACTATGTTTCATTGGGTCTTCCGGCCAAGCGTTTATCCACTGCATTTGATTCAGTAACACTTTATGGACAAGACCCTGATTTACGTCCTGATATTTATGGAAAAATCGGCAATGCAGGTGTTTCAATTTGTTGTTTGGATGATGCCAAGAAATTGTATTCAGGCTTCAATTTAGCCAATGCCATGACATCTGTTTCCATGACCATCAATGGCCCAGCTCCAATGTTGTTGGGTTTTTTCATGAATGCAGCCATCGATCAACAATGTGAATTCTACATTAAAGAAAATGGTCTTGAAAAAGAAATAGAAGCAAAAATTGCAAAAATCTATCGTGAAAAAGGAGTCACTCGCCCTGCTTATCAAGGAGCTTTACCTTCAGGAAATGATGGTTTGGGTTTAATGTTGTTGGGCGTTACTGGCGATCAAGTTTTGGATTCTAAGGTGTATGAAAAAATTAAGAAAGAGACAATTGCCATTGTTCGTGGCACAGTGCAAGCCGATATATTAAAAGAAGATCAAGCACAAAATACGTGTATTTTTTCAACCGAGTTCGCCTTGCGTTTAATGGGAGATGTTCAAGAGTATTTTATTGAAAACGCTGTTCGAAATTTTTATTCAGTTTCCATTTCAGGTTACCACATTGCTGAAGCAGGTGCAAATCCAATTACTCAGTTAGCTTTCACCTTATCGAATGGGTTTACTTATGTAGAATACTATTTGAGCAGAGGAATGGATATCAATGCTTTTGGGCCGAATTTATCTTTCTTTTTCTCCAATGGGATTGATCCAGAGTATGCGGTGATTGGGAGAGTTGCGCGAAGAATCTGGGCAAAAGCCTTAAAGTTAAAATACGGAGCAAACCCAAGAGCACAAATGCTGAAGTATCACATCCAAACTTCAGGTCGATCTTTGCATGCTCAGGAGATTGATTTTAATGATATTCGTACAACTTTGCAGGCATTGTATGCCATTTATGATAATTGTAACTCGCTACACACTAATGCTTATGATGAAGCAATTACAACTCCAACAGAAGAGTCTGTTCGTAGAGCGATGGCAATTCAGTTGATTATCAATCGAGAGTTGGGCTTAGCTAAAAATGAAAATCCAATTCAAGGAGCTTTCATTATTGAAGAGCTGACCGACTTGGTGGAAGAAGCTGTCTTAGCTGAATTTGATCGTATCACTGAGCGAGGAGGAGTATTAGGAGCCATGGAAACCATGTATCAACGAAGTAAAATTCAGGAAGAAAGTTTGTATTATGAAGGCTTGAAACACAGTGGCGAATTTCCAATAATTGGTGTCAATACCTTTTTGAGTTCAAAAGGCTCACCAACTGTAACTCCAGGAGAAGTTATTCGCGCAACTCCTGAAGAGAAGGAATATCAAATTGAAATGCTAAAAAACCTGCACAAAGGCAATGAGAGTGTTGCTGAAGAACAGTTGAGGAATATTCAAAAGGTGGCCATTGAAAATGGAAATATTTTTGAAGCATTGATGGAAACCACAAAATACTGCTCCTTAGGACAAATTACTGATGCACTTTTTGAAGTAGGTGGACAGTATCGAAGAAATATGTAGTTCACTTCAAATTTTATTTATTGCTTGAAAGTTATTCGACTTTATCGAATAGCAATAATGATTATTTAAATTCTTTCTCATTAATAGCATCTTATTAAAGATAGTTTATTTACTTTGGAAACATGATTTCAGGGAAAAAAGTGGTGGTGGTTATGCCAGCCTATAATGCTTCCAAAACCTTAGAGCGAACCTATCGGGAAATACCTTTAGATTTAGTTGATGAGGTAATTGTAGTTGATGATTGCAGCAATGACAATACTTCAGAAAAAGCTCGGCAATTGGGAATTCAACATGTAGTTCGGCACGAACAAAACAAAGGCTACGGAGGCAATCAAAAAACTTGCTATAAAACTGCTTTAGAGTTGGGAGCAGATATTGTAATCATGCTGCATCCTGATTACCAATACACGCCAAAACTTATTCCCTCCATGTGTTATTTAATTGCAAATGACTTGTTTCAGGTTGTATTGGGTTCAAGAATACTTGGAACAGGAGCTTTGAAAGGAGGGATGCCCCTACATAAGTTTGTCGCTAACCGAATTTTGACATTTTTTCAAAACTTGATGATTGGCGCTAAACTCTCAGAGTACCATACAGGCTACCGAGCTTTTTCAAAGAAAGTTTTAATGGATATAAATTATCAAGACAACTCCGATAACTTTGTTTTTGACAATCAAATGCTTTCTCAAATTCTATATCGTGGCTATGAAATTGCTGAAATTACTTGTCCTACAAAGTATTTTGATGAAGGCTCATCAATTAATTTAAAAAATAGCATTGTTTATGGAATGGGTGTTCTAAAAGTTTCCATTCAGCATAGATTCCAAAAGTGGGGATTGGCAAGATTTAAAATGTATCAATAATGAGCCAATGTATTTTTTGCAAATCCGACCAACACGAAAAATGGATCAGTTTTCAAGATATTTTTGAGGATACCCATCACTTACACCAATGCAAAAATTGTGGAATCTATTTTTTAAATCCTTTGCCCTCTGCTGATCAATTGAACAGGGCTTATGATGAATCCTATTATGGATTAGGTGAAAAAAAGTTTAATCCAACAGTTGAAAAAGTAGTTGATTTTTTTCGCCAAAGAACGGCGAAAAAATTTGCTAAAAACTTGGCTGTTGGATCAAAAGTGCTAGATATTGGCTGCGGAAATGGCAGTTTTTTGATAAACTTGAGCAAACAAAAAAAAATCGAACTATATGGTTTGGAGTTAGATGGAAAGTCGGCTGATCGAGCTTCCATGCATTCTCAAATCAATCTACATCGCGGTTTTCTGGAGTGGAATACCTATCCTGAAAACTATTTTGATGCCATTACTATGACGCATGTTTTTGAGCACTTGCCCAATCCAAAAGAGATTATTGACATCATCAATAAAATAGTGAAGAAGGGAGCAATCTTGCAAATAGAAATTCCCAACATAGCGAGTTGGCAAGCACAAATTTTTAGGTCAAATTGGTTGCATTTAGATCCACCGCGACATTTAAACTTTTTTCCTGCTAAAGTGCTTCAAAATGAATTGAGCAAATTAGGGTGGTCAATAGAAAGTGAGATTTATTTTTCTCCTCAGTTCAGCCCGTTCGGTGTTCAACAAAGTATCTTGAATATACTTCTCTCAAAACGCGAAGTGCTTTACGAATACTTAAAAGGGAATAAATCCTATGTTGCATCCTACAGCACTTTTAGCTTGAGCCTTCAAAAACTCTTTCACTGGCTCACCTTTCCCATTTTTATTCTTACAGATGCCATAGCATCGTCATTCAAAAAGGGTGGAACTTTAAAGTTAATTTTTAAAAAGATTTAACCGAGAATACAAACAATTAAAATTCGGTAGTTCAACAATGAAAGGTTAATTTTGATGCCTTGAGAAATTTCAATCATTAAAATTATATTATGTCAAACGCAATATTTAATCCTCCAGCTGCTATTAACGAACCAATTTTGTCGTATGCTCCTGGAAGTGAGGAGCGAGAAGAGCTTCAAAAAACTGTAGCTGCTTTTAAAGCAGAACAGAGAGATATTCCAATGTTTATTAACGGAAAAGAAGTCCGTACCAATATTAAAGTGAGCATGCATCCACCTTATGAGCACAAACATTGTTTGGGGCATTATCACAAAGGTGATTCTTCGCATGTAAAACAAGCAGTCGATGCTGCACTTGCTGCAAAAGCAGCTTGGACTGATCTTCCTTGGGAACATAGAGCATCCGTATTTTTAAAAGCTGCAGAATTAATTGCAGGTCCGTACCGTCAAAAAATGAATGGAGCAACTATGTTGGCTCAATCTAAAAATGCTTTTCAAGCAGAAATTGATTCAGCTTGTGAGATCATTGACTTTTTTAGATTCAATGCAGAATACATGCGTCAGATTTACACCGAACAACCAGAATCTTCAGAAGGTGTTTGGAACAGATTAGAATACCGCCCTTTAGAAGGGTTTATATTTGCGATAACTCCATTTAACTTTACCGCAATTGCCGGGAACTTACCTGCAAGCCCTGCAATGATGGGAAATACAGTTGTGTGGAAACCTGCTGACTCTCAAATTTATTCAGCTTGGGTTATTATGGAAGTTTTAAGAGAAGCAGGACTTCCTGATGGTGTGATTAATTTGGTTTATGTTGATGGACCAGATGCAGGAGAAGTGATTTTTAATCATCCAGATTTTGCTGGTTTGCATTTTACAGGCTCAACAGGTGTTTTTCAGAATTTATGGAAAACCATTGGAAACAACATCGAAAAGTATAAATCCTATCCGCGAATTGTTGGAGAAACTGGGGGAAAAGATTTTATTATCGCTCATGAATCTGCAAACCCAAGAGAAGTTGCAACTGCAATTACAAGAGGGTCGTTTGAATTTCAAGGTCAAAAATGTTCTGCAGCTAGTCGCGCATACATTCCTTCTTCTCTTTGGAATGAAATTAAAGGATATGTAATTGAAGATTTAAAATCCATAAAAATGGGTTCGCCTGAAGATTTTAGCAATTTTGTGAATGCAGTAATTGATGAGAATGCATTTGATAAAATCACCAGATTCATTGACAATGCTAAAAGAGCTGATTCAGCTGAAGTTATTGCAGGTGGAAATTATGACAAATCAATTGGTTATTTTATAGAACCAACGGTTATTCTTGCCTCAGATCCGAAATACACTACAATGTGTGAAGAGATTTTTGGCCCTGTAATGACGATATATGTTTATGAAGAAAAAGATTTTGAAGCAACTTTAAAGTTAGTAGACGATAATTCTTATGCGCTTACGGGAGCTATTTTTGCAAAAGATCGTCATGTATTGAATCACATGTGTAGAGCATTGGTAAATGCAGCAGGAAATTTCTACATCAACGATAAACCAACCGGAGCTGTTGTTGGACAGCAACCTTTTGGTGGAGCTAGAAAGTCAGGCACCAATGATAAAGCCGGAGCAATGCAGAATTTAATGCGTTGGGTTTCTGCAAGAACAATTAAAGAAACATTCGTTCCTGCCAAAGATTACCGTTATCCATTTTTAGGATAAGTTGATAATTGTATTTCTAACAAAGGGCTGTTGATGTATTTTAGCAGCCCTTTTTTTTAGCTCATTATTTTGTAGAACTTTATACTGTGAAAATTTCAACTAAAATTCCGCGTTTTCTCAAAAATAAATATGCCTTAGCTGGCATTATCTTCATAGCTTGGGTGAGTTTCTTTGATCAAAATAATTTGATCACTCAAGTGCAATATCGATTGGAATTGAATAAGTTGGAAGATGAAAGAAAATTTTATAACAAGGAGTTAGATCAAATACAAGCTGATTTAAAGGAGCTAAAAAGTAACCCTGCCTCACTAGAAAAATTTGCCCGCGAAAAGTACTTCATGAAAAAAGCGGATGAAGAGATTTTCGTGATTGTGGAGGAGGAATGAAAGGTATTTTTTGCTTAGAGTAATTTTTTTATATATTTAGCTTTTATAAAAGGCTTAAAAAATGAAAAAATTTAAACATCTCATAGCAATAGCTGCAATGTTTCTATGCATATTCAATACAAAAGCGCAGGTAGATACTATTTTTTACGAAAATTTTGACACATTGCCATCTGCATGGCAAATGCTGCGCTCTAACATTCCTGTACAAAGTCCTCAGTTATTTCAGTTAGAAACTGTTGTTACAAGAAATCAAAGTTTTGGAGCTGCAACAGATACAGTAGGCAATAGAACAGAGTCATACCTAACTAGCCCATTAATTGATATAAGAGGTTATGTAGAAGTTCAAATGAGTTTCGAGCAAATCTGCTACATAGAACCTTCTGACGCAGCAACGATTCAAATCTCTACAGATACTGGTGCTACATGGCAGCGTTTACCTTCATACTCTTACCTTGGCTCTAGCTTTTATGATTGGGGGCAAGGAGGCTTTAAGTTTACAAAGTTTAGTTCTCAATCAGTATGGCCTAACACTTTAAGCAATTTTGTTTATCAATCCAATACAACTGAATGGATAAATGAAGAATTTACGTTAGACAGTATTCTGATGCAAAGTCCAACAGAAGCAATTATGTTGAGGTTAGCTTTAATAGATGATGTAACTGGTGCAATTGGTAGTACAGGTACTCATCGGTGGATTGTAGATGACTTTACTGTTATAGCTCAAAGAATTGTTGGTTTAAATAGTTCTGATGAACAAGCTGATTTAAAGCTGAACCTCTACCCAAACCCTGCAAATGATTGGTTTTACATAGAAAATAATAATGCTGTAGGACTTGAAGTAAATTTAAGGGATGTAAAAGGGAAGTTAGTAGCAACTAAGTTTATTAATAGTGATAGAAAACAAAAAGTTGATATTTCTAATTTGAAATCGGGTATTTATTTTGTTGACGTTAGGTCAAAGCAAGCTACTAAAACCTTTAAATTGATAAAGCATTAAAAAACTAACTATATAAATTTTTTGATTTTTAATTCAGGATTTGTAATTAAAATCAATTTTTCAATTGGAAATGAGTAGATTTTTTTTATTAACCACAAAGGAATCAAAGAATTGCGCCAAGTGAGCAAATGTTTGATTTTTGAATTTAATTAAATATTAATCAAAAACAGTCAACGCTATTTAGGGAAGTACAAAGTATAAATTTCTAAATTCTAAAGTCTTTCGCTGGCAATACCTTAGTACTTACCTCACCAAATCCAACACGAACTCCGTCTTTAGAAGCATGCCCTCTCATAATAATTGTGTCGTGGTCTTGAACAAATTTTCGTTCACTTCCATCCTCTAACTTGATAACTTGAGTTCCTTTCCATGAAAGTTCTAACATTGATCCATAAGAAGATTTAGTAGGGCCGCTGATCGTCCCTGAAGCATACATGTCGCCAGCTTTTATATTACAACCATTTACTGTATGGTGAGCCAGTTGTTGATTTTGGTTCCAATACATGTGTTTGTAATTGGATTGACATATTGTGCTAGCTGATTTTCCCTCAGGTTGAATGGCTACTTCTAAATTAATATCAATGTTTTTATTGCCTTCGAATTTCAGGTATGGAAATACTTCGGGTTCTTGTTTTGGTCCTTCAACTCGAAAAGGTTCTAAAGCATCTAAGGTAACAACCCAGGCCGAAATAGAAGATGCGAAGTTTTTAGCTAAAAACGGCCCTAATGGAACATATTCCCATTTTTGAATGTCTCTAGCCGACCAATCGTTGAATAAAACCATTCCAAAAATATATTCTTCTGCTTCTTTGGTGCTAATTCTTTCTCCTAAAGCTTTTCCATCAAAGGTGATAAAAGCCATTTCCAATTCAAAGTCTAACAGTTTTGATGGCCCAAAAACAGGTGCTTCATCGTCTTTTGGTTTTTGTTGTCCCATTGGTCGATGAATTGGTTCTCCTGAGAGAATAATTGAAGATGCTCTACCGTGATAGCCAACAGGGATGTATTTCCAATTCGGTAAAAGCGCATTGTCTGGATCTCTAAACATGGTTCCCACATTTGTTGCATGCTCAATGCTGGAGTAAAAGTCCGTGTAATCACCTATTTGAACAGGCAGTAGGTTTTCAATATTTTCTATAGGGATAAGTACTTTTTTAATTAAAGCTTGATTTGATTTTAATTCATCGTTGGTTGAATTAAATAAGTCAGTAATTCTATTTCTTAAACCACTTACTTTAGATTTCCCCTTTTTCATCATACTGTTGAGGTAATTAGAGTCAAAGTCGTTTGCTTCAAACCCTAAATCAGATAATAAAGCTGCATGGCTTAATTCTAATAAATCGATGGCATAATCGCCAATTCTACTGGCAACTCTTGGACTTTTATCAGATGATTTTATGATTCCAAAAGGAATGTTATAGATTGAAAAATCTGAATGTTCTTGAACTTCTACCCAACTTTTCTTCATATTGGAAATCTTAAATTTTTAAGCTTTGATTAATTTCTAAGCAAAATTAAGAGAATGTTACCCTAAAAAAAATTAGATGCAACGAAAGTTGTAAAGATGTCGTCAAAACAAAAGAAAAATATAATATTATTGTGCTGTTTAATTTCTATCATTAAATTAGCGCATTCGTTCATAATGTATTTAAAAGTATATGAAAAAGATTTTTTACTCACTACTAGGTAGCTTTTTGTTATTATTATCAGTTGAAAGTATTAACGCTCAGCAAAACCCTGCAATCCAAACCTTGTTTTCAGAAGATTTTGATGATCAGCCGATTAACTGGCAGATGATTCGTTCTAACACTCCTGTTGCACGTCCTCAGTTTTTTCATTTAGAAACGATAGTTACAAAAGACAGAAGTTTTGGAGCAGCTGTAGATTCAGTGGGCGTTAGAACAGAGTCCTATTTAACTACCCCTTCAATTAATGTTGCAGGATTTACAAGTGTGGGTTTATCTTTTGATCATATTTGTTATATCGAGCAGTTTGATGATGCTACGGTTCAATATTCATTTGATAACGGAACAACATGGACTAGAATTCCACCTAGTTCATACGTCGGAAATCGTTTTTATGATTGGGGGCAGGGTGATTTTAAGTTTTCAAAATTTAGTTCTCCTTTATGGCCAAATAACATTAACAACTTTGTTTTTCAAGCCAATACAAGCGCATGGGTGAGAGAAGATTTTGATTTAACACCTTTAATTACAGCGGCGCAGTCTACTTCCATTATGTTGAGGCTAGCTTTGATTGATGATGTAAACAGCCCGATAGGTGGTACTGGAACACATCGCTGGTTTGTGGATAACTTTCGTGTCCTTGCTGCCGATTGTGAGGTAATTCCACCAACTGTTAGGTTATTAGAACCGCCAAGAAATTATCCTGCAAGATATGAGGGTCGAGTTTATTCAACCGGTCCTTATGATTTTGATGCTCAAATATTAGATGCTTCTCTGGTTGATACAGCTTATGTGGTTGCAATATTGTTAAGAGATTTAGACAATTCAGGCTTTCCTCTTGATACATTAGTTGTTGACACTTTTCCTATGATTCGAAGACCAGGAAATAACTTCGAAGGAAAGATTCCAAGAGTAATGGGAGCCTATACTGTTCAAGTTAGAGATACCATTGCCTGGAAAGTAGTAGGAGTAGATGCTAGTGATTGTGCTAATTTAAATCAAGATCCGCCCTCAGGTTATTCTAAGTTTCAAGTAGTAAATAATTTACCCCCTTCATGCAACACACAGCCTATCTTTCGTTTTCCATATTATGAAGATTTTAATGGATTTGAATTTCAAACAGGAAGGCCTGGTAATATTGGGGGAAGATGGGCTAATTTAACTGGTGATTTTCATGATTGGTGGGTCAACAGTGGGCCTACAAAATCTAATCTAAGTACTGGGCCTTCTGATGATATTCCAGGTGGAGGGAAGTATCTTTATGTTGAGTCAGCTAAACCTGGGGGTACTGACTCCTATAAAGACAGTACGGCTTCAATAGTGACTCCTTGCTTTGACTTAAATAGCGATTCGTTGCCTAATGGCTTGGTCCGTTTTTATTTAAATATGAATACTTCTAGTATAGATGATGTTGTTACTGTTGATGTCTTTGACCCTACACCTCGTCCTGGTTTCCCAAATGGAAGATTTATTGAAAACATTATACCTCCAATAACTGGTTTTAAAGGTAATAATTGGATTCCTTTCGAGTTTTCTACTTTCCCATATAGCAATACTGTTACACAATTTAGGTTTAATGCAACTCCTGGGACAGATAATGGATTAGGAGATATGGCATTAGATTCTTTTAAAATAATTGAAGCTCCATTAATTGATGTCCGAATGAATTCGGTTAATTTGGGAGTTTATAATCCTGAAAATGTAATCCAAACCATTAACGTTAATGTTCAAAATTTAAGTGTTCAAACTGTTGATGATATAAGATTCTATTACGAGTTGACGGAGTTAGAAGGGAATGTTGTTAGACCAGCTGTGGGACCAATTACATTGACAAATTTAAACCTTGAGCCTGGTGAGTCTAGAGATATTGATGTTACAGGATTAACTTATTCAGTTCCTTTTGGATTATATTCTGTAAAAGCATGGTTAGATTATGTTCCAGATTCTGTTTACCCTAACGATACTGCCTTTTCATTATCAAATGGTATATTTAATTTCCCAGTTGATTGCCGAAAAGACTTTTTTGACGATCGGAATCTATGGTTGACTTTTGCTGATGCAAATCCATTAAATAACAATTGGGAGCTCGGAACACCAAACTTTGAACGAATTAATTCAGCTTATTCTGAACCAAATTCTTGGACAGTTTTGCTAAATCGGCCCTATACAGGTCAAGGAACAACTGTTAGATTGATCTCACCATTTTTTGATTTTACAAACAAGAATGATGTTGTATTGTCGTTTTTAAACAACAGAAGTATCACTAAAACGAAAGATGGTGTTTTTATCGAATATTCATTTGATCGTGGTGTGACTTGGAGTCTTTTGAATCAAAATATTGCAGATACTAAAATTAAAAGGTGGTATAGTTCTAGTCTTTCTGCCGGAGGTCTTGGAGGAACTCCAGTTTTTGCTGATACATCTAGTTGCTTTGCCAATACTTGGAATGGATGGTATGAAACAGAAATGCTGCTTCCAGATGTGATTGAGGACGAACCTGAGGTTTTGTTTCGATTTAATTTCTTTGCAGAAAATGATGATGATGGAGATGATGGATTCAGCATGGATAACTTTTTAATATATCAACCTGAGCCTGTAGATCTTGAACCTCAGCATTTATTGTTGCCTACATCTGAATGTGATTTAAGAGTTAACGAACGTTTTAAAACAGTTGTAAAAAACAGAGGTACTCAAGACATCACTTCTTTTGACATAGAGTACAGAGTGTTTGATGTAAATAACCAAACTCTTGAAGTTAAAACAGAAACAATCAATAGAGCAATTGTTTCAAGAGACACTATACATGTTACTTCTACTCCAACTTTTGACATGTTTAGTTTTGGAGATTATGAAGTGGATATCATTACTAAAATAAATTCAGATGGCTGTATAATCAATGATACACTTAGTAAAATGATTGAAAATATTGATGGTTGTAATTTTATTTTTGAAATGGTAGTCGACAAGAATTTTCGTCAATTGCCTTGTGATTCAACCTTTTGGAGGTTTAACTACATTAATGGAGATAGAACGTACTCTACCGGAAAAGCATACAATGACCCTAATTACCCTATTGGTTTTGGGGCAAATATTGCAGGTGATACTATAAAGGATATCCAAGTTTGTATTAAATCAGGTTCAACGGTACAGTTAGATTTAAATGATCGCGATACAATTATCAGAAACTACTCAATTATTGCTTTTGATGGAGAAGTTGATACAATAATACGATCTGGAATACAAGGTGGTCCTGACTCTCCAATACAAACATTTGATTGGGTTTGTCCTCCAAAAAGATCTGCTATGCCAACAACAATAATTGTGGATTCGTTTAAAGTAAGATTGCCATTACCTGATTTGTATTCTTTTGATGTAATTCTTTTGAATGATGGAACCGATAGTTTAGATAATGTTAATATTAATTTGGTTATTGATAATAATCCTGCTATTGTTCAAAAAGTTGATTTTGTGCCACCATTGAGATACAACAGAACTAAAAGAGTGCCTTTTCAAAAACAATTTTTAGGCCCAGGTCTTCATAATATAACAATTTATACCGACTTGCCCAACCAGCAAGCTGATTTGTTGCCGAGTAAAGATACTTTGAGAACAGTTGTTATAGTAATGGATACAGTTACAAATGAGGACATTGTTAATAATATCCCTCCTGGTGATTCAGTGGCAAGACCATTTTACTATGGGCCTTTTTGTGATAATTTTGAAGGGAGTAATGTTGATATTGAATGGGTAAGATTAAACGCTCGTACTGCTAGTCAAATGGATATTTCTTGGGAATTAGGAATGCCTAGCCAAGCTAATGTAAATGGAACAACTAGTGGGATGAATGCATTTGCTACAGGTTTAACCGAAGATTATCCAAACTTAGATGAATCAGCTTTGCTGTCACCTTTAATTTATCTTCAAAAAGATTCTTGTTACGAAATTAGTTTTATGCATAATTATTTTGTTGCAGATTCAATTCATGATGGAGGTACTTTTAGAGTAATTAGGGATCAAGATCTTGTAAATGGGCAATTCCAAGTTGGGAATTATTTAGGCGACACAGTAGGTGGAAATCAATCAGGTTGGTTTAATACCCTTCACATATTTTCTATTCCTGATAATAATCAAAATGCTGGTTGGAGAGGAACTTCAAGAGGTTGGAAGAAAGCGACTAATTCAATAAGTGGAAATAATGAGTTTGTTTCCTTCATGTGGCGTTTTGGAAGCGATGGATCTAAGAGAAGTGAAGGCTGGGCAGTAGATGATTTTTGTATTCAAAACATTGATCCACTTGTTTGTTTCCCTGTTGGGATTAACGAGGCTGAATTAGATAAAAACAGCATTTATTTAGGACAAAACATCCCTAATCCTGCAAGCTATTCTACTTCAATTCCATATTATTTACCGAAAGGAGGAGAAGTTCAATTTATTGTTGGAAACTTATTAGGTCAGATTGTTCATAGTGAGGTTTCAAATAAACCAATGGGTGAAGGAATGCTTGACTTAGATTTAAATAATTTGTCAAAAGGTGTTTATTTTTATTCGATGGTATTTGAAGGTCAAAGAATAACAAAGAAAATGATAATTACGAAATAGCTGTAGCATTTTAATTTATAAATGATGGAAAAATTATTTTTAAGCGTTTTAGTGCTTGCATGTACAATACAATTAAATGCTCAAACAATAATTTTTTCTGAGAATTTTGATACGCTGCCATTATCGGTTACTGCAAGATCTTCCGGGACAAGCCCAAGTTGGAGTTTAAATACAAACCTTCAAACTAGTGGTACTAGATCTGATTCAGCTATAGTTCAACAAGGTGACTCACTTTTTTTAGAAACGGATACGTTTAATACAATTGGTTTTTCATTTGTAAGTTTAAGATTCAATCAAATTTGTAAGATTGATTTTTTTGATAAAGCAATTATTCAATATTCTACAAATGCCGGGACAACTTGGACTCAGTTAACTGGAAATGAATATAATGGAACAGGGTTATTCAATCAAAATAACTTTTCAGCTGTAAGTTATTCTGCATGGAATATATTAAGTCCAACCGCAATACCAACAAATTCATGGTGGCGAACTGAGAATTTTACTTTGAATGCAATTGCAGGTCAAAGTCAGCTAAAAGTACGTTTTGTTTTAATTGATGCTGATAATAACGGTGCAGTTAATAATTATGGTTGGGTGTTAGATGATATTGAGATTACAGGATCTCCATGTGAGTTAATTCCTCCATCAATTAGCTTAACCGGTACAATCAATCAAGGTCAGGTATTTGGGACTGGGCCATATACCGTTGAAGCAACTATTCAAGACCCAAGTGGAATAGCTTCTGCTAGTTTAACGTATCAGAAAAATAGTTTAAGTCCTTCAACATTGGCAATGACATTAAATGCTTCTTCAAATTATCAAGCTCAAATACCTTCGGCAGTTATTGGGGATACAATCTGTTACTTTATTGAAGCCACTGATGCTTCAACATGTTCTAATCAATCAAGATTTCCATCTTCAGGTTGTATTGAATTTATTGTGACCACAAACCCTCCACCATCTTGTATTGGTTCACCAATTGTTCCTTCAAATTATACTGAAACTTTTGCAACTTTTACACCTGGAAACGGATCAAATAATCCTGGGGTACTTAGGAATGATTGGGAAAATGAAACCAATGACAATTCTGACTGGTTTGTATTTAATCGTGCAACTGCCTCTTTTAATACAGGGCCATCTGCTGACAATAGTCCCGGAGATGCTAATTATATGTATATTGAGTCTACTGGTAACTTTAATTCAACCGCTATATTAAATACACCTTGTTACGATTTTACTTCTTTTATTGCTCCTAAATTCAGCTTTTATTACCACATGTTAGGGGCAACAATGGGTGAGTTACATTTGGATATATTTTTTGGTGGCAACTGGATTTTAGATATTATGCCTCCTATTGTTGGTGATCAAGGTAATCAGTGGCTATACCGTGAAATTGTTCTAACACCTTACGCTGGAAATATTGTAAAACTTAGGTTTAGAGGAATTACAGGGACAAGTTTTACAAGTGATATTGCTATCGATGATATTGAGATATTTGAACCTATTGCTAATAATTTATCACTTTCTGCAATCATCTCTCCAAGCTCTAATTCATGTAGTGGGTCAGTAAATGAATTTTTATCTGTTCAAATTGAAAATTTAGGAGGAAGAATTCAAGATACTATTCCTTTAGCTTATCAAGTGAATAATGGAACAATTTATTTAGACACTTTACTTAATGCTAACCTTCAGCCATTCACATCAATTAATCATACTTTTAGTCAATCTTTTAACATGTCTATTCCCGGGAGCTATACTTTTAATACTTGGGTTAATTTACCTGTCGACGGTGATCGAAGCAATGATTCTTTATTGAATCGAACTGCTACTTCTGCTTCCATTTTAACAAATTTTCCTGACACTTTTGATTTCGACAATTTTACTGTAGGAGTTCCTGGTGTATTATTAGGAGGGTGGACAAATGACCCAAGTGATGCTATCGATTGGAATGTTGGAACAGGAAACACCATTTCAGGAGGAACTGGTCCCTCCTCTGATACTGTATCCGGATCAGGAAATTACTTATACATTGAAGCTACTGGAGCCAATCTTGGAGCTGAAGCATCTTTAATGAGCCCATGTTTTGATTTAATAAATTTAAATCGCCCTGAAGTTAAATTTTATTATCACATGCTTGGAACTCAAATGGGAGAGCTGCATTTTGATATTCAAATTAATGGTTTTTTGTTTAAGGACTTTGTACTACCAATTATTGGAAATCAAGGAGACCGTTGGATTGAAAAAACAATTGATTTATCAGCTTTTACAGGTACAGTAAAAGTGATTTTTAGAGCAATTAGAGGAAATGGATTTAGAAGCGACATTGCAATTGATGGTTTCTCTATAAGAGATGCCCAACCTGTTGGAGTTAATGAGTTAAGTTTTAATCTTGAAACAAAAATTGATTTATATCCAAACCCGGTATCAGATCAATTAATCATCGAAGTAAATAATTTTGAGAAATTTATCTCTCGTGAGGTAGTAATATATGATGCCCAAGGTCGAATTGTTAATCAGCAATTACTTACCAGTAAAAGAACAGTGTTAAATGTGGAATCGTTTCCACAAGGAATTTACATCTTTAAGTTTTCTACACCAAATGGAATAGAAACTAAAAAGATTATTAAGCTCTAAAGGTCGAATTCTGGTTCTGGTGCTCTCTTAAATGCTTTCTTTTTAGGCTTAATCGCATCAACAAACATTACATTTATTAATTCCTCATCTTTAGTTACCATTGTTTTTGATACGCCATTGATGATTGTTATAGGATCCTCATACTTATAACTGCGGTCAAAAGATTCAAAAGAACCATCAACAAAAGTAAGTTGTATGCTTTTTGGATCTACTATTCCATTAGATACTTTCACTTTGCCAATTAAGCAATCAGAATAGCTTCCCTTTCTAATCGTAATTATAACATCATCATAGTTCCCGTCTTCAACAATATTTGCTCCTCTAACCTCAAATACTTTTATGTATTTTTGGTAACAATTATTTTCTTGAGCGAAAAGGCTTCCTGTTAAAAATAGCAGGCCAAACAGCGTATTCTTTTTCATAATAGTTTTTTATAATTGAATTGCGAAAATAAATATAGATTAATAGTGATTCCCTATTTGCACTTATTTTATTTTTGTATCTAAACAAATCCCTAATGAGTAATTTAAAGGTGAAGAAAAATTTTGAGGAAGCTCAAGCCGTTTTAAATCAATTTTTAAGTAATCCAAAAAATTTTGAATTAATTGAAGAAGCAGTTAAATTAATATCAAAATCGTTTAGTGATGGATCTAAAGTAATTTCATGTGGCAATGGAGGTTCAATGTGCGATGCAATGCATTTTGCAGAAGAATTGAGTGGGCGCTTTAGGAGTAATCGAAAAGCCTTACCTGCTATTGCTATTTCAGACCCTTCGTATATAAGTTGTGTAGGAAATGATTATGGTTATGATTTCATCTTTTCTCGTTTTATTGAAGCCCATGGGAAAAAAGGTGATGTATTGCTAGCCATAAGTACATCAGGAAATTCTGTTAACGTTCTCAAAGCAATAGAGATTGCTAAAAAGAAAAAATTGAAAGTAATTGGATTGACAGGTAAAGATGGAGGAAAAATAAAGGATTTGTGCGATATTGAGATCAGGGCTCCTCATTCAGAATTTGCCGATAGAGCTCAAGAAATACATATAAAGGTTATTCATTCGTTAATTCAGGGCATAGAAGAAGAATTAAATCTCTAACGAATTGAACTACCTGGGTGAACGAAATTTAATTGATAGTTAAATAGCGTTCTAACAGCTTCATTGTTTCTAATTCCAGGTTTCCACTTCATTGCTTTAACTAAACGAACTGTTTCTTCACTACAGCCACCTGAAACAGCTTCTATAACTTTTACATTTGTAGCTAAGCCATATGGTTCAATAATAAATTCTACGGTTACTCTACCCGAAATTTCTCTTTGAAGTGCGATAGATGGATAGCTAAAATTTGCACTAATAAAAGCATTGATTGACTTCGCATTAGTAATACTAGGTTTTTCATCTAATTGATTGATTGTATAGTAATTAGTGTCATCAGTTTGTTTGTGTTCAGTTTTAGGATGAGCATCGTAGGCTCTCTTTTTTACAAGACGTTTGTATGCCTTTGGATTAAATATAAATTTTAATTGATCTCCTTCAAAAGCAGTTGGATTTCTATCTTGATTTGGTTCCCATATAATCTTATCAAAAACTCTTAGTGCTTCTTTTATTAGTAAGTAGTTACCTAGTGAATCAGCTACTCTATTGATTACCTTCCCGTTATTATTTACCTTGTAGGTAATAAAAACATCACCTGTAATTCTATTTTCTAGTGCTTGTTTCGGGTAAATAAATTCTGTTTTAACAAAGTCTTTTAATTCTTTTTCTCCACCATTTGGCATCGCAGGATTGCTTGAATTTTTAAACCATTCAATTTTTTGAGCATGCAAAGTACTAGTAATGATAATTAAAATGAATAAAGAAGTTATGATTTTAAAACTTTGCACTTATCTTTAACTTTTTACTAAGTTAGAAAAATCATTTTAAATATGTTGGTAAAAACATTCGGAAGTGCTGTTCAAGGAGTAGATGCAATTACTATTACAGTTGAAGTTAACATTGGTCAAGGCATCAATTTTCATTTAGTTGGTCTTCCTGATAGCGCTGTAAAAGAAAGCCATCATCGAATAGATTCTGCTTTAAAAAACAACGGGTATAAAATTCCAGGTAAAAAGGTTGTTATAAACATGGCGCCTGCTGATATTCGTAAAGAAGGTTCGGCTTACGATTTAACCATTGCAGCAGGTATTTTAGCTGCCTCTGAACAAATTAATGCCGATGAAATTGGAGACTATTTAATTATGGGAGAGCTGAGTCTAGATGGTGGATTACAAGCAATGAAAGGAGCACTTCCAATTGCAATTCAAGCGCGAAAAGATGGGTTTAAAGGAATTATTTTACCAAAACAAAATGCACGAGAAGCTGCAATAGTGGATGGGATTACAGTTTATGGTATTGAGAATATTATGGAATTGATCGATTTTTTTAATGGAAAGATAGACTTAGAAGCCACCGAAATAGACACAAGAAAGGAGTTTTATAATAATTTATCATCAACAGACACTGATTTTGAAGATGTAAAAGGGCAGGAAAATATTAAAAGAGCACTTGAAATAGCCGCTGCTGGAGGACATAACGTTATTTTAATAGGACCTCCTGGAGCAGGAAAAACAATGTTAGCTAAACGATTGCCAACAATTTTACCACCATTGACTTTGCACGAAGCTTTAGAAACAACAAAAATTCATTCAGTTGCAGGAAAAATGGATGCAAATGCTTCTTTAATTACTATGCGCCCTTATCGTTCCCCCCATCACACTATTAGCGACGTAGCTTTAGTTGGGGGTGGAGGTTTTCCACAACCAGGAGAAATTTCGTTAGCACACAATGGTGTTTTATTTTTAGATGAATTGCCAGAGTTTAAGCGAACTGTTTTAGAGGTTATGCGGCAACCAATGGAGGAGAGAAGGGTAACGATATCAAGAGCTCGTTTTACAGTTGATTATCCCGCATCTTTTATGTTAGTAGCATCGATGAATCCTTGTCCATGTGGCTATTACAATCATCCTGAAAAGGAATGCATGTGTGCACCTGGAATGGTTCACAAATACCTCAATAAAATCTCAGGACCTTTACTTGATCGAATTGATTTACATGTGGAAGTAACGCCAGTTGATTTTGAAAAATTGGCAGACCATCGTTTAGCAGAAAAAAGTGAATCAATTCGTCAACGGGTTATTAAAGCGCGTGAAATACAAACAATTCGTTACAAAGATCAAGAAGAGATTCATTCAAATGCTATGATGGGAGCAAAAGAATTGAGAGCAATATGCAGGATTGATGAGGCAGGTCAAGCATTGCTTAAAAAAGCGATGGAGAAGTTAGGACTTTCTGCTCGTGCATACGATCGTATTTTAAAAGTATCTCGAACTATAGCAGATTTAGACGGCTGTGAATCCATTGAAAGCAATCATTTAGCAGAAGCAATTCAATACAGAAGTCTCGATCGAGAAGGCTGGGCTGGATAAAAGTGTTTTTTCTTTAATGGAAGTTTTTTCAATACTTATTCGTAAACTTGTTTAAAATTTTAGATTCATGAAATTCTTACACTTTATTTTCTCTTCATTTTTTATATTATCCATATTGGTTTCTTGTCAAAAAGAAGAGCCGCTAACACCAAATAAAGACCTAGCAAATTCGCAACAAGCAGGAATTGACTCTCATAACCAAAATGTAGAAATGAACAATGGTGGTTCTGATATAGGAGGAGATCAAATAGTTGAATTTTATAGTTTTACTGTTGATGGAGTTTCGATTAACTCATCTGAACCCATTTATCAAACAGCTTTAGCTGAAAATTTAACGTCAAGCTCATTTAGGTTTAATAATTTAATTGAATTAACAATAACCGGTGAGCCAGAACCTAGGAAATATACTTTCTTTTCTGGTAACTATTTTAGAACACAATTAGAGTCTTATCTATCAATTAATGGCGAGATTGTTCTTGATAGTGTTACAACATCATTCATACAAGGAACATTTTACTTTGATGCCATTAATATAAATGGAACTGATAGTATATCGATTTCAAACGGTAGTTTTAGAGTTAAACGATAAAAATCACTAATCTTCCCAAGATTTAAGTCTTTTGGCTACTCTTATTTTAAATTGTAAATTAAATTTTTAAATGAGTGAAAAAAGAGAATTAATATTTATTTATAATGCTGACTCAGGAATTCTAAATGCTACACTAGACAGTTTATATAAATTTTTTTCTACTTCGAATTTCTGTGATTTGTGTTCAATTACGCATGGGAGTTTTGGAATGAAAAAAGAATGGGAGAAATTCATTCAATCTTTAGATGAACCTGTTCGATTTTTTCATAAAAATGAATGGCAAAAAGAATTTATACATCAAATTAAATTGCCTGCAGTTTTATTAAAGAAAGGGGACTCATTTGATACAATAGTAGATTCCATTACTCTGAGAAACTTGAACTCTAAACAATTAATGAGTTTAATAAGAGAAAAAATAGCAAGTTAATACTAAATTTAGCTTTTATTCTTTTTTATAAAAACCGGCCTCTCACAAAACTGTTATTCATTTTTAAGTTGATTAACTTTGTTTTTTTAAATACAATAAATTAATATATATGTACCCAGCAGAATTAGTAGCACCAATGAAAGAAGAGTTAACTTCAGTTGGTTTTGATGAATTAACAACGGCTGAAGCTGTTGATACAATTATAAATGATACAAAAGGAACAGTTTTAATGATGGTGAATTCGGTTTGTGGATGTGCTGCAGCGAATGCTCGTCCAGCTGTTATCATAGCCTCTAAGCATTCAAATGTTCCAGATAAAATGACCACCGTTTTTGCAGGAGTCGATCAAGAAGCAGTGGCTCAAGCACGAAAATACATGTTGCCTTACCCTCCATCTTCTCCTTCAATTGCATTGTTTAAAGATGGAAAATTGGTTCATTTTATTGAGCGTCACCATATTGAAGGCAGACCTGCAGCAATGATTGCAGAGAATTTAACTGTTGCATTTGATGAGTTTTGTGCTTAAAAAGAAAATCTAAATAGTCTTTTAAGGAGGAGGTTAAGTTATTTGTTTTTTTATTGATTTTTATTTCTCTTGAATATTGTCAGAAATAAAAAATAATTCTAACTTCGCAGCCCCATTTTAAGGATGGTAATTTTGTACAAATAAGTAAAAGAAAGGAAATAGTGAATACCTTAAGTTACAAGACAATTTCAGCCAATAGAGCAACTGTTAATAAGCAGTGGGTTTTAGTAGACGCTGAAAACGAAACATTAGGACGTTTAGCTTCAAGAGTTGCTAAAATGATTCGAGGAAAGCATAAAACAAATTACACCCCACATGTAGATTGTGGAGACAATGTAATTGTTATCAATGCAGAAAAAATTAGACTAACAGGAAATAAAATGGCTGAGAAGACCTACATTTCCTACAGTGAATATCCTGGTGGACAAAAATCAATAACTGCAGTAGAGTTGTTGAAGAAAAAGCCAACTGCTTTGGTAGAAAAAGCGGTGAAAGGAATGTTGCCAAGAAATAGACTGGGAAGAGCTTTATTTGGAAACCTTCATGTTATTGAAGGTACAAGCCATAAATTTGAAGCTCAAAAGCCAAAAGAAATTAAATTGAATTCAATTAGATAAGTATGGAAGTAGTAAATACTTTAGGAAGAAGAAAAACTTCAGTTGCCAGAATTTATGTTTCCAAAGGGAAAGGTGAATTTTTAATTAATGGTAAGGATTACAAAACGTATTTCCCAACAATTGCTTTACAATATAAAATCAACCAACCTTTTATCCTAACAGGAAATGAAGGTAAGTTTGATGTAAAAGCAAATATCTCAGGTGGGGGAGTTACAGGTCAAGCAGAAGCTTTTAGGTTAGCTGTTTCAAGGGCATTTGTTGAAATGGATGCTGAGAACAAACCAAAATTAAAAGTTGAAGGTTTGATGACCAGAGATCCAAGAATGGTTGAAAGAAAGAAACCAGGTCAGAAAAAAGCAAGAAAGAAATTCCAGTTCAGTAAACGTTAATTTACTAGCTACCCTTATAATAAATGCCACTAATAGCGGTGTTTAGTATCAAAATTGCAGAGACTGAATTTAAATTCGCTACTCTGCAATTGTTTTTAATTTATTAATGAATGTAAACACAGAAAAATGACAGAAATTAAACAAAAAGATCTTTTAGAGGCAGGTGTTCACTTTGGACACTTAAAAAGAAAATGGCATCCAAAAATGGCTCCATACATTTTCATGGAGAAAAATGGAATCCATATCATTGACCTGAATAAAACTGCAGTGAAATTAAGTGAAGCTGCACAAGCAGTAGAACAAATTGCAAAATCAGGTAAGAAAATATTATTTGTTGCCACAAAAAAACAAGCTAAAGAGGTTGTTGAAAATCGTGTAAAACCTACCGCAATGCCATATGTTACAGAAAGATGGCCTGGAGGTATGTTGACTAATTTTGCTACAATTAGAAAAGCAGTTAGAAAAATGTCAACTATTGACAACATGATGAAAGATGGCACTTTTAAAGTACTTTCAAAAAGAGAAAGACTTCAAATTACACGTCAGAGAGCTAAATTAGAAAGAGATTTAGGAAGTATTTCTGATTTGAATCGCCTACCCGCTGCTCTTTTTATTGTTGATATTAAGAAAGAACACATTGCAGTAGCTGAAGCTAAAAAATTGAATATTCCAACTTTTGCTATTGTTGATACCAACTCTAACCCAACATTGGTTGACTTTCCAATCCCTGCTAATGACGATGCATCAAAATCAATTGATAAGATTTTAGAGGTTATTTGTGGAGCTGTTTCAAATGGACTAGAGAATAGAAAAGTAGAAAAAGATAAAAATAAAACAGCTGCTGATAAAAATACTGCTCAAGCTAAATCAAAAGCAGAAAAAGTAGAAGTAGCAGAAAAATAAGACTAAGTTTTAATAATCGTTTAAAATATTTTTGAGATGGCAAACATTACAGCCGCAGATGTAAACAAATTAAGAAAGCACACTGGTGCCGGTATGATGGATTGTAAGAAAGCTTTAGTTGAAGCTGACGGAGATTTTGATAAAGCAATTGAGATTCTTAGAAAAAAAGGTCAAAAAGTTGCTGAAAAAAGAAGTGATCGCGATGCCAATGAAGGTGTTGTTATTGCAGGAATAACTGAAGATCAAAAATTTGCTGTGATGATTTCACTTAACTGTGAAACAGACTTTGTTGCAAAAAACGAAGAGTTTATTAATGTAGCTAATACAATTTTAAATGTAGCTTTGACTATTAAGCCTGCTTCAATTACAGAATTAAAAGCTGCTAAATACGATAGCTCACTTACAGTTGAAGAAAAAATCACCGAGCAAATTGGAAAAATTGGTGAAAAGATTGATATTGGTGATTACGAGAAAATTGCTGCACATTTAACTGTTGCATATAACCACCCAGGATATAAAACTGCTACAATTATCGGTTTTAATAAAGATGGAGAAATGATTCAACAAGCTGGAAAAAATGTAGCCATGCAAATTGCTGCAATGAATCCAATTGCTATTGACTCTGATGGAGTAAGCGAAGAAATTAAAAACCGAGAACTAGAAATAGGGAAAGAGCAAGCAATCAAAGAAGGCAAGCCTGAAAACATTGTAGATAAAATTGCTGAAGGAAGACTTCAAAAATATTTCAAAGAAAATACCTTGTTAAATCAACAATACTTCGTAGACAATAAGCTATCTGTAAAAGATTACCTTAACAGTGTCGATAAAGAATTAAAAGTTGAAGATTTCAAGCGTTGTTCTTTAGTTTAGAATTTTGTAAAAAGAGAATTATTTTTTAATTCTCTTTTTTTTTGCCTAAAATTCACCTATTTCTAAATTATTTAAAATCAAAATATGAGCTATAAAAGAATTCTTTTAAAATTGAGTGGAGAGGCCCTAATGGGCGAAAAGCAATTTGGAATTGATCACGATCGGATTAATCAATATGCTTTGGAAATTAAGGAGATAGTAAATGAAGGAGTTGAAGTAGCCATTGTTATTGGTGGAGGTAATATCTTTAGAGGTATTCAGGCTGTTGACGGTGGAATTGAAAGAGTTCAAGGTGATTACATGGGCATGTTAGCTACTGTAATTAATAGCATGGCATTGCAGTCGGCTTTAGAAGAGGTAAATGTATTTACTCGACTTCAAACTGCTATTAAGATGGAGCAAATTGCAGAACCGTATATACGCAGAAGAGCAGTAAGGCACTTAGAAAAAGGGAGAGTAGTTATTTTTGGTGCAGGAACAGGTAATCCTTATTTTACAACTGATACCGCTGCCAGTCTTCGTGCAATTGAAGTAGAGGCAGATGTTATTTTAAAAGGCACCCGTGTTGATGGTATTTACGATAAAGATCCTGAAAAACATACTGATGCTATCAAATACGATAAAATTTCTTTTACAGAAGTCTATGAGAAAGGCTTAAACGTAATGGATTTAACTGCTTTCACACTTTGCAATGAAAATAAGCTACCCATCATAGTATTTGACATGAACACTCCAGGCAATTTAAAAAAGATTGTTTGCACTGATGAGCATGTAGGAACCTTAGTGGAGTTTTAGTTCAACCACTTTCTTTGCTTCAAATCTTTTATTTTCATTCAATTTACTTTAGCTTTTTAAACTGATTTTCATAATTAGTTAGGATATTAATTATCTTTACTCATTATGTCATTCAATTGGAATCAATTACCACTTGTTAGGGTACTCATACCCTTTATTATTGGTCTTTTACTAGCCAGGTTTTGGATCGATTTTAATACCGTGGAGCTTAATAGTTTAATAGGTTTCATTGCGTTTAGTTTTATAGTATTATTTTTAATAGACAAATTCTATTTTTCTAAAAAATGGAACAGTCGTTTTCTCTTTGGCGTTTTAATTCAGCTACTTATAATTGGTCTAGCTGTTTTATATTCGATTCAAAATCAAAAAATTAATAAGCAACCATACATTTCTCAAGATGATGAATTGATTTGGCTAGCTAAGGTCGTTGACGTTCAAGAAAAAGCTAGAACAAAGCAGACTTTATTGATAGAATTGAGTCATGTTTATAACGATAGTACATGGAAAGAACTGAAATCAGAGGTAATTATTTACTTTTCAGACTCAAGCAAAATTAGCGTTGGAGATGTAATTGCAGGTTCCTCTTATTTTAAAGAGTTTTCAGAACCACTAAATCCTGCACAGTTTAATTTTAAGCAATATAATTTCAATAAATACCGCTATTATTTTGCATTTGAAGATCGAGTAACAATACTTGATCATAAGCAAAGCGTTAATTCTTTGGCTGCTGCTTCCAGGGTAAAGCTGGAAGAAGGATTTGTTCAAATGGGAATTCAGAACGATGAATTAGCAGTTCTAAAAGCGTTGACTTTGGGCGATAAATCCGAAATAAATCCTGATTTGAGATCGAAATTCGCTGAGGCTGGAGCAATGCATATACTAGCTGTTTCCGGATTGCATGTTGGAATTATTTTTCTAATTCTATCTCAAATACTCAACTTTTTAGGGAATAGGAATTTTCAGCGTTGGTTAAAAGCACTGCTATTACTAATTGGAATATGGGCTTTCGCTTTACTCACAGGGTTTTCTCCATCTGTTCAACGTGCTTCGTGGATGTTTTCATTTATTATTCTAGCTACTGCTTTGAAACGAGATACAAATGTGATAAATTCTTTGGCAGCATCAGCATTGTTACTGTTGTTGATAGATCCAAATGTGCTTTTTGAAGTTGGATTTCAACTTTCTTATTCAGCAGTATTGGGAATTGTATTGATTTACCCAAAGCTTTTTCCACTTTTTAAAACTGAAAATAAGTGGATCAATAAGGTGATAGGGTTATTTGTTGTTTCGTTTGCAGCTCAATTAGCAACAATGCCACTTTCAATCTATTACTTTCATCAATTTCCCAATTGGTTTTTGATAACTAATTTATTTGCAATTCCTTTAGCTTTTGTCATTGTTTCAGGTGGTTTTATTTTAAGCATTGTCTGGTTGTTGATTGGAAATGATTTTTATTTAGGAACTATTTTAAATAAAACACTTCAATTTTTAAATTATTTAGTTGATCTGAGTGCTTTATTGCCCTATTCTGCTATAACAGGCATATGGTTTCAGCCAATAAGTATTCTGCTTTTTTATGTTTCAGCTGTATTTTTTATAATATTCCTTTATTTTAACCGGAAAGGAGCATTACTAGTCTGTCTGAGTTTAATTTTTGTAGTATTCACCTTTGAGCTTACACTTGACTACAAGCAGTTACATAAAAAGAAAATAGTATTTTATGCTTTAAAAGCAGATGTGATTTCGGTTGTTAATGGAATAGAAGCAGCAGTTTTCATTAATGATTCCTTACTTGATTATTACGATCAATTGACTGTAGAGCAACACCTACAAAGTGTTGGAATTACTAAAATCTCGTGGATATTTAATGATTTAGATTCAATCAACCATCGGTTGTTTAATTATAGGAGAATTAGTGATTTTAAAGAACTACGTGCCTTCAATCATCGAATTAATTTTATTGAAAATATAAATGGTCTAATTGATTTGAACGCCAATACAGTTTTTTTGCAAAAAGATATACCTATTAATGAGCTATTAATTGATAAAATTCCACCCAATATTAAATTGGTATTTTCATCAAAAATTCCCACTTGGTCTAAAAAGCACCTTGAATTTTCTGATGAGTTTCCAGTTCAATTTTTGAGTAGTGACGGATATTTTGAATTGAGCTTCTAGCTAAAAAAACAGTGGGTTTAATGGAAATGTTAAGTTAACATAAACAAAGCGTTTGTTTTTATGGTTATTTTTATAATCTTAAAAGATTGAATGCATGAAACTATAAGTCTGTTTCTCTACTTATAATATAATTTCTGTAAACAAAAATATATTCTCTTTATAAAGATAAGTATTAGTAAAAAATATGAAAAAACTTCCACTACTTGGCCTTTTCGTAGCAGTATTTCTTTTCCCATTTATTGCTATTTCACAAAAAGCAGTTATTCCGTCAGAAGAAAACGGCTTTGAAAAAATTGCAGTTCAATACCGATTTGATTCTACTAGAGCTTTACCAAGCTATGTTCAATTCTCTAAAAATAATGGAATCAACGAAGCAACTTTTTTTCAAAAGCTTTCGAGTGTATACAATATCAGTAATGATTTCAATTTTGTATTAGCTAATGAGGTAAGTGATCAAATTGGACAAATTCATCGTAATTACCAACAGTATTTCAGCGGAATTAAAGTTGCCTATTCTGTGCTTAAAACTCATTCTGAAAATGGAAAGGTTATAGCTTTTAACGGTAATTTTATTAAGCAAGTACCCAAAACAACAAGTCCTGGAATTAGTAAAGAACTTGCTTTTCAAAAAGCATTAGACTTTGTTGGAGCAGAAAGTTATTATGGTGATTTAGCTAATTTCTATAGCTATGAATTGAAAGAGCAAAATGGGTCTCTTCGTTTTTTGCCAAACTTTCTCACAGTTGATGAGAGTAAAAGCCTGGCATTGTGTTATGAATTTAATTTATACGCAAAAGAACCATTTAACAGAACTTTGATTTTTGTAAATGCTGCAACAGGAGAAATAGTATTTACCGAAAGTCAGGTTCATGAAGGAAATTCTAAAGGAACTGCCGTTACTGGGTATAGTGATACACAATCTATAACAACAGATAGTTTATCTACTGTTTTTCGATTGAGAGATACTTTAAGAGGAAATGGAGTGGAAACTTATAACGCTCAAAGAACTAGAAACTATGCAGCTGCTATTGATTTTACAGATAATGATAACTTTTGGAATAATTTTAATACGAATCTCAATCAATATGCTACTGATGCTCATTGGGGGACACAAAAATTCTATGATTATTTAGATTCGGTATTTCAACGAAATAGCATTGATGGTTTAGGTTTTACGTTGAAAAGCTATGTGCATGTAGATAATAATTTAGTAAATGCTTTTTGGGATGGTCAAAGAATGTCTTATGGTGATGGAAACGGCACAACTTTTAGTCCTTTAACAACTTTAGATATAGTGGGCCATGAAATAGCTCATGGATTAACTGATTTTACTTCAGACTTGATTTATGCGAATGAATCAGGAGCTTTAAACGAATCGTTCAGTGATATTTTTGGAACCACTATAGAGTTTTGGGCGCGCTCAAATCGGGCAAATTGGACTATTGGAGAAGATATTGGTGGAGCCTTTAGAAGTATGCTTAATCCCAAGCAATTTGGAGACCCAGATACTTACGAAGGTCAATTTTGGATTGATCAAGATTGTATTCCAACATCTGGAAATGATCGTTGTGGAGTTCATACAAACAGTGGTGTTCAAAACAAATGGTTCTATTTATTATCAGAGGGTGGTATAGGAGTAAATGATATGGCTGATAGCTTTCAAGTGAACGGAATTGGAATTCAAAAAGCTGAACAAATTGCATATAGAAATCTGACAATTTATTTAAACCCTTCTTCAAATTTCGATGATGCACGGTTTTATGCCATTGTATCTGCAATTGATTTGTATGGAGCATGCTCTCCTGAAGTGGAAGCTACAACTAATGCATGGCATGCTGTAGGGGTAGGAAATAGGTATGAATCAGGTGTAAGTGCAGAATTTGGTGCACAATTAGATACCGCTTTTTGTTTTACTCCAGTAGCTGTTCAATTTTTCAGTAGTGGCTCAAATGTGCAGCAATTCACTTGGGTATTTGGAAATGGAGATAGTAGTAATTCACGAACTCCAGTCGTATTGTTCGATAGTTTGGGTGTTTTCGATGTGAGTCTATTTGCAGATGGTGGTACTTGTGGTTCTGATACTATTGTGAAATCAAACTACATCGTAATAGATACCTCAATCTCTTGTGCCTACTTTTTAGGAAATACAACAAATACTATTGTTTCAGATTGTGAAGGTAGATTGTTTGATTCAGGTGGATTAAATGGGAGTTATGATTTAAATGTTAATGGAGAATTTGTAATAGATGTCCCATTTGCAGATTTCATAACCTTGGATTTTGTTAAATTAGAAGTTGAAGCAGGCACAGGTTTTAGTTGTAATCGGGATTATGTTGAAGTTTTTGATGGAATAGCTACCAATGCCAAAAGTCTTGGAAGGTTTTGTGCCAATCATTTACCCCAAGGAAATCAAATAATAACATCTACAAATAAAGTAAAAATTAAGTTTCGCTCTGATCGATTAAATTCGGCACCTGGCTTTTTAATTGAGTGGGCTTGCCAAAGTGCAAGTTTACCTCCGATTGCAGATTTTTCAGCCAATGTTGACACTTCGTGTACTGGACAAGTTAAATTTAAAAACTTAACAAACAATACTTATACTCAACAAATATGGGATTTTGGCGATGGAACTTTTTCTACCGAACAAAATCCATCTCATCTGTATAATTCGAACGGAAATTTCGATGTAAGATTAATTGCTTCTAACTCAGTTGGTTCAGATACTGTTGTAAAATCATCAATTGTTAATATAAATCGACCATTAGGTCCCAATTCAATTAGTGATACATTCTGTTTGGGACAACGTGCAGGATTTAGAATAAATACAACTGAAACATTATTATGGTATAGAGATACAACAACTAATTCAATTTTTACAGGTGATACTATTACAATTGGGTTTCTTCAAAGAGATACCACTCTGTACGTTAAAGAACTTGCACGAGAAACTTCATTTTTTGGAGGAAAGATGTTGAATACAGGTGCCGGAAACTATTCAAATGACAATGATTACATAGAATTTGATGTGCATGAACCAATAATTATTGAGTCTATTCTATTTTTTCCAAACCGCTCTGGTAACAGAACTTTAGATATTAGAAATAATCGAGGAGAAATAGTTCAGTCAAAAGAATTATTTATTCCAGGAAGCCCATTATTAGTTACTGTTAATGTTACACTTGATGCAGATACTAACTACAGAATTTCAATTAGTGATCGTGAAACTGGATTGTTTAAAAACACTTCAGGTGCTTCTTTCCCTTATCAAATTTCCAATTTGGTGACATTAAAAGGAAGTAACTTGCCTTCAGGAGAATATCCTTATTTTTTTCGTTGGAAGGTGAAAGCCTTAGATTGTGAAAGTACTTTTTCAACCGTGAAAGCAATTTTAGACACAACTTGTGTAGTAACAGGAATTGAAGCAATTAATGCTAATCAAGAAGAGAGTTTTAGAATTTATCCTAACCCTGTTAATAATCAGCTTAACATTGTTTTGAATGATTTTGTAGCCAATCAGACTTATGAAATTTCAATTTATTCTGCCCAAGGTCAATTAGTTTATTTTGAAGATAATTTGAAGAAAGAAGGGCCTCATCAAGAATTAAATGTTGATTTCTCATCTTTTGCTTCCGGATTGTATGTTGTGCAATTGAGAAACAATCAATTTATTCAAACTAAAAAGCTAATCAAGTCAGAATAATATCATTTAAATTTTGAAATATTGTAGAAAGGGACAAGCGTATTTCTTAATTTTTTTGGCTATTTTATTTGCAACAACTGCTTTTGCTCAGGTTGATACAGTTAAGCAAAAAGAAGACAAGTACCGCAATTATTTATTATACACAGGAATTGCTTACACAGGTTCTTTATTGGCGCTGAACCAGCTTTGGTACAGTGATTATGAGCGTGGAAGTTTTCGAACCTTTAACGACAACAAGGAGTGGTTGCAAATGGACAAGGCAGGACATGTTTTTTCTGCCTATGCTTTGAGTTCATTTAGTTATGAACTTTTAAAAGGGAAAAAGGAATTTGATTCCAAAGCCGCATTGGTGAGTTCTGCTTCAGCTTTTTTATTTCTTGGTACCATTGAGCTAATGGATGGCTATAGCGCTAAATGGGGGTTTTCTTGGGGAGATTTAATTGCAAATACAACTGGAATCGGAATTTTCTATGCGCAAGAAGCCATTTTTCATCGACAGATTATGCGCTTAAAATTTTCTTATCAGCCAACCAAGTATCGTGAAGTGAGACCAAATTTATTGGGAAGCAATGAGCTAGAAGGAATAATTAAAGATTACAACGGACAAATTTATTGGGCATCTATCAACTTGAACGAAATAAGTGATAAGATCCAACCTAAATGGTTGAATCTTGCATTTGGCTATGGAGCAAAAGGGATGGTGTCGGCAAATAAAAATACTTTTTCTGATTTACAATCCTTTTCAAGAGAGCGACAATACTTTTTGAGTTTTGATGTAGATTTTAGAAAAATACCCACGTCGAAACCTTGGGTAAAAACAGTTTTAAAAGTAATCAATGTGATTAAAGTACCCTTTCCAAGCATGGAATTTAATCAAGGAGGTGGTAATAAGTTTCATTGGTTGTATTTTTAATATAATAAATGCTTGAATTAAATTCAATTTTTTTCATTTAGCATTATTCAATCTTAGTTTATTAGCTTGTAGCTAAGTATTGAACTTAGCACTAAGTTAGTTAGCTAATTAGTATTGTTCATACCAACTGAATTTATCACTAACAATTTGTGACTTCTGTTTTTCTAAGTAGTTTAAAAATTCTTTAGAAACAGGAGAATGTTTTTTTCCTTTCAACCAGATTAAGCTCCATGTTGTTGTAATAGGTAAACCTTTAATTGGGATAATTTGTAAGTCGTTGTTTCGTAATTCATTCCTAATTCCAATAAGCGGCATAATGGAATAGCCAAGCTCAGCTATTAGTGCTTGTTTTACCGCTTCGTTCGAGGTTAATTCCATTTTTTTTGTAATTGGTATTTCATTCTTCTCAATAAAGAGTTCCATAGTTTGCCTTGTTCCTGAACCTTTTTCTCTAAAAATTAGCGGTAACTCTTTAAATATCTCTTTTGTTTTTATGTTAGTCTTAAACTTTGTTTTTGTGCTACCAACCAAGTATAGTTTATTGCTTAATAAATCAAGTTTCTCAACATTTAGACTTTTGGGCAATATAGAGACTAATGCAAAGTCTATTTCATTTTTTTCTAAGCTCTCAATAACTTTAATTTTATTGGTTACGTCCATCAGTAAATCAACTCCAGAGTGTTGTTGCATAAAGTCACTTAAAAAGTAAGGCATGACATATTTACCTGTTGAAACTACTGAAATTTTTAACTTTCCTGTTAATTGCCCTTTAAATGCTAAGGTTTTATAATTTATTGCATTAACTTGATTTATAATGTTTTCCGCTGCTTCGGCAATTTCTCTACCAAAATCAGTGATGTAAATTTTTCTACCAATAACTTCAGTTAAAGATATATCAAATTGCTCTTGAAAATTTTTGAGTTGAATTGAAACTGCTGGTTGAGTTAAATGTAACTCTTCTGAGGCTTTTGTAACACTTTGTGTTTGAACAATTTTTAGGAAAATATGCAATTGATTTAATGTATAATTCATAAAAATAATTTATGTGTTATATTACAAATATAAATAAAAATTTATGAGATGGAATAATCATTTTTGCAGCGTTTTAAACTATAAAATAAATTAGGATGAGAAAAATAACAGTTGCAAAAGGAGATGGTATAGGTCCTGAAATTATGGATGCTACTTTGAGAATAATAACTGCTGCAGGAGTTAAAGTTGAGTTCGAAGAAATTGAAGTAGGTGAAAAAGTTTATTTATCAGGAAATTCTTCAGGAATTGACTCTAAAGCTTGGGATATTATAAGAAGGAATAAAGTTTTTCTTAAAGCACCAATCACCACACCACAGGGGGGAGGTTATAAAAGTTTAAATGTTTCAACTCGAAAATTTTTAGGACTTTATTCAAATGTTAGACCTTGTAGAAGTCTACATCCTTTTGTAAAGACCAAACATCCGATAATGGATCTTGTGATAGTTAGGGAAAATGAAGAAGATTTATATGCAGGTATCGAGCATCAACAAACTGATGAAGTTGTTCAATGCCTGAAATTAATAAGCAGACCAGGATGTGAAAAGATTATTCGATATGCTTTTGAATATGCAAAACAACAAAACAGAAAGAAAGTAAGCTGTTTTACCAAAGACAATATAATGAAACAGACAGATGGCTTGTTTCATCAGGTTTTCAATGAAATTGCAGCAGAGTATCCTGAAATTGAAAATGAACATTGGATCGTCGATATTGGTGCAGCTAAAGTAGCTGATACCCCTGAATTATTTGATGTGATAGTTATGCCCAATTTATATGGAGATGTAATTAGTGACGTTGCAGCTCAAATAACAGGCTCAGTTGGCATGGCAGGATCAGCAAATCTGGGAGAAGAATGCTCAATGTTTGAAGCTATTCACGGTTCGGCTCCATTAATTGCAGGACAAAATATAGCGAATCCTTCAGGTTTGTTGCAAGGAGCTGTAATGATGTTGAATCATATCGGACAAAGCAAAGCAGCTGAAAAGATTCAAAATGCATGGCTTAAAACACTCGAAGAAGGTATCCATACTTTTGATATTTTCAAGGAGGGAATTAGTAAGAGTCAAGTTGGTACAAAAGAATTTGCAACTGCAGTGATAGCTAATCTAGGTAATATACCTTCAATCTTTAAACCTGTATCATATGCAAATAATTCAGCTTTAATTTTACCAAAATATAAGCGTAAACCATCAGCAATAAAAACTCTATTGGGTGTTGATTTATTTGTTCATTGGAACGGAGATAATCCAAATGAACTAGCCAAAAACTTAAAAAAACTTGAAAAAAAAGGAATCAAACTTTCTATGATAACAAATAGAGGTATAAAAGTATGGCCTGATGGGTTTAAAGAAACATTTTGTACGGATCATTGGCGGTGCAGATTTAAATCGGATAATGGAAATGAGGTTTCTAAATTAGATATTGTCGAACTTTTGAAAAATGCGCTTAATGAAAACATTGATACAATAAAAACAGAAAACCTCTATTCGTTTAATGGAAAAGAAGCATTTTCCTTAGGGCAGGGACAATAAAATTAAGTAAAAATAAATAGAACAATCATGGAAGAAAATAAAAAACTAACGCTCATTGAGGGGGAATTTTCTAAAGAAGATGCGCGAGATATTTTACTAAGTATTTTTAGCTCAAAAATTAATTTTTACAAAGTTAAAAGCATTGGCTCTTTAGAGCGTTATGGAAAATACGAAGATGAAGCGCAAGCTAAAATTAAAAGATTAGAGTCAAGTATTGAAAAAATAAGAGAGATAATTACTGAAGCTAAACAAAAAAACAAAAAGCTTGTAATCAATTCAGAGGTTAGTATTTCATTTTCTGATAGTGAATAGTCTTAGGGTTTAAATACTTCCCTCTTTAACATGAAGTTAGAATAATTAGCTTTAAAAATAGTTTGTAAAAAGCTATTTTTTTGCTTCTTGAATCTTTTAATTGGTAACAGTAATTTTTGTTTTATGAATTTTAACCTGCTTTTAGATAACCTAACGAATCCAGCCTTACTTTTTTTTGCTCTCGGTATCCTTGCGGTTTATCTCAAAAGTGACTTAGAAATACCTTCTAATTCCTCAAAGTTTATTTCATTATATCTTTTATTTGCAATAGGATTTAGAGGAGGGCAGGAGTTATCTCATGAACCAATTACAAGTGAGGTAGGTTGGTCAATGTTATTCGGTGTTTTAATTTCATTATTAATACCACTTTATACTTTTTTTATTTTAAGGAAAAAACTAAACCTTTTTGATTCAGGAGCTATAGCTGCTGCTTATGGTTCTGTTAGTGCAGTAACTTTTATAACTGCAGTTTCATATCTTGAAGCTTTGGGAATGAGCTTACATGGCCACATGGTAGCAATAATGGCTTTAATGGAATCCCCTGCAATAATAATGGGTCTTCTACTACTTTCAGTTTTTAATAAAGTTGAAAGTGAAAAAATTAAGAAAAAAACAGCCATACAACATTCATTTACAAACGGGAGTGTACTTTTAATTTTAGGAAGTCTTATTATTGGCTATCTTGCAAATGCTCAACAAGCAGAAGGCATAAAACCTTTTACAAATGATTTGTTTAAAGGGTTTTTAGCAATATTTTTATTAGATATGGGTATTACAAGTGGAAGAAAGCTAAAAGCATTTTTCTCATTTGGTTGGTTTCCAACAATTTTTGCAATTCTAATTCCTCTAATTAATGGATCAATAGTAGCATTGGTTAGTTCGATGGTAACAGATGATATTTCAAATCGATTTATGTTTGCGATTTTGGCAGCAAGTGCTTCATACATAGCTGTTCCTGCTGCAATGAAAATATCTGTTCCTAAAGCAAACTTGGGACTGTTTTTACCAATGGCTTTGGCAGTTACTTTTCCTGTAAACATTACTATCGGAATGCCAATTTATTTTCTTGTGGTTCAAAATACTTAATTAAATTTATTGGACTTCAAGGAATAGTATCGAAAAAGTCTTTTAAAAAATAATAATTAACTACTCCCAAACTTAACACTCAAACAACTCAGGAAACTCACATTTCAGCCTTAAAATACCAACTAAACTCAGGCTGTCTGTTATTTCTCCATTCAGAATCATTTCGTAAACTGATTTCAACTTTACTTTTTTAACAATCAATTGTTCTGTCTCATCGGGCTGAGGTTTAAAGAAACTGAGGTCTTTTGCCATGTAAATTATTCCATATTCATCACTCACTGAGTTGGAAGTATGAATTGTTTGAATTGCTTTCCATTCTTTAGCAGTTATTCCTGTTTCTTCTAAGAGCTCTCTTTTTGCAGAATCTATGGGTTCAACATTTAAAGCTCCTCCACCTTCAGGTATTTCCCAAGAGTAACTATCTAGTGGGTAACGGTACTGTCCAATCAGCCAAGTGTTGTTTTCTTCATCTACAGGAATAATTCCAATAGCAATATTTTTAAAATGTACTTTACCGTAAATCCCTTGGTTTCCACTAGGATTAATTACTTCGTGGTGCAGAACTTCTATCCAGTTGTTGTCATAAACCGACTTTTCAGAGATTTTTTTCCAAGGATTTTTATGACTATCCGTCTTCATTGATTTAATATTTTTGCAAAGTAACACCGATTACGAATATAATTCAGTCTTAAAGAAGAACTGTTTTATAGTGAGAATTGGTATAACTCTTTTTACATGGAGATTAAAATAGGCGACCAAGTTTCAGTAGTAGATGAAGATTTAAGCGGTCGCGTGCTTGAAATTTCTGAAAAGGAAGTTAAGTTTATTTGCGATGATGGTTTTGAATACATTTATCCAAAAACTGCTTTGTTGTTTTTAAATGAAAATAATGAGTTGCAATTTCAAGTAAATCCATTTGAATTGACTGATGAAATACCCAAAAAGCAGGAAACAGCTCGTGCTATATCAATTGTTTTTAGTGGAAAAGTACCGGTTTTTGATTTGCACATAGAAGATTTAGCACCTGATCGAAATTTTCAAAGTCAGCATGAAACCTTGCTTTTTCAATTAGATTATGTTCGAGAAGTAATTTTTTCAGCTTGCAGAAAAAGGATAAGACGCTTGGTTTTTGTTCACGGAGTAGGGAAGGGCAAGCTGCGCGATGAACTCAGAAACTTATTTCAAACAGCTTATCCTAACATTGAGTTTTTTGATGGAAGTTATCAGAGATTCGGAGATGGTGCTACAGAAATCATTATTCATCAGTTTACTGATTTAGAATAGTTAATTTTACATCGATAAATCATTCTATCGCTGTCCGCCTTTGGCGGATGGAGGAAAGTCCGGACAGCAAAGAGCGCCATACCTTGTGAAAGCAAGGGGTCTGCAATGCAGAAACAGATAGTGCTACAGAGAATACACCACCATGCCTTTGGTATGGAAAGGGTGAAAAGGCGAGGTAAGAGCTCACCGCTCCAAGGGTAACTGAGGAGGCAAAGTAAACCTTATGGGCTGCAAGGTCAAATAAACCGAAATTAGAGTTGCTCGCTCTTTCGGAGGGTAGACTGCATAGATAAATGATAGAAACTCAATGAAATTGAGGACAGAATCTGGCTTATCGATTTATTATTTAAAGGCACTGTTTAATCAGTGCTTTTTTATTTATCAATTTTTCCATCCACCATTGAAATCTGGCGGTCGCAGAGTTTTGCCAAAGCCCTATCGTGTGTGACAATGACAAAAGTTTGTTTGAATTCTTCTCTGAGCTCAAAAAATAAGCGGTGAAGTTGATCTGCATTTTCACTGTCTAAATTTCCTGAAGGTTCATCTGCAAAAACTACTTTTGGTTGGTTGATTAAAGCTCTTGCAGTGGATAAGCGCTGTTGTTCTCCACCTGAAAGTTCAGAAGGTTTATGCGTTAAGCGATGTGAGAGTCCTAAACGGGTTAATAATTTCAACGCTTTTTCTTCTGCCACTTTTTTGGAATCTCCTTTAATTAATGCCGGCATCATGGCATTTTCAAGTGAGTTAAATTCTGCCAATAAATGATGAAATTGAAAAACAAACCCAATGTTTAAATTCCTGAATTCGGCTAATTTATTGGAGGAATAGTTACTTATTTCTTGTTGGTCGTAGTAAATTTCTCCATGATCTACCTTTTCTAAACTGCTTAAAACTTGAATAAGTGTTGTTTTTCCGGCACCTGAACTTCCGGTAATCGCCAAAACCTCGGCAGCAGCAATTTCAATGTCTACACCCTTTAAGACCTTTACGTCTCCAAAACTTTTATGAATATTTTTTCCTACAATCACTTCTAAAAAATTATTTGACGAATGTAAAGAATCTCTCGCTTTTGTTCTCAGAAAATACTTTTAATTTGAATTGGAAACAATTACTTTTACAGCACAAATTTTGAAACCTTAAAGAATGAATATTCACGAATATCAAGCAAAGGAAACCCTTAAAAAGTTTGGGGTAGCCATTCAAGAAGGAATTGTAGCTCAAACTCCTGAAGAAGCTGTAGAAGCTGCAAAAAAGTTGAACAAAGAAACCGGAACTGAATGGTGGGTGCTTAAAGCTCAAATTCATGCAGGTGGCCGCGGAAAAGGTGGTGGTGTTAAATTGGCAAAGTCGTTAGAAGATGTGAAGTCTATCGCTAATCAAATTATAGGGATGCAGTTGGTAACTCCACAAACTTCTGCTGAAGGTAAAAAAGTACACCAAGTGTTAGTTGCTCAAGATGTTTACTATCCAGGTGCAAACGAACCAGATGAGTATTACATGAGTGTCCTTCTAAACAGAGGTACGGGTAGAAACATGATCATGTATTCTACTGAAGGCGGAATGGATATCGAGAAAGTTGCTGAAGAAACTCCTCATCTAATTTTTCATGAAGAAATTGATCCTGCTGTGGGTTTACAGGGATTTCAAGCACGTAAAATTGCTTTCAATCTCGGTTTGTCAGGACAAGCGTTTAAAGAAATGACAAAGTTTGTTCATGCACTTTACAAAGCTTATGAAAGTATTGATGCAAGTCTTTTCGAGATTAATCCAGTTTTAAAAACATCAGATGATAAGATTATTGCTGTGGATTCTAAAGTTACAATTGATGACAATGCACTTTTTCGTCACAAAGATTTAGCTGAAATGCGTGATAAACGCGAAGAAGACCCAACCGAAGTAGAAGCAGGAGAAGCCGGATTGAATTATGTCAACCTAGATGGAAATGTGGGTTGCATGGTAAATGGCGCTGGATTGGCAATGGCTACAATGGACATCATTAAATTGAGCGGTGGAAATCCTGCCAACTTTTTAGATGTAGGAGGTACTGCCAATGCTGAACGTGTTGAAAAAGCATTTAGAATCATTTTAAAAGATAAAAATGTCGAAGCAATCTTGGTGAATATTTTTGGCGGTATCGTTCGTTGCGATCGAGTTGCTCAAGGAGTTGTAGATGCCTATAAAAATATTGGTGATATTCCTGTACCAATTATTGTCCGTTTACAGGGAACCAATGCTGAAGAAGCTAAAAAAATCATTGATGATTCAGGCTTGAAAGTACATTCAGCTATCTTATTACAAGAAGCAGCAGACTTAGTGTCTGAAGTCTTAGCATAATATTCTAAAAATCTGCAAATTATTTTTTGCAGATTTTTTTAAATAAATATGGTTTATATTGTAAACTAATTTATATTTGTAATCTATTTATAAATTATTAATCATGGAAAAACAGATAGAACAGATTCAATTAATTGAAACAATGATTGCAAATGCCAAAGGAAATATTGGCGACAGCAGTGTATTTTATTTATTGTGGGGATGGTTGGTTTTTATAGCAGCAGCTTTGAATTATGTATTATTAAACCATACTTCTTTCGAAAATCCATGGATTGGGTGGATGTATCTAATGATTTTAGGGGGTATTATATCTGCTGTATTAGGATATAAGAAAGGGAGGACGAAGAAAGTACAAACTTATCCTGAAAGAGCTTTGAAATTTTTATGGTTAGGTTTTGTAATTACGCTATTTTCAGTTTTATGGGGCATGGGAATAATTGGAATTAAAGCGACTTACCCAATACTTATGTTAATGTATGGTTTGGGAACATTTGTAAGTGGAGGAATTCTAAAATTTAAACCATTAATAGTAGGTGGAATTTTAGCATGGATTTGTGGTATCATTGCATTTTATTGTAGTTTTTCATATCAACTACTACTAATTATGCTTGCGATTCTTTTCTCTTATATTATTCCAGGTCACATGATGGCTCAATCAAAAGAAAGCTATGTTTAAATCTCTTGATCCACTGTTGCACTCTCAATTACGCTTAGCAGTTATGTCTGTGTTGATAAGTGTGGAGGAGGCTGATTTTACCTTTTTAAAAGAAAAGACAGCAGCTACAGCGGGAAACTTAAGTGTTCAAATTGATAAATTAGAGAAAGCTGCTTATATCAGAGTTGTAAAATCATTTAAGGGTAAAAGACCACTGACTACCTGTAAAATAACACCAAAAGGTATTGAAGCTTTTGAAAAGTATGTTCAGCATTTAAAAAGTTACATTAATAAAAAATAGAAACTATGAAAAATAAAATTATTGCTACTAGCATGTCTGTTTGTTTTCTAGTTAATCAATGTAGGTTGGTTGACATGTTTTTAAGTTGAGTTGATAATACTAGTTAACTCATTTTGACATTGAAAACAATCAATTCTATTACGATTAGCTGCCTTTTCTCACCTTTGAATGTTAATGCCCTTTAAGGCTTGTTAAAAATCTTAAAGTTCTAACTTGAAGGCAGTTTTTCAATCTTTAATGGCATATATTTTCTTGATTAAATGCTTAATTATAAGTAATTTGCAATTATTTATACCAAGTAGTTTTTTTGAATTATGGTAATTAATTGTATGACGGTAATATAAATCATAAAGTATATATAACTATTAATGAGAGAGATATGGAATTAGTAAATTTTAAAATAAAGTCAATTCAAGATTCTTAAGTTTTAGGTTTTGTAGTTTTATGGTTGATATTTAAATTTAAACAATCAATTCATGAAATTACAAAGTACAATTATAGGATTTAGCCTAATTGCATTCTTTTTTGCATGCAATCAAAATAACTCGAACAACCAAGATGATTCTCAAAATAAAAAGGAGGATACGACTCTTCAAGATAACTCTCAATCTAAAGCAACACCTTCTCAAAGCGAAGATGGTAAGATTAGTGACAATGATTTACTTGTTTTTGCTTCTGTAAACCTTAAGGTTCAAGAAATCAATCAAGAAGCGCAGGCAGATATGATTAAAGTAGTTGAGAGAAATGGAATGGATGTCGATCGCTACAGCCAAATTTTACAAGCTGAGCAAAGCCCAGAGGTACAATCAGATGCAACTGCTGAGGAAAAAGCAAAGTTCGATGCAATTGCAAGTGAAATTCAAGCTATGCAAGAGCAGTTTCAAATTAAGATTGATGCGTATTTGACTGAAAATAATATTTCAGAAGCTGAAATGCAACAATTGGCAATGCAAATTCAAAGTGATTCAACCTTGATGCAGCGTTATATAATGCTACAGCAAGCACAAAGTCAAACTAATTAATCTTAAATAAAGTAAGGGAATAAAATATAATGTTAAGATGCATCACTAAAAGTGATGCATCTTTTTTGCTCTAATTTTCTTTTCTAACTAAGTAGTACATACAAGTTGTTAGGTAGTTTCTCAAGTATGGAATTGCTGCAATAGCACTATTTTGGATTCTAGCGTTGAGGTTGAATTTGTATTTGTAAATGGGATTCACAAGGTAAAATTCTCGTTCGACTACAGCAAACTTGTTTTTTTTAAGCAGTTTTTGAAAACGTTCGATGCTAATTCCGGTTTGCTTTATCTCTACTAAGTTTTCAATAACCTTGTCTTTCTCACCAAAACTTTTAAGAATTGCTTTGTACAGTTTCATTGGTAAAAGATGATAGTAGGGAAGTCTGCTAAGAATTTTATTTTTTGCCACTTGTTGATGTCCTCCAAAAGGCATTTGCCATGGTGGGAAACCGAAAAAAATATGTCCGTTCGGTTTTAGGAATTCTCGAAGTTTAGCAAGCACTTTATCTTGATCATGAATGTGCTCAATCACATCTTTTAAAATGATTAAGTCAAATCGTTCAGGCATTTCTTTTTCGATATCAACGTCGTAGATATCTTTATTCACTAAAGTAACTTGTCCTGTTTTCAATTCCTTAGCAAAAACTTCTTTGGCAATTTCAGTTCGAGGAGCTTGAAGCTCTACCCCTGTTCCAATGCACCCTCTTTTTACGAAAGCTTGAAGAACACCTCCTTCAGCGCAACCAATTTCCATTACCCTCATTCCCTCAAATAAGGGCAATTTTTGCTCAATAAATGGAATAACATAATTAACAGCGTTATCATGTTGGTGTTTGATATAAGTCTGTTTATCTTTATGAAAACTAAAAGCCATGCAATTGTGTTTGGGCGTTAAAATTAATTGAATTTATTGGATGAAACAGATAAGTATTATAGGCATGGGTTGGTTGGGTTTGCAATTAGGAAATCGACTAAAGAAAGAGGGATTTGAAGTTTATGGAACAGTTTCTTCTATAGAAAAGAAAGTTCAACTTGATAAAGAATTTCCAAAATTAGAAGTGTTTCAATTGAATCAAATTGAAAAAAACAACTTTAAAAACGCAGCTTTTTTAAAAGCAGACTTTGTGTTTCTAACCATACCTCCATCAGCTTCCGATCAATATGCTGCTCAAATGCAGCAATTGGTTGCAAAAGTTATTGAAGCAAATTCAAAAGTTAAGATTTTATACACTAGTTCTTCTTCTGTTTATGGGGAAGATGAGCGGGAAGTCAACGAAACAGCTTCTATTAATCCTCAAAGTTCAAATGCTCAAAAAATTATGGCGGTTGAGAATTTTATTCGTAAAAACTCACCAGAAAATCATGTTATTTTGAGGTTAGCTGGCTTGGTTGGTCCAAATCGACATCCGGTTAATTATTTAATAGATCGAAAAAATGTGAAAGGTCAAAATAAGCAAGTGAATTTGGTGCATTCAGAGGATATTATAAACATAGTTATGAAGATTTGTAAGGGTGAATATCCTTTAGGGATTTATAATATTTGTTCACCGGACCATCCTTCAAAAAGCGATTATTATACTGAATTTGCTAATCGAGTAAATAAAAATCCACCAGAGTTTAATAAATTTGATAATGACAAAGGGAAAGTTTTAATTTGCAGTCGCTTAGAAGATTTAAATTATGAGTTTGTATTTACATCACCTTACGAATTTCCAATAGAAGCATGAAAGGGGTATTTTCTAGGAATTTAGCCTTGGTTGTAGCATTGTTATTTTCAAACTTTATTCACGCTCAGCTTTATGAAATGGGAATTCATTTTGGCTACAATCTCTCTAAACTTAAACCAACTAGCAGTCAGGTTAATGAAAGTTTGACGGTTTTTGATGGACGATCTCAAGGAGGTGCTACTTTTGGAATCAATTTTTTATACGGACCACCTAGAAATCAAGCAGTCAAAGGCTTTAATCTAATTCCTGCACTTATGTTTGAAGCCTCACTTTGTCGATGTGGAGGACGTTTAAACTTTTCAACTTCTTTAGGCGATTCGCTGCGTTCATTGACGGAATTAAATTATCTTTTTTATCGTGCAGATTTTAGTCCAAAATTTGTTGCTCAAATTCAAAAATTTAGATTTTTAGCCGGACCAACAGTAACACGTTTTTTTTACTCAGAAGTGAGACCAACCGGTTCTGATATAAGTAAAAATGCAGCTTCTCAATTCCAACCAATGGTTTTCGGATATGAATTTGGAGTCGGGTGGCAGATTAAATCTGTAACACTATCTACACGTTATCAAAACCACATCACTGAATTTGGTAGACCCTCCCCAATTTTAGAATCTTCATTCAGAAACCACCAATTCAAATTCATGGTTCACTATTATTTCTTACAAAAAAATCGTGGCTCTTATTGGAATAGTATATACTGGAATTGAAGCCATAGTTTCCCCTCTTAGCCGCTTAAATTTAAACCATTAAGAAATTAAGGATCATTAAGGTGAAAGTATTTTTTTAAGTATTATTAGATTCACCTTTCAAAGCATCTTTATAAGTCTTGCGAAAGAAGCATCCCCCCAATAAATACCTTCTTTTTTCCTGTCAAAGTGCAAGCATATAAAAATTCTTTTTGTCCCTCTCGGATGCTGTATTTTTTTCGAATATCTGCAGGACTCATTGGAAAGTTTCTACTAACTACATTGGCAAAAGTCATGAATTTTTTTTCGGGTTTTCCTATTTTTTCAATCTCAACAACTCGACCAGGGAATTCAGTTACTCTATTTTCAGAGGTATATAAATGCGTATTCTCTGAAAGCTTTTCTAACTTTAATTTAACTGCAAGAGATTTAAAGCCGCCACTTTTTAAGATAGCAGCATTTGGCTCGTAAAGGTATTTTTGAGGCGCAGAATAAGATATTTGAGCAGCTATTTCATCAGAAAATTTGAAAATGAAGCTGCTTTTATCATTCTTATTCAAGTTCATGGCTTCGATTTGAGGCTCGCCTTCAAAGCCTTTTTCCAATAAAAACAACAATTCTTTACATTCTCCTTCAACAGCAATTACGTAAATAAATTTTGTGAAAGGTAACTTTCGAATTCCATCTTTAAGATCGAGTAGAGGAGAAAGTTTTATCATTAGTTGATTCGTTTTTTCAAAAAGCAGCGGTAAAAGTTCAACTATGTTTGGGCTAGAGGTTTCAATTTGAAAGGTTTTTGATTTTTCAGCTCTTCGATCAGGATCTATGTAGATCCAATCAAATTGTAATTGCTTTTGTAAGAAATTTTCTGCAGAATTATTGACACAGTGTATTTTATCTCCTGCAAGTAATTTTAAGTTTTCCTCAACCAAATTGAATAATTCCACTTGCTTTTCTACATACACAACCTGCTTAAATTTTTGAGCAAAAAAATAGCTGTCTATTCCCATGCCACCGCTTAAGTCTGCAATGGAAGAACCATTTATTAGTGAAGCTTTGAAACGAGCAGTAACTTCAGATGAAGCTTGTGCAACAGCTGTTGGATTGGGAAATTCAAAATCTTGAAATTGAAGTAGAAATGGAAATTTCTTAACTGCTTTTTGTCTGCCGTTGATTTGATTGAGAATAAATTCTTTTGGCCAATCGGGTTTCTTGCTAAGAAGCAAAGCAATTTCTGCAATATTCAGCTTGCTGTTTTGCTCAATAAATTCAGCTATTTCAGTGCTAAACTTACTCACCTAAAAAGACAAATGATAAAATATTAGCACCCATTTGCAAGGCCTTTAAGCGGGCAGCCTCCGAATCATTGTGAATTTCTTGGTCTTCCCAACCATCACCCAAATCCGACTCAGAAGAATAGAAAAGTACAAGTCTGCCATCTATGAAAATTCCGTAACCAACTGGTTCTTTGCCATCGTGTTCGTGAACTTTTGGTAAGCCATTATTGAATTTAAATTTTTGATTGTAAATCGGATGATTATAAGGGATTTCCACTAAATCATCGTTGGGGAATAGTTTTTTAAGCTCTCTTTTGATAAAAGGATCCATTCCATAATTATCATCGATGTGAAGAAAACCACCAGAACGAAGGTATAAACTTAAATTTTCAGCATCTTCATTATTGAAAATCACATTTCCATGTCCAGTCATGTGGATAAAAGGATAATCAAAAATTTCAGGGCTTGAAGGTTCTACAATTGCTTGTTCGAGTTCTATATTGGTTTGAAGCTGCTCATTGCTAAAACGAATTAAGTTAGGTAGAGAAGTTTCTAAATTAGCATACCAATCGCCACCACCTTTATATTTTAAAACAGCGATTTGAAAACTCCCTTTTTGTGCAAAAGCACTGAAAGAAAAAACGATCCAAAAAAGAAGCAGTATTTTTTTAAGCATTTATTAAAGTTATGGTGTGGCATGCAACAATTGCCGCAGTTTCTGTTCTCAATCTACTAGTACCCAAAGAAATTTCTTTAAATCCTTTTGCTTTTGCTGCAGAAATTTCATCAGGGCTAAAATCTCCTTCAGGTCCAATCAAAATTAAGGCTTTCTGAGCTTTTTGATGTAGTTCTTTTAAATTCATTTTACTTGAACTGTTTTCACAGTGGGCAATGTATTTTCCCCCCTCAAAATCTTCTTGAAGAAATTTGTTAAAATCTTGTAGCTCATCTAGTTTTGGTAAAGTTGCTTTTTGAGATTGCTTCATTGCACTGATAAGAATCCGTTCTTGGCGATCCATCTTTAATACTTTTCTTTCAGAGCGACTGCATTTTATTGGAGAAATCTGATCAATGCCAATTTCTGTTACTTTTTCCAAAAACCACTCCCAACGGTTGAGGTTTTTTGTAGGTGCAACTGCTAAGTAAATTCCAAATTGCTCTGCTTTAGAAGTCTTTTTATCAATGTTAAGAATGCTTTTTTTGGGGTGACTTTCCGAAACATTGCATAAGTAAAAATTCCCTTTTCCGTCGATTACTTCAACACTGTCGCCAACTTTTAAACGCAAAACTTTTGATAGATGACGGGACTCTTCCTCATCTAATAGTATTTGGTTTTCTGAGATAGAAGTAGAATAGAAAAGCTGCATTGAAATTAATAGTTAGCTGTTTTTTGATATTGATAAAGCATCTGGTTAATAAGATTCAGCAAGATTGCCTAAAAAGCTTCCCCAATTAATATTTCCTGTTTTCTTACCAAGTCTTACAAAAATAAGGTCTTTATCAGGGCTTACATAAATAAACTGACCTAAAATTCCTTGCGCCATAAAATCTCCACTACGTTTTGGTAGCCACCATTGATATTGATAAAAACTTACACTTCCTTCCGTTTTGTCTTTTTTAATCGACTGATTTATCCAATCCTCACTTACTATCTGTTGACCATTCCAATTTCCTTTGTTTAGATACAATCTTCCAATTTTAGCAAAATCTCTTGCTCTAGCATTTAGACAGCAAAACGTTTTTTCAATACCATCTTTTTTTCGATCTATACTCCAACTTGCAGCGTATTCCATTCCTAATGGCTTCCAAATTTTGCTTTCAAAATACTTGCTAATAGTTTGTTCTTTTAAAACACTTTCTAGAACTAATCCAAGAATTTGGGTATTACCACTAACATATTCAAAATTAATTCCTGGTTCACTTTTAAATTTGAGTTTTGATGATGATTTTCTAAGATTACGACCATAATAAAATGTTGCTACATGACCAAAAGGATTTGAATAACCCTCGTTGAAATCAATTCCAGAGGTCATTTGTAATAAATGCTTAATTTTTACTTTTTGAAAGCCAGAATTTTTTAATTCAGGCAAATATTCTGTTACAAAATCATCAACAGATTGTATTAAACCATCGTCTATCGCACACCCAATTAATATTGAAGTAAATGATTTTGCCATAGAAAAAGAAGGAACTATTGAAGATTCATTGTATCCATATAAGTATTTTTCATACAAAATACTGTCACTCCTGATAACTATAAATGCTACTGTATTTGTATTATACAAAAATTCGTTAAACGAGATCTTTTCTTTCTCTATTGTTACTGTTTTTGGAATCTTCTCTTCTTTTATCTTTACAAAATAAAAGGGTTTATCACTTTTTTCAATTGGTCTAGAAGGAAATTTCTTGTAATCATTGATATCAGCAAAGTTGTAAATAAAAAATCTACCTACTTTACAAGCTGTTAATCCAAGTGATAAAAACAAGAATATAAAAAGAAGTGATTTTAAAGTTCTATTCATTCTTCGAAGGTGAAATGTATTGCTTCAATACTTCTTGTGCTTCAACTTCTTTTTTTGTGCCAATCATGCGTTTTTTTCCATCGGAAGTCACTAAGTAAATGCCTTTGTTACCACTAACATTAAATGCTTTTCCATTTCCAGTTAAACTTATTCTAACACCCCAACCTCCATAATCGACAATTGGACTGTACTTTTTTATTTCTGCTGAATAGAGTTTATCCCACTCATATGTTCTAAAAGAAAAATGGAAAGGAAAAAATCGAATGTGGATGCCCCGCTCATCAATTCTGGTTTTAAGGTTAGCAAGAAAAAGTAATAGAACGACACTTGCGATTATAACAAATGGTGTAGTTAAGCCACCCATATCAGTTTCAAATCCTTTAAAAAGAATTGTAGCTAAAATAAAAAGAAGAACAAGCCATATCCACCATTGGCGGAAACGCTGTTCTTCTTCAAATATTGGTTTACTCATCAATGAGAAATTTTAATAGCCAAACAATTGGTCTAATTCTAGTTCTTTCACTTCTCCATAGCTTCCAAGGGCAGCAAGATCCAATTTAGATTTGTCTCCAATGACCATGATGTTGTATTTACCATCTTTAATATAGTTTTGGTGGAAAGCTTTCAAATCTGCCATTGTCATAGTTGGAACCGCTTCGTAAATGTCTTTTCTAAGATCATAATCTAATTTTCTTTTCAAAGCAGTTTCATAGTTCCAAAGTTTTGAAGCCTTAGTAATTCGCTCAGTTCTAATTTTCTCTAGTGCAGCTTTCTTTGCTAATTCAAAACTCTTTTCTGACTCTGGCATGTTGTTTAACAAATCTGTCATTCCTTCCATTGCTTCTTTTAATTTATCGGCTTGTGCACCAATATAAGCTAAGGTGTAATGTGCCTTTTCAGCATCGCTTGGAGATTGATAGACAGAATAAACAGAGTAAGCCAATGCTTTAGACTCGCGCATCTCTTGGAAAACAATAGACCCCATTCCACCACCAAAATATTCATTGAAGATTGCAGCTTGGGCAACTGTTTTAGGATTATACTGCTCTTTTTTAGAAAGCATGTAAATTTCAACTTGTTTCATGTCATAATCTACTACATATACATTGGTTTTTTCATTAGCTAGCTCTTCAAATTTGATTTCTTCAGGAATTGCTTTCAACTCTTCGGGAGCTTTGTGAAATTTGTTCAATTTTTGAACGATTTCATCTTGTTTCAGCGGACCGTAATAAAGTACTTTGTGATCAAAATTATTGAGTTCATTAATTTTTGCTGTTAGTTCAGCTGCATTTAAATTATCCAATTCCTCTTTACTCAAAATATTTTTGAAAGGAGATTTGTCTCCGTATTTTGCAAACGATGCCATGGCGCCAAAAAGGATGTTGCCTTTGTTCAATTTAGCATCAGCTCTTTCTTTTAAGATATTGGCCACCATGTTTTTTAAGGCTTCTTCTTCAGGTTGAGCGTCTGCAAGGAGGTGTTCAAAAAGTTCAAGACCTTTTTCAAAGTTGTCATTCAATCCAGATAAAGTCACATAGGTTCTTTCGTTTGCGGAGTACACACTAAAATCACAACCAATTTTATAAAATTCTTGTTGAATTTCTGATGGACTGTATTTAGAAGTTCCAATAAATGGAAGGTATTTAACTGCCAATGCCATTTCTTTGTCATGATTGTCACCCATTTCAAATAAATAGTTTAGCGTAAAAAGTTGGTTAGTTGTGTTGTCGATACTTCTAACCACAATGCCATTTTTAAGCGTTGCTTCATTGATGTCTTTTTTGAAATCAATGAAAACTGGCTCAATTGGATTAACTTTTAGTCCACTGATTTCTGTTAAAAATGGAGAAGCAGCTTCGCGGTTCACTTGAATTGGAGTAATTTCAGGCTTTACAACTTCTTTAATTGTAGTGTCTTTTCCAGTTCTTTTGTAAAGAATCGCATAATTGTCACCATAATTTTTCTTGGCAAAATTGACAATGTCTTCTTTGCTGTAATTTTTTAGTTGGTCTACAGCATTTACTTCATTTTTCCAATCTCTTTTTTGAATAAAAGCATCAACCATCATGCTTGTTCTTCCTCGATTAGATTCTGTTTGTCTGATTCGACCTAATTTTAAATCGTTTACAACTGCTTCTGCTAACCAATCTGGAAATGCTCCAGACTTTAAGCTATCCAATTGAGCAAGCAATAAATCTCTTACTTCCTCTAAACTTTGTCCTTCTTTCGGACTTCCGTTTAGCATGTGTGCTGAATAATCAGAAAGGATATAAGTAAATGAGCTCGCATTGAGTACTTCTTGTTTTTGATTGAGGTTAAGGTCGATTAAACCGGCAGTACTGTTCGCTAAAATCATGTCGCATAGTTGAATCAAGTCAGCCTCCTCAGTACCTTGGCCTGGAAAACGATAAGCCATGTATAAAAATTCTTGATCTGGACCCATAACTTCTTTTACTTGTGGTGAAGTAATTGGTTCTTCTTTAGTTACAGTAAATTCAGGAACTTCTTTGGCTTCCATGTAGCCAAATTTATTTTTGATGACTTCAATTAAGCTGTCAGGATTAAAATCTCCTGCTAAGCAAATAGCCATGTTGTTGGGCACATAATAAGTATTGAAGTATTTTTTAATTTCTGTTAGCGAAGGATTCTTTAAGTGCTCAATAGTTCCAATAGTTGTCTGTTGTCCGTATTGATGATTAGGAAATAAAGTTTCCATAATTCCATACCAAGCTTTACTGAAATCACTGTCTAAAGAGCGGTTTTTCTCTTCATAAACTGCTTCTAACTCTGTGTGAAACAAACGCATTTGAGGATTTCTGAAACGCTCAGCTTCAAGGGTTAACCATTTATCTAATTGATTACTAGGAATGTCATTGATGTAAACTGTACGCTCTTGTGAAGTATAAGCATTTGTACCTTTAGTTCCCATTTCACTCACCATTTTGTCGTATTCATTTGCAATAGCAAAAGTGGATGCAAGCTGAGATACGCTGTCAATATTTTTGTAAAGGGCTTTTCTGGCTGCTTCGTCAGTTGTTTTTCTATACACCTCATAAAGTGAATCAATCTCTCGTAATAAAGGACCTTCTTTTGAAAAATCTGTACTGCCATACTTGTCGGTTCCTTTGAAAAGCATGTGCTCTAAATAATGCGCCAATCCAGTTGCATCAGCAGGGTCGTTTTTACTTCCCGCTCTTACGGCGATTGAAGTTTGAACTCTAGGAGCTTCATCGTTGACCGATAAATAAACCTTAAGGCCATTATCAAGTGTGTAGATTCGTGTATTTGTTGGATCGTTCTCAACAGTTTCGTACCCTTTTTTAATATTTTCTTTGTTTTCGGTATTTCCGCAAGCGAAAAGGAAAATAGCTGTTAAACTAAGAAGATTCAATTTTAGGATTGACATGGATTTCATAGATGACTTGTTTTTAAATTAGTAGAGGCGAATATATAGATTTTTATAAAAAAAATCATAAAAAATTGTGAACGGTAAAAGTTAGGGATGATTGGAAGTATTAAAGAAAGTCGAAACCCAATTCTTGTTTTAGTGCATTGAGGTGAGGATTCTTTTTCGCCATTTCTCTGAATTTCTCTTCGTCGGTGTAAGCTTTTTTCAGATCCGCATTTTTCTGAATTTCAAATTCCAATTCTATGCCTCCGTTTTTTAATGTTTTTCTTAAAAACTCATGTAAATCAGTTCTTTTAATGTTGATTTCTTCTAACTGACTTCTATTGTCGACTTTGATTTTTACTTTGAAATCGGCTAATAATTCCGGTTCATAGGTTTTCATGGCAGAAATAACAATAGAGCTGCCTTCGGCATTTTCTTTCTGAATTTTTTTAGATAACTTTTTCCAGCAAGCAATAAATTCCTCTTTTGTAAAAGGCTCTCTGAGCTCAGATTTGTATTCCACCTGAGTTTTTCGCTCCTCCGTTTCTTCTTCCTCTTTAGTTAAATGCTGAATCGATAAGGCAGAAGTCTTGGCTTTTTTAGCTGCCAATAAAGCAAGTCTGCCTTTTAATTCAGGTTTTTCAACAGGTATTTTTTCTTGAGAAATTTCAGTTTCAGAACGCTCTTTCTGAAGTTCTTCTTCTTTGGTTGAAGTTATCGCTGCTTGTTCTGGTTCGGGATTATTTTCTACTTCCTTTTCTATTGTTTTTTCTTCTTTCTGAAGTTCAGCTCTAGGTTCTTGGACAACTTTCTTTATATCTTGTTGAAGTGGTTTTGGCTGTTCTTCTAAGACGATGGAGCTTTCATCAAGATCTGCTGATTTCAGATAAGGCTTTTTTTTTTCTGCTTCCTTTTGTTCTGAGTTGATTGAAGCCAATTGCATTAAGGTTATTTCAATTAACAAACGCTTATTCCTACTGCCTTGGTATTGCACATCTGCTTTTCTGCAAATGTCGAGCGCGGCAAGTAAAAAACTTAAATCACATTTCTTAGATTGCTCAAGATACCTTGCTTTAATGCTTTTTCCAACTTCCAACAAATTAATGGTTTGAGGATCTTTTCCCACTAAAAGATTTCTAAAATGTGCTGCCAAGCCATTGATTAACAAATGTCCATCGAAACCTTTTTGAAGAATGGTATTGAACAACACTAAAATATCTGGAATTTTTCCTTCAAGAATAAAGTCAGTTGCTTTAAAATAATAATCGTAATCAAGGATATTTAGGTTTTCAACCACTGCATCATAGCTGAGTTTTTTTCCTGAAAAACTCACCAATTGATCAAAAATGGAAAGGGCGTCTCTTAGCGCTCCATCTGCTTTTTCTGCAATTAAATGCAGTGCTTCTTCCTCGGCATCAATGCCTTCTTTTTCAGCAATTGAAAGCAAGTGGGAGGCAATATCGTCCACAGTTATTCGATTGAAATCAAAAATCTGACAACGCGAAAGTATTGTTGGTATAATTTTATGCTTTTCAGTAGTTGCCAAAATGAAAATGGCATGAGGTGGTGGTTCTTCTAAGGTTTTCAGAAATGCATTGAAGGCTTGCGTAGTAAGCATGTGAACTTCATCAATGATATAAACCTTGTGCGAGCCAATTTGAGGTGCAAAGCGAACTTGGTCGATTAAGTTTCTAATATCGTCAACCGAATTGTTTGATGCAGCATCTAATTCCAGAATATTTAAGGATGCGCCTTCATTAAAAGAATTACAGGAATCACATTCATCGCATGCTTCTATTTTTTCAGTTCTATTAAAGCAATTGATTGTCTTTGCTAAAATACGCGCACAAGTAGTTTTTCCAACTCCTCTAGGACCACAAAACAAAAAGGCTTGAGCCAAATGACTTGTTTTGATAGCATTTTTTAAAGTATTGGTAATGGAAGCTTGTCCAACCACTGTATCGAAAGTGGCGGGGCGGTATTTACGTGCTGAAACAACAAAATTTTCCATAGAAAGCGAGAAATAAAGTCCAAATTTACGGCTTAATTCTTCTCTTTCTTTAGGAAAATTTCAATTTTAATTCACAGTTTTAAGCTCTTGGCTTTTGAGAAGTTATACCTAATTATTATTAAAATACCGTTAATAAAATTTCTTTAGGCATGACTTTATTTTCTTACAGATTCAATAGTGATTAATTCATCCCCTTTTGGGAAATGCCATTTAACTTGATCGCCCTCCTTGTATCCTAAAACAGCTGTCCCAATTGGTGACATTACAGATAGTTTCCCTTTTTGAAAATCAGCATTTCCAGGCATTACAATGGTTAAATTTACTTTTCTGCCAAAGGGAGTGTTCACGTCTATTGTACTTCCAAGTCTCACCACATTATCTGGCATTTCTTCATCGGGAATTACATTTGCCACATCAAGCTCTTTAGATAGCTTTATTCTACAACGAATACCAATAGGATCAACAGTTTTATGAAATTTTGCCAAATTTTTTAATACCTCAAACTCCGATTTTGAAATACATAAAGTTCCTATTGCCTCTTCTTCTATCGCCGATTGCGCTATTTTTTCTTCTTTCATTTGATTTTTATTTTTCAAAGAGAATAATCACTTAATTACTTGTAAATAGCATCACTATAAATAGCAGCTACACGATTCAACTTTATAAAATAAAGCTGAAAACTGTACTTCTTTTTTACATTTCATTTACTTCTCGAATTAAGCTTTTATTAATTATTTTCCCATTTTCGACTACTTTGATATCTTCTAAGAAGTTTTTGAATTGTTCATTTATTTCCTGAACAAATCGTACTAAAAAGCTGCTGTAGATTTCTGATAGTATTTTTGAAGTGTTCAGCCCCTGATGATTTAGCATTTCAGTGAGTGTAAAAAGTTTAAACCCATTTTCTTCACTCTTTAGTTCTGAGCAATTGCCAAAATTTGGTGCAGATAAATCATAAAGCACTGCTTCTCTTTTTATGTTTTTATAAATCAAAGGGTGAAATAGTAAAGGAGTTTTCTCTCCACTGATAATAAAATCGGTGATTATTAAATCAAATCGGTGAACATTTTCAGTCAAATAAAGAGCTATTTCACTCAAACAACGCTTTTCTCCGTTACTTCTACTAAGTATATTGGGTTCACACAGGTCTAAATGGCTTAGTTTCTCATATTCAATTCCAATTTTCTCAAATTCAACTTGACTTAGCGTATTGTTTCCAACCACCGTTAAATGGTATCCTTCCTTTAATAACTTCTTAACGTTTTCAAGCGAAGTATGCCCTGATTCAATAATTAATGCGGCTTTATTTCTCGGAAAAACTTCATTTTGTTGAATAAAGTAATCTGTACTGCTTTCTATAATTGCATCGTATAGAATAGGAGTAATCTTTAACTTTAAATTCAAGTCATTGAAATCTGAGGTAAAGGGCAATAAGTCTAAGCTATATACATCGGCAATGGTGTGTGTAAAGGGTATTATGTTAGCACTGTTGTTAAGCACATTGTAATAGCCTACAAAACTTCTCCTTCGGCTTAAATACTCATTTTTGATTGTTTTATTAAATGATAAAACCAAGTCAGATTTTAGAATTACATCTTGTTGCTTGTCGATAATTGTAGCACCAGCCTCTTTATACATTTCGTTGGTGTAACCAACAGAATCTCCAGCTCCGTTTTCAACAAACACGTCGAAATTATTGACTAAAGCGCTCACTCCAGAAGGAGTGAGCGCTACAAAGTGAAGCTTTTCACTTTCTTTTAATAAACCAATTTGATACTTCATAATTCTATGGGAAAACCCCTCTTTCTTTGTAAGTAAGTTCTAATCTTTTTAGTGCTACCAAGTAAGCTGCATTACGCATATCAGTATCATACTCTTTTGACATTTTATCTACTGAATCATAGGCAGTTGATATTTTGTCATTAATTAGCCCTAATACCTCGTCCATTTTCCAAATCTCACTTCGCTTGTTTTGCAACCACTCAAAATAACTTCCAATTACTCCTCCAGAATTGCACAAAATATCAGGAATAATTGCTACGCCATTTTTTAATAAAATCATTTCTCCTTCTGTAGTTGTGGGGCCATTTGCACCTTCGGCAATTAATTTTGCCTTAATATTTTCAGCATTATCAGCTGTGATTTGGTTTCCCAAAGCTGCAGGTACAATAATGTCACAGTCTAAGCCAAAAAAGTCTTCTGAAGGGATTTCAATTGCTCCATTAAAGCCAATAATTTGATCTTTATAACCAATGCTATGGTTTTGAAGGGCTTCAACATCAATTCCATCTTTATTGTAAAGTGTAGCACTAGCATCTTGAACAGCAATCAATTTTGCACCTAAAAGACTTAAAAAATGAGCAGTCCAATAACCTACATTGCCATATCCTTGAACTATAAAAGTTTTACCTTTTAAGTTGATGTTGTTTTTTTGTGCCCATAAACCTATGGTTACTACAACTCCATATCCTGTAGCACGATCTCTTCCTGCTAAACCACCTGATCCTAGGGGTTTACCTGTAACTACATGCAAACTATTAAAACGAGTAGCTGGAGTTTTAGTAGATGCATAGGTATCCGATATCCAAGCCATTATTTGAGCGTTCGTATTAACATCGGGTGCAGGGATGTCAAAATCAGGACCGATATTATCACCCAAAGCATAAGTAAATCGTCTAGTAATTCTTTCCAACTCCGTTGCTGAGTATTCTTTAGGGTTTAGTTGAATTCCACCTTTTCCTCCACCAAATGGCAAACCTGCCAACGAAGATTTCCATGTCATCCAGATTGCTAATGCCCTTGCAGCATCTATATCAACTGTTGGATGATAACGCAAACCACCTTTGTAAGGCCCAAGTGCATTATTGTGTTGAACTCGATATCCGGTAAATGTTTTTATTTCTCCGTTATCCATTTTCACAGGAAAGTTTACTACTATTTCCGAATTTGTTGTAGCAAGAATCTTTCTAACTCCTGGATCTAGACCCAGTTTGTCAGCAGCTTTCTCAAACTGCTCCATTACATTCTCATACATACCCGTTTTGGGTTTCATTGTTAAATTTGTCATATTGTTTTATTGATAAGATTCACAGTTTAAAATAATTGAATAATCTCCTTTTAAAGAGCAATCGCTCCTAAAATCACAGCTTACACATAATCCAGAAATTTCTTCTTTTTCAATATTATTATTAAAATGAAGTAGTTCCATTTCAGAATTTTTTATTGAAGTATGGTTGTTTTTTTCTAACTCGTATTCTTCACAATAAGTAATTAGCTCAGTTGAAGAATTTAGGAAACAACTTGAAGTGTATTTACAATTCATACAAAGTCCTGCCATATTTTTTGTAGATATTTTTTTCATTGATCAGCAGTAGTCAATCGCTATGCCATTCATCAAGAAAATGAGGAAAGGTGGAATTAATTCATTGTAAATGAAAGTAGTGCGATTTTGGCACAGAAAAATTTGAAATAGGAAAGGAACTAAAAATCGAGGAGTTTCTCTCCACTTGGTACAATATGAACCGCTTTACTTGAGCTTTTCCCGAAGTGTTTTTCGATCAATTCCTAAAACTTTTGCAGCTTGGGTTTTATTATTGTTCATTTGCTTCAAAACATTCAGAATGTGCTTCCTTTCCATCTCAGCCAAGCTCAGTAATTCATTTGCATTTTTTACTCTTGGATCTTCCATTTTCATGTACGGAGGGATTTCATTGATATCCACTTTGTGATCGTGCATAACTACCAAGCGATGAATAAAATTTTCTAGTTCCCGAACATTTCCTGGCCAATTGTAATTGTTTAGAGCATCCATCACCTTAGCTGAAATTTTCAATGGAGCTTTCTCATTTTCCTCGCTGTATTTTTGATTGAAAAAACGCACAAGCAAAGGAATATCTTCCTTTCTTTCTCTGAGCGGTGGTATGTTGATTGTGATAATATTCAAACGGTAGTATAGATCTTCTCTAAAATTCCCTTTTTCAATTTGATCTGTTAAACTTTTATTAGTTGCTGAGATAATTCGCACATCCACTTTTTGTGTTTTTGTGTCGCCCAGCATCACAACTTCTTTCTCTTGTATAGCACGTAATAGTTTAGCCTGGACCATTGATGTGGTATTGCTTATTTCATCTAAAAAAAGGGTGCCTTTATCAGCTGCCTGAAAAAATCCAACTCTATTTGAAATTGCACCTGTAAAAGCTCCTTTTACATGACCGAAAAGTTCACTCTCTATTAAATTATCTGGAATTGCCCCACAATTAACAGGAACAAAAGGTGCTGAAGAAAACTTGCTGTTATAATGAATAGCACGGGCAACCATTTCCTTTCCTGTTCCACTTTCTCCGCTAATCAAAACTGTAGCCTGGTTGTTTTTAGTACGCTCAATACTGGCATACAGACTTTGCATTGCATCTGAACGGCCTATGATTCCGTGAAATGAATCTATTTGATTTTCTGCCTCCTCATTTTGTTGCAAGAATACATTTTGCTTAATGCCTTTTTGATTTAGAACAGAATGTACTGCGGTTTCTAATTCTTCAAAAGTGAAGGGTTTAACTAAATATTCTAATGCCCCTAGTTTCATAACTTCTACCGCATTTTCAATATTTGGATAACCACTAATTACTAACACAGGTAGCTCAGAATAGTGCTGAGAAATGTAGCGAACCAATTGAATCCCTCCAATACCCGGCATCTTTAAATCTGTAATAACCAAATCCAATTGGCTGTTTTCTATAATTTCAATGGCGCTTACTACTGAATCTGAAGCATATGGATTAATGTTCATTTCATTCAGATTTCGACGTAAAAGGTCGAGCATATCGTGAGAATCGTCAACAACTAACACATTTAGTTTGCTACTATTCATGATCTTCAACTTTTAATGTAATTCTAAATTCCGTTCCAACTCCAAGTTCTGAGTTCATTTTAATTGTACCTCCATGTGCTTGAACAATGCCATAAACTACTGCAAGTCCCAAGCCAGTGCCAGTATCTTTTGTAGTAAAAAATGGCTCAAAAACCTTCTCTAAATTTGCTTGCTTAATACCTGAGCCATTATCAGTAATAGTCATCAATACGCCTTGTTTCGTTTTAGCAGTTTTTAAGCGAAGAACTCCGCCTTTTTCCATAGCAGCAATTGCGTTAATCAACAAATTAATAATCACCTGCGAAAACTGAAAATTATCTAATCGGATTAAAGGTAAATTGAGTGACAAATTCTTTTCAACTTTAATATTTTTTTCATTTAACTGAATACTTAGTAAATCTAAATTTTCAAGCAGTATTTTATTTAAATCTAATCGTTTGAACTGCGATGGTATTTCACAAGAAAAGAACATGAGTTTTTTGACAATGTCTCTTGCTAATTTAGATGAACGAATAATTTTCTTCAAATCATTTCGATTCTGCTGATCTGAATCTTTCTTTAATAAGAGTTCGGCATATCCTAAAATATTTCCTAAAGGGGTATTGAGTTCATGTGCAATGCCAGCAGTTATTTCAGACAATAAACTCAAACGATCGTGGGAAATAAACTTCTTGTTGAGCTCCTTCTTCTCTTCTCTTTGCTCATAAAGCTCAATAGTTAAAGATAAATCAAGTGCAATTTGATTAATCAATGCCTGCTCTTCTATTAAAAAAGTTTGGTTATCCCTTGGTGTGTCGGTTTTGTAGCATACTACTACTTTTCCACGTTCAGTTCCATTAATTTTAATTAGTGCAGTTTGGCAATTTTTACTTTCATTTTCACCGAATGTTTTGCCATAGCGAATATGATCAATTACTATATATGCAAAAACATCATTTGGGTGTTGCCAGCCTTGAGGAATAAAGTCTGCAATTTGATTAAGCGTCAAAGTTAGATTGTTTGGATTTTTCTGGGCTATCTTTGAGATGCTATACAAACAACTTAGTTCTTTTACACGTTCATTTAAATGATTAGTAATTTCTGTAGATGAGTTTTTCACAATCAAATTAAAAGTCAAAATTAAGGCTTTATATCTCGAAGTAGATATAGTGTTATAAACCTTGAATGGCTGAAAAAATAAAGGAATGATTCTCTTTAACTCAGTTAAATCCATACAGAGTGAGAAGCAAAATCTAAATTTAACAGTTTAAAAACGAAGATTTCGAGTAAATTTATACTTTTTTTATTGCTGATTTTTAGTTAGAATGCTTGTTTTAAATATTATATTCATTACTTTTGTCGCCCCAATTTTGGGGGATAATTAAAACATTTAACAATGAGTAATCATTATGAGACTGTTTTCATACTTACACCCGTTTTGTCTGCAGATCAGGCAAAGGAAACAGTCGAGCAATACAGAAAAACGCTTAAAGATGCTGGAGCGAGCATCGTTAACGAAGAACATTGGGGATTAAAAAAGTTGGCTTACCCTATTCAAAAAAAGTCAACCGGTTTTTATCAACTTTTTCAATACGAAGTTGCAGGAGAGTTTATCGGTAAACTAGAACTCGCTTTTAAACGCGATGAGAAAATCATGCGATTTTTAACTGTGAAGCTTGATAAGCATGCAGTTGATTATGCAAAAGTGCGTATTGAAAAAATTAAAAATTCGCCTAAAAAAGCGGAGAAGTAAAAATTTTAAAAACTAGAAAAAATGGCTGAAAATTCATCAGAAATTAGATACCTCAATCCACCCGCGATTGATGTTGTAAAAGAAAAATATTGCAGGTTCAAGAAAAATAGAATCAAGTACATCGATTATAAAAATCCTGATTTTTTACTGCAATTTGTAAATGAGCAAGGTAAATTACTTCCAAGAAGAATTACCGGAACATCATTGAAATATCAACGAAAAGTAGCACAAGCTGTGAAGCGTGCTCGTCATTTAGGCTTGATGCCTTATGTAGCTGATTTACTTAAATAAGGAGGAAGAAAAATGGATATTATTTTAAAACAAGACGTTGAGAACCTAGGGTTCAAAGACGAATTAGTGAAAGTGAAAGACGGATTTGCGAGAAATTTCTTAATTCCTCAAGGTTTGGCTTTAGCGGCTACTTCTTCTAACAAAAAAGTTTGGGAAGAAAATTTACGTCAAAGAAGTCACAAAGAAGAGAAAATAAAAGAAGAAGCTCAAAAAACTGCAAAAGCACTTGAAGCTGAAAAAATAACTGTTGGTGCAAAAGTAGGTGAAGCTGGAAAGAAAATTTTTGGTTCTGTGAATACCATTCAGTTAGCAGATGCTATTACTAAATTAGGTCATGCAGTAGATAAAAAGAACATCAAAATTCTTGGATCTCAAATCAAAGAAGTTGGTGCTTACCAAGCTGAGATTAGATTACACAAAGATATTAGCGTTACCGTTGATTTTGAAGTGATTGCTGAGTAATTTAGATTAAATCTATAAATTAAAGTCCCATTGATTTTTTCAGTGGGACTTTTTTTTTGGAAACTATTCAGTATTATTTTTTAGAATTAGTTGAGAGTTTCATTAATCCCTGAGTAGGTGCAAAAAAGAGACCTTTGAAAAATAATATAGAAGTTTCACTCAAAGTACGCAGAGTAGACGCACGCAAAGAAAAAGAGCTAATCCATAAAGTGGGAATTCGTTTTCAATTGTGAAATAGAGAATTCTTCGCGCTTTTTGCGAAAGATCTTTGCGCTTCTTTGCGAGAAAAAATAAGAGAAATTTCACGCAGAGCTCGCAGAGAATACGCCAAGCACGCAAAGAAAAAAGTGCTAATCAATAAAGTTGGAGTTACAGAACTGTCATTATGCTTCTGTGTAGCTTTAGTTTTTTGTCTTTGGTTAAGAGTGTGATAAATTTCTGATTTCGTTTACTTTGTGAAGCCTTTGTGCGTTTTGTGGTTATTTTTTTAAACCAATTTTTTAACCACTAAGACCACAAAGGAAAGGCACAAGGAACACCAAGGTTCTATACGAGAAAAAAAACTTCACTCAAGTTCGAAGAGTACACACAGAACTCGCAATGAAAAAGTGCTAATCAATAAAGTGGTAATTCGTTTTCAATTGTGAAATAGAGAATTCTTCGCGCTCCTTTGCGAAAAACTTTGCGCTTTGCGTGAAAAAATAAAAAGAGATTTTAGCCAAAACTCGAAGAACATACCCTTCAAATGTGAAAGTGCTAATTAAAAAGGAATTGGGGGGAATGGTTTAGTTTTAAACTATTTGAATATTCAGAATTAAAAACTAAAAATTAATAATTAGCTTTTAATTTTACTCATACCTCAATGATTCAACTGGGTCGAGTTTGGCGGCTTTTAGTGCAGGGTAGATTCCGGAAATTAAACCAACTAAAACGCAAAGACTGAAGCCCAAAATAATCCAATTCCATGGAATAATAAATTCACTGCCAATTAAATTCCCCACTAAGTTGCCAATGGCAATTCCAAAAATAATTCCTAAGAAACCTCCTAATTGACAAATGGCTATGGCTTCAATTAAAAATTGATTTCGAATAGCAGCTGAATTGGCTCCGATTGCTTTTCGAATGCCAATTTCTCTAGTTCTTTCGGTAACTGAAACCAACATAATGTTCATTAAGCCGATTGCAGCACCTAAAAGTGTGATTAAACCAATGATTGTTGCAGCAATGGTGACTTCGGCCAAATTTTCCATGAGCATTTTTGCAATGTTGTCGCTTTTAGTGATTTCAAAACTGCTCTCTTTGCCCAACTTGTCCTTTCGAATAATTCTAAACAAGCCAGTGGCTTCTCCAACAGCCAAGTCCAAATCTTCAGGGCGGTTGGTCATCACATTGATTAAGAAAGTGGGATTGGCAGTAGAAAAATACTGTCTTGCATTGGTTAGTGGAATATAAGCTTGGTTATCTGCACTAAAACCCACACTGCTTCCTTTAGATTTTAGCACGCCAATCACTTTGTATTTTCCTGAGCCAATTGAAATTATTTTATCAATAGGTGATTCGTCTTTTTTAAATAATTTACTTTCAATATCTTTTCCAATTATTGCGACATGCGAACCATAGCGAATATCGTTATCGGAAAAGCTTCTGCCTTTTTCAATTTCATAACCTGAAGTAATCAAGTAATTCTCATCAATTCCCAAAACAAATACATTGGGATTTGTTTTTTCTGCGAGGTATTTTAAAGTTGCTAAAGAACCCGCTCTAGTGGAAATGGAAACGGTGGCAGGATAATCAAAGCGCTCTTTAAAATTTTTTGCTTGATCATAAGAAATTCGATCAAATACCTTCATTTTTTTACCCCTGCTGACATGAGAAAATCCACTGTTATTTTTGATAGAAAAAGTATTGGAGCCCATGCTACTAAAATTGCTGCTAATAGACCCTGTGATGGCATCAATGGAAGTGAGGATACCAACTAACGCCATAATTCCTACGGCGATAATTAATGCCGTGAGAATTGTCCGCAGCAATTGCCCCCGAATGGAGCGAAGTGCTTCTTTAAAATTTTCCTTAAAGAGATTAAACATGATACAAGCTTAAGCATAGTTGATTAAAAATGAACGAATGAATTGTATAAACGGTAAAAAAAGAGGGTGAAAATGCTTAACTTCGTGCCTCTAGAATATGAAGCAAACCATTTAACAATAAAAAACAAACCACAATCATTATGGCTTTTGACATTGACATGATAAAAGACGTTTATTCAAAGATGGATGAACGCGTGAATGCCGCAAGGAAAATCTTAAACAGACCTTTAACCTTAACGGAAAAAATTCTTTATGCACATTTGGATCAAGGGAATGCAACTGAAGAATATGGAAGGCAAAAATCGTATGTAGATTTTAAGCCAGACAGAGTGGCCATGCAAGATGCAACAGCGCAAATGGCACTTTTGCAATTTATGCAAGCAGGGAAAGATAAAGTAGCTGTGCCTTCAACGGTGCATGCTGATCACCTGATTCAAGCAAAAATTGGTGCAGACAAAGATTTGCAAGAAGCCTTGAATAAAAACAATGAGGTTTTCAATTTTTTGAGTTCGGTTTGTAACAAATACGGCATCGGATTTTGGAAACCAGGAGCGGGAATTATTCATCAAGTAGTTTTAGAAAACTATGCTTTTCCAGGAGGAATGATGATTGGAACTGATTCACATACCGTAAATGCTGGTGGTTTGGGAATGATTGCTATTGGAGTTGGTGGTGCCGACGCAGTAGATGTGATGGCTGATATGCCTTGGGAATTGAAGTTTCCAAAACTAATCGGTGTAAAACTGACCGGAAAATTAAGTGGATGGACCTCTTCAAAAGACATTATTTTAAAAGTTGCTGGAATTTTAACTGTGAAAGGTGGAACTGGAGCAATTTTAGAATATTTTGGTGAGGGAGCAACTTCTCTTTCTTGTACCGGAAAAGGAACCATTTGCAACATGGGAGCAGAAATTGGAGCAACTACTTCTACTTTTGGTTACGATGATGCAATGAGAAGGTATTTGAAAGCTACTGATCGTGCTGATATTGCTGATTTGGCTGATGAGGTTGCCGGACATTTAACAGGAGACGACGAAGTTTATGCTAATCCTGAAAAATATTTTGATCAGGTAATTGAAATCAATTTATCTGAATTGACGCCGCATTTAAACGGGCCTTTTACGCCAGACCTTGCTACTCCGGTTGCTGAAATGAAAGAAAAAGCAAAAGCCAATGATTGGCCAACTGATATTGAATGGGCATTGATTGGCTCGTGTACTAACTCTTCTTATGAGGATTTGACACGTGCTGCCTCAATTGTGGATGATGCCTTTAACAAAGGAGTGAAATCAAAATCCATTTTGGGAATTAATCCCGGATCTGAGCAAGTACGCTTCACTGCTGAACGCGATGGCTTGATGGATACGTTTAAGAAATTTGAAAACATAAGAATATTTACAAATGCTTGCGGACCCTGCATTGGACAGTGGGACAGAGCAGGAGCAGAAAAACAAGAGAAAAACTCCATTGTGCATTCTTTCAATAGAAACTTTGCCAAACGTGCTGATGGGAACCCTAACACACACGCTTTTGTAACTTCACCTGAAATGGTGGCAGCAATTGCCATTAGTGGGAAATTGGATTTTAATCCGATTACAGATACCTTGGTGAACGAAAAAGGAGAGCAAGTGAAATTGGCTGAGCCAATGGGTATTGAATTACCTGTTAAAGGATTTGCTGTTGAAGATAACGGCTATCAAGATCCTGCAAAAGATGGCAGTCATATTGATATTCAGGTTGATCCAAATTCGAATCGTTTGCAATTATTGACGCCGTTTGCACCTTGGAACGGACAAAATTTGATGAATGCAAAATTGCTGATTAAAGCATTTGGAAAATGTACTACTGATCACATCTCAATGGCAGGACCATGGTTGCGTTTTAGAGGGCATTTAGATAACATTTCTGACAATTGCTTGATTGGAGCAGTGAATGCCTTCAACAAAGAAACCAACAATGTGGTGAATCAATTGAGTGGAGACAACAGCGAAGTACCTGCAGCTGCAAGGGCTTACAAATCTGCAGGAGTTCCAACCATTGTGGTAGGTGATCATAATTATGGTGAGGGTTCTTCAAGAGAGCATGCAGCCATGGAGCCAAGACACTTGGGTGTGAAAGCAGTTATTGTAAAATCTTTTGCTAGAATTCACGAAACGAATTTGAAGAAGCAAGGCATGTTGGCCTTGACTTTCGACAATGAAGCAGATTACGACAAAATTCGCGAAGACGATACCTTCAACTTTGTGGATTTGAAAGATTTTGCTCCAGGCAAGCAAGTGAGTTTAGAATTGGTGCATTCCGATGGAAGCAAAGAAACCATTAAACTCAACCATACCTACAATGCACAGCAAATTGGATGGTTTAGAGCAGGTTCTGCATTGAACATGATTAGCAAACAGTAAGTTAAAATAACTTTAGAATAAAATGAAAGCCCCGCGGAAGCGGGGCTTTTTTTGTTTTATTGATTTTTGATAGAGTATTTGTATCCTTTTTAGGATAACAGAAAAGGGTTTAAAAAAGACTTGATGATACACATTGTCTGTTGATCAAAACATACAATTAGTATAGTTTCGGGCAATGATAAATAACTTTCTATTAAAAGAATTTGGTGACAGGATTCGAAGCTTAAGAACTCAAGAAAATTTAAGTCAAGAACAACTTTCACACAAAACTGGATTTCATAGAACTTATATAGGAATGATAGAAAGAGGTGAACGAAATATTTCACTTACTAATATGGCAATTTTTGCCAAAGTATTCAATTTAACAGTTGACGAACTGTTGAAATTTGAAAATGCAAAAGAGTTGCTAAACAAATATAAATTAAAAACCGAAGATTAATGTCAAGAAAACACTCGTTTATATTGACATTATCTAATAATGTTACAGAAAAGGAAGGAGTAATTTATCTGATTAAAGAACAGACAGGGTTTTTCAAAATAGATAAGGATATGAAAAAAGAACTTTTAGATAGAATTAATATTCCACATAGTTTTTTACAGTCTTTTGACATGGTTTATATACCAAAATTGAAAGGTATTCACTTTGAAAAGGATTACATTGAAACTCACCTAGACGAAATCTTATTTGTGGAATTAAAAACCACTAAAAAATATCTTCCCAATAATCCAAAAGGATTCTTTTTTGGTGCAACAGAAAATGAATTCAATTTCGGCAAATTACTTGGCGATAGGTTCAGATTTTGTTTCGTTTGTTTAAATGAACAATCTCCTTCTTATGCTCTGTTAACTGTGGATGAGTTAGAAAAAATCATTAGAAATAAAAGAATACAATATCAAATTAATTTATGATTCATATTTAATCAGTAAAACACAGAATTTATTATATAAAATAATAACAAACCCCAATGTCCTACTGCCACCATCTTTCACAATTAAATGGAGCTAAAAGAGCGCTTCATCAAAACTACCACGACAAGCACTATGGTTTTCCGATACATGAGGACAATGAATTGTTTGGGCGCTTGATGATGGAAATTAATCAGGCGGGTTTGAGTTGGGAAACCATTTTGAATAAAGAAGCAACTTTTCGAAAAGCCTATCACAATTTTGACATTGGCAAAGTGGCTGCATACACTGAAAAAGATCGGGAACGATTGATGGCCGATGCCGGAGTGATTCGAAATAAGTTAAAGATAAATGCAGCCATAGAAAACGCCAAAACTATTCTCGGTTTGCAAAAGGAACATGGTTCCTTCGAAAAATGGTTGGAAGCGCAGTATCCTAAAACAAAAGAAGAATGGGTAAAATTGTTTAAGAAAACCTTCAAATTTACAGGTGGAGAAATTGTCAATGAGTTTTTGATGAGCATTGGATATTTGCCCGGCGCACATACCGAAGATTGCCCGATTTATGCTAAAATTCAGCAAGAAAATCCATTGTGGAGTAGGAAGTAGTTTCTCTACATTTCTTAGTTTTGGTACTACACAATTGATTTTTTCAAAACGCATAACAATGAAATCAAATTCTACCAAAAAGGAAAGCAAGCCAATAACTAATAAAACTCCCAAAGTGACAGGAGTTGGAGGTATTTTCTTTTTTTCTGAAAATCCTGATAAGATCAAAGACTGGTACGCAGAGAATTTGGGCCTTGAAGTGAATCAATGGGGTTCGAGTTTTGAGTTTAGAAATGCCAACCGTCCTGAGGAGATCAATTATTTGCAGTGGAGTCCTTTCGAAAAGGGAAGTGCGTATTTTGCTCCTTCGAAAAAGGAGTTCATGGTCAATTACCGCGTTCAAAACATTGAAGCACTTGTCGCTAAACTAAAAGATAAGGGAGTAACAGTTCTCGATGAAATTGAAACATTCGATTATGGAAAGTTTGTGCACATAATGGATAATGAAGGCAATAAAATTGAACTTTGGGAACCAGTAGATGTGGTGTTCACAGAAATGAATTTGAAGACCACGAAATAAAAGGCTAAGTTTATTCCTTATAATTAAAGTCACTTGAAAATAACCCCACAATTTAATTATTACGAAACTCCAGAAGCGAACTGGAGGAAGAAAATCTATACCATCATCTTCGAAGCGGATACGCATAAGGGAAGACTGTTTGACATCGTTTTGCTTTGCGCAATATTTGTTTCGGTTTTAGTGGTGGTTTTGGAAACCATTCCCACTTTACACCGAGAGTACTTTATGGCATTTTATATTGTTGAATGGGTGTTCACCATCCTGTTTAGTATAGAGTATATTTTGCGATTACTTTCTGTTAAAAAGCCGCTTTTATATGCAACTAGCTTTATGGGATTGGTTGATTTATTGGCTGTTTTACCAACATTTTTAAGTCTTTTTATTGTAGGTTCTCAGTATTTAATGGTCATTCGAATTATTCGCTTGGTTCGTATTTTTCGTATATTTAAATTGGTTCATTTTCTCAATGAGGCGCAGATGTTGGGAAAAGCTTTGCGTGATAGTGTTTTTAAAATCATTGTTTTTATTGGGGTAGTTGTAATTATTGTTTTAATTTTTGCGACACTTATCTTTATAATTGAAGGACCTGAAAATGGTTTTACAAGTATTCCAATGAGCATGTATTGGACGATCGTAACCATCACCACAGTTGGTTATGGTGATATAGCTCCGCAAACAGTATTAGGAAGGTCCTTGGCGTCTATCATTATGTTGATGGGGTATGCAATTATTGCTGTGCCTACTGGAATTGTTACAGCTCAATTTACTCGCAAGCATGCCAACAAGTCTAGCATTAAAGGAACTGCCTGTCCAAATTGCTCAAAAGAAGGGCATGATTCGAATGCAGATTTTTGTAAATACTGTGGGTTTTCGTTGGAGTAGAGATATCTAATGTGATTATATAAGGAGTTATGGATGAAAATGAATTGTCGTACAAAATAATCGGGGCAGCGATGGAGGTTCATCAGAACTTGGGACCGGGTTTGTTGGAGTCGGTTTATGAAGCTGCACTTGCGTATGATTTAATTGAAATGGGAATTGGAGTAAAAACTCAAGTTCCAGTTCCTTTAATTTATAAAGAGGTGAAACAGGATGTAGGTTATAGACTAGATTTACTAGTTGAAAATAAGGTCATTGTAGAAATAAAATCTCTTGAAAGATTAGCTCCTGTTCATTTTGCACAAACTCTAACTTATTTAAAATTATCTGATAAAAAGTTGGGCTTGTTGATCAATTTTAATACAAAGTTGCTGAAAGAAGGAATCCATAGAGTTGTAAATAAGTTATAAGCTTTATCTCACGTAATTTTTCACGCCAAGCTCGCAGAGAATACGCTTAGCACGCAAGAAAATGTGCTAATCAAAAAAATAGGAATTAGATTTTGAAAGTTGAAATAGAGAAGCCTTCGCGCTCTTTGCGAAAAACTTTGCGCTTCTTTGCGAGAAAAAAGTAATGAAAATTTCACGCTAAGCTCGCAGAGAATACGCTTAGCTCGCTAAGAAAATGTACTAATCAAAAAAATGAGAATTAGACTTTGAAAGTTGAAATAGAGAAGTCTTCGCGCTCTTTGCGAAAACCTTTGCGCTTCTTTGCGAGAAAAAGGTAAGGAAAATTTTACGCAAAGGGTTCATCGAAAAAATTCACTTAACTATAAATCTTAAAATCTAAGATCTATCACTCTAGTTTTTTTATTTTTGTTTCATGAGTCATGAAATCGACAACTTTTATCTAAAAACAGAAGAACGGAATAGAAGTTGTTTACTTGCTTTGAGAAGCATTATTCTTGAGCAAGATGAGTTAGTTACTGAAACACTTAAATATGGAATGCCCTGCTTTTGTTACAAGAAAAAAATGTTTTGCTACTTGTGGACTGATAAAAAAACGGATGAGCCTTATATGCTTTTCGTTGAAGGAAAACACCTCAATCATCCAGCATTAGAATCAGGTAATCGGGCGCGAATGAAAGTTTTTAACGTCAATCCAAATCAGGATATTCCACTCGATACAATTAATCTTTTGCTAAACGATGCGTTGGATTTGTATAGAAATGGAACAATAAAAATTAAGTGAAGAAGAACAATTCCAAAGTTCAATCTGAGACTAATTCATCTTTTCTTTGAATTTACCTACATGCTTAAATAACAAATTATTAACCTTAAGGTAACAAAAGGAAGCATTCTATTCTATTTATTTGATTCTATGAAAAAATTAGCAATCTTATCAATTTTAGCGCTCTTTTTAAGTGGTTGTGCTGCATTTTATCAAGGTCAATTAGGGCCTTCAAATGTTGTATTTACAACCAATAATTTTCAAGTAACAAAATCGGTTCAAGGAGAGGCTAGTGCAAAATACTTTTTTGGAATTGGAGGAATAAAAAGAAGTGGATTGGTTAAAGAAGCTCGTGACAACATGTATGCAACTAATAAACTTCAAGCCAATGAAATGATTACAAATGTTACATTGGATTCAAGGCATTATTTTCTACTTTATCCAATCTATTATAAACATACAGTATATGTTACAGCAGATGTTATTCGTGTAAATTCTACTGGCAATTTAGATGGTGAATCAATGAACAGTGAAAATTCAGAGAAAAGCCACCAAGAAATCATTAATAGTTTTGGAATAAAAGAAGGTTCGGAGTTATATTTTAAAGCTAGAAAAGACCAAATGGTAAAATCGACTGTACAGACTATAAATTCTCCAATAATTACTGTTGATTTCAATTCTAATGGGAAAAAGGAAATAACTCAAAAGCTGTATACTGATTTTTATATTAAAAAAGGAGATGAGTACATTTCACTAAGTAAGTGATGAACATTTTTTACAAAAAAATATTTTAAAAGCTACTTCTCAGCCAATAGCAGACCCTCTATTTTAACCGCAGTCAGTCTTGTTTGCATCTCACTCATCCATTCTTTAAATTCGGGAAGATGCTTTTTTTGGATAGGTTCAGCTGAAGGGAAGTCTTCTTTTAAGTGATCTACTTGTTTTCCGTATTTCCAAAAACGATAGCAAACATGTGGTCCGGTTGCCAAGCCGGTGCTTCCAACATAGCCGATCGTTTCACCTTGCCTAACACGCTGCCCAACTTTAGCGTTTCGTTTGCTCATGTGTAAATACTGTGTGGTGTAAGCACTGTTGTGTTTCACTTTTACATAATTGCCGTTGCCTCCTGTGTAACTAGCTTCAATCACAATTCCATCTCCAGTGCTCATAATTGGCGTTCCCGTTGGAGCAGCATAATCAGTACCCAAATGAGCTTTCCAACGTTTTTGAACTGGATGAAAACGCTTCATGGTATAACGAGAACTCAAGCGACTGAATTTTAATGGTGATTTCAAAAATGCTTTCCGCAGACTGTTGGCTTCTTCGTCAAAATAATCTTCAGCTCCCTCTTGATTGAAATAAAAACCCAAGTAAGAACGATCGAAATGGTTGAACTCTACCGCTAAAATTTTACCAATGCCAATGGCTTCACCGTCGACGTATTTTTCTTCATAAATGGCTTTAAACCAATCTCCTTTTTGAATGCGGTAAAAGTCAATCGACCAAGCAAAAATCTCTGATAATTCTACTGCCAAATAAGGATTGGCATCTGCTTCTTGCAAAGTTTGATAAAGCGAAGAATTGATTATTCCGGCAATGCTTTTTTCAACGATGCTGACCTCTTTTTCACCTTTATAAATTCGAACACTGTCTCGTAAATCATACACCACATACTCAATGGCATTGGGTTGGTAAATAAAATACTGTGCTTTCCCAATGCTGTCTTTTGAAGCCAAAATGGTGTAATCTTTTCCAGCTGCCATTTTCCGAACATCAAAAATTTCTTTTGATTTTTTAGACAATAAATCAATGGTTACATAATCGATTTGATAAGGAAGTAGAATGTTGGCCAAAAATTCATTGCGCTGAATGGTTTTGTGAATCACCTCAAAGGAATCGACCTCAATGCCAAATTGAATGGTTGTTTCAGGAATACTATCCAAGATTTCAACAACTGCTTGGTGTGTAGTATCTTGTTCGTTTTGCGATTTCTGAATGAATAACAAAACAAAAATACCAAGTATAGCTGTGAGCAATCCGCTGATTAATCGAAGTCTTTTTCTCAAGCCGAATGTTTTTTGAAAAATACATGTTCTTCAACCCAGGCTTTTCCCCAGTTTTCTTTTTCTTCATCAGACCATAATTCCGGATAAAATATTCGTTTTTGAAAACGCGGAGGTAAGTACTTTTGCCAATTTGTTCCTCCGGTTGCAGCAATGTCTTCAGGATCTTTTTGCAAATAACGAGCTGCCGATTTGTAATGTACCAAAGGCCAATTGATGTTAACGTTCACATCAATGAATCGAATATGGTCGATTAATTCAGGGTCGTTTTTTTCTTCCTCGCTGAGTTTTGAATACAATTGCCAGATGTTTTTATCGGTGTATTCCAACGCAAGTTCTTGAAAGACTTTGGAATATTTTTTTTCAAATTGCTTGAGGGTCAATGTTTTTTCGCCAGTTGCTAATTCTGTTGCTCCCTTTTTCCAATAAATAAATTCGTACATTTTTTCAATGTTCTGTTCATTGGTTTTCTCTGCGATGAACTCATTTCTATGGTCTTTGTCTACCAAGTTGTGAAAGTCGGTAGCGCAAATTTCTATCATTCGGTACTGCCCTGATTGAAAGCCGCTTGCAGGGAGTAGCGCCATTCTAAACTGAAGAAATTGTTCTTTCTCCATGCCATTGATCATGATTTCGAAAGAGGCAGTGAGCGCTTTGAAATAGCCATTAATTCGCTTAACTCGCTCCTTTAGAAATTGTCCTGTTAGCTCCTTTTTATACCCTAATTGCCGCATTTCGTGTAAGGTCAATTTGAAGTAGAGTTCAGTAATTTGGTGATACATGATGAAGATTTCTTCATCGGGAAAAGCCGTTTTAGGATTTTGTAAACTCAACAAGGTATCGAGGTGAATGTAATCCCAGTAGGTTAAAAAATCCGAGTGAATCAAGCCATCCAAATAGGCGCCAAGGTCTTGTCCCATGGCAGCATATTTTTCTTTAAGCTGATTTACCTTGTCCAAAATATCTTCGGAGTGCTTTTGTGGAATGTCGTTTGGATTGGCTGTGCCCATAAAAAGTGATTTCTGCAAAAATAAGCTTTCAATAATACTTGCCGACAACTAAGCACAAAAGTTCTAACAATGTTATTTATTTAATAAATATTACAGTGTTAAATGCCGATTGAAAAAATTAATAGAATAATAAGGCTTTAGCCGCAATTAGGCTATATTATTTTTCATTTCGGTATTATTTTGTTTCCATCCACCTTGAAAATAGTAGATCGTGGACAAAATATGCTCCATTTTCTTGAACGATTAACCCTTGTCTAAAAGCATGTTTAAAGCAACACGAACACTGCTTGCAGCACCTAAATTGTATTTTTGAATAAATTCCTGACCTTGCGGACTTTTTACTTTTTGCTCTTTTGCAATGATGTTATTTACGTGACGTAAAATACGTGATGCAAATAACATCATGAGGATTGATTGTCGACTTCGTTATAGAGTCAAACCACCAAATTCACAATCTTTCCTGGCACAACAATCACTTTTTTAGGTGTTTTGCCTTCCAACCATTTTTGGGAGTTTTCATGTTCTAACACCGCTTTTTCGATGGCTTCTTTGCTTAAATCTAATGGAAGTTCGAGCATAAAGCGCATTTTCCCGTTGAAAGAAACCGGGTATTTATGGCTGCTTTCTACCAGATGCTTTTCATCGAATGAAGGATAAGCTGCTTGACTTACACTTTCACTATGCCCCATTTTTTGCCACAGTTCCTCTGCAATGTGAGGCGCATAAGGAGCGAGCAAGATGCAAAGTGGTTCTAAAATTTCGCGCTTTTGGCAGTTGAGGTCGTTCAACTCATTCACGCAAATCATAAATGCCGAAACGGCCGTGTTGAATGAAAAACGCTCAATGTCTTCCGTAACTTTTTTGATGCATTTGTGCAGGGCTTTTAGTTCTTCAGCACTTGCTTTTTCTTCGCTTAAATTGAACTTGTTGTCACTATCGTGGTACAAGCGCCAAAACTTGCGCAAAAAACGGTGAACACCCTCAATGCTATCCGTATCCCAAGGTTTGGATTGCTCCAAAGGCCCCAAAAACATTTCAAATAAACGCAAAGTATCTGCTCCGTAGTCAGCAACAATTTTGTCTGGATTAACGACATTTAGTTTTGATTTGGACATTTTCACGTTATCTTCTCTATCACAAAAAAAATCATTGCTCTCACCAAAGTATATTATTCCTCCATTTTTAGTATTATTTAGTTTGTAGTGTGCTTCTTTATCAAGGATGTTGTTTTTATCTACTAAGCTTACATCAAGAAATCGTTTGATAGGAGTTATTTTGAGTTTGGTAAATGTATAGTCTCCGTAACCATCAAGTTCGCTTTCAAAAAAGTCACTAAAACATTTAATGGATTTTCTAAGAGTTAAAAAGTCTATATGTGTGTCTTCATCTTCATATTTCTCAACTAATTCTTTGGAAATAAAATATCTACGATTGTTTAGTTTTAACTGTAATGTTATTGTATGAAAGTCATCATAAGTATCTTCCTCAATATTGAAATTAAAATATCCTTCATAAATATAATTTGCATGATGCCCAATCATCCCCTGATTAATCAACTTCTGAAAAGGCTCTTCTACTTTCAAAAAGCCGCGGTCTTTTAAAAATTTGGTCCAAAAGCGGGCATAAAGCAAATGGCCAGTAGCGTGTTCAGCTCCTCCAAAATAGAGGTCAACGTTTTTCCAATAGTCCAAACTTTTTTGGTCGGCAAAGCCATTTTTGCGCTCGGCATCCATGTAGCGGTACAAATACCAAGAGCTGCCTGCCCAACCTGGCATGGTACTCGCCTCTATTGGATTGCCATTATAGTTCCAATTCTTAGCTCTGGCCAATGGTGGCTCCCCATCTTCAGTGGGTAAATACTTATCCACTTCTGGCAATTCCAAAGGCAATTTTTCCTCAGGATAGGCTTTCGCAATTCCGTTTTCATAATATATGGGAATGGGTTCACCCCAATAGCGCTGTCGACTGAAAACAGCGTCTCGCAGGCGGAAATTAACTTGACCTTTGCCAATTCCTTTTTCCTCAATGACTTGAATTGCTTTTGCAATGGCTTCTTTTACAGACAAACCATTCAAAAATTCAGAGTTGATCAATTTGCCGTCTTTGCGGTCGTCGGCACCTTGGCTCACATCTTGTCCTTCAATCACTGGTGGAATTTCCAAGTCAAAATGGGTTGCAAAATCCCAATCTCTTTGGTCGCCACTTGGGACAGCCATTACTGCTCCTGTCCCGTAACCTGCTAATACATAATCTCCAATCCAAATCGGTACTTGTTTTCCAGTAAATGGGTGAACCGCAAATGCACCAGTAAAAGCTCCACTCACTTTTTTTACTTCTGTCATGCGCTCACGCTCCGAACGAGAAGCTGCGTAGTTGATGTATGCTTCAATTTCTTCTTGTTGTTCAGCTGTTGTCAGTTGCTTCACCAATTCGTGTTCAGGCGCCATAACCATAAAAGAAACTCCAAAAATTGTATCGGGTCTTGTGGTAAATACTTCAATTTGTTCTTCTCTATTTTCCACTTCAAAGCGAATGCTAGCGCCTTTAGATTTTCCAATCCAGTTGCGCTGAATTTCTTTAATGGCATCCGACCAATCAATTTGATCCAAACCTTGCAACAAACGCTCAGCATAAGCGGTAATGCGCATGCTCCACTGCTTCATTTTTTTGCGCTCCACTGGGTGACCACCACGCTCAGAAAGGCCGTCTTTGATTTCATCATTCGCCAAAACAGTTCCCAAAGCGGGACACCAATTGACAAATGAATCTGCCAAAAATGCCAAACGGTAATCCATTAAAATGGCTGCTTGTTCTTTTTCGTTTTTATTTTTCCACTCGGTTGAGGTAAAACTCAGTTCGCTGTCGGTATGAGCCTTTAAAGCTTCTGTTCCCTGTGTTTCAAAGTGAGCAATCAGCGATTGAATGTCTTCTGCACAATCAGTTGCTTTGTTGTACCATGAATTGAATAATTTCAAGAAAATCCACTGTGTCCATTTGTAATATTCAGTATCTGAAGTGCGCACTTCTCGACCCCAATCAAAAGAAAATCCAATGCTGTCGAGCTGTCTACGATAAGTTTTTATGTTTTCTTCAGTCGTGATTTTTGGATGCTGTCCGGTTTGAATGGCGTATTGTTCTGCAGGCAAACCAAAAGAATCATAACCCATGGGATGCAAAACATTGAACCCTTTATGTCTTTTGTAGCGCGCTACAATATCAGAAGCAATGTAGCCCAGAGGGTGACCAACGTGTAAACCAGCACCCGAAGGATAAGGAAACATGTCCAAAACATAAAATTTAGGTTTTGTACTTTGATCTTCAGCGGCAAAACTTCGATTCTTTTTCCAAAATTTTTGCCATTTAGCCTCTAGTTCAGTGAAATTGTAATCCATGGAGAAAAATTATTTAGGCAGCAAAAATACCATTATTCAAAAGGAAATAGTTGGTGAGTAGTTTGAATAGTTTTATGAAAAGGTGGGATTTTAAATTTTTAGTTTTTAATTTTTAATTGGAGCTATTTATTTAATTATCAATCAAAAATTGCTTAATCACTCTACTAGAATTTATTATTGATTAAAAACTAAAAATTAAACACTCAAAATTTAAATAGAAATATACCTGAAAACTAGTAGATGAATTTACTAGTTAACCATGAATGATTTTAAACACATGAGTTTCACCTTTGAAGTGAAAATAATGATAGCTTATGGTTTCATGGTATAGAAGTATTATTTACAAGATTAAAATACTCAGAATAAAGATTTGGCAAAAACTTTACCCTTATTGCCTTTGCTTCATTCTTTTCTTACCAACTTCTGCAATCGCTCAAAACCAAAAAGCAACACAGCTTGGATTAGTAGCAGAATTAGTTCACTTAAATCATCAGACCACACAAATGGCGCTTATGATTTTAAATGACTCCAACTTAAACGCTAAAGTAAAATTAGAATTTAGTCAAGAGTACCTGAGTATTAAAACAATTTCAGATCAAATCATTTTACAATTCATTGCTGATTTTAATCAAAATGGTAAGGCCAAAGAATTTGATAAAATAGATAAACTGCTAACACAAAAATCGATAGAAGAAGTAAAAGAAACAGACCTGAATGGCAAGGCTTCCAATTATTTAAAAGCACTTATTCAGTACAGCGAATATAGTAAGCAACTAAATGATTATCAACAATATGCGAACATTGCAACGGAGGTAGCTATTTTGATGGACAATCCAAACTTGGTTCTCAACAAAGCATCAAATGCAATCGACTTAATAGCAAATAAATACATGAAAGCTGGGAAGAATAAAAAGTTGAATGAAAACGAACTGTCGAAGTTGTTGTGGGCATTGCAACTAGAACCAATTGCAGCACTTTTAAACGAATAAAGAAACGAATAATGAATATATTGAGTTTGAAAATTTCAAAAAGAACAATGTGGATTGTAGCAACTACTGAGTCGGGAAATTATGCAGCATTTGATCTAAAAATTAGCTCGGATGCAGCGAGTGTTTTTCATCTAAAGTACCACGATGTGATTGATGTACGCAAGTCGGGAACTTATCTTTTAGATGCTAACAAACAGCCCTATCTATTAGAATTTGTTATCAATGTTTTTGTTGATTTATTGGATGAGGGGGGTAGTCGTCATCATATTCTTAATGCTAAACAGCACGGTCTAATTTCATTGGGGACAGGCATCAGCGATCGACCCAATGCCTTGATTCAAATCATTGACATAAGCAATTCCAAAGTTGCGTTTAGCATGACAAGTAAAGGAAAAATAGGACTTATGATTTGAAATTTAGAATACAAAGATTTTTGTTTGAATGAATTTATAATGATATTAGCTTTTTGATAGTATTAATCTTTTAATAGTAATAAATAATGGGTAGTTGGTCAATTGAAACAATAGAAGAAGGAGGAAACACTCCTTTTGGAATAACAATTATTAATAACGCAAGCCTGCTTTTTTCCATGGAAGAGCCGCTCATTACAGATATTTCTAAATTGAATGTTTTTTCTCAAGATGCTAATGGAAACTTTTATCCTTTGGAATACCTAATTTCCGCTTATGTGAATTTAAATGAACCTAATCTATCACAATTTGAGTTTGATCCGTACAAGAACATAGAATCAAGTATTGCAGAAGACGATCAACCAAACACTCAAATTGCAATAATCAACATTGAAACAGGACAGCATTTATTTAGTTCAAAGTCAAAAGGGATTCTTCATAATCCCGACAAGCCGGATATAATTTTTTGACAATAGCTGGAATGTGTTTATATAAAAAATCATTCTTTTTTATTCTATTAGTCACTATTTTAGGGGTAAATAGCTTAAATGCGAGAATAAATCCAAAAACGAATTGGTTAAAAATTGATAGTTTAGTAAAACTATCTGAGGAACTTAGGCAAAGTAATCTAGACAGCAGTTTGTTCTTGATTGAATCAGCTGAAAAAATGATTCAAAATCCTTGGGATACTTCAATAGTGCAGAATTTATTTTATTTTAAAGGAAAGCTTCTCCTCAGCTCTGGCGATTATCAAAATTCCATACGCTATTTTTTAAAGTCTTTAAAAGTATTGGAGCAAAGTCCAAATAATTTTGATAGTTACAGAGAAACTAAAGCTAATATTTATCAGCATCTTGCATCAGTTTATTATTACACTGATAGTTACGAAAAAGCAGACTATTATTTAAATAAATGCATTTCACTGAATCAGGAAGTTGATAGAAGTGGTGCTAGATCTGTGGGTTGTTACAATATTAAAGCCTTAATCTTTTACGATAAAGACGAATTAGATTCTGCTCTTTTTTATTTTACAAATCTTCTAAATATTAATGAAGCACTAAGAGCGGAGGGATTGACAAAAGAAGAGAATCTTTCAGGGAACTATGCCAATATTGCAATGGTTTATTCAGATTTAAACCAACATGAAAAAGCTTTAGACTTTTTTTCTAAAGGTTTGGAGTATTATAAAGCAAACAACGATTATTTACCACTCTCTTGGATTTACGGAAGGATTTCGAATGAATACATAATCTTGGAGAATAAAGAAAAAGCATTCCACTATTTAACATTGGCTAAGGAGGCAGCAGAATTATCCGCCTCACTTCAAACTCAGGTAGATTTAGCTAAATCCATGGTTGATTATTGCATCACTTTTAATGAGGTAGATTTATTGAAAGATGCTTTAAAAGAGCAATTAAGGCTGAATGATTCTTTGGTTCAGTCTAAAATTAATAAAAACATTCATGAGCTTGAAGCAAAGTATCAGCTAAATGAAAAGGAGGCAGCCTTGGCATTGAGTAAAGAAAATAGTGCTCGTCTTTCTGCGGAAAATAAAATTCAACGCACATTTTTATTTTCGGCAATTATTGGCTTAGGAATATTGATTGTAGCTCTCTTTTTTGTTTACCGATTTTACCTACAGCGCAAAAAAATTGACCAGATGGAGTTGCAAATCAAAGATACTAAGTTGGATGAATTGATGTCGAACTATGAATCTGCTGCTTTAAGCGCCATGTTGGAAGGGCAAGAAAAAGAAAGAGGGCGCATTGCTCAAGATTTACACGATCGCTTGGGAGGAACTTTGGCTGCGCTAAAATTGGCATTGAGAAAACCTGAGAACAAGGTTGATCCCGAAGATTTATTAATTGTTGATGAAGCTGTTAGTGAAGTAAGAGCAATAGCTCATAATTTATCAAGTGGGTTACTAGAAAAATACGGATTAAACGAGGCCTTGCAACAACTCTTTCAATCCATTGAGCGATCAGGCGGCATAAAATTTCAAATGTATTTGCATCCTTCTGTAACTGGTTTAGGACAAAATGTTGCACTTGAGCTTTACCGAATGGTGCAAGAAATGGTGAGCAATACAATTAAACATGCCAATGCCACTGAAATAAATTTACAGACTAATTTAGTCGACGATATTTTTAACCTCATTTTTGAAGATAATGGAGCTGGGTTTGATGTACAGAAAGTGAAAAATGGCATTGGTTTATTTAATTTGCAAAAACGAGCTGAAAATATCAATGCAACTTTAACCATTGACTCAAAACCTGGAAGAGGAACTATTGTAATTATTGAACTAAAGATTAAAAAATGATTCGAGTTGTTATTGTTGACGATCATAAATTATTCCGACAGGGCTTAGGTGTAATGCTTAGTTCAAAAGAAGACCTTGAAGTGGTGGGAAAATATGAATCTGCTGTTGCTTTGATTGCAGAATTACCAAACATTGAAGCAGATGTTATTTTATTGGACATCGACATGCCTGAATTGTCAGGAATTGATGCCATGCCTGAAATATTGAGAATTCAACCCAATATAAAAGTCATTATGTTAACAATGCATTTGAGTAGTTTAAAAATTCAAGAAGCAGTTGCAGCAAAAGTAAAAGGCTATTTATTAAAAACTACTGGCGATGAAGAAGTTGCTTTGGCGATTCAACAAGTGATGCAGGGGAAAGATTATTTCACCCAAGAAGCTCAAGCTTCGTTAATCGACAGCTACCGACGTAAAAATGATCCCGATTTTATTGAGCTGACTCCCAGAGAAAAAGAAATATTGAAATTGGTTTGCGAAGAATTTAACTCAAGCGAAATTGCTGAAAAACTTTTCATTTCTGTCCATACAGCTGAAACGCATCGACGTAATTTATTGAGCAAAACTGGTTGTAAAAATTCAGTGGGATTAGTGAAGTATGCCATGGAGCATGAATTGATTTGAAATTGACTTTATTTTTCTGAAAAGACATCTACTTTGAATGCTTAATCTCTAAACTTCAAGATTTCTGTAAAAATTTACTCTTATTTATAACCCAAGGTTGAACAATAAACCCTTCATAAAAGCTTAAAATTGCAGCTTCAAATTATGCTGCAATTTTTTAAAACATCCGGTCATCTAATTGCCTTTGGTTTCATTCTGACTTTTTTATCAGGATTTGGACAAACCTTTTTGATTTCTTTATATGTCCCTGACTTTCAAAACTATTTTAGTTTGTCTGATGGACTTTTTAGTAGTTTTTATGCTGTAGCAACATTGGGTAGTGCTTTTACACTTTCTTGGTTGGGAAGGTACATCGACAAAATTCGATTGACGCGTTTTGTCGTTTTAGTAATGCTTGGCTTTGCATTTTCATTGGTCTTACTTTCTCAAGCTTATTTTATTCCCATGTTGATTATCGGTTTGTACGGAATTCGGCTTTTTGGACAAGGTTTAATGACTCATACCTCCATTACAAGCATGGCTCGGTTTTTTTCATTAAATCGTGGAAAAGCAATTGGTTTTGCCTCTTTAGGACATCCATCAGGGGAAGCTGTTTTCCCACTTATTTTAGTTTTCTTAATCGCTGCACTTGGATGGAGAAGTAGTATTTTGGTTTCAGCTGCCTTTGTTTTATTAATGATTCCGTTGGTTTTAAAGCTGTTAATGCTAAGAAAACAATCTAGTGAACTCAAAAAATTAATTCCAGCTAGAAATGAGTCTGCAGATGAACTAAAAGCTGCGAAACCTTTGCAAATTTTAAAGTCAAAAGCATTTTGGATTCTAGTTCCAACAAATTTTGCTGCTGCATGTATTGGAACAGCAATTATTTTCTTTCAATTGAAACTGGGAGAGGTAAATAGATGGGAAGTAACATGGATGGCGGCAAGTTTTGTTGCCTATGCTCTTGGTGGAGCCTTGAGTACTTTATTGGCAGGATGGTTAACCGATCGTTTCTCTGCCAGACGCTTATTTCCATTCTATTTAATACCTTTTAGCATTGGATTAGCGGTTTTATATTTATACGAAGGAGCCTGGGTTTATACCTTTTTAGTGGCGGCTATCGGCACAAGCAATGGCTTCGGGGGAACGGTAAAGAATGCAGCCCTAGCTGAAATTTATGGCACTAAAATAATCGGTTCTGTGAGAAGCCTGTTCATTACCGCCATGGTTTTTTCAACTGCATTTGGGCCGGTAATATTTGGCTTACTATTGGATCAAGGCATTTCCTTTGACCAGCTGACCATCGCCTCTCTTTGCTTTATGATCTTGATAACACTGAATTCGTTGAGGGTGTTAAAATTGAAAAAAGTCGCTCAGTAATCAAGCTTAAATCTTTCATTTGTAACCTCCACTAATTTCCAAAATTCCTCTTTTCCGATTTTAGTTGTGGAAGAAGATAAAATGATTGGAGGCAAATCCTCCCAACTATTTAGCATTTCTTTTTTGTATGCAGTGATGTTTTTATTGAGTGCAGAACTACTTAGCTTATCAATTTTGGTAAAAATCATTACAAAAGGTATACGGTTCTTACCCATCCATTCCATGAATTCTAAATCTACTTTTTGGGCTTTAATTCTAGAATCAATCAACACAAAGGTGTATAGTAAATTGGGCCTTGTTTTAAGGTATTGGTGCGTGAATTTTTCCCATTTATTGCGTGATTGTCTTGAAACCTTTGCAAAACCATAACCTGGTAAATCAACAATGTAAATACTTTCATTGATTAAAAAATGGTTAATTAATTGTGTTTTTCCAGGAGTTTGAGAGGTTTTTGCGAGTTTGTTGCGTTCGCACAACATGTTGATTAGTGAAGATTTTCCCACGTTAGAGCGACCTATAAACGCATATTCCGGTTTGTCGGCTACAGGGCATTTTTCGATTTCTGTATTGCTAATGACAAATTCCGCAGAAGTAATTTTCATGGTTGTGTTTGTTTTAAAAATTCGTTTGCAGTAGAATGGTTTCTTTAATAAAAAGATAACTGCAAAGTGCTCCAAGCTTTTCACAAAGTTTAATACACAAAGGGACACAAATTTTTCTTAGTGAGATTGGTGCCTTCTTAGTGAGCTTTGTGGCTTTATTTTGCTAACAATGAGTGTTATATAGATTAATTTGTTGTAATCTTTCTACTCAACCAATCATCTAATATGGCATTGAACTCTTTGGGGTGTTCCATCATGGCTGCATGTCCGCATTTCTCAATCCAGTGCAACTCAGAATCGGGAAGGTGTTTGTGAAATTCCTCTGCCACTTCTGGTGGAGTAATGTTGTCATTTTTTCCCCAAATCAACAATGCTGGAAGGTTGAATTTTTCCAAATCCTTGCCCATGTTATGCCGAATGGCAGATTTTGCCATGGCTAGAATTCGAATTAATTTATTTCGATCGTTCACGATTTTATAAACTTCATCAACCAATTCATCGGAAGCAACAGAAGGATCATAGAAGGTTACCTCAATTTTTTTACGCAAATATTCTTTGTCTTCACGTCGAGGAAATGAACCGCCAAATGCATTTTCATAAAGCCCTGAGCTACCTGTTAGCACCATTGAATGAACCTTATCTGGAATGTCTAATGCACAAACCAAAGCAATGTGTCCTCCTAAAGAATTACCCAAAAGGGTAACATCTTTGAGGTCTTTAAACTCAATAAATTTTTTGATGTATTTAGCCATACTTCCTACACTTGTTTTAAGCAGTGGTAGTGTGTATAGCGGCATCATAGGAACTAATACTCGGTACTTTTTAGAAAAATTGTCAATTACTTCTCCAAAATTACTCAAGGCACCAAACAGACCGTGAAGTACAACAATGGTGTGACCTTCACCTTTTTCCAAGTATTCAAACTTGCCTTCTTTCTTAATATAACTTTCGTAGCTCATAATTGCCAAATTTAGTTATTTCAAATACTTTTTGCTAAACCATAATTCAAATAAAGGATCTATAAAAACTGGTTTGTCAGCATAAGTATCGATTACTTCTTTTTTTTCCAGTGCTTCCTTGATGCGACTAACATTACTGGATGAACCAAGCTTGTATTTATTGATTACTTCTGCCGAATGAAAACTTTCGACCCCATTACACAATGCTTCTAAATATCCTATTTGAGGATTGCTGAGCCTTTCAATTTCACGTTGAAAAAGTATTGCATTTTGGCTTAAAAGGTCGTGTTCAGCTTTTGTCAAATCACTTTGTTTTGTTTTTGTTTGAGTTTTATACCATACTATAAGTGAAAGCTGCTGAACATAGTAGGAATGGTTTTTTACAGTTGATACAATCCATTCAGCTTGTGATTTTGAAATAGATTTTTGTGTTGAATTAAATTGTTTTTGTATGTATTTTACCCAATGATTGGTTTCAATTTTTTCTAAAAACATCAAATCGCCGAATTTATAAAAAGGCATACTTTTATTCTCAAACAATTCAATCATCATGTGTTTTTTACTGCCATATAAGCAATAGCTTACTTGCTTGTGTGTTTGCCATGTTGCCCTTAGGCGTTGCTGAAACAATAGTGGGTCGTTAAACCGAGACAGGTTTTGAAATTCGTCGATGCAGACTACAACTCGCAACTTTTTATCTTTTGCAATAAGATTAGCCAAATCTAATATTTCTCTATAGTTTTCTTGATGTTCAGTAGCCTCAAAGCTGAGTGTAAAATCATTTAAGGGGTCTGAGCCCAATGAAATACTTGGTTTAATGTGTTTAAAAAATTTTTTTACGGAAGAAATCCAGTCATCTAATTTGCTTGAAGTGCTTTTTATTACTTCTTCAGCGAGCACTTGGTAAAATTCTTTTTCATCTTTAATGTGAAAGAGATCAATGAAGCAAAAGCGAACATTTGATTCTTTTGTTTCAATGCTAACTTGCTTAACGAGTGAAGATTTCCCCCATCTTCTTGGGGATATCAATAAGGTATTTATTCCACTTAATAGGTTTCTTTTTAAGCGCAATTTCTCTGCCTCTCGATTTACGAAATGCGTGTTATTTACTATTTCTCCAAATTCAAAAGGTGAATTCATGAACCAAAATTAAACAAATTTTAAATGTCTCACAACATTGCGACACACAAAGATGCGACATTAAAACTGCCGATCTTTGAAGTGGATTTTTATATTGAGAATTAGAATCGTTTGTTTTATTAAAACACTATAAATCAATAGTTTAAAATCTATTTGAATCAAGGATTTATTAGTGAATTACAATAAGTTATCAACAAAGTGGTAGAAAGTGGTAAGAAGTGGTAAAAATTTTAATATTTTTACACTCAAATTCCTAAAACCCTTACTGAATAAGCCTTATGACAAATTTTATTGGTGAATTCGATTGCAAATTAGACCCGAAAGGCCGCTTGATGCTGCCCTCTGGTCTGCGCAAGCAATTGAGTCCAGAAGCCAATGAGTCATTTGTTGTCAATCGAGGTTTTGAGCAATGCTTGGTGTTGTATCCGAAAAATGATTGGGATCGAATTAGTGCTGAGGTGAATCAATTGAATCAATATGTAAAGAAAAACAGGGAGTTTATTCGGTATTTCTACCGTGGAGCTACTGAATTGGGCATTGATGGAACAGGAAGGATTTTGTTGCCGAAAAGGTTGCAAGAATATGGAGAAATTGAAAAAGAAGTAGTGCTTTTTGCTTATTCAGATCGAATTGAGATTTGGAATAAAGATAAGTACGAAAGCTTATTGACAGACGAACCAGAGGATTTCGCAAATCTGGCGGAAGAGGTAATGGGAAATAAAAACAAACAAGATGATGGTGATGGAGTATCATAAGCCAGCATTGCTTAGGGAGACAATTGAAGGGTTGTCGATTTTGCCCAACGGTCGCTACGTAGATGCTACCTTTGGCGGCGGCGGCCACTCCCGAGAAATTTTAAAACAGCTTTCTGAATTTGGAAAGCTGTTTGCTTTTGACCAAGACCCTGACGCGTTTGCCAATAAAATTGAGGACAGTAGATTTGTTTTTATTCAGCAGAATTTTGCTTTCCTAAAAAACTTTCTTCGCATGTATGAAGCCATACCCATTGATGGGCTTTTGGCTGATTTGGGCGTTTCTTTTCATCAGTTTGATGTGCCTCAAAGGGGATTTTCATTTCGCTTTTCTGGACCATTGGACATGCGCATGGATCGAAAGGGAAGCTTGACTGCTGCTAAAGTCATTAACGCTTACGATGAAAGTCAACTGGAAAATATATTCAAGACCTACGGGGAATTGAGAAATGCCAAACAAATAGTTGCCAAAATAGTAGCTACAAGAAATCTAGCACCAATTAAAACGGTGGAAGCGTTAAAAGAATCGCTTGCAGATATGGTTGGAGAAAAACACCAACACAAGTTTTTAGCACAAGTTTTTCAAGCAATTCGAATAGAAGTGAATGGCGAATTAAAAGTCATTCAAGCTTTATTAGAACAAACAGTTGAAGTGCTTAAAGTTGGCGGAAGAGTAGCTTTTATCACCTATCATTCTTTGGAAGATCGAATGGTTAAAAATTTCTTCAAAACAGGCAGCATAGAAGGCGAAGTGAAGAAGGACTTTTTTGGAAACCTGATTCGCCCTTTAAAACCAATAAACACTAAACCAATTATACCATCAAAGGAAGAAATAGCAATAAATAATAGAGCTCGAAGTGCAAAATTAAGAATAGCAGAAAAAGTAAATGTCGAACAATAAATACAAAGAAATAGAAAGTGAAAAAGCTCAAAGCAGTGAGCCTAAAAGCCAGTCAAAAGGCTTGAAAAGCTTACTTACTGGAAGTTTTTTGTCGCGCGAGCAATTGGTAGATGCTTTGCCATTTGTCTTCTTTTTGACTTTTCTTGGAATTTGCTACATCGCAAACGGTTATCAAGCAGAGAAGGTGGTTCGAAGGCTTTACAATACCAACAACGAAGTGAAAGAATTACGCTCTGAGTACATCACAACAAAATCTGAGCTGATGTTGATAAGCAAGCAATCGCAAGTTGCTCGATCTACAGCTTCAATTGGTTTGAGAGAATTGACTTCTCCACCAAAAAAAATAGTGATAAACGAAAAGCGAAAAAATAAAATTATCAATGACTGAAGTAAAGAAAGATATTACATGGAGGGTCTACTTGGTTTATTTCCTTGTAGCACTTTTTGGTGTGGCTATCATTGCTAAGGTCTTGTACATTCAGATAGTGGAAGGAGCTGAGCTGAAAAAGAAGGTTCAGAACTTCACTTTGGTAGATAAAACCATTGAAGCAGTTCGGGGAAATATCTACGCATCAGATGGTAGCTTGTTGGCTACTTCAGTTCCCATCTATGAAATTCGATTTGATCCCAATGCTGATGCAATCAGTAAGGAGTTTTTTTACGATTCGGTTGATTCTTTGGCTTTGCAAATGAGTAATCTGTTTCAAGACCAATCAATGGCAGCTTACCGCAAACAATTGATAAATGCCAGAATCAATGGAGAGCGCTATCATTTAATTAAACGAAATGTTAATTATCTGCAATTAAAGCAATTAAAAACATTTCCCATTTTTAGAAAAGGCAGGTACAAAGGGGGATTCATTTTTATTCAACAAAACAAAAGAGAACGTCCATTTAAAGTGCTTGCTGCCCGAACAATTGGCTATGAGAGGGAAGGAGTTAGTCCTGTTGGTTTGGAAGGAGCTTATTCAGCTGTTTTAAGTGGTGTTGATGGACAGCGTTTAATGCAAAAAATTGCGGGTGGCGTTTGGATGCCGATTAGCGACGACAATGAAGTTGATCCAGAAGATGGTAAAGATATCTATACTGCTATCAATGTCAATTTTCAAGATGTTGCTGAAAGTGCTTTGTTAAAACAATTACAAATGCATGAAGCAGATCACGGAACAGTGGTTTTAATGGAAGTAAAAACCGGAGCAATCAGAGCCATCGCTAATTTAAAAAGAACGGAAGATGGAGCTTATTACGAAGGTTATAACTATGCAATTGGCGAAAGCACAGAGCCTGGTTCAACCTTTAAACTCCCTGCATTAATAGCGGCTTTAGAAGATGGCTTTGTGGATATGGATGACTTAATTGATTGTGGGAATGGATCCAAAAAGTTTTACGATCAAACCATGTACGATTCCAATTTTGATGAAGGTGGTTGGGGGAAAATTACGGTGAAGAGAGTTTTTGAAGTATCGTCAAACATTGGCATGGCGAAAATCATAGAAAAGTCATACGGGAAAAGTCCACAAAAATTTATCGAGCATTTAGATAAAATGAGTTTGAGAAAGCCATTGGGAATCGAAATTGAAGGTGAAGGTATGCCTTACATCAAAAATACAACTGATGATTCATGGTCGGGAATTTCTTTGGCTTGGATGGCTCATGGCTATGAATTGCAGCAAACACCCTTGCAAATTTTAACTTTCTACAATGCTATTGCAAACGACGGAGTGATGGTGAAACCAAAGTTTGTAGAAAGTATTTCGAAGGGGAGAAAAATTGTAAAGGAAATTGAAACGGAAATAATCAATCCAAAAGTTTGCTCTCAAAAAACAATTGATAAGATTAAGGCGGCTTTGGAAGGGGTTGTTGAAAACGGAACTGCTTCTAACCTTCGTCATGCGGATTATAAAATTGCTGGCAAAACAGGAACGGCTCAAATTGCTAACAAAAATTACGGTTACAGCTATCAATCCAAGGTAAGTCATCAAGCTTCATTTGTTGGATATTTTCCTGCCGATAATCCGCAGTATTCTTGCATTGTAGTGGTGAATGCTCCTTCCAGAAATGTTTATTATGGAAACTTGGTTGCAGGACCAATTTTTAAAGAAGTAGCTGATAAAGTGTATTCCAATAGTTTAGAAATGCACCAAAAATTGGTACAGCAAAAGTTTTATGCAAGTTCAGCTATCCCTTATTCAAAGCATGGACATAAAAAGGATGCAGAATTAATCTTTACCCATTTAAATGTTCCAGTTATTTCGAATGCTGCAGATGAAGAGTGGGTTGTAACATCAACTCAAGACTCTACAGTAACGATTGCACCAAGGAAAATAATCAACAGTTTGGTACCGAATGTAGTTGGAATGGGTTTGAGAGATGCAATTTATTTATTAGAAAATCAAGGGCTTAGAGTGAGAATAAACGGAAGAGGGACGGTGAAGTACCAATCATTAAATGCCGGAATTAGAGTGACAAAAGGCTCAGAAATAGAAATAGAATTATCGTGATGATGCAGTTAAATGATTTATTAAAAGGAGTTGAAGTGTTGGAATTAAAAGGCCCAACTGATGCTTCTATTCTTGAATTAGTATTTGACTCAAGGAAAGTGAAAAATCAAAGCTGCTTTTTTGCTCAAAGAGGTACACAGGTCGATGGACATCAATTTATTGAAGCTGCAATTAAAGACGGAGCTACCGCAATAGTTTGTGAAGAATTTCCAAACTCTCACGATGAAAAAATTACTTATATAAAAGTAGCAAATAGCGCTAAAGCACTTGGAATTTCTGCTGCTAATTTTTACGGACAATCTACCTCTAAATTAAAATTAGTTGGCGTGACAGGTACCAATGGGAAAACAACAACCGTCACCTTATTGCACCAACTTTTTACAGAACTAGGGCATCACACAGGCTTGATTTCAACCGTTGTAAATAAAATTGGAAAAGAAGAAGTCAAATCTACTCATACCACTCCTGATGCTATTCAACTCAATCAGTTATTTGCGAGAATGGTTGAAAGTGGCTGTGAGTATTGCTTTATGGAAGTGAGTTCTCATGCTGTGGCGCAAGATCGCATTGCAGGTTTGCATTTTGCAGGAGGAGTATTTACCAACATCACTCACGAACATTTAGATTTCCACAAAACATTTGAGCATTACCTCCAAGCGAAGAGAATGTTTTTTAACATGCTTCCAAAAAATGCTTTCGCTCTTTCAAACAAAGATGATAAGAATGGCACTGTAATGCTTCAAGAAACCCAAGCTAAAAAATCATTTTATGCACTTAAAACACAAGCAGATTTTAAGGCAAAATTGATTGAAAGCAACTTCGAGGGGATTCAACTGAAAGTAGATGGTCAAGATTTTTGGAGCTCACTTATTGGGAGTTTTAATGCATATAATTTAACGGCTGTTTATGCCACAGCTAGACTTTTAGCTCAAGATAAATTGGAAGTGCTTACTGTTTTGAGCAACCTAAAAGCAGTTGCAGGTCGATTTCAACACATTAACATTGGTGGGGTGATAGGAATTGTAGACTATGCTCACAGTCCTGATGCATTGGAAAATGTGCTTTCTACCATTAAAAACATCCGAAAAGGAACTGAAGAAGTAATTACTGTAGTCGGCTGTGGTGGAGATAGAGATAAAACCAAACGACCAGTAATGGCGAGCATCGCTTGTCAATTGAGTAATCGAGTTATTTTAACATCAGATAACCCAAGAACTGAAGATCCCGAAGTAATTATCAATGAAATGAAACAGGGAGTTGATGCCGCCTCAAAAAGGAAGGTTTTGGCAATCACAGGCAGAGAAGAAGCGATTCGTACTGCAGTTGCTTTGGCTCAACCAGGAGATATTTTATTGATTGCTGGAAAGGGACACGAGACTTACCAAGAAATTAATGGGGTACGAAATCATTTCGATGATTTGGAAATTGTAGTAGCCGCCTTGAATGAAAACTTTAATTCTAAACTAGCCAAATAGATATGTTGTATTACCTTTTTGAATACCTCAATGAGTTAAATTTTCCTGGAGCTGGTGTATTTCAATACATTACTTTCCGAACTGCTGCTGCAGTAATTGTATCGCTTTTAATTTCAATGGTTTTTGGAAAAAGAATCATTGCAGTTTTGAGGAAAAAGCAAGTTGGTGAAACGGTTAGAGACCTTGGTTTGGACGGTCAAAATGCCAAACAAGGCACGCCAACAATGGGAGGTTTAATCATTCTTGCTTCCATCTTAATTCCAACAATTCTATTTGCAAAACTCGACAATGTCTATGTTCAGTTGATGCTTATTTCTACTGTGATGTTAGGTTCTATAGGTTTTATAGATGATTACATTAAAGTATTTAAGAAAAACAAAAAAGGATTAGCTGGAAAGTTTAAAATCATTGGACAAGTAGCAGTTGGGCTAGTGGTAGGATCTATTCTTTACTTCAACGATGGAGTGATGGTGAAAAAGCAAGTTCCAAATACAGGAGTTACTGCTGAAATGCTTTTATTAGATGGAGAAGCGAATAATGCAAAGAACTTTCATTGGGAAGAAACCAAGTCTATGGTAACGACTATTCCATTTGTAAAAAATAATGAGTTTGATTATGCAGTTTTGATAGAATGGTGCTGCGACAATGTGATGGATTGGATATGGATTATTTTCATTCCAATAGTTATTATTATCGTGACGGCGGTTTCCAATGGTGCTAACATGACTGACGGTTTGGATGGTTTAGCCACAGGAACTTCTGCCATCATTGGAGTCACGCTTGCGGTGTTTGCATACGTTTCGGGTAACACCATTTTCGCTGATTACTTAAATATTATGTACATCCCCGATTCGGGTGAACTGGTAATTTTTATTGGAGCATTCATTGGAGCTTGTATTGGCTTCTTATGGTACAACTCCTATCCTGCGCAAGTATTTATGGGTGATACTGGTAGTTTGGCCTTGGGTGGAATCATCGCAGTTTTTGCCTTAGCTATTCGAAAGGAATTGTTGATTCCAGTTTTCTGTGGTGTTTTTCTTATTGAAAACTTATCGGTGATCATACAAGTAGCTTATTTCAAATACACCAAGAAGAAGTTGGGAGAAGGAAAACGGGTGTTTTTGATGGCGCCATTGCACCATCATTATCAGAAGAAAGGAATGCATGAATCGAAGATTGTTTCACGCTTTTGGATCATAGGAGTGATGTTGGCAATCCTCTCAATTGTGACGTTGAAATTAAGGTAGTAGAAAGGTGAAAAGAAAAGCTGAAATAGTCATACTCGGTGGAGGAGAAAGTGGAGTGGGAGCGGCCATTTTAGCGAAGAAAAAGGGACTTGTGCCCTTGGTTTCAGATGCTTCGAGCATCAAGCCAAAATACAAGGAGGTTCTTTTAAAAAATGAGATTGAATTTGAAGAGAAAAAGCATGATGTAGAGCGGATTTTGAAAGCTACTGAAGTAGTGAAAAGTCCGGGAATACCTGATGATGCTCCTTTGATTATGCAACTTAAAGCTGCGGGAATTTCTGTGATTTCAGAGATAGAATTTGGCTTTCGTTACTGCACTGCCAAAATTATTGCAATCACCGGAAGCAATGGAAAAACAACAACAGCTTTTCTTACTGCCTATTTGCTTGAAAAAGCTGGAGTGAATATAGGTTTAGCAGGAAATGTTGGCAAAAGTTTCTGTGAAATGCTCGCTACGCAAGAAGTCGATTGGTATGTGTTGGAGTTGAGTAGTTTTCAATTAGATGGAATCAAAACTTTTAGAGCAGACATAGCAATTTTACTAAACATCACGCCTGATCACTTGGATCGCTATCAAAACAAGTTTGAGCGCTATGCAGCTTCCAAAATGAGAATAGTTGAGAACTCAAAAGCTTCAGATTATTTTATTTACTGTGCAGACAGTCAAGAAATTGAAACAGCAAAAAGCCACTTGACAATTGCAGCACAAGAAATTCCTTTTTCAATTCAAAAACAACTCCCAATTGGAGCATATATAAATGATAAACAATTAATTATAAATTTAACTAACAACCACTTTACCATGTCAATACATGAACTAGCCTTGCAAGGCAAACACAATTTATACAATACCATGGCAGCCGGTATTGCCTCTAGAATTTTAGATTTGAGAAAAGAAATCATTCGTGACTCAATGTCAGATTTTAAGAATGTAGAACATAGACTAGAGACAGTTGCAACCATTCACGGAATCGAGTTTATCAACGATTCTAAGGCCACCAATGTAAATTCTACTTGGTACGCTCTAGAAAGTCAAAGCAAGCCATTAATTTGGATTGTTGGTGGTGTCGATAAGGGAAATGACTACAGTCAACTGAGTGCTTTGGTGAAAGAAAAAGTAAAAGCAATTATTTGTTTGGGAAAATCCAATCAAAAAATAGTTGATGCTTTTCAAGCTGACATTCAAGTAATTGAAACAGCAGTATCAGCTGAGGATGCAGTTAGAAAAGCATACGAAATTGGTAGAACAGGTGACGTGGTTTTACTTTCTCCTGCTTGTGCAAGTTTTGATTTGTTCGAAAACTATGAAGATCGCGGACAGCAATTTAAAAAAGCTGTGAGAGCATTGTAATATGCAGAAAGTTTTTGACTATTTAAAAGGGGATCGAGTTATTTGGGCAGTAGTCTTGCTACTCGCAATATTTTCTGTGCTGGTTGTTTACAGTTCTATTGTGACGCTTGCCTACAAGTACCAAGATGGCAATACAGAGTTTTACCTCTTCAAGCATTGCATTATCCTTTTAATTGGTTTCTTACTGATGTATGGAGCACATAAAGTCAATTACCGTTATTTCTCACGAATATCTCAAATCGCTCTTTTTATAGCTGTTCCACTCTTGTTTTTTACATTGCTGACAGGGGCAAGTATCAATGATGCAAGTCGTTGGTTGGTGATTCCAATCATCAATCAAACTTTTCAAACCTCAGATTTAGCTAAATTGGCTTTAATCATGTTTTTAGCTCGAATGCTTTCTAAAAAACAAGATAACATAAAAGACTTTAATCAGGCTTTTGTGCCGATCATGATACCCGTTTTAATTATCTGTGGATTGATTTTGCCTGCCAACTTTTCTACTGCTGCAATGCTTTTTATGACTTGTTTGGTACTGATGTTTATTGGAAGAATTAACATGGCTTACATTATTTCATTGGTTTCAATTGGCATAGTATGTCTAGCGATTTTTATAGCGGTAGTTATGAATTCAAATTACAGCAGTCGTGTAGGAACATGGCAAAGTAGAATTGAAAACTTTAGCAGTGGTAAATCGGAGGCAAACTACCAAGCAGAGCAGTCCAAAATTGCAATTGCATCGGGTGGCGTTTTTGGAAAAGGTCCTGGACGAAGTACTCAAAGAAATTTTTTACCTCAATCCTATTCCGATTTTATTTTTGCCACTTTAATTGAGGAATATGGTGCAATTGGCGGAGTATTTACCCTCTTGCTCTACCTGATTTTATTTTATCGAAGTATTTTAATTGCCAAAAAAGCACCTCGAACTTTCGGAGCATTATTGGCAATCGGATTGAGTTTTAGTTTAGTTTTTCAAGCAATGATCAACATGGCAGTAGCCGTTAATTTGTTTCCTGTTACTGGTCAGCCTTTGCCAATGGTGAGTATGGGAGGTACATCCATTTGGTTTACTTGTTTGGCGATTGGTATTATATTGAGTGTTAGTAGGTTTAGTGAAGAAGATAAAAGTTTACAGCATGAGTAAAATAAAAATCATCATCAGTGGAGGCGGAACAGGAGGACATATTTTTCCTGCCATTGCTATTGCTGACGCTATCAAAAAGAAGCGACCAGAAGCAGTGTTTCTATTTGTTGGTGCTAAGGGCAGAATGGAAATGGAAAAAGTGCCTCAAGCGGGATATGAAATCATCGGTTTACCAATTATGGGTTTGCAAAGAAGTTTTACCATTAAGAACCTAAAATTTCCATTCATGTTGATGAAAAGTATGCAAAAGGCAAAGCGCATTGTAAAAGACTTTAAACCTGACCTTGCTATTGGTGTTGGAGGATATGCAAGCGGTCCGCTGCTTAGGGCTGCCAAAAAAGCTAAAGTTCCCACTTTGCTACAAGAGCAAAATTCTTATGCGGGTTTAACTAATAAAATGTTGGGTAAAAAGGCTGATAAGATTTGTGTTGCTTATGCTGGAATGGATCGTTTTTTTCCAAAAGATAAAATTGTATTGACAGGAAATCCTGTTAGGGAAGAGGTAGTGAAACTGGAAGGTAAAAAGGTGAGGGCTTTTGAGTTTTTTGAACTATCGGAAAATAAAAAAACGCTACTAATAGTTGGAGGAAGCCTTGGAGCGTGGTCAATTAATGAAGCAGTTGAGCAAGCAATACAAAGTTGGGAAAATGAGAAAATTCAAGTGATTTGGCAAACAGGTAAATTATTTAATAATCGTGCAGTAAAAGCTGCAAAAGGACATGAAGCTTGGCTGATAGTAACTCCTTTTATTCAGCGCATGGACTTGGCTTATGCCGCTGCAGATTTGGTAGTTTCAAGAGCTGGGGCAATTGCGGTTTCAGAATTATGTTTGGCAAAAAAGCCAAGTATTTTTATTCCCTTGCCAAGTGCCGCCGAAGACCATCAAACAAAAAACGCTCAAGTTTTGGTCACCTTAAATGCAGCTCATTTGATAAATGATTCTGAAGTGAGAGAAATGCTTGGTTCAGAAGTTATAAAATTGATTAACGACGAGGCTCAACTACAGAAATTTGCTTCCAATATTCAACCATTAGGATATAGAGATGCAGCAGAACTAATCGCTGATGAAGCACTAAAACTGATTCAACGAAAATGAAAGCAATCAAGCAGCAACTTTATTTTGTAGGAATTGGAGGCATTGGGATGAGTGCGCTAGCACGTTATTTTCATCAACTTGGACACAAAGTAGTTGGTTACGATCGAACCATTACAGTTCTAACCAAGAGATTGCAATCAGAAGGAATTATTGTAAACTATGTTGATGATGCAGATTTAATTCCATTTTCACACCGCGATACTGCTGAGACTTTAGTGATTTATACTCCTGCCATACCAGCTGACAATGCTATTCTAAATCACTTTAAAAAAGAAGGGTTTGAATGCGTTAAACGCGCAGCTATTTTGGGCATTTTAAGCAAGCAGTTTAAAACCATTGCTGTTTCAGGAACTCATGGTAAAACAACAATCTCGTCGATGATAGCTTTTTTATTAAATAAAGGAGGAGTGAAAGTCAATGCATTTTTAGGAGGCATTTCTCGTGATTTTGGAACAAATCTTTTGCTGGATAAAGATGCTGAATGGATGGTTACTGAAGCAGATGAATTCGATCGCTCATTCTTGCAATTAAATCCCGAAAAGTTGGTCATTAGTTCATTGGATGCCGATCACCTTGATATTTATTCAGATCGAGAAGATTTAGTGAAAACCTATGCAATGTTAGTTGCTCAAGTTAAAAAGGATGGTCTGTTAGTTTGCAAGCCTACAGTTTTTGATGAATTAAAGGAACAGCTTCCAAAAAATACGGAAACCTATCAACTTAGTGGAGACTCAACAATAAAAGCCGAACAAATACGAGTTGAAAATGGCAATCTAATTTTCAATTACGTTTCAGATAAAGTCACTATTAAAGACATTCTTTGTGGATTGCCGGGGCAACACAATGTTGAAAATGCTTTGGCAGCGATTAGAATTGCACTGGAGTTTGATATTTCTACAGATAAAATAAAATCTGCCATGGCTTCATTTCTAGGAGTTAAAAGGCGGTTTGATGTTCATGTAAAAACGGATGAGGTAGTGTATATTGATGATTATGCACATCACCCTGAAGAGGTTAGGGCGCTGATTGAATCCGTTAAAATGCTCTATCCAGGAAAAAAGATAACAGCTATTTTTCAGCCACACTTATTTAGTCGTACTAGAGATTTTGGGGACGAGTTTGCTAAGGTTTTAGGGCTTGCTGATGAATTGATTTTATTAGAAATTTATCCTGCAAGAGAACAACCAATCGAAGGAATTGATGCCATGTGGCTGTCGAAGAAAATAAATAAAACGAACGTTCCTGTTTGCCAAAAACACCAATTAATTAATGTTTTAAAAAATAGAGAGTTAAAAGTGCTATTGACAATTGGAGCTGGAGATATCGACACCATGATTGACCCAATTATAAATTTTATAGAAAGCCAAGAATGAAAAAGTGGAACTCCTACATCGGTTGGTTGATGCTTTTTGCAATTTTAATTGTGAGTCTAGGCTTTAGCACCAAAAAGCAAGGTGCAAAGGTCTGTGAGCAAATCTTGATAAAAATAGATTATAGCTCAGGGAATTATTTTGTGGTAGAAGAAGATATTTCATCCATGGTTTATCATGAAATTGATACTGTTTTAGGTCGTCCAATTGCAGCGATAGAATCAGAGCGTTTGGAGCATAAAATTAGCAACCACCCCTCCATTGAAAAGGCCGAAGTTTTTAAAAGAATTAATGGAGATTTAGTAATAGAAGTTACACAAAGACAACCGATTGTTCGGCTGTTTAACTATAAAGGCGAAAGTTTTTACTTGGATGTGAAGGGCAATCCAATGCCAATTTCCGATCAATTCACTTCAAGGGTGTTAATTGCCAACGGATATATTTTCGGTTCTTTCATTGATGCAAATCAAATGAATGATGTTGAAAAGCCTAGTTCAGTAAGAACGAACAAAATAATTCAAGATATTTTTGCTTTTGCAGAATACATTTACATGGATAAATTTTGGAGCGCTCAGATTGAACAGTTGTATGTTAATAAAGAGTTCGATATAGAGTTGATACCAAGAGTGGGAAATCATAGAATTGTATTTGGAGATGCTTCATTAATTGAAGAGAAATTTAATAAGCTTAAAATCTTCTATTTCGAGGGTTTAAGTAAGACCGGATGGAACGAATATAGTGTGATCAATCTAAAATATGCGAACCAGGTGGTTTGCAAAAAGAGAAATTAAAATGGAAACTTCGTCGGACATTGTAGTAGGGCTTGACATTGGAACCACCAAAATCGCAGTAATGATTGGTCGGAAAAATGAGCATGGAAAGCTTGAAATTCTCGGAATGGGAAAATCTGACTCCTTGGGAGTGAGTAGAGGCGTTGTTGCTAATATTGAAAAAACAGTTCAGTCTATAAAAAGTGCCGTTCAAGAAGCTGAAAATAAGGCAGGAGTTGATGTTCGAGTGGTGAACGTTGGTATCGCTGGACAGCACATTAAAAGTTTACAACATCGCGGAATATTGGTGCGAAATAGTTTGGAGGATGAAATCAGTCAGGATGATATTGACCGGCTGGTAAACGACATGTTTAAGTTAGTCACCCTTCCAGGTGAAGAAATTATTGATGCTTTGCCACAAGAATTTATTGTGGACAGTGAGCAGGGAATTAAAGATCCAATTGGAATGTCGGGAATTCGGTTGGAAGCGAATTTTCACATCATTACAGGACAAGTTGCTGCTGCTAAAAACATTCACAAATGTGTGCACAAAGCAAACCTAGAGGTTGAGGAATTGATTTTAGAACCAATAGCATCGGCTGCTGCAGTTTTAAGTGAAGAAGAAAAAGAGGCAGGAGTTGTTTTAGTGGATATTGGAGGTGGTACAACAGATGTTGCCATTTTCCAAGATGGGATTATTCGCCACACAGCTGTGATCCCTTTTGGAGGAAATGTGATTACTGAAGATATCAAAGAAGGCTGTAGCATCATTAAAAATCAAGCGGAACTATTGAAAATTAAATTCGGTTCAGCTTTAGCAAATGAAAGTCAAGAGAATGAAATCGTTTCAATTCCTGGATTAAGAGGAAGAGAGCCCAAAGAAATTTCTATAAAAAACTTGGCGCACATCATTCAAGCTAGAATGGAAGAAATCATAGAGCACATTTATTATGAAATAAAGAACAGTGGCTATGAAAATAAATTGATTGCTGGCTTAGTTATAACAGGTGGAGGCTCTCAATTGAAACACATTGGTCAGTTATTTGAATATGTGACTGGAATGGATGCTAGAATTGGCTATCCGAATGAATATTTGGCAAAAGGGAATGCGGAAGAAATTACAAGCCCAATGTTTGCTACTGGTGTTGGTCTGATTTTAAAAGGATTTGAGAAATTAGAACGACAAAAAGGACAAAAAGCTAAACATGTTGAAGAACCCGGAAAAATCCGTCAAGGAGAAAAAACTAAAAGTGGTTTCTTACAGCAGATAATAAATAAAGGAAAAGAATTTTTCGAAGACGATGAAAATTAAAAAATCAAAAAACAAAAGTTATGAAGTTTGATTTACCAAAAGAGCAATCCTCAATTATTAAAGTCATCGGTGTAGGTGGCGGTGGCAGTAATGCTGTTAATCATATGTATCGCCAAGGCATTACAGGAGTGGATTTCGTGATTTGCAATACCGATCAACAAGCATTGGACTTAAGTCCTGTGCCAAATAAAATTCAACTGGGCTCTACCCTTACTGAAGGTCGAGGTGCTGGTTCAAACCCAGAAGTTGGAAAGAATGCTGCAATTGAAAATGTGGATGAGCTGAAAGACCTCTTGGGTAAAAATACACAAATGGTTTTCATAACTGCAGGAATGGGTGGCGGAACCGGAACAGGTGCAGCTCCAATTATTGCTGAAACAGCACGAGAAATGGGAATTTTAACTGTTGGGATTGTTACCATTCCTTTTACTTTCGAAGGTAGAAGAAGAAAAGTGCAAGCTGATGAAGGATTGGAGCAATTGAGAGACAATGTTGACACATTACTTATTATCTGCAATGATAAATTAAGGGAAATGCACGGCAACTTGAAGATTTCGGAGGCTTTTTCTAAAGCGGACGATATTTTGACTGTAGCTGCAAAAGGCATTGCTGAGATTATTACTGTTGCAGGTTATATTAACGTTGATTTTGAAGATGTTAAAACAGTAATGAAAGATGGTGGAACAGCAATCATGGGTTCTGCTGCAGCTGAAGGAGATGGAAGAGCTGTGAAAGCAGTGAGTCAAGCATTGGCTTCACCATTGTTGAATGATAATGACATTACAGGAGCAAATTATATTTTATTGAACATTACTTCAGGAGATGAAGAGGTTTCCATGGATGAGATTGATGAAATAACAGATTACATCCAAAATGAAGCAGGTAATACTGCTGACATTATTTGGGGAAATGGAGTAGATGAGTCATTGGGAAGTAAAATTTGTGTTACCATTATAGCAACAGGCTTTGGTGGAAAAAAGCCAATTGGGTTTTCAACCGAAAAAAAACCTGAGAAAAAGGTAATTAGCTTAGACGATGATGTGCCAACAAATATTACTCAATCTTTAGATCAAGATGATTCAAAGTCTAAAGACAAATCGCCGAGTGAGCCAACTTTGAAAACAAATGAGCAACAAAAAAGCTTTGAGTTTACAATTCGTTCTAAAGATGATTTTGAGCATCTAAAAAATTCAGAAGAACCAAAACAAACAAAGCGTTATAATTTAGATGATGAGCTTTCAAATGGATCTTCTCAAGAAGAGGAAAGCGCGCCAAAAAATAGCACTTCAAGTGAATTGCCTTCCGATAAAGAATTGGACGAGGAAGCACAAATTAGGAAGAGTCATGATCGGATTTTAAAATTAAAAGCCTTGAGCTTAAAAATTAAAAGTCCAGGTGGAATTAATGATTTAGAAAAAGAACCTGCGTACAAAAGACGTCAAATCAAGTTAGACGAAACGCCTCATTCTTCAGAGTCAAATGTTTCTCGCTACACCTTAAGTGAGGATGAGGATAATAAAACTGCTTTAAAACAAAATAATTCTTTTCTACACGACAATGTAGATTGATAAAGACTATGATTGGTTGATAAAAGGGCTGTTTTTCATTTTATTATGATGCAGCCCTTTTTGATTTTTTTTAAACCATTAAGCATTAAGAGAATTAAGATTGTTGTAGCTCTTAATCTTCCTTAACTTCTTAATCGTTTTAATATGAGATGCTTGGAATTGATGATTTGTTAGTTCTTTTGAACAGACTAGGGACATTAATAACAGCAAATAATTATGCAATAATTTTCCGTTCTACTCTTTTGCCAATTTTAGTCATCACTTCATATGAAATGGTATATTGAGCATTTGCAAAATCTTGAATACTTTTTAATCCTCCGAAAATAATTACTTCTTTTTCAATTGGAAAATTTTGTTCGCCTAAATCTATCATGCATAAATCCATGCAGATATTTCCAATAGTAGGATAAAGTTTACCATCAATTTCTACTTCCCAGTTACCATTACCCATCCATCTACTCATTCCGTCTGCATAACCTATTGATAAAGTAGCAATCCATGTTTCTTTTGTTACGGTACCTGCTCTGGAATAACCAATAGAAGCTCCAACTTCAACTTTTCTAATAGCACATATTTTTGTTTTTAAGGAAATTGCTTCTTTCAGTTTTTTGCGAAGTGGTTGATAAAATGAAGCGCCATAAATTCCAATTCCCATTCGAACCATGTCCATTTGAAATTTAGAATGACGTTCGATACCATTGGTATTTAGAATATGTTTTAAAACCTTCTGATTTTGTTGAGTTTCAATTGTGGCACAAATTGATTCGAAAGTTGTAATCTGTTTTTTAGTGAAATCATCTTCTGTGCCTACACCAGAACAACTCAAGTGGGAAAGGAGGGATTTGACTTTTAACCGTTTTTGATTTTTTAAAATAGCAACTAATTCTGGCACTTCATTTTCATCGATTCCCAAACGATTCATGCCTGTGTTAAATTTCAAGTGAATTGGATAAGCTGAGTCTTCCAGACCCTGTTCTAGTAGAAAACTGCTAAAAGATTTTAAGGCAATCAAGTGGTGAATTTCAGGCTCAAGACAATAATTAATTAAGGACTGCCAACTATCCAAATTTGGATTTAAAACCATAATTGGAAGCGTTATTCCCGCTTTCCGAAGTTCAATGCCCTCTTGGGGATAGGCTACAGAAATATAATCTGCTAATTTATTTTCTTCTATTAATTGAGCTAATTGAATAACTCCCACACCATATGCGTCAGCTTTTAGCATTAACATCAATTGAGTTGCTGGTGCGATTTTTTCTTTAAAATAGTTGATGTTGTGTTGAATGGCAGTCCAACTAATTTCTAACACAGAGTCAGAAGTTATATTCGTTGAACTTAGTTCACTAAAAGACGAACTCTTAGTTTTAAATGGTATCATAAAAACAGTTTCTACAAAGTGGCTCATAATTTTCCATTTCTCCAAGTACTACGAGCTTTTTATTATTATCAATTCTATGTGATTGATTGGCAAGGTCGCCACACCTAACACAAATAGCATGAACTTTTGTAACATATTCAGCAGTTGCTAAAAGATGGGGAATTGGACCGAAAGGTTTACCTTGAAAATCCATATCTAACCCAGCAACAATTACACGCATGCCTTGGTTCGCCAATTGATTACAAACTTCAACTAAACCCATGTCAAAAAACTGCGCTTCATCAATTCCAATGACCTGTTCATCGTTAATTAGAAGGGGGATATTTGAAGAAGAAGGGACTGGTGTAGAATGAATTTGATTGTCATCATGAGATACAACTGCTTCCTCATCATACCGAATATCGACAGCAGCTTTAAAAATTTCAACTTTTTGTTTGGCAATTTTTGCACGCTTCAATCGACGGATCAATTCTTCAGTTTTTCCCGAAAACATGGAACCGCAAATGACTTCAATCCAGCCTTTGCGATTTTTAGAATTTATTGTACTTTCGAGGAACATTTAAGCAGGTCTTATTTATAATTTTACACATACAAAGTTAAAGTTAATCACGCATATACCATGGAAATGAAATCAACTAGATTGAAAAATGAATTAGTGAATAAAGCTCGACAATTGAATCGACAAATCGAACAATTAGAGAAACATACTGATTCGAGCGATGAAGATTTAGAAGGTATTTTAGCAACAATCGCTCAGCTTCAAGGAAAAGTTATTGGATTTCAGCTATTGAAAGAATGGGAAGGCGAGAAGCTACAAGAAGAAAAAGCAGAAGAGATTCAGACAACTAAAGATGAGAAAAAAGTTGAAGAAATAGTTAATGAGCCTGAAGTAGTCAATAAAGTTGAACCAGAAGAACCAACTCCAGCAGTTGAAGAAAAAAAAGAAGTTCCTAAAGTTGAAGTAAAATCAGAACCTAAAATTTCAGAAGAAGATATCGATGCAATTGAAAAAGAACAAACTGAAAGTAAGGCTTCTGAAAATGAGAATATCAAAAGCAAACAAGACTTAAATGAACTGTTTCATTCTGAGAAAGATCCAAGTTTAAGTGGACAATTGCGAAAACAGCCAATTGCCGATTTACTCACTGCAATTGGATTAAATGAGCGTTATTTATATGCGAATGAACTTTTTGGTGGCAGTATGGAAGATTTTAAAGAGGCCATTCGAATCTTAAATGAATGCGAAAACCTTGAAGCGGCTTCTTCATATTGTAAAAATGAACTTCAAAAAAGTTTTGGATGGGAGGATGATAATGAGCTTTTTAAGGCATTAGTGGCACTAGTAGAGAGAAGGTATTTATAGAATTTTATAAAAAATTACCGCCTAAATTGTAGCAGCGCCGATTATCAAAAGTAGATTTAATTCTATTTAAGAAAAATTACTTTTAGCTTCTAATTTATTTTTGAAATGAAATTTATCAGCCAATTTTTTGCGAGACAAACTCTTTTTTTATTCGGTTTTTTTCTTTTTTCTACAACTCTGTCTGCTCAAGAAAAAGTGTGGAGCCTACAAGATTGCATAGCTTATGCTTTAGAGAACAATATTCAAGTAAAACAAAGTGAAATAAACCAAGAGATTTCTGAAAGAGATTTAGCGGCTTCTAAGTACAATGTTTTACCTGATTTAAATGGGTTTGCTAGTCATGGTTATAATTTCGGACAATCCATCGATCCTTTTACCAACGAATTTGCAACAACTCGGGTAAGGAATAACTCTTTTTCATTATCAACAAATTTTACCATTTTCAATGGATTTAGAAATATCAATACCATACAACGAAATAAGTCCCAACTCCAAGCTGCCCAATATGATTTGGAGAAGATGAAAAATGACATCAGTTTGAATGTTGCCAATGCCTATTTGAGAATACTTTTCAATAAAGAGGTTTTAAAAAATGCTGCCAATCAACTAGCTGTTACACAAATTCAAATAGATCGTATTTCTAAGCAAGTAAGTGCAGGAAGTCTTCCTGAGGGTGCCTTAAAAGACATTGAAGCTCAAAAAGCAACTGAAGAACTACAAAGAATAAATGCCGATAATGATTTGAAATTAGCTACCTTAAATCTTGTTCAATTGCTTCAACTAGAAGATACAGAAAACTTTGAAGTTGAAAGTCCCAATTTAGATAATTTCAGAAGTGTTTCAGAATTAATTAGTCCTGCTGCGCTTTATGCAACTGCAGTTGATATTATGCCCGAAATAAAAAGTGCGGAGTACAATCTTTACAGTGCTAAGAAGAATAAAGATATTGCACAATCCGGATACACACCAACAATTAGTTTTAGCGGTTCATTGGGAACAGGATATTCTGGGAATAATCGGGAGGTTATTGGATTTACAGATCCTGTTTTATCACCTACTCAGTTTTTTACTTCGAGTAATGAAGATGTTTTTACTTTTTCGAGTACACCAATTCGAAGATTAAAAGATTTTGATGCTCAAGTTGATGATAATTTTAACCGCTCTATCTCGTTCAGGATGACGATTCCAATTTTTAATGGGTTTAGTTCACGAATTAATGTCCAAAAAGCAAAACTACAAATGCAAAGTGCTGAATTGACTATGGATAATACAAAACTTCAGCTACGACAAGACATTGAGCGCGCTCACAACGATGCATTGGCTGCTCTTAAGCGCTACCAAGCAGCTGAAAAATCTGTTGATGCCTTAGAAACTTCATTTAATTACACTCAAGAACGCTTTAATGTTGGGATGATTAATTCATTTGAGTTTAACAATGAAAAAAACCGATTGAATAATGCCCAATCGGAATTGTTGCAGGCGAAATACAATTATATTTTTAGTACAAAAGTGTTGGATTTTTATCAAGGCAAAGCAATTACACTAGATTAGAACATTATGAAATCAAAAAAATGGCTCATCATTATTGGACTTGCAATACTCGTTATTATTCTAATTGGAGTAATTAAAGGGAAGTCAGGTGATAAAAGTGTAGAAGTTAATTCTGAGAAAGTTAAAGAACAAACCATTGTTGAAACAGTCGCTGCTAGTGGTAAAATTCAACCTGAAACAGAAGTAATTATTAGTTCTGATGTTTCTGGAGAAATCATTGAATTACCTGTAAAGGAAGGTCAACGAGTTGAAATTGGACAGCTACTAGTTAAAATCAATCCCGATTTGGTGGAATCCGCTATGAATCGTGCTGAAGCTGCATTGAATACTTCAAGAGCTAATTTATTGGGAGCAAAAGCAAGACTTGCTCAATCAGAGTCTCAGTTTGTAAATGCAAAAGCTTCATTTGAACGAAATGAAAAGCTGCATAAGGACAAAGTAATTTCTCAAGCTGAATTTGATCAAGCCAAGGCAAATTTTGAAGTGGCAAAAGCTGATGTTGATGCTTCTACAGAAAGCGTGGAAGCTGCAAAATACAACGTAAAAAGTGCTGAGGCAACATTGAATGAAGCCAAAGATAACCTCGGTAGAACTTCAATTTATTCTCCCATTAAAGGCACCGTTACCCAATTAAACAAAGAGCAAGGGGAGCGAGTAGTTGGAACAGCTCAAATGGCAGGTACAGAAATAATGAAAGTTTCAGATTTATCTGTAATGGAGGTTGCTGTAGAAGTAAATGAGAATGACATTGTAAGAGTTAATAATGGTGACACAACTGAAATTGAAGTGGATGCTTTTTTTGGAGAATTGTTTTTGGGTGTGGTAACTGAAATTGCAAATTCAGCAAATGTAACAGGGGTTAGTGCCGATCAAGTTACCAATTTTGACATTAAAATTAGAATACTTCCTAATTCTTATGAAAAATTGATGCGGGGTGAAAATAATGACATCTCCCCATTTCGTCCCGGAATGTCTGCAACAGTTGATATTCGAACCAAGGCTGCAATTAATGTATTGAGTGTGCCAATTCAGGCTGTTACAACAAGAAGTGTCAAAAATGAAAAAGACAGTACATCCAGTAAGGAAAAACAATTGTCGAGCAAAGATGAAGTTGATGAAGTTGTTTTTCTTGTTCAAGACGGAATCGCCAAGAAAGTGAAAGTTGAAACTGGAATTCAGAATACATCTGTAATTGAAATTATTTCGGGATTAAATTTGGATGATGAAGTTGTTGTTGGCCCTTATTCAATTGTTTCTAAACGGTTAAAAGATGGCGATCCAATTAAGGTAGTCGATAAATCTAAGTTATTTACACCTAAGAAGTAAGCATGGCATATTTGCTTGGAATTGAAACAGCTACTAAAGTTTGCTCAGTTGCGATTTTTAAAAATGAGCAAGTAATTGCCTCAAAAGAAGTAGCAGGGTCTTATGCCCATTCTGAAAAGCTAGCTGTTTTTGTAAAAGAGTTATTGGAAGAGAGTGAAATCGCTTTTTCTGAATTAGCTGCTGTTTTAATCAGCAAGGGACCGGGTTCATATACTGGACTTAGAATTGGTGTTTCCTTTGCAAAAGGACTTTGCTATGGACTCTCTATTCCATTAATTGCAGTCGATACACTCATAAGCATGGCATGCGGAGCAGCAGCAAGTATTTCTAAAAGTGAAGGGTATTTATGCCCAATGATTGATGCGCGAAGATTGGAAGTTTACACAGCTATTTATAGCATGGATTTAGTTCAACAAGAAGTAATTGCTGCTGAAATTTTAGATGAGCGCTTTGCTGAAAAATATTTGGATGCTGGTAAGTTTTATATATTTGGCGATGGCGCCACTAAAGCAGTTGAAATAATAAAACATCCAAACTTGGTGTTTTTAAAAACTGTGCTACCTTCAGCAGTTAATTTAATAAAGTTCGGATATGATAAATACCTTAAAAAATCCTTTGAAGATCTCGCATATTTTGAACCTTTTTATTTAAAAGAGTTCATCGCATTAAAGTCAAAGAAGCTTATTTGAAACAAATGTTTATTTTTGGTAACATGAAACGCATTATTTTAGCAACTATACTCTGCTTAATTATCAATATTTCCTTTGCTCAAGTAGATTCAGACAATGAGAACCGTATTTTCTGGCATGACACAGTTAAGCTCACATGGGATGATTTTCAAGCTACTTCTCAAAAAAATGTAAAGGTTTCTGCACTTTCAAGTATTGGGTTGCCCTACAGGTACATTACTGATGGGGAAGGAGTCATGAAAGTTTACATTGAAGTATGTTTTATTAAAAACGAATCTTGGTCGATTAAAGAAGAACAAAACAACTTATTGTTGAACCATGAACAATTGCATTTTGACATTGCAGAATTGCACAGAAGATTGATTGTTCGAGATGTTTTAAATACAGAATTCAACAAAAAGAACTATAAGGAAACCTTAGAGCAAATCATTGAAAAATATTGGATTTCAGATTACAGAACCATGCAGGATTTATACGATCGAGAAACAAATTTTTCTAGAGTTGTAAAAGCACAGATTGATTGGAATGAGAAAATCACCAAAGAATTACAAAAGTTAGAAAAATATACCGCTGATGAATTAGAAATCAGTTTGATAAATTAGACTCAATCATCAAACAAATACTCAAAGCGATAAATACTGGTCACTTTTCGCTCGGGTTCTCTCTTTACAATCGATTTGATTAGCTGATTTTTGCCGTATATAAACCCAATTCTATAATTGGTTTGCTCATTTTCTGTTACAGAAATGTAGTCCAACACCCCATTCTTGTATTCAAAATTGGTTTTCTGCTCTTTCATTTGGTTGTAGAACTGTCGGTAAATAATTTCAGTTAAGCGGTTCTCAGTATAAACATATTTTTTTTCATGAAAACTGCTGTTTCTCATGAATGAGGTTCGCTCCATCAGCAATTGCTTAGCGCTATTTTTCTGAATGGTAATTAATTTAAAAGCTTTGTTAGTCTCATTTGCCACTTCAATGAAATGCTGATCATCTTGATAACGGTGCTTGAAAAAATGTACAAAACTTGTGTCGCCATTATTTTGATCAATTTTAATTTCTATCTTTTTTAACTCATTTTCAAAAAGATAATCATAGGTAAAATGAAATGGAAGTTGTTTTTCTTCCCTTCTAATGCAATTTCCTGATCGATCATAATAATACTCATGAGTTAAGGTATCCATTCTATTTCTGTATTGGATTTCTTTATAACTCTTGGAGATATTTCCCTTAGGATTAAATACATAATGCAGAAAACTCCGTTCATTCTCAAAAATTTCTCGATCTTTTTTCTCACTCACCCAAACGTGAATCGCCTTGATTTGATGTTTTTGGATGACTTCTGGTTCAAAAAAGCTTTCGTTGCTAAACCATTCGCAATCAAATCGAAGTAAAAACTTCTCAGTTGTAGTGCTGCCAAATAACTGAAGCCAAAAGATAAGAAAGAGGTAAGGCATTAATCCAAGAGTAGTTTTATGGCTTCTTCAGAAGTGGTGACAGGGTATAAGCACACTTTGTTTTCACAAACATAAATGGTCGTTTGATCAACAACCCATTTCTCTTCCAACAATTCTAAATCAGCATTATTTGCAGTCATTCCCAAAATAATTTTATTAGGAATGTAGGTTTTTTGGAGTTCAAGCGTTTGTTTTTTAGCAGCTTTTCCAGCAATTGCCACTTCGTAAAATGGACCGATTCTTTCTAATAAAAGCAAAGCCCAATTGGAGTAGGAGGGCAAGTATGCATTAAACTGGTTTTGAATTTGCAGCAGCATGTCTCTGCTAATGCTGTCATATTTTTCTTCAGGAAACAACTTCCCTAAACGAAATAAGGCTCTCGCCATTGAGCTATTAGAAGATGGAATGACATTGTCTAAAATTTCTTTATTTCTACTAAAAAGTGCAGGATCTTCATGGCTTGTAAAATAGAAAAGTTTGTTTTCCTGATCGTAGAAATTTTTAATGCTATAATTGCTCCAATCTTTGGCAATCTCCAACCATTTTTGATTAAAAGTAGCTTCATATAGCTGAATAAATGCTTCAATGCTAAAGCAATAATCTTCTAAATACCCGTTGATGGTCGATTTTCCATCTTTGTAATTGTGCCATAATCCGCCGTCTTTTTTAGATTGATTTTTTAGGATAAAATCAGCGGTTTCAATCGCTTGATTTAAATAAGTTTCATTGCCTAAACTAAAATATGCATCCACTAAAGCGCTAATCATTAAAGCATTCCAAGAAGTTAAGGATTTATCATCTACACCTGGAGCAGTGCGTTGCTCTCTTTCTTGTTTCAATATTTTTTTGATAGCACCAATCTTTGCCTCAAATTCCTTTTCTGAAACATTTAATGATTTTGCTATAGCTGCATTCTCTTCCTTTCTGATTAATATATAATTTCCATGTTCCCAAAGTCCAAAAGAATTGATGTTGAAATAGCTTTCAGCAAATTTGAAATCATCTTTTAAAAGGGTTTTTAATTCCTCTTTTGTCCAAACATAAAACTTGCCTTCTTCTCCTTCAGTGTCTGCATCTAAGGCAGAATAGTAAATTCCTTTTCCATTGCTTAAAGATTCATTCACGAACTGAATGCTTTCTTCTACAATTTTTTTATACAGCGGGTCTTTTGTTTTTTGAAATGCTTTTGAATACAAAGAAATAAGTTGAGCATTGTCGTATAGCATTTTTTCAAAGTGGGGTACCTTCCACTCTAAATCGGTTGAATACCTTGCAAAACCACCACCAACTTGATCATAAATTCCACCAAAAGTCATTTTTTTCAATGTGAGGTTTACATGTTTTAGGATAGCGGTATCATTATTTAGATGAGCATAATTTAGCAGAAAAAGGTAATTGTTTGGTATTGGAAATTTTGGAGCTTGTTGGTTGCCACCATATTCAGAATCAAACACAGATTGCCATTTTTTTAAACCTTCAGCAAAACTTTTTAAGCTGAATGAATCAGTATTATTTTCCGGGGATGCAATTAGTTCACTAGACTTAACACCTTCAACAATTTTTGAAGCGTATTCTTCTACTTTTCCAGGCTCTGTTTTAAAAACGGTTATAATTTTATCAAGTACTTCCATCCATTCCTTTTTGGGGAAATAAGTTCCACCATAAAAAGGTCTTCCATCCGGAGTAGCAATGCAATTAAGTGGCCAACCACCTCTTCCTGTCATAATTTGAACGGCATTCATATAAACCTGATCAATGTCTGGGCGTTCTTCTCGATCAACTTTTATACATATAAAATTTTCATTCATAAATGCAGCAACAGCTGAATCTTCAAAGCTTTCTTTTTCCATTACATGGCACCAATGACAGGCAGAATAACCGATGCTAATTAAAAGTGGTTTATTTTCATCGCTCGCTTTTTTCAGCGCAGCTTCGCCCCAAGGCAGCCAATTTACGGGATTATGAGCATGTTGTAATAAGTACGGACTCGTCTCATTGATTAATTCATTGGTGTATTTTGGTGAAGCGGAATTTATTTCATTTGTTGACATGGTACAAGAAAAAAGTAAGCTTATTAAGCTAAGGGTTAAAAGAGTTCTCATGATGAACAAATTTCGGGAATATTTACTAGTTGAAACCCATTTTCTTTTATTTCGTAATACTTTCATTTACAAGGAATCACTATTTTTGGAGCATGAAATTAAAGTATTACTCTGGGTTAATATTTTTCTTTTTCTTTTTTGGATTAAATCTGAGTGCTACTCACATAGTTGGAGGCTATTTTAATTATCGTTGCATCAATTCTAGCAATCCCACACAAGTAGTTTATGAAATTGAGTTTAGAATGTATGTGGATTGTATTAACGGAAATCCTCAAGCTACCGACCCGGAGATTATAGTTTCAATATTTAATCAAAGCAATCAATTACTTCGCTTAAATTTCGACACTTTACAACGTAATAGGATAAGGTTAGTTCCAAGTGAAATCGACAATCCCTGTATAGTCGAATCTCCTAACGTTTGCGTTCAAGAAGTTTTTTATAGTGGGTTGATCAGTATTCCTAAAAATCAAAATTTCTTGTTAGTTTACCAGCGTTGTTGTAGAAATAGCATCATAGATAACATTACGAATCCCAGAAATCAAGGAAATACATTTTCAATAGAAGTGCCTTCATTTAATAGTGTTGGTTGCAACGCCAGTCCACAATTTAATCAATTTCCACCCATTTCAATTTGTGCGGGTTTTGATGTTGACTTAGATTTATCAGCTAGTGATTTTGATGGAGATTCATTGGTTTATTCACTATGTGCACCACTTAATTATGTCAGTCAATTTAATCCAAGGCCGGTGCCTGCATTTCCTCCACCTTATCAGGAAATTCAATTTATTGCTCCTCAAACAGCAGCTAATCCAATTCCATCTAGTCCACAATTATCAATTAACGCTGCTACAGGGAAATTGAGTGGAATTCCAACAATTCTTGGAACTTTTGTAGTTGGCTTTTGTGTGGAAGAGTATAGAAATGGGGTGTTGTTGTCAACTACCAGAAGAGATGTACAAATCAATACAGGTGATTGCGTTCCATTAATTTCAAGTGCAGTACAAGATCAAGAACAGTTTTGTACTGGATTAACGGTTCAATTCAGAAACAATTCCTTTTCACCAAACGCCACAATTCAAGGGTATAAATGGGATTTTGGTGATCCAACCCGCTTAGACGATACTTCTCGATTATTTGAACCAACATACACTTATGCTGACACAGGAATTTATACAATAACATTAATTGCCAATCCTGATTTACCTTGCAGCGACACATCTACCAACGAATTTAGAGTTTTTCAATTACTGAATCCAAGTATAGAAACTGAGGGTCAATTATGTGTAGATGAAAATAACATCACCTTTTCTGTTGGTGGAGCTTATGAGAATTATGCAACTTTTAATTGGGATTTCGGAATTCAAGCCAACATTGCGTTGAGCAATCAAAATACAGTTAACAATGTTTCATTTACAGGGACAGGTCCTTTTTCCGTTCAATTAATTGTCAATCAAGATAATTGTACAGATACTATTCTGGAATCTATTTCATTATTTGATAATCCGATTGCGGGATTTGATTTTGACGTTTTAGAAGGTTGTTCACCACTTTTTGTCAACTACAGAGATTTATCTACATTTTCAGGAAGTCGTGCTCAGTATTTTTGGGATTTTGGTGATAATACTGTTTCCAATGATATAAATCCTAGTCATACCTATTCTGAACCAGGTTTTTATTCCATCGGTTTGCTTTTGATTACCGAGCAAGACTGCATTGACACTGTTCTCACAACTATAGATAGTGCAATTAGAGTTTTTCCAAACCCTCAATCTATTTTAACTATAGCTGATACAAAATTAAATTTGAAAAATGCACGTTTTGAATTTGATGGTAGGAGTAGTTTTAATTACGATAGTGCTCAAATATTAATTGCAGGAAGCATTGTTTCCTACAATGATTTCTTTACTACCCAATTAAGAGACACTGGTCGCTTTAATGTGGATTTAATTACC
>CAXBCF010000005.1:0-129114 GCA_963973975.1 uncultured Flavobacteriales bacterium
AAATAGCAATTACCGAAAGGGCTTGTTTACTGTCTGAAAACCAAATAACGGTTTTAGATAATTTGCTCCATTCCTCCGCTCGTTGTTGCAATTCTTCGGGAATAGCGATGCTATTTTCAAACAATAACTTTTTGTTTCCTACAAAATAGGTTTCGTTATTATAGTCGGCCTTTGCTCCTTTTCCTGTAATGCTGTCAAAATTGGAAAGTGTTGTTGGAGTGACCTCTCCCAAATATTTTACAACCGCTTCTGCCAATGGGTGTTCAGATTGTTTTTCAATACTCAAAAGAATATCTTTAGTGCTGTCGTCATTGTTCAACCAATGGATGTCTGTAACCTGTGGACGACCTTCAGTAATGGTTCCTGTTTTGTCCAAAATGATAGCATCTACTTTTTTGGCTAACTCCAAACTTTCGGCATCTTTAATTAAAATGCCTTGCTCGGCACCTTTGCCAACGCCTACCATAATCGCTGTTGGTGTTGCCAATCCCAAAGCACAGGGACAAGCGATAACCAACACCGTTACTGCTGCTAATAATCCTTGAACTATAGCATTTTCACCACCAAAAATCATCCAAACTATAAAAGTTAAAAGTGCGATTCCCATAACTACAGGCACAAAAATCCCTGCTATTTTATCCACCAATTTCTGTACAGGTGCTTTGCTCCCTTGTGCATCCTGAACCATTTTGATAATTTGGGCAAGCATTGTTTCCTTGCCGACTTTTACAGCTTTAAATTGGAAACCACCTTTTTGGTTTATCGTTCCTGCAAATACTTTTTCGTTTTCCTTTTTTAATATGGGAACAGGCTCTCCGCTCAACATACTTTCGTCCACATACGAACTGCCCGAAATGACCATTCCATCCACAGCAATTTTTTCACCGGGTTTTACTAAAATGACATCATCAACTTTTACATTTTCAATAGCTGTCTGTTTTTCTGTGTTGTCTGCTTGAATGACAATAACCGTTTTTGGTTGTAAGCCCATCAGTTTTTTAATGGCAGAAGATGTATTGCCTTTGGCTTTTTCTTCCAATAATTTTCCCAACAATATAAAGGCGATAATGACGGCTGCGGCTTCAAAATAAACGTGAGCGTGTAATCCTCTTTGATGCCAAAAACCTGCAAACAACATATTGAACACACTAAAAATATATGCAATGCCTGTACTCAATGCTACTAAGGTATCCATATTGGCTTTGCGGTGTTTGGCTTGTTTCCACGCATTTATAAAAAAATCTCTTCCCAACCACAATACAACAGGTGTTGAAAATGCCCACATAATTTCATTACCGTAAGGCATATCCATAAAGAACATACCTATTATAACTACTGGCAAAGAAAGAATGACCGCCCATAAGGTTTTATTTTTGAGTTGTTTAAACTTCTTTTCGTGGATGACCTCAAGGCTTTCCTGCTGTTTGGATTCGTCTTCAATTAATAAATCATATCCTACACCTTGGACCGCTTTTCGTATCTTTTCGGCATTGGTTACGTTGGATAGAAATTCAACGATAAGATTTCCTGTAGCATAATTTACAGAAGCACTCACCACTCCCTCTTGATGTGTTACGATACTTTCTGCACTACTCGCACAAGAAGCACAGGTCATTCCCAAAACAGGGAAAGTCTGCGTAACTGTATTTTGATTTGTTGTTGCCATATCTCGATTGTTTTAATTACAATGCAAAGTTGGCAACAATGGGTAGTTTTTTTGTTGTGTAATTTTGGAAATGAGTTGTAAGATTTACTTATACCTCATCCAAAGGTTTTCTTCTGTCTTCACGTATTTTTTTAAAATGACTGGGCGAAAGCCCTGTTACTTTTTTAAATTGATTACTCAAATAAGCAACACTTGAATAATTGAGTCGAAAAGCAATTTCACTTAATGATAATTCGTCATAAACCAATAGTTCCTTTACCTTTTCTATCTTTTGAGCAATAAAATATTTTTCTATGGTAGTACCTTCTACTTCAGAGAACAGGTTGGATAGGTAGTTGTAATCGTGAAAGAGTTTACTGCTTAACACATCTGAAAGATTGGTTTTCGTTCCATTATCCTGATGATGTACCAAGTCAATGATTATTGTTTTAATTTGCTCAATCAGGCGACTTTTTTTGTCATCAATCATTTCAAAGCCTAATGACACCAACGCTTTACTAAATTTTTCTTTTTCTTGTGCTGTGAGGTCTTTTTCAAGTGTTACTTCTCCCAATTGTACATCAATTGGCTCAATTCCTGAATTATTCAATTCATTTCTCACCGCCATAACACAACGGTTGCAAACCATATTTTTTATAAAGAGTGTCGTCATATTTTTTTCGAATACTTCAATTTTTTCACCAATGTTTTTTTAGCTTGCAGAGAACTAGTCGATAAAGCACACTAGTGTGTTTTATTGGAACTATGTTTATGCAAATCTAATTATTTAAATTTAATGAATCTAGCGGACTTTGAATGCTGTTTATCTGCTGGTTACTGATGTGTGTGTAGATTTCAGTGGTCTTTATATTGCTGTGTCCCAATAATACTTGAATGGACCGTAAATCTACATTTGACTCCAACAAATGAGTGGCAAAACTATGACGCAACATATGTGCATTCACTTTTTTCTGAATTTTAGCCCGTTTTGCAGCTGCATCAATGATTTTGCTAACACTAGTGCCACTGTAAGAGCGTCTGTATGGACCTTCAAATAAAAAATCTTTTGGACGATATAACTTATAATATTGACGTAATAACTCAAGCATTTGCTCACTCAATAGGCTCAATCGATCTTTTCCACCTTTGGCATTTCTCACATATATTACCATGCGTTTACTATCTACATCAGCAACTTTTAAATTGAGTAACTCGCTACGCCTCAAACCAGCAGAGTAGAGTAGACTGACAATTGCTTTGTGTTTAATGTTTCGATTGGATTTAATGATAGCCGCAACCTCTTCTTTAGAAAGCACTTTCGGTAAGGCTTTTTTCTTCATAGGTCGTTCAATTGAGTAAAAACGATTCGGCATTCCCATCACCGATTCATAATAAAATTTAATGGCATTCAAAACTTGATTCACCTTGCTTGGTGAGTATTTTAAACCCTGAAGCATCATCAAGTATTTTTTAATTTCTCGTTCTCCAATTTCAGTCAAACTTAATTCATTGTAATAATTTATGAATTTTTCGAACGAATGAATGTAAGTCCTTGCTGTATTTAAAGCGTATTCCCTTAACTCTAATTTGTCGATATAAGCTTCAGGACATTTTCTGTAACCCTGTGGCAGCTTTCGATTACGAAAATAACTCATGTCTATTATTTCCCCAGATTTGCCTTTACATTTCCCTGTAAATTGCTGTAAATTAACCCATGCAATTCCTTTAAAACTTGCCATTATTTGCATTAAATTTTCTCGACGATTGGAAACATATGCCATGTGAAACTCATCACTCCACCTAACATCATTCAATCCCATTACTATTTTCCTAATTCCTTCATTATTATTGAATTGAATTCCAATCATGCGCTTTTCATCAATCAATAAATGCTTCAGTGTAATCGATTTCATTTTGCAATAATTGATGAAAAGAAAAATTTAAAAAGAATTTTATGTGTATAATATTCGTATAAGATTTTAATAATTACTTTTGAGTGATTGAGTTAAATATAGATAGTCTGCCTTAGCAATAGATAAAAATTGATAGAACATGAAAAAGGAATGCCCTGTTTGTGGTGAAATTGTGAAGGGAAGAAGTGATAAAGTTTTTTGTTCTCCTGGCTGTAAATCAGCGCAACAATATGAAAGTCGTATTCAAAACGAAAAACATTTTCTTAGAGTTGACCGACAACTAAAAATTAATCGAAAAATATTAAAAAAATACAACCGCAATGGTAAAACCACATTAAGAAGAGAAGTACTACACAGTGAAGGCTTCGACCCAACATTCTTTACTCATTTTCGAAAAACTACAACGGGTTCAGTTTATTTTTACTGTTATGATTTTGGTTTTTTGAAACTCAAAGAAGGCCAAAAAGAAAAATACCTTATCGTTAATTGGGATGGTAAATAATAAAGTAGCATTTAAATGCCGATAATAAAATTTTTAGGTAAAATATTGACATGTTGCTTAATAAGTATTTGCGATAACTAGAAATTATTATTGGTATTATTAAATAGGTCGGGGTGGGAGGACGGAAAACGGCAGGTGTATTTTTCCGTCTTGATGCTTCAGCATAGCTCATCAAAAGTTTTTTCGTTCTTTGGAATGAATGCTGCGATAATCGAAGCATCAAAGAAAAAGCTTAAAATCGCAAACAGTACAACTGCTATTTTCTCTTAGAAATTCGATTTCCACTAATTTGTCGCTGTGCATTGGATTTAAATCTGCCAATAGTATTGTTTTTCAGCTTCTGATGTTTTGTAGCCCTGCCTTTAACTCTTGAACGCCACTTTTTCCAATTGCTCAATTTTAGTTGAAATTTCATCAACTGAATCACTTCTTTTTCTGATAATCCAAACTGAAATTCAATGGCCTCAAATGGAGTGCGATCTTCCCAAGCCATCGCAATAATTCGATCTATTTTCTCTTCGTCTAAATGGTATTTCTCAATTACTTTCATCCACATCTAACCGAAAACAAGCTGCTTTGTTGATTTACACGATATATTTTCTGTAAATACACAAGCCTACCTAATATGTAAATAATAAAATAGATGTATAAGTTTCAAGCAGTGTTTGTTATGAAAATGAATATTTAATCAATGCCCCGCATTGATATGCTTTTCCCCATGAATAATACCGAATTAACTCCTAAATATCGCATGCTACCTAAGTCGCCTGCTCATTTATGAGTAGTTCGGTATTTACCGATAATACATTTATTACTTTCTTAGCTGTTCCTAAAGTATTATGCCGATGTAGATTTTAAGGAGCATATATGCGACATTTAAAATCACTATCGGTATAACAAGCAAAAAAAGGAAAGACAGAGGAGCGAAGCGGAACGCCTTTTTTTGATTGTGCCTGTCCCGCTTTTTTTGTCGGGAGTCTTCTCAGTGTGGCGTGTCTAAAGCGAGGACTGAGAAGAATTTTTTTGGGAATCCGCCTAGGCGGATTTTTGGTTCGTTTTTTTGGAGAAGCAAAAAAATGAACATAAAAATAATATTAATCAATTTCTGATCTTATTGATCTTCTATTTACGAAGTCTCTTGACTTAAAATCATCATTAACTTAACTTAACGGTTTGGCTATGCGCCATGTGACGAAGGAGCATGGACGTCATAGTCATTGTTATAGCCAGTGTGTTCTTAATTGTAGTTCTTTTTTGTTTCTACTAATAAAGTCATCAAATGATTTGGATTCCTGTCCTGTAATGTTGCTCACATATTTTGTACTCTTAGGCCTCTTTTGAAATCTCGGCAAATAATGGAGCATGATCTGTACAAAAATGAAGGCTATAGGCACGCCTTCTTTTCGTTTGGTCAAAAAGAACTGCAGTAAATTAGGCGAATCATACTTGATTTTTCTGCCCAGTCCAGCACTTAGTGCATCAGCCATTTCTCCAAATGTTAAAGCTTCGTTATTGGTTAATTCATAGCTTTTATTGATGTGTTTCTGTGGCTCTGTTAATACTTTGGCTGCAACAGTGCCAATATCCTTTATATCAATGAGTGTGAATTTTGCGCGTCCAGCTGGAAGATAAATTTGTTGATGATTGACCAAATCATTTCGCAGAGTTGTAGTGAAATTTTGCATAAAATAAGCTGGGCGCAAGAAGGTGTAGGGTATGCTACTGTCAACAATGAGCTTTTCAATTTTATGATGCGGGATAATGCTGCTTTTCTCTACACCTTGCACAGACAAAAACACAATATGCTTAGCTACTTTCTTTGCTGTCTGAATGAGCGGAGCAAAGTATTTATTAACATCAGAAATTTGAGGTGGGCGAAGGAGAAAGAGTATATCTACTTTTTCTAAGGCCGGCAAGAAGGTCTCACTATCGGTAAAGTCAAATTTGATATGCTTGATGTTAAAGATTGAAAGTTTCTCATTGCCAAGTTCTGTATCTCGAACGCCTGCAAATATTGTCGTTGGATGATCAAGCTTTTGCAAAGCTGATAACACCTCAATACCCACATTTCCTGTTGCTCCTGTTATTAAAATTTTGATTATTAAGTTATGATTCTTGGCTTGTTTTAAGTTCGCTCTCATAATGCAATGCGAAATTTCGCATTTCCGCAATAAGCGGCATAATCTTATGACCAATAGCAGTTAGTTCATATACTACTCTTGGAGGCACTTCGCCAAAATTCTTACGATTGACTAAGTTATTGTCGCACATGGTTTTAAGTTCCTGAATAAGCATTTTTTCACTTATATCAGGTATCAACCTTTTTAATTCAGAAGGCCTTAATGGTTGAGGTGCTAGCTGGAATAGAATAAGCAGTTTCCATTTGCCACTAAGTAACTCTGTTGTCGTTCTGATAGGACATCTCGCTGTTACTTTCAATGCTTCGCTTTTCATACTTACAAAAAAGTTAGTACTATACTTTTATTAATGTACATCAAAAGTAAATAGATTTGCAACATTAACAATATTCTCGATGAAGAATTTTTTACTAATCATCATTCTTCTTACCAACTTAATAGCCTGTAAAGCTCAAGATAAAATGAAAGTAGTATATGTATATGATGCCCTGTGTGGCTGGTGTTACGGTTTTTCGTCAGTAATGAACCAATTTCAAGTGAAGTACAAGGATGAACTGGATTTTGAAGTGATTTCTGGCGGGATGATTACAGGTGACAGAATCGGACCTATAGTTGAAGTAGCTTCTTACATCGGTAAGGCGTATAAGGATGTTGAAAATGCGACTGGAGTGAAGTTTGGGGACACATTCCTACATAGAACCTTGGCAGAAGGGGAGGCTGTTTTTACATCTATTCCCCCCGCGATTGCTTTGTCTGTGTTTAAAAGCTTGAGCCCCGAAAATAGTGTTCAGTTTGCTTCTGCATTGCAGAAGGCTATTTATTTTAATGGAATAGAACCCGAAAACCTGGATGCCTATGGGCATATTGCATCAAGGTTTGGTTTAGATGGAGAGGCATTTGTAGTCAAAATGAAAGATCCGGTATACCTGAAATTTGCCGAAGAAGATTTTAATACATCTGCTGCACTGGGAGTGAACGGATTCCCCTCAGTGTTTGTGGAATATAAAGGAAGGTACTATAAAATAGGGAGCGGATATCTTCCATTTAGTAGTTTGGAAAGCAATTTTTTAGCCATCAAAAATAAATAATGATGAAGAAAGTTATAGCATTGTTTGGAGCAACAGGGCAAACTGGAAAGCAATTCTTGGAATTAGCACTGGCAGAAGGATACGAGGTGAAAGCACTCGTTCGCAATACAACAAAACTTAAGTTAACGAACCCTAAGCTCACTGTGTTGAAAGGAGATGTTTTAAACGAGCAAGATGTCAACCAAACGATAGAGGGTACTGATATTGTGGTAAGTTTATTTGGTCATGTAAAAGGTTCCTCAGAGTTGCTACAAACTCATGGGACTGAAAACATTGTGTCTGCGATGCAAAAAAATGGAGTAGATAGGATTATTTCATTATCAGGTGGCGGTCTGCCTTTTCCTGAAAAGGATAAACCCAAATTCGCAGATAAGCTCATTAGAACCATCATGAAAATGGCTGTTCCCAAAATCCTGAATGATGCTATCAAACATCATGATGTGTTGAAAAAAAGTGGCTTGAACTTGGACCATTGTGAGAGCGCCGAGGCTTACGAATAAACCCAAGCTAGGAGCGTATCGAGTAGGTTGGGTAGGTGTCAATGCAAGCACCAAAATAAGTAGAGCCGATTTAGCTGATTTTATCTTAACTCAAGTAGAAAATGAAAATTTTAATTTTCAAATGCCTTTTGTAAGTATTTAGCTATAGGCCTCAATTTTAATTAAATAGATTTCGGTTTGAGGGGGCATTGGCTATAACTACTAAGTATAAAGCCACTTCTCAATTAGATGCAGGATTTACTATTTTTCCCAGAATCGGATTAAAAACTAAAAATTTTAAATTTCTTTAATTCGCAATTAATAAATTTTAAATACTAGCAACAGATTCATTTAGGATCCATCCTTTATTGCCATTGGGCAGAGCTATTTCGACCCAATTTTCATCCTCTTGGACGATTTTAACCTTGGTTCCTTCGTGCAAGACAAATAATTGGGAACTTCCGCTTGAAGGAGCACTGACAACATTTAAACTTGGCTCCATAATAATTCCATGAGAAGATTTTTCAAGATTTGCTTTTTGGTTTGCAGCCATCACCCAAGATAATCCTGCTACAATCAGAAAAAGGATAAAACCATAAAAACTAACTTTTTTAATTGCAATTACTTGAAAAATGAGGTAAGCTACAAACAAGAGCAATGAAATTGCTAACAAACTAATTGATAAAATTGCCCATTGGTCCATGTAAAACAATTGGTAAACGTTTTTCCACCATCTGTAAATAAATAGTTCAGGGAGGCTTTCAATTTTATCAACCGTTTTTTCATTGGCAATTTTCAGATTAAAAGCAGCATCTTCATTTGAAGGATTGATTTTTAATGCCTTCTCATAATGAAGAATCGCCAGTGAAATTTGATTGGTTTTGAAATAAGTATTTGCCAAGTTATAATGTAAATCGTCTGATAAAACGTTTGATTCAAGAAGTGCTTCATACTGTTTTTGCGCACCTTCAAAATCAGCTTCGGCATAAGCTACATTTGCTGAGTCGAATTGCACCAAGGCCTGATCAATATCTGAAGCAATCAGAAATTTTGAAAAGAGGAATAAGAGTAAAAGAATTTTTAATCTCATCGATTTAGGTTTTCAATGGTTCTAATAATTTCAATAGACTTGTTGTAAAGTGCATTAGGTTCAGTGGACGAAGTTGAGGCAAATCGAGCCATTTCTGCCTCTTCTAAAACTGATTTGACTTCAACTTGAACTGCTCCAGATTCAGGTATCTTTGCTAAGAAATCCAAGATTTTTTCTTGAGAGAGTTCTGCAACACTAATTCCAAACTTGTCTGAAAAATACCCATACAAGGCTGTTGAAATTTCTTCATAAAACTTACTATTTTCTTGATTAGATAAGTAAGTCTTTGCCTTAGCCATTCTCTTTTTGGCAACCTTCACTGCATTCGACTGCCTAACTTGCGAAAGGTTGCTGTTTTTGGCTTTTATTTTCTTGATAATGAAATAGCTGACAGCAAATAGGAGGATCAACAAGAAAATCAAGGTGTAGAATACTGTTGAGCCATAAAAACCTTCACTTGCAAGCAGAAAAATGGAAGTATCTTGATGGATATATCGGATATCATCATTCAAAATTTCAATTTCAGATTTTCTACTTCCTCTATAAACAGTGCCTTCACTTTCAGTTCCTTTACTAACAATGAATTGAAGAGAATCCGATTTGATAACTTTATAACGTTTTGTAGCTAAATCAAAAAAGCCAAATTGAAAGGGCTCAATAGTAAACTTACCTGAATGCCTTGGTATTACTAAGTATTTAAACACTTTACTGCCGGCTGAACCTGCGGCAGTTGTTTTGAAGTTATTGGAAACATCAGGATCATAAGTCTCAAAATCCGCAGGGAAATTTAATTTTGGTGCTGAAAGCAATGGGAAGTTGCCATTTCCTTTAATTGTTAGTGTTACATCTATTGCTTCGTTGGCTTTAATACTGTCCTTATTGGCAACTAAATCGATCGTAAAGTTTCCAACAGCTCCTGAAAAATTTGCAGGCTTACCTGCCGTTGGTAAAGCTTCAACCTTTATTTTTAATGCATTACTGCCCACGATAACTTCTTTGCTTTCGTAAGAACCGAAAATTTGATCGAAAATGGATTGCCTTCTCTGAGATTGTGTCTGAACACCAACTTTAATTTCCATCGGATCGATAATCAAATCTCCAGAGCGCTGAGGATACAAAACAGATTTTTGAAGTTCAGCTACTTGATAGACTACTCCGTTTACTTGTTCTCTTGAAAGTTCGATTTTATCGTAAATAGTGCGAACATCTTGTGTCCAAAAACCATTTAGAACTGGTAGTTTTTCTAAGGTGAGATTGGTTAAGGTTAACCTAGAATAAAGCTTAAAAGTAACAGTAAGTTTTTCTCCAATAAAAGCAGAAGACTTGTCAACAAAGGTTTTTACAAAGACGTAGTCTTTTAAGTCAATTTCATTTTGATTTTGGTTGTTCTGATTTCTGTTAGGTGTGATGGGTGTTGCTTGACCTGCTTTTACAACTTTTATTTCAAGGGAATTGGATTTATAGTTTTTCCCATCTACTAAAATACTTGCACCTCCAATGGTAAAAGTTCCCTCTTCATTGGCAACGAGTATAAAGCTATACGACATGCTTTGACTCATTTGTCCATTCACATATTGCATGCTATTTGATAAGTTCGGACCCGACAATTGTCTGAACTTATGAAAAACTGGAGCAATGAAGTTTTCTCCTTTGGTGTTTAAGGAAAAAGTCACTTGAAAGCGTTGGCCAACTGCAACAGTAGTGCTACTTGCGATTGCTTCGAAGCGAACCGAGTCAGCAAATGCCGTTGATGACAAGTAAATTGCAAAAAGTAAAATTGAAATCTTTTTTATCATCGTTTTTTTACCAATCCTTTTCAATGTTGATGTCAATTTCTTTGACCTTTTTCTTTTTCAAATCTTCTTGAATTTCTTTTTCCTTATTGTTTAAAGCTTCCAAAATTCGTTCTGCGTCTTCACGAGAAAGTTGTTGTTCTTGTTGCTGTTGCTGCTGTTGTTGTTCTTCCTCTTTTTGCTCTTCTTGCTGCTCTTCTTCTTGCTGTTGCTCTTGTTCTTCCTCTTTTTCTTCTTCCTGATTTTCTTGCTCTTCTTTATTCTCCTCTTCTTGATCTTCCTGCTCTTCTTTGTTTTCTTCCTCTTGCTCTTCTTGCTGCTCTTGCTCCTGTTCTTGCTGCTGTTGTTGCAGTGCATACGCTAAATTATAGCGACTATCCTCATTTTGTGGATCATTGATGAGTGCATTTTTATAAGCAGCAATCGCTTCTTCTAATTTTTGATTTTTTAAAAGTGAATTTCCTAAGTTATGAAATGCTTCAGATTTTAGCTTTTTATCATTGCTTTTTTCAATAGCTTGATTGAAATAACGAGCGGCATCTTCATATTTTTCTTGTCGATAAAGGGAGCTTCCTAAATTAAACGCTGATTCTCGAAGCGATCCATCTTTTCGAATGCTTTTTCTGTAAAACTCCTCAGCACTTAAGTAGTCATTTCCCTTATACGCCTCATTTCCCTCTCTAATCGGCTGATAAGCAGATTGAGGCATCCCAAGAAATGGAAGAATCGTAGAAATAAAGAAGATGAAAAATTTGATATTCATTACTTTTTATTTGCAGTTTTGAGTTGATTTTCAGGATCAAATAAGTTAATGCGTTGTGCTATTTTACTTTTTTTCTCACCGATGATAATTGATAAAATCAAGAAAAAAAGTGCTCCTCCAATAAAGAATTGAAAGCGATTTTCATAATCTGTATAAACTTTGCTCTCAAATTCAGATTTATCTAAACCACTGATTTCGTCTAAAATTTCCGTAAAGCCTGCATTTGCATTTGTAGCTCTAATGTAAATTCCGTCTCCAGAAGCAGCTATTTCTCGAAGCATTTCTTCATTCAAACTACTCACAACTGTATTTCCATCAGCAGTTTGTCGATAACCTGCTTTTTGACCTCTTTTGTAAACCGGTATTGGTGCTCCATTTGGTGTTCCCATTCCAATGGTGTAGGTTTTAATACCTAGTTTTCTTGCATTTACTGCCGCTTCTACTGCATCGTCCTCATGATTTTCTCCATCGGTTACAACAATTAATACTTTATTGCCACCTCCTTCCATGTCAAAAGATTCTTCCGCTAAATTAATCGCTGCTCCAATTGCTGTACCTTGGGTTGGAACTATATCCGTATCGATGGTATTGAGGAATAATTTTGCAGCGGAATAATCTGTTGTTATTGGAAGTTGCGTGTAAGCTTTTCCCGCAAAAACAATTATTCCCAAACGATCGCCTTTCAGTTCATCAACCAATTGCAACATGGCTCTCTTTGCACGCTCCAAGCGATTTGGACTTAAATCTTCTGCTTTCATGCTGTTTGAAACGTCAATCGCCACGATTAAATCGATACCTTCTCGCTTCACTTCATCTAGTTTGCTACCAATTTGTGGATTTGCCAAACCGATTATTAAAAGCCCAATTCCAATTAAGAAAAGAGTGAACTTCATTCTGTAACGAAAATTGGAATAGGTTGGAATCAAGGTTTCCATCAATCCAGCTTCTGCAAATCGAGCGCGCGCTTTTTTACGCCACACTTTTACAATCGCGAAAAGTATCACCATTAAAGGAATGATCAACAGACCCCAAAGCATCCAATTATGTTCAAATCGATACATTAGTTAATTGTTTTTAAGATCGTGTTTTTTAACCCAAATTCAAGAAGCAACAACATTGCTGCAATTAGTGCAAAAGGAAAAAACTCCTCTTTCTTTTTGCGGTATTCTGTTACTTCAATTTTTGATTTTTCTAATTGGTCAATTTCTTCATAGATGGATTCCAAACTTCGGTTGTTGGTAGCTCTAAAGTACTTTCCACCGGTCATTTGGGCAATTTCAGTCAAGGTTTTTTCATCAATTTTTACTTCCTCATTTTGATAGGCAATTGTTCCATACCGAGTTTTGTAAGGGTAGGGGGCAAGTCCGTTGGTCCCAACACCTATTGTATAAGTTCTTACGCTAAATTCTCTTGCAATTTCTGCTGCTGTTAATGGTGGAATAGAGCCTTTTGTATTAAATCCATCAGTCAAAAGAATCACAACTTTACTTTTAGCATCACTTTCTCTTAATCGACTAACTGCAGTTGCCAGACCTAAACCTATTGCTGTTCCATCTTCAATCATGCCATTTTTTACATCTTTGAATAAGTTTTTAAGTACTGAATGGTCGGTTGTTAGAGGCGATTGAGTAAAACTTTCTCCACTAAAAATCACTAATCCAATTCGATCGCTTGGTCGCTTATTGATGAAATCCATAGCAACATTTTTTGAAGCTTCTAATCGGTTTGGCTTTAGATCTTCTGCCAACATACTTCCTGAAACATCCATAGAAATCATAATGTCAATTCCTTCAGTTGTTATGTCTTGCCAACTCAATGATGATTGAGGTCTAGCAAAAGCAATGATTAGAAATGAAAGTGCTAAAACAGTCAATACAAAAGGGAGGTGCCTGAAATAGCTGGTAAAATCATTTTTAACTGAAGGCAAATAAATGGTGGTTGAAAAACGAATTGGCGCTTTCTGATTTTTTAGCCTAAAAATATAGGCAGTAATCAAAAGCGGAATCAATGCAAAAAGCACCATCAACTCAGGATTGGCAAATTGTATGTCGTTCCACCACTTAAGCATCTTTATCGCTAATTTTTAGTTCATTATCTTGATTCAATGGGCCAGCATCTGTGCTAATCTCTTCTTTGTATGCTGTTTTTTCAATAAAATGAATTGCATTTTTCATAACAGCTTCGTTTTCTGAAGCCAAAGGCAGCTGTTTCGCATACTTTGTCATATCAGCAATGAATAATGTTTCTCGAATTAACTCGTGCATTTTCTTTTCGTCTTTGAGTTTTAAACTCAAAATCAACAAAAGTTCATCGCTTGGAAGTTCCAATGCATTAAACTCAAACCGATTTTTAATATACTCCCTTAAAATGAAGGACAAATTTGAATGGTATTCTTTTACCTTGTTGTTTTGCCAAAGTTTTTGAGCCTCAAGTTCCTTTAATTTTCTTAGCGCTACTAGGTCAGCAGCTTCTTTAGGTACAACTGCAACTTTATTTAATTTTTTATTTCTATAGAAGTTGATTGCATAGTACGCAGCAATTATCAAGGCAATTAATAAGAGCGTCAAACCTATTTGAATGCGATGTACTAAAATCCAATCCCAAAGTGAAAATGGTACTTCAATGATTGATTTAATGTCTTTGATGTCTTGATCAGGAGAAATTGAAATTGTGCTAACTTCTAATAAGAGTGGCTGCGTTTTTAAACTGTCAGTTCCAACCAAAAAAACAAAAGGAGGAATAACATGATAGCCGCTGTCCCATGAAGTAATTGTAATACTTTGACTGTAAATTTTTGTTTGAACATCCGATTCATCGAAAATGGTATCTACTTCGCTTACTTCAACTACTGTGATTTCTTTGGTCAATGTGTCTTTCAAAGTTGGAAGCATAACTGTTGAAGTGCCAATAGGAAAGCTTACTTCTAATTTAATTGTCGTTTGCTCTCCAATTCGGATGGATTCATTTTGAAGACTAGCATTTACCTCTTGAGCAAAGGTTGAACCTTGACCAAGGACAAATAATAGTAAAAGAAAAGTGAGTTGTTTCAACGCTTTCATCTTGCTCCTCTTTGTTTAAAAAGTGTCATCAATGGTTGAATATAGGATTGGTGGGTTGCAATTCTTGTATGGTCAATTCCGCTTTTCTTTAATAAGCTGTTTATTTCATCATTTTTGCGAAGTGCATTCGCCTTATAGTTTACTCTATTTGATTTTGAACTAGTATTGAACCAAAAGTTCTCGCCTGTTTCAGCATCCACTAACTGAACAATTCCAACATTGGGAATTTCCATTTCTCGTTCATCATATACTTGTATCGCAACTAAATCATGTTTTCTGTTGGTGATTTTTAATTCATCATCAAAGCCTTCATCCAAAAAGTCAGAGATTAAAAAGGCAGTGCACCGCTTCTTTATTACCTGAGTGAAATACCTCAATGCTTCTTTCAGGTTGGTCGTATTATTTTGAGGTTGAAACTCAATTAATTCTCTAATAATCATTAAGATGTGCTTCCTTCCTTTTTTCGGTGGAATGAATTTCTCGATTTGATTACTAAAAAAGATTACACCAACTTTATCATTATTGGTAATGGCAGAAAAAGCTAATACCGCGCACAATTCAGTGATGAGTTCTTGCTTTAACTGCTTTTTCGTTCCAAAGTTTTTAGAAGCGCTCATGTCAACCAAGAGCATCACCGTCATTTCACGTTCTTCTTCAAAAACCTTTACATAAGCCTGATTAAATCTTGCAGTAACATTCCAATCAATGCTTCGAATATCATCGCCGGGTTGGTATTCACGCACTTCGCTAAAAGTCATACCTCTTCCCTTAAAGGCCGAATGATATTCACCAGAAAAGATTTGATTAGACAATCCTTTCGATTTGATTTCTATCTTTCTGACCTTTTTGAGTAATTCTTGCGTGCTTGAATTTGAAGTACTCAATTTTTAAAGTTTTAAGGGATCGCTACTGTATTTAAAATATCGTTGATGATGTCTTCGCTTGTAATGTTTTCCGCCTCAGCTTCATAACTCAAGCCAATTCGATGCCTCAACACATCTTTGGCAATTGCTCGAACATCTTCAGGAATTACGTAACCTCTTCGTTTGATGAATGCATACGCTTTTGCAGCTGAAGCTAAACTAATACTAGCTCTAGGAGAACCTCCAAAAGTGATTAACTCTTTCAGCTTTTCTAAGCCATATTCCTCTGGGTTTCTTGTTGCAAAAACGATATCGACAATGTATTGCTCAATTTTTTCATCCATGTAAACTTCCTTCACAGCTTCTCTTGCTTTCAGAATGTCTTCAGGTTTTAAAATTTGATTGGCTTTGGGCATTCCATCTTTTGCCAAATTGTGTCGGATAATTAATTTTTCTTCTTCCTTTTTTGGGTAATCCAAAACAACTTTTAGCATAAATCTGTCGACTTGTGCTTCAGGAAGTGGATAAGTTCCTTCTTGTTCAACCGGGTTTTGAGTAGCCAAAACTAAAAATGGAACAGGAAGTTTGAATGTTTCATCTCCTATGGTAATTTGTTTTTCTTGCATGGCTTCCAATAGTGCAGATTGCACTTTTGCTGGAGCTCGATTGATCTCATCTGCCAAAACAAAGTTGGCGAAAATAGGTCCTTTCTTTATGGAGAATTCTTCCTTTTTCTGACTGTAAATCATGGTGCCAATCAAGTCGGCAGGCAATAAGTCAGGAGTAAATTGAATACGGCTAAATGCAGCATCAATGGTTGTTGCAAGCGTATTTATGGCTAAGGTTTTAGCCAAACCAGGAACACCTTCCAGTAAAATATGTCCGTTGGAAAGTAAACCCACCAACAAGCGTTCAACCATGTGTTTTTGGCCGACAATTACTTTATCCATCTCCATCGTCAACAAATCCACAAAGGAACTTTCACGCTGAATTTTTTCATTTAATGCTTTAATATCTCCTGTGGATGAAGGAGCAGTTTCAGTTATTTTTTCTGAATTTTGAACGACGTTATCTTCTTCCATAATTTAGCGAATTTTGAGTGGCTAAAATATCCACACTACTTGCCATTAAACCTAAGTCGCTGTTAATTAATGTTAAGCATTATCGCTAAAAAATCTTAAAATGAAAAACGTTGAAATAGAGGTATTTAAGTCTAATGATGCTGCAAAATTTTCTAAGGCAAGATTTATCCGAACAGTCGTTTTTATAGTGGAACAAAAAGTAGCAGAAACAGAAGAATTTGATGAATTTGAGCAAGACTGTGTTCATTATCTAATTAATGTGGATGATAAGTCAATTGGAACAGCAAGGTGGCGCCTAATTAATGATAAAGTAAAGTTAGAACGTTTCGCTATTCTAGAGCAGTATAGAGGAAAGAAGTATGGAGACCTACTTTTGAAAAAAGTAATTGAAGATGCATCAAAAGAAAACAAAGTGCTATACCTTCATGCTCAATTAAAAGCAATTCCATTTTACGAAAGAAGAGGCTTTCAAAAAGTAGGTGACTTGTTTGTAGAATGTGAGATTGAGCATTATAAAATGGTACGAGGAGGAATTACCAATTAAGAATTAGTAAATGGATAATTGCTAATTACCAATCTGTTAATTACGAATAAGCTAAAAGTGACTTAAGTTAAAAGTGGTGTTTTTCGTTCGATTTTAAGCTTTTTGTATAGCTTAAAAACTTTGTGAATTTCGCGAAATTCTTTGAGTCCTTTGTGGTTAAAATAATGAATTGAAAACTCAGCAACAAATTAGTCTAACTGCAATGTAGCAAAGTAGAATATTAAAGGATCACCTGCGTTCAATAAACAGTATCAATTAGCTTCAACTAAACCCAAAATTTTAATTCTCATTATAAAAATCAAAACCTTTTTGCAAATACCTTTGTTCTTTTAATCTTATGCAAAAAGCAACATTAGGATCAGGATGTTTTTGGTGTGTTGAAGCAGTTTTTCAAACACTAAAAGGAGTAAATAAAGTATTGCCGGGTTATTCTGGGGGCAAAATTTCTAATCCTACTTATAGAGAAGTTTGCAGTGGACTAACAGGTCATGCTGAAGTGGTGCAAATAGAATTCGATGAAAAAGTGATTTCTTTCATCGAATTGTTAGAAGTATTTTTCAAGACACATGATCCTACTACCTTGAATAAACAAGGGGGAGATGTTGGCACACAATACCGTTCTTCTATATTTTATCATTCAGAAGAACAAAAGGAAACAGCAGAAGAAGTTATCTCTAAACTTAACAACTCAAAGGCTTTTCCAAGTAAGATTGTTACAGAAGTGGTTCCATTTAAAGCATTTTATGAAGCTGAAGAATACCACAAAAACTATTTTATCAATAACCCTGAACAAGGATATTGTCAAATGGTAGTGCGACCCAAAGTGGAAAAATTTAAAAAAGTTTTTGAGAATAAATTGAAATAATTACTAATTCTCAATTTATTAAGCTACTTTTACACTTTAATATTTTTAATTATTTATAATGAGTAAAGGAACAGTAAAATTTTTCAATGAAACCAAAGGTTTTGGTTTTATCAAAGAAGACGAATCAGAAAACGAACATTTTGTTCACGTATCAGGTCTAATCGACGAGATTAGAGAAGGTGATGCAGTTGAATTCGAATTGAAAGAAGGTAGAAAAGGTATGAATGCAGTTGACGTTAAAGTAATTTAATCCAACTGAATAAACATTAATTTTATCTAAAGCCTCGCAAGAAATTGCGGGGCTTTTTTGCGTTTAATAATTTCTTTTACTTTTAGCTTTTTAAAACTTCAATACTTTTCATGCTAAGAAGAATAATCAATAAAATTGGGAAACAACTACTTGGTAATTCACTTTGGTTGCTTGTCGATAAGGTGGTTCGCTTATTTGTAGGGTTATTTGTTGGAGTTTTAGTAGCAAGATACTTGGGTCCCGACGGGATGGGATTATGGAATTATTGTTTGGCATTTTTTGCGTTCTTTTCTGTTTTTCCATCTTTGGGATTGGAATATATAAGTCCAAGAGAATTTGTAAACCAACAAGGTAAAGAGTCGGGACTTCTAAACACCGTATTTGTTTTAAAATTTTTTGGGTCAAGTATTGGTCTCATTGCAGCAGTATTAACATTAGGATATTTAAAAGGCTTCGATGATCAAGTAGTACTTCTAGTGTTTATCCTAACGATTGGGTATGTATTTCAATCATTTGATGTGATTGATTATTACTTTCAATCAAAATTGCTTCAAAAAAGATCTGTAATAGCTAGGATGTTTGCTTTTTTGATTGTAGCAGCATATAAATTTTATCTTATTCAAACTGGTGCACCTTTAATTTGGTTTGTTGCTTCATCAACAATTGAGTTTTTAATTGCAGGAATCGGTCTTTGGTTCGCTTTAAAGAACACTAAGATAAAAATCAATCTCCGTTTATTTGACTGGAAAATTGCAAAAGAGCTATTAAAGGACTCTCTTCCATTCTCTGCTAGCGCTCTATTGGTATTAATTTTTTATAAAGTTGATCAAGTAATGATCACTGAAATTTTAGGAGAAGAAGAAAATGGAATTTATTCTGTAGCGGTTAGGATTTACGAGTTATTTATGTTTTTGCCTGCTATATTAGTGGGTTCATTTCTTCCTATAATTACTAAAAATTTTAAGTTAAGTGAAAAAGATTTTAGGGCTAGTCTTAAACAATTGTATACCATCTTAACTTATTTTGCTATAGTTTCTTCTCTTGGAGCCTGGTTGCTTGGCCCAACAATTATGCATTTTTTATACGGTGAAGAATTTGAAGGTTCAGGAGCTGCTTTACAAATTATAGGCCTAGGATTTTATCCTGTATTTTTAGGAATAGCTACAAGCAACTATTTGATTGTTAGAAATTACAAACTACTTAACTTAGTAAGAAGTGCAATTGGGTTAATTGTTAATGTACTTTTAAACTTACTACTAATACCTAAAATAGGAATAATTGGTGCAGCTTGGGCATCTGTAATTTCCAATTTCATTTCCACTTTATGTATTCTATTTGTGAAAGATAATCACCAGCATTGGAAATTGTTTTTGTCGCCGTTTAATCTGAATTCTATACAACGATTTATAAAGTATTAGCTGCTTTTAAAAACAATAATTTATATCTTTATTGATTAGTACTTTTGGCCATTAAAATTGAATAAATGAGTAGGTATAATAATCGATTTCAGCGTATCGTTAAAAGACTTTTACCAACAAGAATTAAAGAGGTTTATCAGAATAAAATTGATGAAGCCAATGTTGCAAAATGGATATTACAAGGAAAGCCTACTCCACCACCACACATTGTTAAGGTAAAAACCGTCGAAAAATTCCAAAGGGATACGAATTATTCGGTATTGGTTGAAACCGGAACCTTTATGGGGGATATGATTCTATCGCAACTCCCAAATTTTAGTAGAATTATCTCAATTGAACTAAGTGAAGAGTTTTGGAAAAATGCTAAAATTCTTTTTCAAAATGAGCCAAAAGTGGAGTTGCTACAAGGAGATAGTGGTGAAATTATGAATCAGGTAGTAAATCAGTTAAATGAACCAGCCATTTTTTGGCTCGATGGTCATTATTCTGGAGGAGATACAGCAAAAGGAGATAAAATCTCACCAATTTATGAGGAACTAAAAGCAATATTCAGCTCTTCAGTTAATCATTGTTTGTTAATAGATGATGCTAGATTATTTAATGGCACAGATGACTATCCAAAAATTGAGGAGCTTAAAGAGTTTATTTTAACTAATCGACCTAACGCCAAAATTGACGTAGATGCCGATACGATAAGTGTGCGCTATTAATGATTAAAAAAACAATAAAGAAGTTTGCTTCATACTTGGGCTTAACAGTTGTATCTAAGTATGATTCTCAAAGACAGCAAAACTATATTAATTTACTTGAATCTTTTTGTTTTAATTCAGATCAACTTACAAATGCATGTGAGATAATAATCTTTTCTAAAGATAGAGCTTTGCAACTAGAAGCATTAATCAGAAGTTATTATCATTACTCAATAAACCCTGTTAGGCTAAAAATCCTATACAGTGCATCCAACGCTTCTTTTTTAGAGGGATATGATAAACTTATAAAACAATTTTCAGATAAATCGATACAGTTTTATCGTGAGCAAGATTTTAAAAAAGATTTAATTACTTTGATTGAAAGCATTAAGGTTTCTAAAGTACTCTTTTTAGTAGATGACATAGTGTTTAAGAAAGAATTTGATTGTGAGGTGTTTACTAAAATTGAGCCTAAAATTGAGCTATTGAGTTTGAGACACGGAAAGCATTTAAATTACGCATACACTGTCCAAAAAAAACAGGACTTACCTATTTTAAAAACATACTCTAAATTGGAGAATACACTCACTTGGTCATGGGAAAATTCTGTTCAAGATTGGGCATATCCATTATCATTAGATGGACATTTATTTGATACTTTGGAAATGAAAACTTTAATTAATTTACTTGACTTTAAAGCCCCAAATTCACTTGAGGCAGCACTTCAGCTAATGAATCCACTTTTTAAAAAACGCAGAGGGATTTGTTATCCACTATCAATTATTGTGAACAATCCTTGTAATAAAGTACAAGTTGAGCATGATAATTTTCATGGAACAACTGATGCAAGTTTCTTAAATAGTGAGTGGCTGAATGGAAAGCATATTGACCTTGCGCCTTTTCATGAAATTGAGAATGCAAGTGTTCACCAAGAATTACCTTTAAAATTAATTGATCAATGAGTCAAAATGACCCATTAGTAAGTATAATAATGCCCGCATTCAATGCTGAAAAATACATTGAAGCTTCAATTTTATCCGTTATTTCTCAGAGCTATAAGAATTGGGAGTTATTAATTATTAATGATGGTTCTACAGATCGTACTCAAGAAATTGCTAAGAAGTTTATGGAGGAAGATTCCCGTATTAAACTATTGGTTCATTCTGAAAATAAAGGCATTGTAGCTAGTCGTAATTATGGTCTAGTTAGTGCAAAGGGTTATTTTATTGCAAATTTAGACAGCGATGACATTGCAAGAAAAAATAGAATAACTCAGCAGGTTAATTTTTTAAAAAAAAATACTGACTATGTTTTGTTGGGTTCGTCTTGTGTTGAAATTGATGAAAATGGAAAAAAGTTGAGAACCATTGATAGGAATTTGAAAAATGAATCAATAAAATCCTTGCTCTTTTTTAGCAATTACTTCATTAATTCAACAATTATGATGCGTGCCGATAGTGCACAAAAATGTGGCTATGAAGAAGGTTTTGCCCCTGCAGAAGATTATCATTTTTTTACTCAGATATGCAAATATGGGGAAGTTGGAAATTTAAAAAAGGCCTTAGTCAAATATAGAATTCACTCTACTAACATTAGCAAATTAAAAAAAGTAGAACAACAAAATGCAATTAAAAATATTCTAAAACTTCAAATACAAAACCTCAATATTGAACCAAGCAACTTGGAGTTGACGATTCACCAAAATTTAGTTGATGGACCTTTCCCAAATTCAATAGAAGAAATTAAAATTATTGAAAAGTGGCTTTTAAAACTTTTGAAAATGAATAAACTATACTCAGTTTATCCTCAAAAATACTTTAATTATTATCTTGCCTTTTTTTATAGAAGAGCCTGTACAGAAAATAAAATAGGTTTGAAAGGGTACAAGTTTTTTAAGAAATCTGAATTATGGGGTTTTATAAAAAATGATATTAAGGGGAATTCTATTTCCTTTGTAAAATCATTCGTTAAAAAGAATTAGTTTGAAATCGAAAGTAAGTATTGTTATTCCAGTATTTAATTCAGGTCAATATTTACCTGATACTATTAAATCTATTGAAAAACAAAGCTTTGAGAACTGGGAAGTGATTATTGTTGATAATGGGTCAACAGAAAAATCGACTTGTGATTATCTGGATTTAATAAGAACAAATTATACCGATAAATTTCATGTATTTACTAGTGAAGAACCCAATGTTTCAGCAGCAAGAAATTTAGGTATTGATAAAGCTCAAGGAGAATACATTCTTCTTTTAGATTCTGACGATTTGATTCATCCTGATTTTCTAAAGAAATGTATCAATGAATTTGATTTATTTCCTGAGACAACTTTAGTGAGAACTCAAGTTAAACTCTTTGGAAAAAAGTCAGGAATACTTAAGTTCGAGCCCTATAGTTATTCCTTGCTTTTGGCAAGAAATTTAATGGTAGTAACTTCCTTATTTAAAAAGCAGGATGCAGTATCAGTAGGTGGTTTTGACAAAGCATTTAAAGACGCATTTGAAGATTGGGAATTTTGGATTCGATTATTAAAAAATAATGGAATTGTAAAAACCGTTGAAGAGCCACTTTTTAACTATAGAATCAGAAAAGGAAGTCGCAATCATTCATTGCGAATGAATCATTTAAAAATTGCCAGAAAACTAATTTGGGAAAAGCATAAGGCGCAATATGCCAACTATTTTGTGGATCCAATGGAAACATTTGAATATAAGCTTTTGGAAGATAGCAAAGCATATAAAATTGGCAATCTTTTACTTAAACCATTTTCATCGTTTAAACTGATGAAATAGTGAAAAAAGAAACTGTAAATATTGCCGCTGTAATGGTCAGGTACAATTCTGATTTAAACCGTTCAGCTACTTACCTTACTTTATTTAAAGACTTAGAATGTCCAAAGCTAATTTATGACAATAGTTTTACTAAAATTAAAGCTAATCCAATTGCTGATTTTAACTACCATCACGATCCTGAAAATGGAGGTGTTAGTAAAGCGTATAACTATGCAGCTAAATGGGCTTTAAGCTTAAATTGTTCGCATTTATTACTATTAGATAGTGATTCTGAGTTTCCTAAAAATGCTTTTAGTAAATACAGAAATGCTGCAGAGGAATCTGCAGAAAAAATTATTTTACCATCCATGCTTTCAGAAAATAAAGTTATTTCTCCTTTTTATTTTCGATTTGGGAAGTCATGGTATGGGGATTCTATCAATTTCGGTACGATTAACTTAGGAAAGATTGTCGCTATAAACTCAGGCATGTTAATACCTCTAAGCACTTTTCAAAAAGTAAATGGGTTTAATGAACAACTACCTTTAGATTGGAGTGATGTAGATTTTTGCAGAAAATTAGCTAAAATTAAAACACAAGCTCAATACATAAATTTAGTAATCAATCACAGCTTGTCAGATCATCAAAAAAGTGATTTTGCTAGTGCAAAGTACAGGTACAAAACTTATTTTAAAGGTGTGAAGGAATTGCCTGAAAGTTTCTTAGAAAAGCTTTCGTTGCTATATTGGGCAAAGTTAAAAGCAATTAAATTGAGTTTTATTTATAAAAACCCATGGTTTATAATCTATTATTTGAAACATTGGTATGATTAAAGTTCAAATTTTATTAGCTACTTATAATGGAGAAAAATACTTGAGTGATCAATTGAAAAGCATACTGGACCAAACTTTTCAAAATTGGGAATTATTAATAAGCGATGATAATTCAACCGATAACACTCAAATAATAATCGATCAATTTTTAAAATTATACCCTTCAAAAATTCGTCAAGTACATGTTGACAAAAAAGGCAGCTCTACAGCAAATTTCATGAGTTTATTAAACTTTGTGACAGCTCCATACATTATGTTTTGTGACCAAGATGATTATTGGCATAATAATAAAATGGAAAATAGTGTAGAATGTATTGAAAGGGTAGTTGAAAAAAATAAGGTTGCATTGGTTTATACTGATATGGAGGTGGTTGATAGTGAATTGAAGATACTTTATTCATCATTTTTAAAACAGCAAGGACTGAATCCAAAATGGAGAAACTCTTCGAATGCTGTTTTTTCTCAAAGTATGGCAGCAGGATGTTCCATGATTTTTACCAAGAGTTTAATTGATTGTCTTCATCCAATTCAAGAAAAATTATTTCAACACGATCATTGGATTTTAATGCATGCCGCTTTTTATGGAAAAGTTGAATTTATTCCAAAATCACTTGTTAAATATCGACAGCACCAACACAATGCAATAGGATCTCATCATTCAGGTATTAACTATTTTTTTGGGAAGTTGAAAGATTTGAATAAAATAATTCAACGTTGGGTCTACATTAAAGCCCAATTTGGATCAAGCATATCTCTATTTAATTTGGGGATTATAAAATTCAAATTGAATATGTTAAGACTTTTAAGTAAGCGATAAGTCTGCTTTTTACTCTCTTAGTTTTACAGGCGAATTTCAAGTTATATTTAATGTTTTAAGAAAGCATTAGTATTAAATTTGAATTTTAAAGAAATAACTATGAAAAAAATTGCAGTTTTTACTTCTGGAGGAGATTCACCTGGGATGAATGCATGTATTCGAGCAGTAGTTAGAACAGCTGCATTTAATCAGGTGGAAGTAATGGGAATTGTAAGAGGCTTTGATGGCATGATTAAAGGTGATTTTACTCCATTGATTTCGTCTTCTGTGAGTAACATTATTCAACGCGGGGGCACAATTTTGAAAAGTGCGAGAAGTGAAGAATTTAGAACTGTTGAGGGAAGAAAAAAAGCTGCAGCTCAACTAAAAGCTAACGGAATAGAGGGCATTGTAGCCATTGGAGGTGATGGAACTTTTACCGGAGCGAAAATTTTATTTGAAGAACACGGCATCCCAACTATTGGTGCTCCCGGAACAATCGACAATGATTTATTTGGAACAGATTACACAATTGGCTATGATACAGCTGTTAATACAGTAGTAGAAGCAGTAGATAAAATTCGCGATACAGCCGATGCACACGATCGCTTGTTTTTTGTTGAGGTAATGGGAAGAGATGCGGGATTTATAGCATTAAGATCAGGAGTTGGAGTAGGAGCAGAAGCCATTTTAGTTCCTGAAACAGAAACCTATATCGATCAATTAATCGATAAACTTCAGAAAGGATGGGAGCGACAAAAAAGTAGTAGTATCATTATTGTTGCTGAAGGCGATGAGCTTGGTGGAGCAAATGAAATTGCCGAGAAAGTGAAAGCAAAGTTTAAGCAATACGAAACAAAAGTCACTATTTTAGGACATGTGCAGCGTGGTGGAAGTCCAAGTGCGGCTGACCGTGTTTTAGCAAGTAGATTGGGCTTTGCTGCTGTGAATGCTTTGTTAGAAGGTCGAAAAAATGAAATGGTTGGCGTAATTAATAATAAAATTGCTTTTACTTCTTTTGAGAAGGCAATAAAGCACCATAGCAAATTAAATTCAGAGCTTTTACAACTCGCTGAAATTCTATCTTTGTAGTTTATAAACTATTTCTTTGACCGAACGAGCAACCTTATTTGTCGATGTTATTCTGCCTTTGGCATTGCCGCAAGCTTTTACCTATCGTGTTCCATTCGAATGGAACGATTTAGTAAATCAAGGTGCTCGGGTAATCGTTCCTTTTGGAAAAGGGAAAAAGCAATATTCTGCCATCATTGCTAAAATTCACAATCAACCACCAAAAGCATTTAAAGCAGAATACCTAGAAGCCATTTTAGATGAAAAGCCCATTTTGCACCCCAATCAATTGCAATTTTGGGAATGGATCAGCGAATACTACATGGCTAATATCGGAGATGTGATGGCTGCTGCTTTACCGGGTGGGATGCGCCTTGCGAGCGAAACAAAACTTTTACTACATCCATCTTATCGAGAAGTAGTTGACAACCTAAGCGATGAAGAGTACTTAATTGTTGAAGCCTTAGAAGTTAGAAATGTGCTCAACCTCTCTGAAATCAGCGAAATACTCAATGTAAAGTTGATTCAACCGCGAATTAAAGCCTTAATTGAGAAGAAGGCAGTAATTGTTGAGGAAGAAATCAAGCAGCGCTATAAACCAAAAATGGTAGCGTATGTAAAATTGACAGAGCAAGCAGCAAAAGAAACTGAACTAAAAAAGATTTTTGATGAATTGGAGCGAGCTCCCCGTCAATTAGAAATACTAATGACATTCATTCAGTTGAATCAGCGCTACTCTCAATCATCTGTGGAGGTGAAAAAAAACGACTTGCAAAAAGCCGTAAATTCTACTTCAAGTCTCATTAATGAATTGGTAAAAAAAGGTGTATTTGAATTGTATGAGCGAGAAGTTGGGCGGCTTGAAACGACAGACGCAACTAGTTTGTCAAAAGAGTTAACAGAACAACAATCAAAAGCATACAGTGAAATAAATAATCATTTTAAAACCAAGCAAGTGGTTTTGTTGCATGGGATTACTTCAAGTGGTAAAACAGAAATTTACATACGATTAATTCAAGAAGCCATTGATCGTGGCGAACAGATTTTGTATTTATTGCCTGAAATTGCTTTAACCACTCAGATTGTTCAGCGCTTGCAAGCTGTTTTTGGCGAAAAAGTAGGTGTTTACCACTCGAGGTTTAATGAAAATGAACGGGTGGAAGTTTGGCAGGAAGTTCTAAACTTTGAACCTAAAGTGCATGAGCAATTTCAGATTATTTTAGGTGCACGTTCAGCGCTTTTTTTGCCTTTCAATAAATTGGGCTTGGTCATTATTGATGAAGAGCATGAGAACTCTTTTAAGCAATACGATCCTTCTCCTCGCTACCAAGCAAGAGATGCTGCCATTGTTTTGGCAGCAATGCAAAAAGGAAAAGTGCTTTTGGGTTCTGCAACTCCTTCAATCGAAAGTTACTACAATGCCCTAGAGGGGAAGTACGGTTTAGTGGAGCTCAATCAACGACATGGAGGAATTCAACCACCGGAAATTTTAGTAGAAGACATAAAAGAAGCTACTCGAAAGAAGACCATGAAGTCGCATTTTTCATCTGTATTAATTAAAATGATGGAAGATTGCTTAGCTGAAAAGAAACAAATCATTCTTTTTCAAAACCGCAGAGGCTATGCACCCATTATGATTTGTGAAACTTGTGGAAATTCCCCCCAGTGTCAGCACTGTGATGTGAGTTTAACATACCATAAATTCAAAAAGGAACTCAACTGTCATTATTGTGGCTACCACACAAAATTGCCTAGTACTTGTCCATCTTGTGGAGATAGTAATTTACAGATTAAAGGCTTTGGTACGGAGAAAATTGAAGAGGAATTGGCTATATTTTTAAAGGATGCAAAAATTGCTCGAATGGACTTGGACACAACAAGAGCCAAAAAAGCCTATCATCAAATTATTACTGCTTTTGAGGAAAAGGAAATCGATATTTTGGTTGGAACTCAAATGGTAACCAAGGGGTTGAATTTTGAAGATGTAGGTTTGGTAGGCGTTCTCAATGCCGATAACATGCTTTTCTTTCCCGATTTTAGAGCCTTCGAACGCTCCTACCAACTAATGTCACAAGTTGCAGGTAGGGCAGGTAGAAAAGGAGATCGTGGAAAAGTATTAATTCAAAGTTACAATCCTGAGCATCAAATTATCCGACAAGTAATAGACAGCGATTTTGTTGCCATGTACAAGAATGAGCTAATTGATCGAAGAAATTTTCACTATCCACCATTTTATCGTTTAATTCGACTAAACCTTAGGCACCGCGATCAAAAAATACTTGCCATTGCCGCTTTGCAATTGACGCAGTATTTAAAACAAGCGTTTGGCAGCCGAGTACTGGGGCCTGAAGAACCTTCCATTGCGCGTATCCGAAATTTTTACCATCAAAATATTCTGTTGAAGTTGGAACGCAAAGCATCTCAGAAAAAAGCCAAACTTCACTTGAAAACCATTCTAACTGACTTTTCTATCCAACCTGAAAATAAATCAATTCGGATTGGAATTGATGTTGATCCGTATTGATGAAGTTTTTAAGGTAGATTGTTTATAATAACAATCAATAAATCTCCTCTTCGTCTTTAAGACTATTTAAAAAGGCTACGAGGTCTTTTATTTCAATTTCCGTTAAATGCAAACTATCTGAAGGTAAGGTTTGAAATGGTAACTCGAATCTCAAACCAATTCCTCCACCAACATTATAAAAATCAATCACTTTTTCAAGTGTATTGTAGCTGCCATTGTGCATGTATGGTGCTGTTTCCGAGCTATTTCGAATGCTTGGTGTTTTGAAAAAGTGTTTTCTATTTTCAATGTTATTCACATCAAATCTTCCTAAATCTGAGCTTAAAGCTAAATTCTGATTGTCTTTTGGAACACCAATTAATTCCATTTCAGTGGTTTCAAAATAGGGAGGAACTGTTCCATTAAAAACAGGAGCAAAGTGACAGGTGCCACATTCTGCTTTACCCATAAATAAATTAAAACCATTTTTTTCTGATTTACTTAATGAAGCTTCTAGTCCATTCATATTTCTGTCAAATTTTGAGTTGAAAGGATGAAGTGATTTAATATACTGACTGATGGCATCTAAAATAATCACAGGATTTGGCTCTTTATTATAAGCTGCTATAAATTTGTTTGAATACTCCTCATTGGCTAAAATTTTTGTTGTCACTTCAGTTATATCTGTGTTAAACTCAACCGGATTTTCTATTACCTGATTGATTTGATTTTGAAGATTATGAGAGCGGGAATCATAAAAATAATTGTTTTGCAAAGCAGCATAGTATAAACTAGGTGTATTTCTTTTTTGACCTTCAAAATGCACTAATGAATCAGTGAAATAATGGTTTTTTTGATGGCATGACGCGCAACTTAATTTACCTGTACTGGAAAGAAGTGGCTCGTTAAAAAGCGCTTCACCTAAAGCTGATTTTTGTTTAGTGAAAACAGTCTTATCAAAAAAATCGGCATTGAAAGTGGTTGCTGAAAACAGGGAGCTTGAAATAGGATTAATTGCATCGGAAGCAGGAAAAAAAACTTCCCAATCTTTTGCAGTTTCTTGTATCAACTGTAATTGAAGTTGTGTGTGATCCTTGATAAAATGGTATCTGTCAAATTCATCAAACTCCCCAGTTTCCAATAAATTTATGCTCGACTTAAGTTCTGACACTATTTTTTCAAACAACTGCTTGTTTTTAAAATGAACCTCATGCTCATTAATAAGAAATTCAAGTGTTTGATAAGTAAATGCTGATTCTTTCAATGAAGCCTTCCTCGGAGAATCAAAACCTGCAATTCCCAAACTTGCAATGCGAATAACTTGTAATCGAAACAGATTTAAGAAATCTAGTTCAGAAATAGTACTCATCTTAATAGAATTCAATTGCTTCAGTTCCGCGAGCGTTTTAGCATAGTTTTCATTCCACTCTTCGCTGGAAATCTCATTAGATGCTAACAATTCTTCAGTTAATTGAAATCCATATGGCTGATCAATTGTATAATTTTCTTTCCCCAATTCTTCCACAGCTAAAATAGTTGCTTGATTAAGACTTTCATAAACTTCTGTTGTGAAATAGGCCATGATTGGTTCAGCCTTTTTGAAGTAAGTCCTTGCGTTTAAATATGCTTCAAATTTATCATCATAATTATTCTTTTCCTCAATATTACTGTAATAAGCAATGCACTTAGAAAGTAAGTCCTGATAGTAACTTTCAATCGCTATTGATTTTGGCTCAATTGGTGATTTTTTACTACTCACAAGTGTTAAAAGAATAATAATTGGACTAATAAATAGAAATGAATAAATGTATCTTAGTTTCATGGTGATAAGTTAATATTGGTGTTTACTTGTGTTTTTGGAAGGATATTTAGACAATTCAAATTTTAGGTTAAAACATCAATTCAAGTCTTATTTAAATTGAACAAAAGATTAATTTTTCGTTTCCATAAATTCCTTTCTAGTAATATCCTCTTCACAATAAATTTATATCAATTAACTTATTTAAGATAATACTTTAATCTTCCTTAAAATATTCCCTGTTAGCCAGTTTATATACTTGATAAATACAATGCTCTTTGCTATTTTTGCAATCGTCGGTTTCATGGAGAAACTTCATTGCTAAACACGACCATTACTCATACGATCATTCACTATAAATACTAACGAAAATGTCAGAAAAAGCAGAATTAAAAATTGGGGGAAAAACTTACGAATTACCTGTAATTACCGGAACTGAAAATGAAAAGGCAATTGATATCAGTAGCTTAAGGGCTCAGTCGGGTTACATTACCCTTGATCCTGGTTTTAAAAATACAGGTTCTACCTCTAGTGCCATTACCTTTCTAGATGGTGAAAAAGGTATTTTGCGTTACCGTGGTTATTCTATTGAGGAATTGGCTGAAAAATCCTCTTTTTTAGAGGTTTCATACCTTTTGATTTATGGCAGCTTGCCTGATGCTGCTACATTAAAGACTTTCGAAAACGACATTACTCAAAGAACATTAATTCACGAAGACATTAAAAATATATTAGATGGTTTCCCATCTAATTCACACCCAATGGGAGTTTTATCTTCATTGGTTTCCTCACTCACTGCGTTTTATCCAGAATCACTTGATCCAAATCGCTCTGCAAAGGATGTTGATTTGAGTATTATCCGCTTGATGGCGAAAATGCCAACCATGGCAGCTTGGGCTTACAAAAATGAAATTGGACATCCTGCAAACTATCCTGACAATAGTTTGAATTACACTTCTAATTTCTTAAAAATGATGTTTGCTGTTCCTTCTGAGAAATATGAAGTAGATCCGGTAATTGCAGACGCTTTAGACAAGTTATTAATCCTTCATGCAGATCATGAGCAAAACTGTTCAACTTCAACAGTAAGAGTTGTAGGTTCATCGCATGCAAGTTTATACGCTTCTATTTCAGCAGGTATTAGTGCACTTTGGGGACCATTGCATGGTGGTGCAAACCAAGCTGTAATTGAAATGTTGGAAGCCATCAAAAAAGATGGTGGTGATGTGAAAAAATACATGGCCAAAGCAAAAGATAAAGACGATCCATTCCGTTTGATGGGATTTGGTCACAGAGTTTACAAAAACTTTGATCCAAGAGCAAAAATCATTAAAAAAGCAGCTGATGATGTATTGGCGAAGCTTGGAATTAATGATCCAATTTTAGAAATTGCTAAAGGACTTGAGGAAGTTGCTTTGAATGACGAATACTTCGTTGAAAGAAAATTGTATCCAAACGTTGATTTTTACTCAGGAATTATTTACCGTGCCATTGGAATTCCAACTTCTATGTTTACGGTTATGTTTGTTTTAGGCAGACTACCAGGTTGGATTGCTCAGTGGAAAGAAATGAGAGAGAACAAAGAGCCTATTGGTCGACCAAGACAAGTTTATGTAGGTAACAACCTCACACCTTTTCATCCTGTCTCAAAAAGATAAAATGATAAAAAGCAGCTTTCGAGCTGCTTTTTTACTTTTGTTCCATTTCTAATAACAATTCCTATTTGTAGGTGTTTTATCTTTGCTTCAACGATTGAAATAGAATTATGGGATATAAAAGCATGGCAGCATGTGTTGCCGATTTGGAAAAAAACGGTCATTTAATTCGAATTAAAGAAGAAGTTGATCCCAACCTCCAAATGGCTTCAATTCATTTAAGAGTTCACGCTGCCAAAGGTCCTGCAATCTTTTTTGAGAATGTGAAAGGGACAAAGTTTCCCGCAGTTTCAAATCTTTTTGGAACCATAGAACGCAGTCGTTTTATTTTTAGAGACACACTAGACTTAGTGAAAAAAATGGTGCAACTTAAAGGAGACCCTATGGAAGCACTAAAAAGTCCATTGAAATATGCAAGTGTCCCTTTTGCTGCACTAAAGGCTTTGCCAATGAAGTCTCGATTTGGTTCGCCAATTTTAAAAAATCAAGTACAAGTTCAGGATTTACCTTTGATTAAACATTGGCCAATGGATGGAGGGGCATATGTCACCTTGCCAATTGTTTACACCGAAGATGCCGATAAGCCAGGAGTGATGCATTCCAACTTGGGAATGTACCGCATTCAGTTGACTGGAAATGATTATGAATTAAACCGTGAAATTGGCTTACATTATCAAATTCACCGAGGTATTGGTGTTCATCAAACAAAGGCGAATGCCTTGGGAAAACCCTTAGCAGTTTCAATTTTTGTAGGTGGTCCTCCATCACATTCTTTCGCTGCCGTGATGCCGCTTCCTGAAGGATTATCAGAATTAACATTTGCAGGTGCTTTGGGTGGTAGAAGGTTTCGCTACACTAAAACGAATGGACACACCTTATCTTCTGATGCTGATTTTGTCATCACCGGAAAAGTTTATCCAAAAGAAAACAAGCCCGAAGGCCCTTTTGGTGATCACTTAGGTTATTACAGCTTAAAACACGATTTCCCATTGATGAAAGTCGACAAGGTTTATCATCGAAATGGAGCAATTTGGCCATTTACTGTTGTTGGCAGACCGCCACAAGAAGATACTAGCTTTGGAGATTTAATCCATGAAATAACAGGCTCTATCATCCCAAAAGAAATTCCCGGTTTGCATGAAGTGAATGCGGTGGATGAGGCAGGAGTTCATCCTTTGTTATTTGCAATTGGCAGCGAACGCTACACCCCCTATTATGAGATTACCCAGCCGGCAGAATTACTCACTATTGCCAACCATATTTTGGGATTTGGACAAATGTCTTTAGCCAAATTTTTATGGATTTCTGCCAAAGAAGATAATCCCAGCTTAAACTTGCATCAAAAAGAGGACTTTTTCAAACACATGCTTGAACGAGTAGACTGGACAAGGGATTTACATTTTCAAACCAAAACAACCATCGATACCTTAGATTACAGTAGTGAGCAGTTAAATGCAGGCTCTAAAGTTGTAATTGCAGCTGTAGGAAAACCAATCCGAAAATTAGCTACGTCTTTACCTGAAGGACTAACTTTTCCTGATTTAATCAGAGCGGTACAACTTGCTTTTCCAGGCGTGCTTTCAGTTGAAATGAATGCCTTTAGCAATTATGAAACTGAAAAGAATCAAATTGCAGCGTTGAGCAACTATTTGAATCAACGGAAAGAGCAATTGACTGAGATTGCCTTAATTCTAATTGCAGATGATGCTGCTTTTATTGCAAAAAGCTTTTCAAATTTAATTTGGAGCACTTTTACAAGAAGCAATCCTTCTCATGACGTTTATGGAGTAGGGGAGTTCATAGAAAATAAGCATTGGGCTTGCACAGGGCCATTAATAATTGACACTAGAATGAAACCTCACAATGCACCTTACTTGGAATTAGATCCGCAAGTTGAAAAATCAGTTGATGCACTAGGAGTTAAAGGTGCTTCGCTTCATGGGATAATCTAATTGTTGATTCTTATATCTAAATTGATAGACTCTTAGTAAAAAAACTAACTTTTTACTTTAAACTTAAGTCACTTTTAACTTGTGAGTAATTAATAGGTTCGTAATTCATTAACCACTATTCGTAGATTAAACATCCTAACCTTTGATCGCCACCACCGATATTTCAACATTTACTTTTTTAGGCAACTCTGCAACTTGAACAGTTTCTCGGGCTGGAGCAATTTCTGAATCGAAATAGCTGCCATAAACTTCATTTACTTTCGAGAAATTATTCATGTCAGATAGAAAAATACTAGCCTTTACAACATCTTTAAGACTCATGTTTGCAGCTTTTAAAATGGCATTGAGGTTTTCCATCACAAGCGTGGTTTCCGATTCAATGGTATCTAAAACCAGGGTTCCGTCAGAAGCTTTCATCGCAATTTGCCCCGAAGTGTAAAGCGTATTATTTACTAAAATCGCTTGATTATAAGGACCAATAGGTGCTGGAGCGGCAGAGGTTTGAATGATTTTTTTCATCTTAATCTTCAATTAAATCACCGACTGTTTCTAAGGTCTTTCTACTGTAGCGACCTTCAGCTACAAAAATGATTTTTCCATTTTTATCGAGCACAAAAAAGTGGGGAACTTTTCGGTCTTTCATTTTGAGCGTTTTTCTATAATCTTCCATTTTGCCTTTGTACAGTACTACATTTTTTCTCAAATTTTCGTCAGTTCCCTCAGTGATTTGCTCTTTCGCTTTATTAAAAGCCAATTGATTCACCCCGGTAAACATTAAAATCAAATGCACATTTGGGTCATACACCAAGCTCGAAAGGTTGTTTTCGTCCATAAATTCACTAAAAACCGGTTGACTCCATGAATAAAGGTCTTCTTGAGCATCTTCAGAAAAAGCAACACCAACTAAGGTGAATTTCCCTTTTGTATCTTCAGGTATAACAATTTTTTTTTCATCTAAATCATGGGTTTCAATGCTTGGAAATTGATTGCCCATTTGAGCAACCAAAACAATTGGGAAACACAATACAATTAAAAATGTACTTTTCATAGTGGATTTTATTAATGATTAAAATAGGCTATTCCTAAACGATAAGATTCTAAACCAAAGCCGGATATACTGCCAACACAGGCTTTTTCTAACAAACTAAAATGTCGCTCTGGTTCTCTTGCTTTTGGCTGAGAAATGTGAATTTCAACAACTGGGGTTTCAATAGAGGCAACAGCATCGGCAATTGCAACTGAGGTATGCGTATAACCGCCTGCATTCAATAATATTCCATCAACAGTTCCATCAATTTCTTGTAAATGGTTGATGATTTCTCCTTCTACATTAGATTGAAAATAAGATAGTTCGATGGTATCAAAACGTGCTTTTAAGTTTGAAAAATAATCATCAAAAGACTGAGTGCCATAAATACTTGGCTCTCGTTTGCCCAATAGGTTGAGGTTTGGACCATTGATGATGCAAATCTTTTTCATGCTGCAGTGTTAATCATTCAATTCCAATTGCTGTTTTTCAGCTAATCAAAATTATACATTTGTATCAATGAAGTTAGAGAATTACCGCAAAGGTTTTACAAGTTTTTTAAAATTGGAACGCTCACTCAGCGCAAATTCTGTGGAAGCCTATGAAAGAGACTTGCTTAAGTTTTTGAATTTCTTAGAAATGAATGGACTTGACCCAAGTTTGGAAGAAGTGAATTCCAGAATGATGGAAGACTTTATGGCTTGGTTATTTGATGTGGGAGTTTCTGCTCGTTCTCAATCTAGAATTCTTTCTGGAATGAAAGCCTTTTACAAGTACTTGCTAATGGAGGATTTAATTTCTCAAAACCCAACCGAATTGATTGAAGGGCCAAAATTGGGAAGAAAATTGCCCGAAGTTTTATCCATCGAAGAAATTGATGCGATCATTGCCGCCATAGATTTAAGCAGCACAGAAGGAGAACGAAACAGGGCAATTATCGAAACGCTCTATAGTTGCGGACTGCGGGTTTCAGAGCTCACCAATTTAAAAATGTCGAACATTTTAAAAGAAGAGGGCTTTTTAAAAGTAACGGGAAAAGGAGATAAGGAGCGCTTTGTTCCAATTGGAAAAAGTGCCTTGCGTTTTATAGATTACTACAAAGAAAAGCGCCGAAACCATCAGCAAGTGAACAAAGCTGCAAACGATGTACTTTTCCTAAACAACCGAGGAAATGCCTTAACGCGTGTGATGGTATTTACAATCATTAAGCGATTAGCAGTAAAAGCTGAAATCAAAAAGAATATCAGCCCGCATACTTTCCGACATTCTTTTGCCACTCATTTAGTTGATGGAGGTGCAGATTTGAGGGCAGTACAAGAAATGTTAGGGCATGAATCCATCACCACAACTGAAATTTATACCCACCTCGATCGGCATTATTTAAGAGATGCCATTCAGCAATTTCATCCAAGAGCTTGAGGATTAATGGCCAATTACTAATCTGGTAATTACTAATTTGGGAATAGTGATACTTTTGGTTTGTTGCTTTGTTAAACTGAATTCTGTCCAATTTTAGTGAGGTTAAATTAGAACTTTTGGTGTTCTTTTATAATACCGATAGTGTAAAGTGTTCAAAAATCAATAAAAATTGGACATATATTCGTAATATGTTCAAAAAACGTAAAATAATAAACAGATATTGTTATGAAAAAATTTGATAGGCAGAAACCTTACAATGATTTACCATTGTTGCCTACCGCTAGCGCGAACATGCTGTCCGCGCTTTTCTTCTTTGGACTTCAAGTCCAAATCACTCATTAGCAAAATTCCCCAGCTGCCGCATGTTTGCATCGATGCAATATCCTACTAAACTTAATCCAGCCTCTTGCACTGCAACTCGGTTAATTGAAAAACTTTTTTATAGTTCTAAATATGAGAACTTATTGTATCTTTGTTACATATTTTGATAAATGCAACGAATAATTGCGAAAAGTACACTTCGAGAATATTGGGAAAAACACGCTGATTCTGAACAGTATTTGAAAACTTGGTATGATACAGCAAAAAGTGCAAGATAGTTTTCGCCAAACGATGTTAAACAAACTTACATTTCCGCAAGTATTCTAAAAAATGGCCGAGTTGTTTTCAATATTAAAGGAAACGCTTATCGACTTGTTGTTAAATTCAATTACGAAAAGCAATGGGCGTTATCCGTTTTATTGGCACACACGCTGAATATGATAAAATAAACGCTGACACTATTTAAAAAAGACTATGAATCTAAGACCTATTAAAACCGAAAAAGACTACCGAAATGCGCTTGAACGATTGGAAGTGATTTTTGATACACCGATTGACACAAAAGAAGGGGACGAAGCAGAAATTCTTTCATTGATGATTGAAAATTATGAAAATGAGCATTATCCGATAGAAGCTCCAGATCCAATTGAAGCGATTAAAACCCGAATGGAGGAATTGAATTTACGTCAAAAAGACTTAGTGGGAGTAATTGGAGGTAAAAGCCGAGTATCAGAAGTTTTAAATCGAAAGAAGAAATTGACTGTTGATATGATAAGAGAGTTAGAAAGAGTACTTCAAATTTCTGCCTCAGTTTTAGTGAACAATTATCAACTCGCGAAAAAATAAAAAAGGGCAACATCTACTAGCGCGGACATGCTGTCCCTGCTATTTTTCTTTGGACTTGAAGTCCAATCACTCATTAGCTAAATTTCTCCGATGTCGCATGTTTGGATCCCACAGTATTCCAAAAAAAAATAACTAGCCCTTTGCATTCAACAAAAGGCTAGTTAAAAATTATTTCGCTATCACAAATCTTGCTCCCACATAGAACATTCTGCCAAAAATTGGTCCCCAAATCAAGGAACTGTCAAAACTTGGTCCGAAAGGACTGTCAGCTGCAATTACAGGATTGTCTTGCCTAAAATTAGTCAAGTTCTCTGCTCCTAAATACACTTCCCATTTCTCATTAAAAACACGGGTTACTTGTGCATTCAGATTCATAAAACCATCCGATGTTTCTGATCTTCTATACGCTTCAATGTTATTTTGTGTACTCGGTATTCGTTGCTCTCCGAGGTACTGAACCGTTAAATCAAATTTCCACAAAGCACCTTTTAGGCTTGTAGCAGTTTCATATGCGAAATTGCTAAAGATTCTATGTCTGGCAGTCAATGGCTTTTGCTTTAATCCATCCAAATAATCAATTTTTACATCCAAAAAGCGGTAAGCCAATTTCACATCTAAAAACTTAATCAGTTCGTAGTTGATTTCCGCCTGAAAGCTGTTGGAATAGGATTTACCTTCTAAATTGTAAAAACTCACCGATTGCGCTTGTTCAATGTCGTAAACCACTTGGTTTTCAAATTGAATGTGGTAGAAATCAAGTCCAAAATAACCGTCTCTATAATTGAAACTGAAGTTTTTTGTTAGGTTAATGCCAAAATTGTAGGCTTTCTCCTGCTTCAGTCCAAAGGGTAAATTTTGTTGATTGCCCAATAAATTAAAAGCTCTGGAAGTCGCAAACATGGCTTGGTACTCTGCAAAAATATTGGCTGTTCGCTGCCCACTTCCCGCCACCGTTCGAATCACCGTATTTTCACTTACCGCCCATCTACTGTGCAATCTCGGAGTGAGGTAGCTTCCATAAATCGAGTTGAAATCCGCACGCAAACCTCCAACAATTGAAAAATTATTGCTGGGAGCATAGGTGTATTCCAAGAAAACACCCGGCACCTTTTCAGTTCTGTTGTAAGTAGAATCAAATGCTTCTTCCTGGTAGGCATCGTAGAGGTAATTTGCTCCGGTAGTAAATTCATGCTGCTCATTTTTTATGATAGAGCGATATAAATAGTTTAGGTAAATCGATTCTTCCGTTCCGTTGTAGGTATTGAAACCAAAGTTAGAGCGTTGTGTGTGCTTAAAAGCAGCAGCTTGCAAACCCATGCTTTTGTTGGACTTATCTTGAAAAACATAGCCCATTTTTCCAAACACTTCAAAGCGCTCAGTTTCAATTTTTAAACCATAGGGATTTTGTTCCGCCTGAGCCACATTTTTGTCAAAACCCTTTTGTCCACCAATCTTTTCATCTTCTAAGTATTGAAAACTAAGTTGTCCTTCCAAACCATTGTTGTTGCTGTATTTCCACCTGTTCATCACATTTACATGATTTCCAGTTGGGAAGTCCAAAAAGCCATCGTTGTTCTGATCTACTTCTAATGGTCGCGCACTTCCGTGCAACAACAACATGGTGCTCCAATTTTTATTCACTTTCAAGTTTTGGTTGAAATTGAATTCCGTTCTACCACTTTCATTGAAATAAAAATTGAAAAACGTTTCATCCACATTGGGCTTTTTTAGCTCCACATTGATTTGTCCGGCAATACTTTCGTAACCATTCATCACTGTGCCAACTCCTTTTGAAAGTTGAATTGATTCAATCCATGTTCCGGGAACAAAAGAAAGTCCGTAAGCATTGCTCAAACCTCGAATTCCGGGCATGTTTTCCCTGCTGATGTAGGCATAAGAACCATCTAAACCCAACATTCTGATTTGTTTGGTTCCGGTTAATGCATCCGTAAAGGAAGCATCAATTGAAGGAATGGTTTCAAAACTTTCAGAGAGGTTGCAACACGCGGCTTTCTTTAATTCCTTCTGACCGATCTGTTCAATTTTCTGCTTGTTCATAAAGGAAATTTCTGTCCCTTTCTTTCGATAAGTGACTTCAACTTCCTCCAATTCAACACGATTTTTTAATTCAATCGTTAACAGCTTGCTTTTGTTGCTAACAGAAATGGTGTCAGAACTAAAGCCAACACTGCTGATTACAAGCTTTCGGCTTTCTTCAGTTGCTTCAATTGCAAAATTTCCCAAGGTATCGGTTGTAGTGCCAATGGTGGTGTTTAACCAATAAACATTGGCAAATTGAACAGGCATTTTGTCCACACTCAGCACCTTGCCTTTTATCAATTCTTGCGCATTCACTTCACTTATGGGCACAAAAATGCACCAAGCAAAGAGTAGCGTAATTGCTATCTTTTTCATTGCTATAAGATTAAAGTGAATTAATGCGACTTAATGCCGTCCTTGTATTTGCAACAATTTGGCAACAACTTATAAGCTGAAGTGTCTGCAGGAATAGAATCAGTTTCATGTCCTGCTTTAGAAATCGCTTTTTTGATTTCTACTTCACTTACCTTGGTGTTTTTAAACGTTACACTCAATTCTTTAGTCGATTGATTCCATTCGGCAAGTTTTACGCCTTTGGTTCTCAATGCGGCATCCTCAATGCGTTTTTTACACATTCCGCAAACGCCATCTACATGGAATTTGCTTTCTTGAATTGTTTGATCTGTTTGAGCTTGAGCACTAAATGCAATTACGATGCTTATCAGTGCAGTGATGATGTATTTTTTCATGGTAGTTAGATTTAATTTATTTTATAATGTACTTAATTGTGAGAGAGCATTATAAAATAATTAGCCATAAAAAATAAACTGAGAATTTAAAAGGAAAGCGGGAATCGTTTTCTGTGGGGGAGATTCAAAAACTAAGTATTTAGCTGATTCAGTTTCTTCCCAAAATGAATTCGAAAATGCAAAACTGTATAAAAAAACGAGAATCGGCTTCGTTTCAACTTGAGGTTGATATGCCTGTTTGAAATTGTCTTTTATTTTAAATTCACTTGTGATGTCTTCACAACAAGCTCCATTCACTTTTTGTAGTTTGCAGCTAGCTTGATGCATTTTGCAGCCCGCCATCATTGTTGCTGCTTTTTCTTCGTGACAAGAATTATTTTTAGTAAAAAAACTTACTTTTTTCAGATTCCCACCACAGTAATGTTGGTGCATCGAAAAGCCTGTTGTACTTAAAAAGATCAACAAACTTAGAAACACTGAAAAAATGGATTTTACAATTTTCACCTTGCAAATTTAATCTTTTTACAACAAACTACACTTGTATTAACAGGTTAGGAATTGTTAATAATTCAATATCAATAAAGTAGTTAACCGCAGTGGACTTAAAGTGGATAAGCTAAGTTCTCCAAGTGATATATATTAGAATTAATTAAGAATCAATAATTAAGAATTACCAATTACTAATCTGTTAATTACCAAATAGAACAAAATTCTTCATTGGCATTCGAAGAATAATAGAAACGATATTAATCTGCGAAAATCATAAAAAATCTGCGTCATCAGCGTTCCATTTTTTCTTTTATTCACTCAATATAAATCTTCATGAATAGCTTCAAAACTTTGTGAACTTCGTGAAATCCTTTGAGTCCTTTGTGGTTAATCTAATGAATTGAGAATTACTAATTACCAATTAGAATCCAATCCTTCATAGGCATTCGAAGAATAATAGAAACGTATTTAATTCGCGAAAATCATATAAAATCAGTGATATCTGCGTTCCATCTTGTTTAAAGCTTCGTAGTCATCTTAAAGCTATCAAAACTCAGCAGCAATTTAATCTAACCGAAAGTACCAACCGTTACTTGTCAAGAAAAAGTGGAATAAAATAGTTCATTTTTGCATAGTAAGTCAAAATAGAATTTAACTTTACATTCAATGAGCTCGCTTTTTAATTCTATAGAATACTTGAAGGGTTTGGGGACAAAAAGAGCCAAACTACTGGGAGAAGAGCTGAACTTAAAAACTTTTGAAGACTTACTGCATTTTTACCCTTTTCGCTACGAAGATCGAAGTAAGTTTTATAAAATCAACGAAATACAAGCGGATTTGCCTTATGTGCAATTGGTAGGGCAATTGGTGCACATAGAAGAAGTGGGGCTAAAGCAATCAAAACGCTTGGTTGCGAAATTGAAAGATGAATCTTCCAGCATTGAATTGGTTTGGTTTAGAAGTGTGAAATTCCTAAAATCGACTTTGAAACTCGGAGAGAAATACGTTGTTTTTGCGAAACCCAATGCATACAAAGGCATCATAAATTTAGTGCATCCAGAAATGGAACTGTTGTTGGACTATAAAAATTCATTTCAGCCCAGGCTGCAACCCGTCTATCATACTTCTGAAAAGCTGATACGTTCGGGTTTGCACAGTAAAAATATTTCCAAAGCCTCAGCTGATTTACTGACCAAAATTAAAGGCTTAATTCAAGAGAATTTACCGCAAAATATTCTTTCAGAATACGGTTTAATCAATCGAGAAGAAGCACTTTTCAATATTCATTATCCTCAAGATACAAACAAACTTCAGCAAGCCATCTTTCGATTGAAGTTTGAAGAATTGTTTTTGATTCAACTTAATTTGTTGAAGTTGAAATTATTGAACACACAAAAATCTCAGGGATTTGAATTTACTGTGGTTGGTGATTATTTCAATCAATTCTACCAAAACTACCTGAGCTTTGATTTGACCAATGCTCAGAAAAGAGTGATTAAAGAAATTCGGAAAGATTTAGGCAGCGGTCATCAAATGAATCGTTTGTTGCAAGGCGATGTGGGAAGCGGAAAAACAATTGTGGCTCTGATGTGCATTTTATTGGCCTTGGATAATGGCTACCAAGCTGCCATGATGGCGCCAACAGAAATTTTAGCTCAACAGCATTTTGTATCTTTAACGGAGGCACTTGGAGAATTGGGAATAGAGTTCGCTATTTTAACTGGTTCAACAAAAACAGCAGCAAGAAGAGAAATACATGAGAAATTAGAAATTGGTTCTTTGCAAATTCTGATTGGTACCCACGCTTTGATTGAAGAAAAAGTGAAATTTAAAAATTTGGGACTTGCAGTGATTGACGAACAACACCGTTTTGGAGTGGCCCAAAGAGCGAAACTTTGGAAGAAAAACATTCGTCCGCCTCATGTTTTAATTATGACGGCAACTCCGATTCCAAGAACTTTAGCCATGACACTTTACGGCGATTTAGATGTTTCTGTAATTGATGAACTACCACCCGGAAGAAAGGACATTAAAACCATTCATTGGTTTGAAAGCAAACGCTTGCGCTTATTTGGATTTTTAGAACAAGAAATCAAAAAAGGCAGACAAGTTTACATTGTTTATCCTCTAATTGAGGAATCTGAGAAATTAGATTTTGCCAATTTAGAAGAAGGGTATCAACATATTTTTAATCGCTTTGCACCACCTGATTACAAAGTGAGCATTGTTCACGGAAAAATGTCTTCTGATACGAAAGCTTTTGAAATGAAGCGCTTTGTGGATGGCGAGACGGACATCATGGTTTCCACCACAGTGATTGAAGTGGGAGTGAATGTTCCGAATGCTTCGGTAATGGTTATTGAAAGTGCGGAGCGCTTCGGACTTTCTCAATTGCATCAATTAAGAGGAAGAGTTGGGCGTGGGGCAGAGCAATCCTATTGTATTTTAATGACCGGAAATAAACTTTCAAGCGATGGCAAATTGCGCATGAAAACAATGGTGGGAACCAACGATGGATTTCAAGTTGCTGAAGTAGATTTGAGGCTCCGCGGTCCAGGAGATTTGCAGGGAACTCAGCAAAGTGGAACGCCCATTAATTTAAAACTGACCAATCTTGCCAAAGATGGAGAAATTATTGAGATTGCTCGAAAGGCTGCACAAGCAATTTTAGCGGAAGATCCTGATTTGAAAAATCCCGAAAATAACCGCTTACTCAAATTTTTAAAAGAACAAAGAAAAGGCAAAACTAATTGGTCAAAAATCTCATAAGATGAAGTTTAAAAACCTTGTAACATTAAAAGAACACAAAGGAGCAGTTTATTCTATTTGCAAAGGAAACCAACCCTTTGAAATTTTTTCAGGAGGCTCAGATCGGCATGTGATTTTATGGAATTTACAAAAGCTAAGCCCCATGAAAGTCGTGGCAAAATCACCAAGTCCTATTATCAGTCTTTTATATTTAAGAGAGTATAATTTGCTCTTAATCGGTCAGATGGAAGGGGGAGTGCATGTGATTGATTTAGAAGCGGGAAAAGAATTGCGTTATTTGAAAATACATGAAGGATATGTATTTGATATTAAATTTATTGAATCTAAAAAGGAAGTAGTTTTTTCTTCCGGCGATGGTTCTATTTCTGTTTGGTCGGTTCCGGATTTTAAGTTGCTTTACCAAAAGAAAGTAACGGATAAGAAATGCCGTAAAATGGCTTATTCCGAAATTCGAAGTGAATTGGCAATTTCGAATGGAGATGGAAGCATTGCTTTTTTTGATGTAAGCGATTGGAGCCTAAAAAATACCATTGAAAATGTGCCTTCAGCAGTAAACGTTGTTCATTATCAACCTGACTCCGATTACCTTTTTGCAGGTGAAAAAGATGCACATTTGTTTCAATTCGAATTGGGCAGCAACCGAGAAACTAAAAACATTGCCGCACACAATTGGGCCATTTACGACATGGCTTTTTCTGAAAATGGAAAGTACTTGGCAACTGCGAGTAGAGATAAAACCATAAAAATTTGGGATGCTAATCAATTGAAAGTATTGCAGCGCATAGAAGGGTTTAAAGACAGCGGACATACGCATTCAGTAAACGCAATTTTATGGCTCGCTTACAACAACTTGCTTATCAGTGCAGGCGATGATCAGAGCTTAAAAGTTTGGGAAGAGGAAGTGTTGAAATAAGCGCAAAGAGCAACCATGAAATAGTTAATTTTGGCATTTAAATAAAAATAACGCATGAAAATTTCCCTCAATTGGTTAAAAAACTACCTTACAATCAATCATTCGGTAGATAAAATTTCTCAAATCTTAACTGATATTGGCCTTGAGGTAGAAGGAATTGAAACTTTTGAATCAATTAAGGAAGGGCTTGAAGGAGTCGTTATCGGACAAATCAAAGAGGTGAAACCTCACCCAAACGCCGATCGATTGCACTTAACCAAAGTGGATGTCGGTCATGCTGATTTATTGCCAATTGTTTGTGGTGCCCCAAATGTAGCTGTCGGACAAAAAGTAGTGGTTGCTTTGGTAGGATCAACCTTATATCCCGACGAGAAAGGCTTTAAAATCAAGAAATCTAAAATTAGAGGAAAGGATTCAGAAGGAATGTTGTGCGCTGAAGATGAACTCGGCCTTGGAGAAAGTCACGACGGAATAATGGTATTGGATGCAAAGGTGCCAATAGGAACCTTAGCAGCTGATTATTTTGAAACAAAGAGCGACACCGTTTTTGAAATTGGATTAACGCCCAACCGAATTGATGCAGCTTCACATTTTGGTGTCGCTAGAGACTTGGCAGCCTTTCTAAATCTCTCTGAAGATTTGCAATTGAACTTGCCTTCTGTTAGCCAGTTTAAAGTGGAATCCACAAAATTGCCCATTGCTGTTGAGGTGGAAGATGCTGCACTTTGTCCGCGCTATTCGGGAATGACAATCAGTAATTTGAAAGTTGGAGAATCACCCGATTGGTTGAAAAATGCCTTGAAAGCGATAGGAGTGAAGCCAATTAATAATGTGGTTGATGTTACCAATTATGTCTTGCATGAAATTGGTCAACCGCTCCACGCATTTGATGCTGCTAAAATTGAAGGAAATAAAATTATCGTTAAAACGGTTGAAAATGCTAACAAATTTACCACTCTCGATGAAAAAGAACGGGAATTATCTTCGGCAGATTTAATGATTTGCAATGCGAAATCACCCATGTGTATTGCAGGGGTTTTTGGTGGAATAAATTCAGGAGTTAGCAAATCTACCACTTCCATATTTTTAGAAAGTGCTTACTTTAATCCTGTTAGCATTCGTCAAACAGCAAAAAGGCATGGCTTAAACACCGATGCTTCATTTCGCTATGAGCGCGGAACAGATCCAAACATTACCGTTTACGCCCTTAAAAGAGCAGCTTTATTACTAAAAGAAGTTGCCGGAGGTGAATTGAGCTCTGAAATAATTGATTTGTATCCAAATCCAATTGAGGATGTTATCATAAACATCAGTTTCGACGAAATTAATCGATTGGTGGGGCAACAAATTGATCCAAGTGTGGTGAAAACCATTTTGGAGAATTTAGAGTTTAAGATTTTGCATCAAACAAAAACGGAGTTGAGACTGCAAGTTCCGGCTTACCGTGTTGATGTGACTCGCTCGGTTGATGTGATTGAAGAAATTTTGAGAATTTACGGCTACAACAATGTGAAACTTCCTAACCAAATTCGAGCGAGTGTCACTTACCGTGAAAAGCTAAGCGATCACCGATTAGAGCAAGTTTTAGCTGATTTTTTAAGTAGCAATGGCTACGCTGAAATTTTCAATAACTCATTGACCAATCCCAAGCATTACAAGCAACAGGCTCAATTGGTTAAAATGCTCAATCCATTGAGTAAAGAAACAGAAGTGATGCGTAAAAGTTTGATTTTTGGTGGATTGGAAACCATTGCTTACAATTTAAATCGCAAGCGAAATCGTCTAAAATTGTATGAATTTGGAAAGGTGTATTCTAAAAACGAAAGTGAAAGCTACCAAGAGACTAAGCAATTAGGAATATGGATTTGTGGAAACGATTTAGCTGAAAGTTGGCAACAAAAGCAGCAGAAGGTTAGTTTTTTCAACCTAAAAGCGACTGTAGAAAACTTATTTCAACGACTTGGAATTGAGGGCTACAGTTATGAAAGCATTAAGTTAGGAGCCAATGAGCAAGATGAGACTTTGTTTGCTTCGGGAATGAATTTGCTGAAAGGAGAAAAAATCTTGGCTAGTTTGGGCAGAGTTCATCCGAGTTTGATTCAAAACTTTGATTTATCGGAAGAAGTGTTTTTCGCTGAATTGAATTGGTCAGCTCTCACTAAAATGGCTAGGAAGAAAGTAATTCAATATCAGCCGAGTTCTAAATTCCCGGCGGTGCGAAGAGATTTAGCCCTTTTGTTAGATCGAGATGTTGCTTTTAGCGAAGTGAATCAATTGGCGCAGCAAGTTGAAAAACGCCTATTGAAAGAAGTCAATTTATTTGATGTTTATGAAGGCAAAAACATGCCTGAGGGTAAAAAATCTTATGGTGTTAGTTTTCTGTTTCAAGATCAAAAGAAAACACTCACCGACCAACAAGTTGATAAAATCATGGAGCGCTTAATAAAAAGCTATACTTCTGAATTAAATGCGGAGTTAAGGTAATCAATCCATCAAAGCACTAATCTCTTCCGCTAGTTTTTTATCCTTTTCAGTAATTGTATTTCCTTGGTCGTGTGTACTGAGTCTAATTTTTACTTTGTTGTATGTATTACTCCAAGTTGGATGATGCTTGGCTTTTTCTGAAAGCAAAGCAACTTGGCTCATAAATGCCCATGCTTCAACGAAATTTTTAAACTCAAATTCTCGCTCTAATCCATTATTTTCTTCTTTCCAATTCTTCATAGCGATATATTTTTAGTTGTTTCAGCCAATTTAATCAAAAAAAATTAATTGGAATGATATAGTGTGTTTTATAGCTTTCTAAACCAAAAATAAAAACCACATAGAAACATAGGTTCATTTCTTATTTTAATAGTCTTGTTTTCGCTCCTCATACTATTAACATGAAGCATCGAGTTTAAATATTTGAAGTACTTAAAACATGTACTCTATATCAGCAAGTCTAAATATTTTTTGTCAAAATATATAAGAAGTGGAAGTTTCTACAAGAGCTTGTTATGAAAATGGATATTTAATCAATGCTCTGCATTGATATTCTTTTCCCCATGAATAACAAGCAAAAAAAGGAAAGACAGTGAAGCAAAGCGTAACGCCTTTTTTTGATTGTGCCTGTCCCGCTTTTTTTAGCGGGAGTCTTCTCAGAAAGGCGTTGTGCAATAGCATGGACTGAGAAGAATTTATTTGGGAAAAGTCTCCTTTTTTTGGTTCGTTTTTTTGGAGAAGCAAAAAAATGAACATAAAAATAATTTTAAAACAGATTATATTAGTGCTTTCTATGTAAAGCAAAGCTTCTATGATTACTCCCCATTAAAAAACTATGTATCTATGTGGTTAAAAAAAAATAATGATAGACTAAATATCATTAATAATCAACCTTAGTAGTCCCATCTTTACTCAACTTTGCAGCTGAAAAACAAAAAATTGCTTAATTATTTTTTCAAATGAATTATAAATTATGCGATTGACTCGAACATCGCTAAATTTGTTTGATAAACTAAACTAAGTGATTGCCATGAAAACTGTCTTGAAAATTTTAGGAGTCCTCGTTATTCTTATTGTCGCTGCATTAATTTTAATTCCGGTTATTTTCAAAGATGACATCGTTAAGATGGTCAAACAAGAAACCAACAATGCGGTGAATGCAAAAATTGATTTTGGAGATTTTGACTTGAGTTTAATTAAGAGCTTCCCCAATTTCCATTTTACAATCGAGGATGTTTCTGTTATTGGTATCGATGAATTTGAAGGCAAACAATTGGCAGCAATTAAAGAATTAAACCTAGTTGTGGATTTGATGTCGGTGATTAAAGGCGAAACCATTCAAGTAAAACGCATCAATGTGATAGAACCTTACATTGAAACCAAAGTATTGGCAAACGGAAAAGCCAACTGGGACATAGCTAAAGAAAGTGAAACCGTTGAGGTGGAAGATTCCAGTTTGGAAGAAGGAGCTTCAAGTTTTAAAATGGACTTGAATCGCGTCAGTATTGAAAAAGGGAGAATTATTTACGATGATGTCACCATGCCAATTCACATGGACATTGCTAATTTGGACATTGATTTAACAGGAGACTTAACTGCTTCTGTCACCAATATTGATGCACATGGAAGTGTTGCAGCTTTCAACTTAACTTTTGATGGTGTTCAATACATGAAAAATGTGAAAGTGCTTTTAGATGTTGTAATGGAAATGGACATCGATCAATTTAAATTCACTTTTAAAGACAATGAAATATGGGCAAATAAACTTCCTTTAGGATTAGATGGCTGGTTGGCCATGCCCAATGAATCCATCGACATGGATTTAACTTTTGAAGCGAAGAAAACTGATTTTATAGAGATACTTTCTTTGATTCCAGCAGAGTTTGCTCAAGATTTAGAAGGTGTTAAAACAGCAGGAACTTTAGCCTTGAATGGATATGCCAAAGGAAGTTACTTGGATTCGATTTATCCGGCATTTGGAATTAACATGGAAGTAGCCAATGCCATGTTTCAGTTTCCTGATCTTCCGAAAGCGGTTGAAGACATTCAAATTAAGGCAAGTGTAGAAAGTAAAACTGGAGACGTCGATTACACCATTGTAGATGTTCCTAAATTTCACTTCAAAATGGCAGATAACCCATTCGACCTTAACTTCTATTTAGCTACGCCAATTTCAGATCCCTACATTCGAGCGGGAATGAAAGGAAAGTTAGTGCTAGATAATATCAAAGATTTAATTCCCCTCGATAAAGGAGATGAGTTGGGCGGAACCATTATTTCAGATTTTTCATTGGCAGGAAATCTCTCAACCATTGAAAACGAGAAATATGAAGAGTTTAAAGCAGGAGGAAGTTTAATTGTAGAGAAAATGCATTATGCATCCGATTCTCTAGACTATCCAGTTGATATTAGCTATGCAGGACTTGAGTTTAGTCCAAGATTTGTCGAATTAACTCAATTTGACATGCTTTTAGGTAAAAGTGATTTAGCGGTGAATGGTAAGTTGGAAAACTTTATTGGCTATGCTTTGAAAGACGATCAAGTATTAAAAGGAGTTTTAAATATCAAATCTAATTTATTAGATATAAATCAATTAGCCGGAATTGATCCAGATGCAGAAAGTCCTGAAGAAACAGAAGAAGAAATATCTACTGAAGAGCCGATGGAAGTAGTGCTGCTTCCTAAAAACATTGATTTTACAACCAATGCAGCAATAGCTAAATTAATTTTTGACAACATTGAAATAACTGACATTGCAGGAGCGATAGTTTTAAAACAGCAAATGATGCGCTTGGAAAATACTGGAATGAGCTTGTTAGATGGTAGAATGATCATGAGTGGGTTTTATGAAACAACAGACTCGGTTAAACCAACTTATGACTTTGCTATGGACGTGAAAGGGTTTGACGTTCAAAAAACAGTAAAAACCTTTAATTCAATTGAAAAATTAGCTCCTCTAGCGAAAAGCAGTAATGGAAAATACTCTAGCACTTTGACAATCACAGGAGCTTTAGATCAAAACATGGATCCAATTTTTGAATCCATGTTCGGAAAAGGAAAACTGAGTACGGATGACATCACTGTTGAAGGGTATAAACCATTGGAGAAAATGGCAGAGCTAATCAAATATGATAAATTGAATCCACTTAATTTTAAGGATTTGAACCTAACTTTTACGATTAGTGAGGGAAAAGTATATGTTGATCCATTTACCAATAAAATTGGCAACAGCAAGGTAACCATTTCTGGAAGTAACTCCTTTGACCAAACAATTGATTATGTTTTCAAATTTGAAATTCCACGTTCTGAGTTTGGCGGAGCAGCCAATGCAGCAGTTGATGGATTGTTGGCAAAAGCAGCAGGAAAGGGAATTGATGTGAGTATGGCTGATAACATTAACGTGGATGTAAGAATGGTTGGACCTGCTACAGATCCAAAAATTACCACCGACTTTAAACAAGCAGCAGGTAATGCTACCGATGCTTTAAATGACAAGGCCAAGGAAGAGTTGGAGAAGAAGAAGAAAGAGTTGGAAGATAAAGCCAAGAAAGAATTGGAAGAAGCTAAAGACAAAGCACAACAAGAGTTAGAGAGGAAAAGAAAAGAGGCCGAAGAAAAAGCCAAAGAAGAATTGGAAAAAGAAAAAAAGAAAGCTGAAGAAAAATTGAAGGAAGAAGCAAAGAAAAAACTAAAAGGGATATTTAAGTAAGCAGCTTTTCAGTTTATTTGTAAGGTCTTAAAGGGGAGTTTTCGATGTGTAAAAGAGTTCATATTTCTATAATTTTAAAAAGTAGCATTTTTACAATGCTACTTTTTCATTTTATTTTAGGATTCTCTCAAGAAGATTGGAGCTGTAAGAAGCCTTCAAAAAAAGCACAAAAACTTTATGAAAAAGCCCAACAATATTCCTTTAAAGGAAATGAGGCTTATGGCTTACTGATTGAGTCAGTTAAGGAAGATGAAGCCTTTGTTGAAGCACTTTCTATTTTAGCTTATTTGAATAGTAAAAAAGATCAAAGTGTTCCTCAAAATAAAAATAGAACACTGAGTTACTATGAGAAAACGCGTTTAGCTTGTCCTGCTTTTCGAAATTATGAGGCTACCTTGTGGTTAGCAAAATACCATTACAAAGCAAGGACTTATGAAATTGCTCAGCAATTGTTGATAGAATACATCAACAATGTAGACAAGAAAAGAAAGAATGAATTAGAAGAAGCAACCGATCTTAAAAAACGAATAGATCAATACTTTTCGATTTTTAAAAATCCTGTTCCTTTTAATCCAATTAAAGTTGAGGGAGCTTCTTCTTCAGAAGATGAGTTTTTACCAATGCTTTCGCCAGACAATCAGTATTTATTTTTTACCAGAAGGTCAGAAGTTGATACAAAAAGTGCTATTGGAAAACAAGAGAAGGAGTTTTTTGTACAGAGTAGAAAAAAATATGATGGCTCCTATTCAGGTGGAATTCCAATGCCAACACCTTTTAATCAAGGAAGTTATCAGGGAGGTTCAAGTATTTCTGTAGACAATAAATTACTCTTTATCACCATTGTAGATCAAATTCCTCATCCACAAACAAAAAGTTTATTTTCAAACGGAGATATTTATTATTCGGAATTTAAATCGGGTCAATGGGGAGAGTTGAAGTCAATTGGAGCACACATTAACGGTCAATATACATGGGAAGGTCAGCCTTCAATTTCTTCTGATAATTTAACCTTGTATTTTGCCAGTGCAAGGGGAGTAGACAATTATGGAGGTATGGATTTGTATAAAACAGAACGTCAGAAAGACGGCTCTTGGGGGCCTGCTATCAATCTTGGCCCTAAAATCAATACTGAGGGCAATGAAAAATCCCCTTTTATGCATTCAGATAGTTATACCTTGTATTTTTCATCAGATGGTCATCCAACTGTTGGAGGTCAGGATATATTCTTTGCTAAAATGAATGAGTTTGGACAGTTTAATTCTCCTACTAATATTGGTGTGCCAATTAACACACCGAATGATGAACATGGGTTTATGGTGAGTACAGATGGAAAATACGGCTACTTCTCTTCTAATTTGGGTATGAAAGGATTGGACATTTACTACTTTGAAATTCCTGAATACGCTCGTCCAAAAGACGTAGTTTTTGTTAAAGGTACAGTGGCAAGTAAAGATCCTGATGCAGCTAAAGGAATGAGTATTGAATTAAAAAATATGAGTACCAATAAAGTGACTCAAGGAGTAGTTGATGAAGAAAAAGGAGAGTATGTGGCGGTGATTACAGCTACAGAAAAAGAGGATGTGATGATGATGGCTAAGAAAAATGGCTATGCATTTACTTCTCAATACATCAATTCAACTAAAGATGTGGTTGGTAAACCAATGCGAGTGGAGCCAATGTCTTTTAATCCAATTGAACTTGGTGAAACTTATCAAATCAACAACATAAATTTTGAAACTAATTCGTCTGATTTGAGCATTCAGGTTGTACATATTTTGGATGAGTTTATTGAATTTTTAACCGAAAATCCATCTGTTAAAGTAGCAATTTACGGACATACCGATAATATTGGTGATGCAATTGCTAACTTAGTGCTTTCGAAAGAACGTTCTCAATCGGTGAAAAATTACTTGATTTTAGAAGGAATTGGTGCTAACCGGTTGGAATCTGACGGTTTTGGTGCCAATAAACCAATTGCATCAAATAAAACAGAATTAGGAAGGGCTAAAAACAGACGGACAGAATTTGTAATTCTATCGAAATAATAAAAAAGCATACTTTTGTCCTTTATTTACAAAAATTAAATTATGAAAAAACGAATTTTAAATTTCTTAGGCATTGCCCTAATTTCAAGCTTTGTTGCTTGCGACAATGCAGCTAAAACAACTGAAGAAACAGAAAAAACTACTGAAGAAGTAGTTGAAGAAGTGGATGAAAATTCCGGAAAAACTCAATTTGGAGAACTAATAGAAGCTGAAAATGCAATTTCTATTGATGAATTTGCAATTGAAATGGAAGGTAAAGACAGCTTAGAAGTTAAACTTTTTGCTACTGCAAAAGATGTTTGTAAGAAAAAAGGATGTTGGATGAAGGTTGAAAAATCAGACGGTACCTTAATGCGCGTTACTTTTAAAGATTATGGCTTTTTTGTACCAAAAGACATTGCGGGAAAAAATGTAATAATTGAAGGAACTGCTTATGCAGATACAGTTTCTGTAGAAGATTTAAAGCATTATGCTGAAGATGGTGGAGAAAGTCCTGAGGCAATCGCTGCCATCACTGAACCTGAAATTGCAACTACTTTTGTTGCAAAAGGAGTAATTATTCAAGAGTAATATCTAATGTAATAGATTAAAAAAGCATCGTTTTTAAACGATGCTTTTTTTTTTATTTCTTTGTTTTACAAGTAGAAATACCTAACGGAGCATACAAAGGACAAAAGCCTATGAAGCTTGTAAGCAAAAAAATTACAGATACGATCAGCAATACCAAACCTAAAGTTCCTTCAATCGTGTCAGTAAAATAGAGAATAGCAATAATAGCAGCAACGAAAATTCTAAAAATTCGATCAGCTGAGCCCATGTTCTTTTTCATGATTTTTTTTTATGAAGGTTATTTCTCTATACTTTATAGAAAGAGCAATAATAGCTAATTTTTAGTTAAGAATCTGTAACATAAGTTACCGAGTTAATTTTATACCAAAGTTGTAGTTAATGCCGTTAATAGATTTTCTTAAGCTATAAAGGCATTAAAAGCGGCTTATGGTAATTATAAATAAGAGCTTATTGCAAAAGCGACAAGGCCTTAATAGTTTCATAAAAACAATAAAACCCTCTCAAAAATGAGAAGGTTTTATAAAAAGTACCCCGAACGGGACTCGAACCTGCACGTCCGTAAGGACACATGGCCCTCAACCATGCCTGTCTACCAATTTCAGCACCGGGGTATTACACAAAGTTAGTAAAATCAAGCAATTCAACTAAAGTTCAAAAATGATCATTTACTTGAATTATTTTAATCAAAAAAGCCACTCGTTTTTAGAGTGGCTTTTTGATACTTTTTGTGACTTGCTTGGGGTTCGAACCCAAGACCCCATCCTTAAAAGGGATGTGCTCTACCAGCTGAGCTAGCAAGTCAAAAGGTCATGAAGACCAAGCTTTTTTTTCGGACTGCAAATATAGTAGCCTTGGTTGAATTGACAAACTTTAGAAAGTCCTTTTTTAATAAAAAATTCTTTTAGTTTTAACTTATTGTTAATGAGTTTATTTAATTGATTTAATTCGCTCAAATTTCACGTTTTTATCGATTAAATAACGCAATGTTGCCATGGTACGAAGTTTTTTTGCACCAAGATTCTGGATTACATGAATCATTTTGGGATTAAAATCGCCAATCCAAGTGATGACTAAATCTTTGTATTGATTCTTTTTGGTAACAATTTTCTGACATTCATCCATTAAAGCACCTTCAAGTCCTTTGCTTTGAAAATCCGGATCTACTCCAAATGCCAATCCAAAGAAAGTGGTGCAAGTTCCCGTGAGTTTATGGTAGAGGAATTTAATTTTTCCCCACCAATTAAGGTTTCCATTTACGTGTTTAAAAATTTGATTGATTTCAGGAAGCGCAATAAAAAAACCTGCTGGAACTCCTTTGTAGTAGGAAAATAGAATCAATTTTTCATCCATAATTGGTTTAATCGTTTTCATAATTGCCATCGCTTGTGCTTTTTCCATTGGAATAAATCCTGCATGCCCTTTCGCCCAAGCTCGATTATAGACGATTCTGAAATCTTCCGCGTACTTTTCTAGATTTTTCTTTTTAATGGTCTCAAAACTGAAGTCTGGATTTTTTCGAATTCGTTTTGATTTATCCACTAAAAGTGGACTCAACTCGGCAGTAGTTGTTCTATAATAAATGAACTGTTCGAAATAAGTCTTGAATCCGTATGCCTCAAAAAAGGGTACATAATATTCTGGATTGTAATTCTGATTATAGTAGGGAGGATATTCAAAATTCTCGATAATTAATCCCCAAAATTTATCTCTTTCTCCAAAGTTGACAGGACCTTCCATGATTTGCATTCCTTTGTCTTTCAGCCAATTTTTAGCCGTATCAAAAAGTAGAAATGCAGCATCTTGATCATTGATGCACTCAAAAAATCCCATTCCACCAACTTTAGCAGTTGATTTTTTGTTGGCTTTGTGATTGATAAATGCAGCAACTCTACCAATTACTTTCCCATCTTGGTGTAAAACAAAACGAGTTGCTTCTCCATGTCTGAAAAACTTATTTTTTTGTGAATCAAATACTTTTTGAATATCCTGCTTGAGATGTGGCACCCAATATGGATCGTTTTTGTAAATTTTAAAAGGTAGTTCGTGAAATTCCTTTTCTGTTATTTTGTCACTTACTTCTTGAATTGACATGCTTCGATTAAATTTGAATCCGAAAAGCAAAACTAATCAATACACAGTTGTTTTATCTAAATGAAATGAATGAGAAATAAGGTAGTAATTATTACAGGGGCATCTTCAGGAATTGGGAAAGCAACCGCAATACAATTTGCCTTAGAAGGTGCCAAGATCGTTATGGCTGCAAGAAATAAACAAAAACTAGATGGAGCAGCAGCTGATAATGCATTGAAAGGAACAGCAGTTTTAACAGTTGTAGCTGATGTTGCTAAGGAGCAAGATTGCAAGCATTTAATTGAAGCAACAATTCAGCGCTTTGGAGCAATTGATATTCTGATTAATAATGCTGGTATTTCAATGCGTGCTTTGTTTAATGAAGCTGATTTATCGATCATCAAAAATGTAATGGATATTAATTTTTGGGGAACGGTTTATTGTACCAAATACGCTTTACCTTATTTGTTGAAAAGCAAAGGTTCTGTAGCAGGAATTTCTTCCATCGCTGGATATGTTGGATTGCCTGCAAGGACAGGCTATTCTGCTTCAAAATTTGCAATGCAGGGTTTTTTAGAAGCACTTAGAACTGAAAATTTAGAGAATAATTTACATGTTTTGATAGCTTGTCCTGGTTTTACGGCTTCTAACATACGAAATATGGCTTTAACTGCCGATGGTTCAAGTCAAGGAGAATCTCCCAGAGAAGAAGAGAAAATGATGTCTGCCGAAGAAGTAGCTTCACATATCTTCAAAGCAATAAAGTACAGAAAGCCCAACCTTGTTTTAACTTTTGAAGGTAAAATGGCTGTAATGTTAAAGAAGTTTTTTCCCAATTTATTGCAGCGGATGGTGTTTAATAAGATGAAAAAAGAAGCTGACTCACCTCTTAAATCATGAAGCAAAGTATTTTTTTAATGGGTTTTATGGCTTCGGGTAAATCGACTTTGGGGAAGAAGTTGGCTAAAAAACTTGAACTAGAATTCATAGAAACGGATGCTTTAGTTGAAAATGAAGTCGGAATAACTGTTCAAACTATTTTTAGTGAGAAAGGGGAGGCTTATTTCCGAGAATTAGAAAGCCGTGTTTTACGTCAACTTGATTTTACCACAAATAAAGTCATTGCTTTAGGAGGAGGGACAGCTTGTTCGGAGGATAATCTAAATTTTATACAATCTAAGGGATTAAGCATTTACTTTCGTGTGCCAATTCCTGATTTAATTGGCAGGCTTCGACAGAATAGAATCAAACGTCCACTTACTTCAAATTTAGATGATGAAGAGATTGCACAGCTAGTAAATGAAAAAATGACTGAAAGAGCTCCTTATTATGAAAAAGCAACGTTAGTTTTTGATGTTCATAGTGGAGATATTAATAAACTTGTTAAAGAGCTACTAAATCGCTAAAGAAGCTTACTTCTTATAAATCCATTGCTCAGGATTTAGTTTGTCAGGAGTTTTTCCTGTCACTTTCCATATTTCTAGGTGCAGGTTGGAGGTATTTACATCTTTGTCAGACATTAAGATTCCAATATTTTGCTTGGTACTTACTTTTTCACCGGCACTTACAAATACTTCTTTAAAGTAGAAATAAACAGTAAAATACTGACCATGATTAATCATCACAGCTTTTCCATCGTTAGGTATAACAATTATTTTACTCACAGTGCCTTCATAAACTGCTCTACCCATGTTTTCTTTTGTGGTAGAAATTTCAATACCGTTGTTTTGAAGTGTCACACCTTTAAGGGTAGGGTGAGGGTGTTGACCAAATCGAGCGGTGATAATTCCTTCAGAAACGGGCCATGGAAGCATGCCCTTATTCGCTACAAAAGAGTTAGAAAGCTTTTGCGCCTCAGGAGTTAAAGGAAAGCCTTCAGATGCTTTACCTTTCTTAGCAGCTTCTTCTCTTGCTTTTCTAATTTCCTCAGCAATAATTTTCTCTATGGCTTTGGTAATTTTTTGAGCTGCTATTTCTTTTTGCTTCAATTCTTTTTTCAATTGCTGTTCTTTGCCCTTAAGAGAATTGACCGTACTCTCTTGTTTGCTCTTCTCACCAGCTAAAAGATTCTTTTCATTCAATTTAGCTTGAAGTAAACCTTCTTTACTTTGCTTGATTGCAGCCAATACTTTGATTTGCTTGTCTATCTCCGCTTTTTGGGCAAGTATTTTTTCAGCTTGATTTTGACGAAATTGAGCATACTGCTGAAAATACTTTAATCGCTTAAAGGCTTGATTGAAATTATCAGCAGCCAAAAGAAACATCATTTTATTGTATGCACTTCTATTTTTATAAGCATTCTGAATCATCTTCGCATACTCATCTTTCAGCTGTACTAAGTCCTTTTCTAAGCTATCAACATTGCTAATTTGTATTAGAATACTGTCTTCAAGTAGGTCAATTTCCTGCTCCATTGTGAAGATCAAATCCTCTCTACTTTTAATTTTACTGTTGAGCTGTCGTAATTGATTTAAGGTAGTTTTTTTGGATTTTTCAGTTTCTTGCAATAATTTATTGGTGTACTGAATTTCCTCTTGCAATTGTTTTTTCTTCTGCTGAAGATCCTTTTTACTTTGTCCAAAAGCAAGACCACTTAGCAGAAATATACAAGCAAAACTGAAGAAAAGCCTAATAAAATACTTGCTCATACTTGGATGGAACATTGAATGGAAAGTTAATGGATTCATTTAAATCAATTTTTGAATAATCCATTTTTATTTTCACAGGTTTTTCAGATTGAAAATTAAAGTCTAGATTTTGAGCTAATGATTGATCATTAATGCTTGTAAAGTTACTGTATTTACCCTGAACAAATCGATTGGCAGACAAATCAGAAAAAAGCAATTTTGAGATTTTAAAATTAATTGGTTCTAACCAAATACTAAATACTTCCTCGTCCTTTCGCTCTATTTTTTGTGGTTTATCATCAGCTTTCTTGGCTTTTCGTTTTTTTAAATTTCCTAAATAGTAAAAGGTCTTATCAGTAGAAAAGTTAAGCTTTTCATTTATTTCAAAATCAATTGGGTTTCCAAGAATTAATGCTTGTAATAGCTGAAACTCTAATTCAATGTTAAATCGTTTATTAAGGTAATTATAGTCCCCAATAAAATATTCTTTATTTAATCGATTGATGATTTTAACTGTATCGTCAGTTATTAATAATCTCGCTACTTCAATGCCTAAAGCCGGACTAATAGAAATCCAAATAGCACTGTCTTTTTTCAATCTAAAGTTTGCACGAAATGAATTCTTTTTTCCACCCTCATTTTCGATTTGTACAGAAGCTTTAAAATTCAAGGTAGAAAATTCAAAAGCATTCAGGTTCATTTGATTGACAAGGTATTCAGTTTTTTTGCCTTCTAAATCACTTTTTTTAGCCTTTTCTGCAGTTTTACATGAAAATAGATAGAGTAAGGGGATTAAGATTAGAAAGGTAGAAACTTTATTCATATAGTTTTTTCTCTTCAATTTTTTTATCAAGCAGTTTTGAGTCACTACCAGCAGCTTTTGCTTTTTTCCAGTATTTTACTGCAGCTTCTACATCACCCAATTGATACATGATATCTCCTTTGTGTTCCAATAATACTGCGCTTGAACCGTCTGTAGACAATGCTTTATCAATCCATTTATTAGCTTCTTTATATTCGCTAAGTTGATATAGAATCCAAGCATAGGTGTCTTGAAATGAAGCCTGATTTGGCGCAAGTTCATTTGATTTTAAAGACATCTGTTTTGCTTTTTCTAAGTTTTCTTTCCTTAATGAAAGGTAATAGCTGTAATTATTGAGGACGTAAACATTATTTGGATCTAATGAAAGCGCTTTTTCATAATTTTCATCTGATTTTACATGATTGCCAATTTCATGGTAACTATCACCAATAGAAGAATATAATTGACTTTTTAATGCTTGATTATCGATGACTAAATCAGTAGCATACTCATATACTTTGATTGCTTCTGTATGCTGTTTATCTTCTGACAACCCCAATCCGTAAAGCAGAAAAACAGTTGGTTGGTTAGGAAAAAGTGATGTCGCTCTTTTTCCATAGTTTAATAAACCTGCATTATCTCGTGTTTCAGAAAAAATAACAAGTAATTGATTCCAAATCGGAAATCTGCTACTGTCAATTGCAATAGTTTGTTTGTAAGCTTCTTTTGCATCCTCAACTTGATTGTTGAAATACAAAAAATCACCGTGAAGCGCATGTGACTTTGCATTTTCAGGATGAGCTTCAACAATTCTTTCGCAAAGTTCCAATCCTTCTTCTTTTTTCTCTTTGTTATTAGTATTGACTTGATAAAAATTTAAAAAGTATTTGATTTTATCGTCGATGTCCATTTCAGAATTAGAAAATGCTTTTTTAAGGGAAATTAAATAAGCTTCTTGATTTCCTTCAGAACGATGGTATTCAGCTAAAGAAAATTGAACAAGGTAGTTTTCAGGAGCAAGTTTTTGCATCTGTTCATAAACTTCTAAGGCCTTATCCTGTAAGTTGTTTGATAAGTAGATGTCAGCAAGTACTCCATAGTAATTGATATTTTCAGGGAACTTATCAATCAATTTTCTAACTTCTTCTGTTGCTGCTTCTATATTATTTTGAGAAAGGTAAATGCGTTGTTTTAAAAATGAAATCTCCTCATTTACTCCAATGTCATTTTCGATTTTATTGAGGTAATGAATACTTTCTTTATACTCACGAACACCGAACAATAACTTTGAGAGCTCATATTTCAATTCGATTTTTTCAGGATTTTCTTCTACAAGCTCCTTAAAAACTTTTATTGATTCTTTAATTTTTTGTTCAGATTGAAGAAATGTAGCATAGGAAAGTTTATACCAATAATTGCTAGGATCTAATTCATTGGCTCGTTGAAATTCTTTAAACGCCAAATCGTTTTTTCCGAGTAAACCATACACGGAACCTAATTCAAAGTGAGCTGCTGCACTATATGGATCAATTTTTATTGCATTTTGAAAAAGTGTTTCTGCTCGCTCAAAATCTTCTAAAATCTTTGCTTTACTCCCATCGATGTAAGTTCTTCCAAATAAAACCCTTTTTTCTTCACTTAGAATTGGTCTTTTTGAAGACGCTTTATTAGATGAATCAAGCGTTTCTTTCTTGCTAGCACATGCAAACAGTGAAAAGACAATAAATAATAGAAATAAATTTTTAATCATTTTAGTTTTTCCATTCATTAAAATCACCGATGCTTAATTCTTTGGCATTTTCCTCTAATTGTGTATGGTTACTAATCATTGAATTGGTAAGGTTTAATCCTTTAATTCGACTGTTAGTTTGTATTATGCTGTTGCTAATTATAGAATTTTCAATGATTGTACCATCTCCAATTGAAACATGTGGACCAACCACAGCATTTTTAATACTTACATTTTCTCCAATGTAACATGGTGCGATTATTTGGCTGTTTTCAATGTGAGCCGATTTTGCAACAATATCTTCTTTTTTAATAAACTCCAATACCCGTTGATTGGTAAATACCGTCGCATTTTTATTTCCACAATCCAACCACTCTGTAACTTCTCCAGGAGCAAAACTTGTTCCAGCATTTTTCATTCGCTCAAGTGCATCTGTAATTTGGTACTCTCCCTTGTCTTTTATATCGTTGTCGATTAAATACTGCAAGTTTTCTTTTAAGTAGGCACCATCTTTAAAATAGTAGATTCCGATGATTGCTAAATCAGATACAAAAGTGCTTGGTTTTTCTATAAAATCAGTAATTTGATTTTGCTCATTTAATTTAATTACTCCAAAAGCAGAAGGGTCTTCGACTTTTTGCACCCATATAATACCATCTTTGCTGTCATCTAATTTAAAATCAGCCCGAAAAAGTGTATCAGCAAAAGCGACAATGGTTTTACCCTCCATAATTTCTTTGGCACAAAGAATTGCATGAGCAGTTCCTAAAGCCTCTTCTTGATGGTATATTTTTCCTTTAGCGCCAAGACTTTCAGCTACTTCGATTAAGTGCTTTTCAACCTCTCTTCCAAAATCTCCAATTACAAATCCAATTTCTTCAATCGGTTCTTGGCAAACTGCAGCAATGTCTTCAACCAAGCGCTGAACAATTGGCTTGCCTGCTATTGGAAGCAATGGTTTTGGAATAGTAAGCGTGTGTGGCCTCATTCTTTTTCCTCGGCCTGCCATAGGAACAATAATTTTCATATAATGATGTCTTTTATTAGATTTGAGTTTAAGTACTCGTTTAAGTTAATAGCGATAGCTTAGGATTTTCCGGTACTACCGAATCCTCCACTTCCACGTTCAGTATCTGTTAACACTTCTGTTTCAATCCAAGTTGCTTGTTCGTGTTTAGCAAAAACCATTTGAGCAATTCTTTCGCCATCTTCAATCACAAATGTTTCTTTCGAAAGATTGACCAATAATACTTTAATTTCTCCTCGATAATCAGCATCAATGGTGCCAGGTGAATTTAAAACTGTGATGCCATGTTTGTAAGCTAAACCGCTTCTCGGACGAACTTGCGCTTCATATCCTTCAGGTATTTCAAGAAAAAGTCCTGTGGGAACGATGGTTTTTTCTCCACCCAAAAGTGAAATTGACTCAGATAAATTTGCTCTTAAATCTACTCCTGCAGATGCATTGGTTGCATAATGCGGTAGTGGATGTTTGGATTGATTAACGATTCTTATTTTCATGAACTAGGAAGAATTTAGAAGTTACGAAATTATGGCTTTTTTAGGTTTTTCTAAAACCCAAATTATGCCAAAGTAGCTTAATAAAAATAGAGAATTAATTAAATACGTCATCGTTTCTGACAGAATTGGTTTTAACCAAACTGAAACAAAGAATAGAAGCAAGGCTAAACCCAGATAAAAGAAAATTCTTTTTAGTGGATAGTCAATCTTGAAATATTTTTGACCAAAGTAATAGGAAATTACCACCATGCTGCCATAGCAAACAAAAGTTGCCCAAGCAGATCCAGTATAACCGATTTTTGGAATTAAAATAAAGTTTAATAAGATGGTGATCAAAGCACCCACTAAAGCAATGTATGCACCAAATTTTGTTTTGCCATTGAGCTTGTACCAAACGGAAAGGTTGTAGAAAATTCCCAAGAAAATATTAGAAAATAAAAGAATTGGTACAACATGCAGCCCTTCCCAATATTCTTGTTTTGCTAAAAAATGCTTGAAAATATCGATGTAAAAAATAACCACCAAAAAGATGATGGTACAAACAATTACAAAGTACTTCATAATGTTTGCATATGTTTCTCTTGCATCTGTTTCCTTTTCTTTCGAGAAAAAGAATGGCTCAGCAGCATAACGAAATGCTTGAATAAACAAGGTAATAATGATTGACAATTTGTAAACACCTCCATAAACTCCAACATTAGCTGTTGCTTCATAAAGTCCCTTACTTTCTATCAACAGCCATTTAATCATGATTTTGTCAGCATTTTCGTTCACCATGATTGCCAAACTCGAAATGAGCAATGGACTGCCGTAAATCAACATTTTCTTCAACAATTTCTTTTCAAAAATTGCTTTGGCTTGCAGCATGATGGGTGAAAGCAGGATGAATTTTATACAACTTGCAAATAGATTGGAAATGAAAACATAACCAATTCCAATATCGGGACTGTAAAAAGTATCAATAAGAAAATTGCTATCACCCTGAAGGTGAGCAGGAATACAATAGCCTATCCAAAAAAGATTGAGACCGATGTTGACAAAAATTGAAATCAGGTTCACTGCAGCAAAACGATATGCTTTGTTCTCAACCCTTAAGCGAGCAAGTGGAATGGAAGAAATGGCATCTAAGCCGACAATAAAAGCAAACCAGATAACATATTCATTGTTGTCGGGGTACTTTAAAAAATTGGCAATGTCAATTGAAAAATAGGAAGCTAAGAAGATGAAGATGGAAGTAGTGCCAATCAATGAAAATAGAATGGTACTAAAAACTGTTTTATGCTCGTAATCGCCCTTACTTTGGAAGCGAAAATAAGCGACTTCCATTCCATACGTTAATAAAACCACCAAAAATGAAACATAGGCATACATTTCAGTGATTTCCCCATATTCACTCAGCATGAATCTGCCTGTGTGCAATGGCACTAACAGGTAGTTCAGCAAACGACCGATAATGCTTGGAAGTCCGTAAATTGCAGTTTGCCCTGCTAATTTTTGCAGTGCTCTCAATACTTATTTTTTACAAGTAGCATATTTATTTATTTGGAAAATTAGCTTTCCTTTTTTCTAGAAAAGCACTTGTTCCTTCTTTAAAATCTTCTGATTTAAAACAATTAGCAAATTCATCAATTTCAGTTTGGTAGCCATTTTCTCCACTTTTGTATCCACTATTTATTGCTCGAATGGCAGCTGATATGGCAACTGAAGAATTTTTTGAGAGTTGCTGAACTATTTCTAAACATTTATCAATCAATTCTACTTGAGTAACCACATAGTTGACAAGTCCAACTTCTAATGCTACATCAGCTTTAATCATGGAAGCTGTAAAAATCAATTCAAATGCTTTTCCTTTCCCTGCTAATTGAGCTAAACGCTGAGTTCCACCATATCCGGGAATCACTCCTAAACTCACTTCTGGTAAACCCATTTTAGCATTTTCTGAAGCCAGTCGAATGTGGCAGGCCATTGCTAATTCCAAGCCACCACCCAAAGCAAATCCATTAATTGCAGCTATCACAGGTTTTGAAAGGTTTTCAACCAAGTCAAATAATTTTTCTTGTCCGCCACCTGAAAGCTCCTTAGCTTGATCCACTGAATATTCATAAAATTCTGAAATATCAGCACCAGCAATAAAAGCTTTCTCTCCAGCACCGGTGATAATAATTGCCTTCACAGCTTGATCTTCTTCAGCAAGTTTTAAAGCATCGCTTAGTTCTTGAATTGTTTGCTTGTTTAAAGCATTCAATTTTTCAGCTCGGTTAATGGTGATTATTTGTGCATTTGCACGATTTTCAATTAATAAATTTGACATGGTTCAATTTTTAAGCAAAAATAGTGGATTTGTTATGCAATCCGAAAGTAGATTGAAAAAGTTGTTTGCATTCCCAATTCTGAGCTAACTTCAATTTTACCGCCCATTTGCTCTAAAATGTTTTTCGATAAAGCTAATCCCAAACCTGTGCCTGACGATTTGGTGGTGAAATTTGGCTCAAATATCTTTTCCAGTTTATCATCTTCTATTCCAATTCCCATGTCTTTGACAGAAAGCTTGAAGAATTCATCTTGGATTGATAAATCGAGGAAAATCTCAGCAGTTAAACCCTCTTTCGAAGCTTGAACAGCATTTTTCATAATGTTGTTTAATAAGCGCAACAATTGATCTTTATCTGCAAAAATAACAGCCGATTTAATTCCGTTGGTTGCAAATTGTATGTTTGCATCAGCTGAAAATAGATTGATAATGTTCTTAATGAGTGGAATTAAATCAATTTCCTTTAGTGATTTTTCAGGGAGTTTAGCAAAAGCTGAAAATGCGGAGGCAATGTTGCTCAAACTATCAATTTGTTGAATAATGGTTTCACATGTTTTTTTAATGCGCTCATTTAAATCAGGGCTGTTTGATTTTGCGGCCAATTGAAGGTGCTGAATACTTAACTTCATTGGTGTGAGTGGATTTTTTATTTCATGTGCAACTTGCTTCGCCATTTCTCTCCACGCGCCTTCTCGCTCCGACTTGGCTAGTTCCTCTGCACTTTCGTTGAGTTCAATTGCAATGCGATTGTATTCATTTACCAATGCGCCAATCTCATCTTTACTGTCCCACTCAATTAATTCAATCGACGAACCAATTTTTAATCGAGCAATTTGCTTTCGAATCAATAAAAGTGGCTTAGAAAGTTGGTTGATGAGCAGAATGGAAATGAAAAGGGACAAAACAAAAATGGCTACATAAATATTAATCACTGAGACTAAAAAGTTGGAAATTTCTTCTTGTAGCTTACCTTGTTTCACAAAATAGGGCAAGTTGACATAACCGATAATTTCATTGTTGTAATTCACAAATGGCTTGTAAGCAGAAAGGTATTGTAACTCACCAATTTTTTCGTTTTGAACCCATTCAGCTTTCTCCTTTTCTACAATGTTGTAAAATGCAAGTGGATCCATTCGCTTGCTTTTCAGTGTTTTCTCAAATACCTCAGGACGAGAACTGCTGTAGAGGTTTCCTTCTAAATCATAAAAATTAATGTCAGTATAAAAGATATTTGAGAATCTGATTAGCAGTGATGACAAGTAATTTGAAAAGTCTTTATTATTACTTAATTGATCTTCTTGACCAATGGAAGTTTCTAGTTCCAATCGAATAGAGCGCAGTTTTTCTTTTAGGTTATTGATGTTTTTTTCGCGGTATTGCTCTGTGATGTAATAATTTGAACCGATTGCCACAAAAACTAATGCCATCAAAAGTGAACCAATCAAATAAAGTAGAATTTTAGTTGAAAAATCTCTGAAATTTGGATTAAAATAAAATGGAAAGTTTTTAAGTGAAAGTGCGAAGCTAAAAAACAGAAGTGAGAAAAGAACCGTTAAATATGCAAATGCCGTAAGAAAATCAATAGCTGCATAATTGGGAGAACTCAAAATAATGAGTGTGTTTTCATGTTTTTGATAAGCAGAGTGAATAAATCCATCTGATTGGTATTTATAATAACTGTTTGCTGGGAGTGCATCTAACTTTGGAGTGATAGAATAATTGTATTCACCGTTATTAAAAACCAATAGATTCTTGTTGTAAACAGCATAAGAGTATGCGGATAAATCAATTTTATTATTTTGACTGTCATCATCCAAAAGCAATTCAGGATAACCTTCATTTTCGCTGAAATAATTGGCACTTAGTTCAATGTACAAACGATAATTTAAAGTGTCTTTCTTCAATGATATTTCACCAATGTAGTCAATTCTCCCCGCTAGGTTTTGAAGCTGAAAAAGATTGCTTGAACTCACCGTGTTTCCTTCTGAGCGAATTCTGTTTTCGTAATAGCTGTAACAACTCACGGATGTTTCCCATTCATTAATGTAGAGAAAATCACTTGATTCACAAATCGAAAAATTAATGAGGTAGCGATTCCAATAGCTATCAAAGTATGTCTCTTTGAGGTATTGATCAATTTGTTTTTTGTTTGACCAATAATCACCAACCTTTTCTAAAAGAAGAGAATCTTTACTAAGTTGATTTTGAATGTCATTAAATAGAAATTCTGCAACAGGATCTCGTTCTTCTGCAAGTTTTTGAAGGATATAATCACTTTGCCCTCTTTGCTTACTTTCAATTTTAAAGTTGACCCAAAATGCAATTACAGCTGTCGATAAAATCAAGATAAAACCTGAAGTGACTAACTTCTTTCCATTAGAATGACTGAAGTAAAAGTTAATTAGCAAAAAGAGGGGAACAATGGACCAATAAATCCAATGTACCTTTAATCCAATAAACAATACGAGTAAATAAACTGCAATACCTAAAACCTTAATAAAAAAGCGACTGTTTTTGCTAAAGGATCTATTAATTAATGAGACTGAACTACTTAAACTTATGATGGAAATAATGAATAGCAAGCAGAAACACAGCAGAATGATTAAGCTGTATTCGTTGAGTTTAAAGAGGTTGTTTAGATTGAAAGTGATTTGAGAGGCTGATATACTGATACTTATAAGTTTAACTGACAAATAGGTCATCACTAAACTCAAAGCAAAATGCAGCAGCGAAATCAAGCAGTTTTTAGAGTTGTTTACTATCTTATTTAGTTGATAAATAATAATGAAAAGAGCAATGAGGTGTAAAGCTAAATCGCCCAACGAAGGGATAAAAGTAGAAAAAGCTAATTTATTGGATTGAAAAAATTCACTTGAAACAATGGTTTCAGGCTTGTATACAAAAAGTAAAAATCGAACCAGTAGTGTTGTAGCAATGTAAAAATAGGCACTGTATTTACTCGAATAAGCTATTCTATAAATTACAAAAATTAAAAGTAGAAGTCCAATGAATAATAGGAAGTTGTTCCAAATAAGAACTTTTTTTTCAAAATCAATGGAGTTAAAAGTGGCAAAAAGCAACCCTTCACCTGCTTCATTTTCAATTAATGGAAACTCATTTTTTTGAATGCTTAGGCCTTTTATGAGTTCATATTCAAAATCAGCAGCAAAACCACTTTTGAGGTATTTGTTTTTTAAAGGATATTCTTGATACAAAAGAATCAATCCTACATATTTAAAGGAGCCTTCTTCTACTATAATTTTCTTGTAAAATGAGTTGGTGGTTATGTAGAGTGACGAAGAATCAAAAAGTTCGTCTTTGTTCAGTTGGTGGGTATTTTCTGACCAATAAATTAAATCTGAATGTTTATAAATATAGAACGATAAGCCTTTTTCAGTTTTTTCTTTAGATAAGGTATTCTTATAAAAATCAAGTTCGCCAAGCTCCCTTAGTTCCTTTAAACGCAGTAATTGATTTCTTAAATCTTCTGATTTATTAGAAAGTGTGATTTTAAATTGTTCAACTGCTGCTTCAGGTGAAGGAGCTTTTTTGAAAAGGCTAGGGTAGTAGGAAGGTAGAAGTAAAATAAGTGCTAGAAGCGCAACTAAACTAATTTTCCATTTTTGCATTTCAAACCCTTTACAATAATTGCGCCTTTTTTAGAAAATTTGGCTTTTCTACTTAGCTTAAGTATGCGGCATAATTTCCTTTTTCAAGGCTCACCTCAATGTGTTCTTTGAGCGTAGTGGTCAGAGATAGCCCAACATAGTCAGCGTTGAGTGGAAATCGTTTATGGCTGCGATTAATTAAAACGGCAATACTGAGTTTTTTAATCGGAACTTCTAAGAAAGGTTTGATGGCATACATCATTGTCTTTCCTGAATTCAAAACATCATCGACTACAATGATGGTTTCATTTTTAAAATCTTTTGGTTCAATGTTGAGGTTAATCTCTGATTGAAGTGGATTTTTTTTGTTGATTTTCAACTCGCACATCACTACATCTAAAGGCGATATTTTTTTTAACTTCATTGAAATGAGTTTTGCCAAAATAAATCCACTTTCAGCTATTCCCGCAATGATTATTTTTTTTTGATCGTAATGTGTTTCATAAATCTGATAGGCAATTCGATTGATTTTTTGCTCAATATTTTTATGATCAAGAATAAGCGATTTACTTTCCGGCATAATACAGCATTTATAGATTGCTAATTTATTTCTTTTTGGCACATAAAAATAATTCTTTTCCAGCTCTTGGCTTTATGGAATTAAAAGATTCATCGAAATGAACATAACTAAAATATGGGTCGAAGTACTTGTGATACTCTTCTTTGTTTCCTCCAAATGGTGGGATTGTCTCATTCATAGGAACTGACCACAATAAACCCATTAATTTGCCATTTGGTTTGAGTAATTCATGCGCTTTTTTGGCATAAGCAGCTCTGTGTTTAGGGCTAATGGCGCAGAAAAAAGTTTGTTCCACAATTAAATCATATTGCTCGTTGTGGTCGAAAAAATTTTCTTCAATCAAATGACTTTTAGGAAAACTTGGATTTCTCAGGGCAAAGTCTTCAAGAGGTTTTGGAGCAATGTCTAGCAAGAAGATGTTTTTAAATCCTTGTTCGTGCAAGTAGGCTGCTTCGTATGCATTTCCACATCCTGGAATTAGAATGCGAATCGATTTATCACTAAGCTGATCAAAGTACTCTTTCAAAGGGGTACTCACCTGACCTATATCCCAGCCTGTTTCACCACTTTCATACCTCGCTTGCCAATTTGTTACCGGTTTTGTCATGTGTGTCAATTTTTTTGTAAGCCCTCGATATCCGACACAACTGATTTTAATATTTTTAAAATCAAATCTCTGAAAAGCGTTCGATTTTGGTGGTTAGCTAAAATTTTTTCATCACTTACCACTTTCTTTAAAAACAGTTGTATTTTTTTCAACATTTCCAGGTAGGCCATAAGCCTTGGACGTTTTTCTAAAAAATCGGAATTATTGAGTATTTCAAGTGGCACGATATCTTCATCGGTTCGGTTAAATGCCATCTCGTAAATACCAAAGGATAGTTTGCTAATGCCATTTGGAATGTAATTTGGATTTCCGTTGGCATAGGCGTTACAGATGCTTTGCAATAGGTTTGCCGCTTCAATTTCGTCGTCCTTTAAGAAGTCCGGATTTTTCTGAGAAAAAAAGCTAAAAAAGCCCATATTTATTTATATTGAAAGTATAATTTTTAACCACATAGTATCATAGTTTTTATTGCTTTGGTAAATCACTAAAATATTGATTTACTAAAGTCTTCTGCCCTTCATGAAAGATATTATTGCAGTTAAAGTTGATTAAAATACCTTTTGGAGCTTTTAAAAGTTTCATATAGTTCAGAAGCTGCGCTTCATGAATGGCAGAGAACTCATTGATTGATTTAAGTTCAATGATTATTGAGTTTTCAACAAAAAAATCGCATCTAAAATCAATTGTTAATTTTTTACTTCGATAACTAACAGGGATTTTAAGCTCTGATAAAAAATTTATTTTTCTATGTAATAACTCCTCTTTTAAACATTCATGATAAACACTTTCAAGTAGTCCACGACCCATTGCCTTGTGAACTTCAATAGCAGCTCCTACTAATTCATAAGTTAAATCATCAAGGTATTTTTGTGTTATATCCAATTTCTATGATTCTATGTGGTTTTAGTTTTACATGTAGGTTTAGTATGTATAAATATACTGAGTAGTTACATTTAGATTATTGCAATTTCAATAAAACTACATTTTCAACATGGTGTGTGTGCGGAAACATATCTACAGCTTGACTTTTTTCCAATTCGTATTTTTCACTTAAAAGCTGAATGTCTCTCGCCTGAGTTGCCGGATTACAGCTAACATAAACAATTCGATCTGCTGCTAAATTCAACAACTGATTGATGACATCTTGATGCATTCCTGCACGCGGTGGATCAGTAATTATTAAATCAGGTTGACCATTTTCTTTTATAAATTCCGCTACAAAAATATCCTTCATGTCTCCGGCAAAAAATGCAGTATTGTCGATTGAATTGATTTTGGCATTTTCTTTAGCGTCTTCAATAGCCTCAGGAACATATTCAATCCCAATCATTTTTTTCGCTTTATGCGCTAAATAATTGGCGATGGTTCCTGTGCCGGTATATAAATCATAAACAACTTCATTTTCTTTTATAGCTGCAAATTTGCCAACTACTTCATAGAGCATTTCTGCCTGCTTTGAATTGGTTTGATAAAAGGATTTTGGACCAATTTTAAATTTTAAAACCTTTTCTGTTTCAAAAGCTTTCATTTGTTCAAAGATGTGATTTTCTCCATGAAAGCATTGTATTTCTAAATCGTGAATGGTGTCGTTTCTCTTAGGGTTAATTACATACATAATTGACTTGATTTCAGGAAAAGCTTTCTGAAATTCGGTGAGCATTTTTTCTCGAACTTCTTTTTGTTCTTCGAATAGTGAAAAAATAACCATTATTTCATCTGTGCCGGTAATTCGGACAATGAGGTTTCTCAAATAACCGACTTGCTCTCTTAAATCAAAAAAGGCTAACTCATTTTTCAATGCATATTCTTTCACCCAGAGGCGAATGGCATTGGAAGGGTCTTTTTGCAACCAGCATTTTTTGATGTCCAATACTTTATCAAACCTTCCAGGTACATGAAAGCCCAATGCATTTCTATGTTCAAAATTTTCTTCAGAATCAACCTGCTCTTGTGTCAGCCATTCTTTATTGGAAAATGTGAATTCTAATTTATTTCTGTAAAAGGTAGTTGCTTCTGAACCAATGATTGGTGGAAACTCAGGCAAAGAAACCTTTGCAATTCGCTGCAATGCATCTATAGCTGTTCGTTGCTTGTTCTCCAACTGATCAGCATAGCTTAAAAATTGCCATTTGCAACCGCCACAAACTCCAAAATGCTCACAAATCGGTTCAACTCTTTTTTCAGAATAATGATGAAAATGAACTACGCGACCTTCAAGGTAATTTTTTCTTTTTTTGTTGATTTGAACATCTACAATATCTCCAGGCACAGTCATTGGAATAAACAAAACTTTGTCGTTTATTTTTGCCAAAGATTTGCCTTCTGCTGCCGTGTCTAGCACTTCAACTTCTCTATAAATTGTATGCCTGTTCTTCTTTCTTGCCATTCTGCAAAATAAGGCATTCTAGCGGTCTTCTTAGCTGATATAGGTGTAATTTATTTACTCAACTGCTGCAATTGATTTTTTGCAGTTTGATTGTTGGGATCAATCCTTAAAATCTTTTGTAGGGTTTGAATTTCTTCTTCAAATTTTTCTTGCTGATGAAAACACAAGGCTAAATTCATCAATAAATCTGCACGATTGGGTTCGAGCTGTAATGCTTTTTTAAAGGAAATCTCAGCTTGATCTTGCCTTCCAATCATTCCGTTTGCCATTCCATGAAAGTTCAAAATATCAATTCGTTGAGGTGCAATTTGCAATGCTTTGTTTAAATAATTAACAGCCGATTCAAAATCTTTTAGGTTACCAGCAGCCTTGCCCATAATTAAATATGCATCAGCATTTGTAGGGTTTCTACTAACATATTCCTGCATGCTGTTGATGGCTTTTCTAAATTCATTATTGTCATAATAGGCTGTTGCTAAATTGTAGTAGTTTTTACTGTATTCTGAATCGTTTTTTATGTTTGCCAAATAAACTTGAATAGCTTTTGGATAATCACCCATCAATTTATAGACAATGCCTAAATTGTTATAAGCATCTAAGTATTGGGGATAAATTTGAATGGCTTTTCTAAGATGATTCGCTGAATTTTGAAGCATTTCTTTTCGCAACAATTGCTTACTTGTGATTTTTGCTTGTTCAGATAATTCGGTGCCGAGGTTGTAATTAGCTCTAGCACTATTCGAAGCATGTTCAATGTCTGTCTGATATAATGTTAAGTTGTTTGCCCAAGCTTTATTCCTTACAAAACTTTGAAAACCGAAGAATATAACTAATACAACTACCAATCCAATCAGTCTTTTTTGATTGAGTTTAGGGTTAGTTCTTTTTTGAAGGTAGAAAAATCCTAATATCACTAAAAGGGCTAAGGGTAGTACAGCCAAAAACAGTAATCTTTCAGCAAACTGCACACCAATAGTTTGAATAATTTGAGATGGTATTGCAACACTAAGCAAGTAAATTGCAGCAATTATGGCTAAAATTCTTCTTTTTAAGATTCCCCAGATAGCCACTATTGCTAAAGAAATCAAAAGTAAAATTCCCAAAATCGAGCTAATATGATTGAGTGCAGCTAATGGTAGTTGATTGTAGGAGTAATCGTGAATAAGTGGAAAGGGGAAGAGTAATTTTTGAAGCATTTTGCCTTGCAAAGCAAAGGTGCTTCCCCATCGAAGAGAAGAGTCTTCAGTTGCAGCTATGGGGTTGTTGAGTAAACCAAAATTTCCCGGATCAATGGAGTTGGGCATGCCGCTAATAATGTATTCCCTTAACAATAGAAATCCTAGAGTAAATGGGAGTAAGATTAAAAAGACCTTTATTACTTTTTTGAATGGATAAGCAATATTCATCCATAAAATCAGTGGGATAATCAATAAATAAGTTACAGCACTCTCTTTAGAAAATAATGCTAGAATAAAAAAGAAAATCCCCAACAACAAATGGGTCATGTATGCTTTTACTAAATACTTACTTATAAAGTAAAGACAAGCGGTTAAACCCAAAAAAGCCAATAATTCATCCCGACCTTTAATGTTGGCAACTACTTCAGTGTGTAGTGGATGAGCCATAAATAGTAAAGCAATTCCTAGTGGAATAATTAAAGGATATTGATCAAATACTTGCTTAAAACTAAGAAACAATAAGCAGCAAGCAATTGCATACAGCATACTATTTAAAACATGAGAAATTTTAGGGTTTCCTTCAAATAGTTCTTCCTCAATGGCAAAAGTCGCCAGACTAAGCGGTCTGTAAAGTCCATCATTAAATCCATTTTGACCATTTCGATAATTGCTTGTAAAAATCGACTTCAATCCACTGAATCCATTTTGAACGTGAGAATGCTGAAGAATAACAGAGTGGTCGTCGAGTACGTACCCGTGATTAAAGGTATTGGAATAGATTAATAAAGAGCAAACTGCAATTATAGCAAGCAGGTATTTCTTGTAGGGTGCTAAGAGGTCAATTTGTTTTTTATTCGCTTCCATTATCCATGGCTAATCGTTCAAATTTAAATAACTTTGTTAGCATTCCTAATTTGGATACAAAAAACAGATAAAATGATTGAAATAGCCAATAAAATGACATCAGCAGAAGCAATCGATTTAGAAAAAAAATATGGAGCTCATAATTACCATCCTTTACCGGTTGTATTGAGTAGAGGAGAAGGAGTCTACATGTGGGACGTAGAAGGAAAAAAATACTATGATTTTTTATCAGCTTATTCTGCCATCAATCAAGGACACTGTCATCCAAAAATTATAGATGCTTTAAAAAAGCAAGCAGAAACATTGACTTTAACATCTAGGGCATTTTACAACGATGTGCTTGGTGAATTTGAAAAATACGCAACTGAATTTTTTGATTACGATAAGATTTTACCCATGAATTCGGGTGCTGAAGCCGTTGAAACTGCTATTAAATTGTGTAGAAAATACGCTTACGAAAAGAAAAATATTCCTGAAAACAAAGCAAAAATTATTGTCTGTGATGGAAATTTTCACGGTCGAACCACTACCATTGTTTCTTTTTCAAATGATGAAGCAGCCAAAGAAAATTACGGACCTTTTACACCAGGTTTTATTCGTATTCCTTACAACGACATCACTGCATTAGAAAATGCGCTGAAGGAAGAGAACGTTGTTGGATTTTTAGTTGAACCCATTCAAGGAGAAGCAGGAGTATTTGTGCCAGATGAGGAATACATTGAAAAAGCTGCTAAGCTTTGCCAAAGTAAAGGAGCACTTTTTATTGCTGACGAAGTTCAAACTGGTATTGCAAGAACAGGAAAGTTATTGGCTGTTTGCAAAGGTTGTGATTGTCCAAGTCAACGTTGTGAAAGTAGAGCCGGCTTTAAACCAGATATTTTAATTTTAGGCAAAGCACTTTCTGGAGGTGCATATCCTGTGAGCGCTGTTTTGGCGAATGATGAAATTATGTTAGTCATTCAACCAGGTCAGCATGGGTCTACATTTGGAGGAAACCCAATTGCTGCGAAAGTTGCCATGGCAGCTTTACAAGTGGTGGAGGATGAGAAATTAGCAGAAAGAGCTGATTTTCTTGGAAAAATCTTTAGAAGAGAAATACGAAAATTAGTTGATCAATCTGATTTGGTGAACTTGGTTAGAGGAAAAGGCTTGTTGAACGCAATTGTTATTAATGACACTGAAGACAGCAGCACAGCATGGGACATTTGCATGGCACTAAAAGAGAACGGACTTTTAGCAAAACCGACACACGGAAACATTATTCGTTTTGCACCACCTTTAGTTATGACAGAAGATCAATTATTAGATTGTGTTCGTATTATTTCTGAAACGATTTTGAATTTCAAGAAGAAATAAGTTTATTTAAATTACAAACTATGGCACTTCTTTTTATTGCAGCCTTTCTTTTTTTCTTGATTTTAACTTTGCTTGCAATTGTAAACTTAGTTCGAAGTGAATTTAAGAATCAGAACGATAAACTAATATGGCTTTTGGTGATTCTTTTCTTGCCTTTTTTGGGTAGTATTCTTTACTTTTTAATGAGCGATTCTCAAAAAGTGACTAGATAGTATCACTTGTATATTGTGAGTTAAAAATTTATTTGAATTATCTATAATTAATTCCAAAAAAAAAGGTCTTCCAATTTGGAAGACCTTTTTAAAATATGTTGCAAAAGTGAATTTATTTAATCACTGTAATCTTCTTAGTTACTTGAGTATCTCCAACAATAACTTTCACAAAGTAAAAGCCATTAGAAAATTCAGATGTATTCAATTGAATTAATTGGCTGCCAGTTGATCTAACACCATAATTCTCTTTTCTTAGAATTTTACCAGTAATGTCCAAAATTTCTACTTCAACTCGTTCGTTTTGAGTTAACTCAAACTGCAAGTTCGTTTGATTAGCAGAAGGATTAGGGTAAATTTTGAAGTTTGTAGCTGTTGAAACTTCTTTTGAAATCCCTGTAATTGATGGAGCTAGTTTACGAGATGTAGCATTTAGTACTTCATAATCAGCATTGGTTGCGCCTTCTCTATTTACCACTGCAACTAAACTTACTTGTTTTTCATCCCAATTATTATCTAATTGGAAAGTAAAGTTCCTGCTATAAGTGTTATTTATTGTAATAGTAGAAGGAATTACTGTAGCATCACCCCAAGTTGTTGGTAAAATATCTCTCAATACATGTCTGTGAGGAAAACCTACAATAGGGTTTCCTGCACCTTGGTAAGGGTGGCCTGCAGTATTGTTGTAAAAATTTACTTGGTTATAGCCGTTTCCTGTTCCTACCACACTATCTTCTAAAACTAGTAAGCTAATATTTATTGTTCCATTTCCAGGAAAAGGAGCGTCAACAAAAATAACATCCACATTTACATTAATATTTCTGTTAGTAGTATCGTACGATCCTGTTAAATTTACACTAACAGGAGAGCCAACCTGACTTCTAGCGTTTGCTCTTTGTTCCCATAGATTACGGCTATGCGCAGGCTCAGCATCTCCATCAAATTTGATTCTATCTATCATAGCAGTTGGTGCACTGTTATTTCCTAAAGTAGCGCAAATTGTTGATGCATCAGCATTTGTCATGGCATCTGTTCCAAAACAGGAATGAACACCAACAGCAATTACATTAGGGTTGTTATCTGTAATTCTATTAACAACAACTGTTCCATCCGGACAAAATTGACAAACGGCTGTAGTAAACTCTTCTAACAATACTTTTCTTTGTACAGTATTGCCTGAATTTACAAATACTCTGCTAGCTGAAGAATCATTTAAATTGTTTGCGTCTGTTCCACTGTTTGGGTTAGATAACCATACATCAATAGTAGTAAAACTACCAACATTAGTTGGGGTCCAAGTTGTACCATGGGTGAAATTTAAAAAATCACCGTTTGCAAGGTTTACATTAAATGTTTCAGAATTAACTGTTGTTCCTCCGTCAGCTGACCAGTTAACATCAACAGAGGTTAAAGTAGTTGATCCTGCATTGTATATTCTACCTGCTATAGTAGCAACTCCAGACGTAGAAACTAATTCGTCAACATCCACTGAAAACAATTCAGCATCTAAACTAGGTTTTGTCCCAGGAGAGAAGGTATGATAAACATTATCAGTTGCATCTGATGCATTGCCACCATTAGTTACAACAGAAGGTACATTTGGAGAAGCAGGTAATTGGATGGCTGTAGAATCATTAATTTGAACACCAATAGTAAGACTTAATGGTGTAGTAAAAGTTCTTTTATCAACTATATAAATGTTATTTGTAGTTTCTTCCAATACAATTGCCCAATAGGTCTAATTAGACCCTCCAGGTGAAGAAGGAGATGAGTAAGATAAAAAGTCAATCCAATGCTGTCTATTGGGAGCAGTTCCAAAAGTTTTTGATCCAATTTCATCATTAGCTCCTGATTGCTGTAATCCCCATATGCAAATTGAATTATCAGGTATTGAAGCTGAAGGTAAAGCAGTATTGTTACCATATGAAGGAACTGCAACAGCAGAAGTTGTAAAAGTTAATACTCCTGAGCTTGATACCTTATACTGAGTAACCGGATTTCCATTAAAATTAAATGTAAATGGGATCGTCTGATTTCCAGACCATCTTAAATTATTAGTAGTTGCTGTTAACACAGCAGTGTAACCCAAAGAGTTTCCATTTAAAAATGCCAAAGGCTGCTCGGGGTCATTGTTTAAATCTCCAGGGTTCTGACCTGCAGGATTATAGGTATTAACGTAATACTGCGCATTCGCTGTATACGATACCAATGTTAGTGCTATTATAGCGACAAAAGAGGTAATTTTTTTCATGTTTCTTTTTTTTAATTAAAAATTAGCAAGTGTATTTTAAGCGACTAAGTTAACATATTTTTAATCTTAAACAAATTTTATCAAAATTATTTACTACACACGTATTTTCTGAAAGGTTCTTATGAATGATGGGCGGAGATGAATGCTATTTTAAAATTGAACGATATATTTGTGTCCAATACAAAAAAATGATGGAAACTATTTTAAGCGCAAAAAATATAGTGAAGCAATATGCCAACCACAGGGCATTAGATGATGTTAGCATAGAAGTGCCAAAAGGCTGTGTATTTGGCTTGTTAGGCCCTAATGGTGCAGGTAAAACTTCATTAATTCGAATCATCAATCAAATAACAGGGCCTGATGCTGGTGAAATCTTTTTTAATGGTGAGCCATTAATGGCAAAACACGTTGAGCAAATTGGTTACTTACCCGAAGAGCGTGGCCTTTACAAAAAAATGGAAGTGGGTGAGCAGGCAATGTATTTAGCTCAACTAAAAGGGATGTCAAAAGCTGAAGCCAAGTCAAAACTCAGTGAATGGTTCAAAAAATTTGATATTTCTCCATGGTGGAATAAAAAGGTAGAGGAACTTTCTAAAGGAATGGCGCAGAAAGTGCAATTTATTGTCACTGTTTTACACGAACCTAAACTTTTAATCCTCGATGAGCCTTTTAGTGGTTTTGACCCTATCAATGCAAACATAGTTAAGAGAGAAATTTTACGTTTAAAAGAAGCTGGAGCAACCATTATATTATCTACGCATAACATGGCTTCAGTTGAAGAAATTTGTGATCACATCGCCTTAATCAATAATTCAAAAAATATTTTAAGTGGCAGTGTCAAGCAAATTCAAGATGAATTTAAAGAAGGCATTTACGACATTCTATTCAAAGGAAATATGGTGGCGTTTACCAATGCACTTTGGGCAGGAGCCGAGTTAATTGATTCTAAAGAAGAAGGAGAATATCAAAAAGCGACGGTGAGATTACTCAATCAACAGTCTCCGAATAATTTATTGCAAGGGATTATTACTAGTGTTGAAGTTTTTGGATTGAAGGAAGTAATCCCAAGTATGAACGATATTTTTATTAAACAAGTAGAAACTACCAATCTTAAAAAAGCTGTAAGCCATGAATAAAACAAGTTTAATAATTCAGCGAGAATACCTTACTAGAGTTAAAAAGAAGTCATTTATAATAATGAGTATTGTCGGGCCGATTTTAATTGCGGCTTTGATGGTAGTTCCTGCATGGTTGGCAATTCAAGATGAAGATTCTCAATTGGTTGAAGTAATTGATGAAACTGGGCTTTTTGTTAATCAACTAAAAAATTCAGATGAAATTACATTCGCCTATGAATTTAGAAGTTTAAAAGCTGCTCAAGACGATTTAAAAGAAAAAGGAAAATACACAGCAGTTTTACATATTCCTAAAGTGGTAGTGACCTTGCCAAAAACGGTTCAACTTTTTTATGATAGCAAGCCTAAGAGCAGTTCTATTTCCTATATGGAAAATGAAATTGCCAAAGTGATTGAGAATAAAAAACTGCAAGACATGTATAATTTGAGTGTCGATCAGATTTCAGGTTTAAGACCACCAGTAAAAATCACCTCAAACAAACTAAAAGACTTGAGCGATCAAGCTGCAGATGGAGAAGCTTTTGAAAAAACGGCAGGGGGATTAGCAACAGGAGTGGGGTTTGTACTTGCATTTTTTATTTACATGTTTATTTTCTTATTCGGTGTGCAAGTGATGCGTGGAGTAATTGAAGAAAAAACAAATCGAATTGTTGAGGTAATTATTTCATCAGTAAAACCTTTTCAATTAATGATGGGAAAAATAATCGGAGTTGCCTTAGTTGCCATTACTCAAGTTTTAATTTGGGTTGTGTTGAGTACAGTAATTATTGGTGGGGTTCAGTCCTTTTTTAAGGATGATTTAATGGCTTCTAAAAAACAAGATTTGAAAAAAATGGAGCAGTTTAATCCTGCTCTTGAAGAAGAAGGGCAGCAAATAGAAGAAAGTAAAGGTCAAAGTATGATGCAAGAAATCAATACCAAATTGCAACAAATTAATTTTCCATTGGTGATTGCGTGTTTTATTTTTTACTTCTTAGGAGGATACCTTTTATATGGTTCGCTTTTCGCAGCAATTGGAGCAGCTGTAGATAGTGAGGCAGACACCCAACAGTTCATGTTCCCAATAACAGTCCCTTTAATTATTGCTCTTGCCATTGCACAAGTAGTTTTAGATAACCCAGATGGGAGTTTAGCCTTTTGGGCCTCAATTATTCCATTTACTTCACCCATTATTATGATGATTCGAATACCAGTTGGGGTGCATTATTTAGAATTACTACTTTCTATGGGAATTTTAATCATTACTTTTATTGGCACTACATGGATGGCAGGAAGAATTTACCGAACAGGCATTTTAATGTATGGTAAAAAAGTAAACTTTAAAGAGCTTGGTAAATGGCTTTTTCATAAATCATAAGTATGAATACAATATTAGTAGTTGATGATGATCGCCCTATAAGAAGTACTTTGCGCGAAATTTTAGAATTTGAAAAGTTTAAAGTTGAGGAAGCTGAGAATGGGGAGGAAGCATTAGAAAAAGTAAAAAATCAAAAATTTGACCTTGTGCTCTGTGATATAAAAATGCCAAAAATGGATGGCATTGAGGTATTGGAGAAATTGCAAGAAATGCAGCACGACCTTCCAGTAGTCATGATTTCAGGACATGGAACTATTGAAACAGCAGTAGAGGCAATTAAAATGGGTGCTTTTGATTTTATTGCCAAGCCATTAGATTTAAATCGACTGTTGGTTACAGTTAGAAATGCATTGGATAAAAGTGAGTTGGTTCAAGAAACCAAAACTTTACGTAAAAAAGTTCACTTAAGTAAACTCAATGATATAGTCGGAGAAAGTAAAGCAATTCAAGAAGTTAAATCCTTAATTGCAAAAGTTGCACCCACAGAAGCTAGGGTTTTAATTACCGGTGGAAATGGAACAGGAAAAGAATTGGTCGCTAGAAATTTACACCAAAACAGTGATCGAAAAAATGCTCCATTTGTTGAGGTTAATTGTGCAGCAATTCCATCAGAGTTAATTGAAAGTGAGCTTTTTGGTCATGAGAAAGGGGCATTTACTTCTGCAGTTAAACAAAAGTTGGGGAAATTTGAACAAGCAGAAGGTGGAACCTTATTTTTAGATGAAATAGGTGACATGAGTGCTTCGGCTCAAGCTAAAGTCTTGAGAGCCTTGCAAGAAAATAAAATTAGCAGAGTAGGGGGAGAAAAAGATATAAAAGTAAACGTTCGAATCTTAGCCGCTACCAATAAAGATTTAAAAAAGGAAATTGTATCAGGAAATTTTCGAGAAGATTTGTACCATCGATTGAGTGTAATCCTAATTCCTGTTCCTGCATTGAGTGAGCGCAAAGAGGATATTCCTCTATTGACTGAGTTTTTTTTAGAACAATTGGTTCAAGAGCAAAACTTACCTGCAAAAACCTTCCATAAGAAAGCATTAGAATCTCTAAAAGAATTTAACTGGCCTGGGAATATTCGAGAATTGAGAAATGTAATAGAACGCCTATTAATTTTAGGAGGAGATCAAATTTCTGAAAATGACGTTGAACGTTATGTAAAAGTCAAGTAATTAATTTATAAATGCTTTTTTTCTTTAAGACTCTCCAAAAAAAGTAACTGATTGTAAACTAAGTCACAAGTGTCCGAGAAAAAGTATTTTATAAAAACGAATGTTGATTTTTAAGCTGTCCCTAGAATTTGTTTTTTGGAAAATGAAATAAATTCTTAGAGAAACCGAGAAGCTTCCATCTGTGATGGAAGATCACTCGGCTGAACTTAGGATTTATAAAATTTGGAAAAAATAAAAATTCAAAGGACGAGTTTTTTTTGTTTCGTTTTTTTCACGGCGAAAAAAATGAAAATTATACATTTTTAAAAAGTACCCACATTGATTTAAATAGCTCAATTGAAATAGTTTGATTTTTAAAAAAATAATTTAAAATCAAGTAGTTAAATCGAAAAAATTTTGTAATATTAGATAAATATATTGCTTTTATCGGACAAAAATGAAACTAAGTTTCAAATATTGTATTAATTTGACTAGCTATCTTATAATGGTTAGCTTTGTAAACATTAGTATTAATTCATTGAGCTAAATTTATTGAATGGCATTTATTGAAAAAATTCTCCAAGAGCCTTCCTATGGTTGGAAAGACGAAAAAGGCAACCTTATAATACCAACAACCAAACAATTATTTAAAGAAGCTTTCCGTCGAATAAATATTTTCAAATCCACCACTAATTGGATTTCACTCATAAGTTGGGTGATGGCAATTACGATGTTACCTTTCTTTTATTTTTTCTTAGTTGAGTTTTTTAGTATTCCGCTTTTAATTTTCTTTTTGGTGTATGCCATGATCATCATGAGTACCCATGGTACTATTTGGTTTCACAGGTATTGTACTCATAAATCCTTTACATTTAGTCATCCAATTTTTAGGTTTATCACTCAAAACTTAGTGATTAAAACTTTTCCTGAAGAAATTTATGTTGTTTCTCATCACGTTCATCATGCATTGTCTGATGAGCCAGGTGACCCATACAATGCCAAAGCAGGCTTTTTATATTGCATGTTATCTGATGTCAATCACCAAAGCATTGCAGAAGATTTAACTGAACCTGAATACAATCGTCTCCAAACTTTTTTGAATCATACTGGAGTTAAGTTAAATTCTTATAAGTCATACTTGAAATGGGGTTCATTGGCTACTGTAGGTTACACAGTAGGTCTATGGGTATTAAATTGGGCATTTTGGTATGCTGCTTTTTACTTTATTGGTGGGCATGGTTTGGCTTGTGCAGCATTTAGTGCAGCCATGTTTTGGTTTGTTTTGGTACGAGCTTTTAATTATACCGGACACGGAAAAGGAGAAGTGAAACACATCGATGGAATTGATTTTGACCGCAGAAATTTATCCATAAATCAAACCAGACCTGGATTGTTTTCAGGTGAATGGCACAACAATCATCATCTTTTCCCAGGAAGTGCAAGAGCAGGATTTCTTCCTTTTCAGATTGATTTAGCTTGGATATACATATATCTATTAAGTAAAGTTGGAGCTGTAGATTCTTATCAGGATTCCAAAGCTGCTTTTATGAAAAAGTATGTACAAAAAAATGCGCAAAAAGAAGTGGTTATCAAAGATGTAGCTTCGGCTGAGTCCTCGAATTAATTTATCAATTCTTTCTTAATCATATCTTTTCTTTTTTTTAAAGAAAAAGCTTATCTTTGCCCGCTTAAAAAATTTATTATTTATTAATTGTAACGTATTATGCCTACAAAGATTAGATTACAAAGACATGGAAAAAAGAAGTATGCTTACTTTCATGTAGTAATCGCTGACAGTCGTGCCCCACGAGATGGGAAGTTTATTGAGAAAATAGGTACCTATAACCCAAACACTAACCCTGCAACCATTGATATCGATTTCGATCGATCATTGACTTGGGTGAAGAAAGGAGCTCAGCCTACCGAAACAGTGAAAGCTTTGCTTTCTTACAAAGGAGTGATTTATAAAAATCACCTTGATAAAGGAGTAGATAAAGGAGCTTTTTCGCAAGAAGATGCTGAGAAAAAGTTTGAAGCTTGGTTGCAAGAAAAAGAAGACAAAATCACTTCTAAGAAAGACAAATTGAGTGCTTCTGTTCAAGAAGAAACCAAGAAACGCTTAGCAGCTGAAAAAGAAATCAACGAGAAAAGAGCTGCTTCAATCTCTGCAAAACTTCAAGATACTGCTTCTGAAGTTGCTGAATCTGTAGCTGATGCTGCTGAATCTGCTGTTGACACAGTTAGTGAAACTGCTGAAGCTGTAGCAGATGCTGTTGAAGAAAAAGTTGAAGAAGTAAAAGAAGCAATCTCAAGTGAGAAAGAAGTCGCTACTGAAGAAACAAAAGAAGAAGAAAATAAGGAAGACGAAAAAAAATCTGCTGAATAAAATAGACTCATGCAATTAGATGAGTGTTTTTACCTAGGATATTTTTCGAAAACCATTGGAACCAAAGGGGAATTAGCGTTAAAGTTAGACGTTGATTCCCCTTCTGATTATATCAACTTGAAGCAAGTTTTGGTTCAAATGAATTCAACAGACCATCAATTGGTTCCTTTCTTTGCCGTTAAAGCTGAGCTTCAAAACAATGGCAACTTGCGTTGCCAGTTTGAATCGATTGATGATGCAAATTTTGCAAAGACAATGGTTGGGAAGTCTGTATTTTTACCACTTAGCAAACTAAAGCCTCTGGGTGAAAATCAATTTTACTTTCATGAAATTATTGGCTATCAAGTCACTGATCTAGAATTTGGATTAATTGGACCAGTTTCTGAAGTGTTAGAATTTAACCATTCAAATTTACTGGTAGTTAAAAAAGAAGAGAAGGAAATTTTGATTCCCATCACTGATGAAATTATACTTAAAGTAGATAAAGTAAATCAGTCCCTTCAATTAAAATGCCCCGAAGGTCTGATTGAATTATATCTTGAAAACTAAGTCAAAGCCTTTTCATTTCAAACAATTTTCCATTGAGCACGATCGCTGTGCTATGAAAGTAGGTACAGATGGGGTTCTACTCGGTGCATGGTCTACTATTTTTCAAAATGACAGTGTTTTAGATATTGGAACAGGAAGTGGATTAATTGCGCTGATGCTAGCCCAAAGGGGTGGAAAGCTCATCGATGCAGTTGAAATTGATTTAATGGCTAGTGAGCAAGCAAAAGAGAATTTTTTGAGAAGTCCATGGCAGGAAAAGCTAAATGCACATTGTATTTCAATTACTTCATTTAAGCCAAGTGTTGACGAAGGCTACGATTTAATAGTTACAAATCCACCTTTTTTTGAGTCTAATGAATTAACTGACGAACGAAATATTGCAAGAGCGCAAAATAAATTAACTCATAGTGAATTGATCCATTCAGTCAGTGAGTTACTTCATAAGAATGGCCGTTTTACAGTTGTGTTACCTTTTCAAATTACGGGTAATTTTATTGAAATAGCAGCCCAAAAAAAATTACTTCTAACTAGACGGTGTGAAGTGAAGGGCATGAATGCATTAAAACCAAGCAGAGTGTTGCTTCAGTTTGAATTTAAAGAGTTGCCGCTTCAAAAATCCAGTCTAACAATTGAAACAACTAAAAGACACGAATATTCAGAAGAATATCGTGAATTAATGGCCGACTATTTAACTATTTTCTAAAGTCCTTTTGCTTTAGTAATGATTTGGCTAAAATCCCACAAGCTTTTGCAAACTAAGTCAGCTTCTTTTAGCTGAAGGTTTTCATTTTCATTGATATAAACAGTATACATGCCAACTCTTTTGCCCATTTGCATGTCTGATAGTGAATCTCCCACCATGATGGATTTTTTAAAATCGATTTCCGGATAATCCCTACGAGCTTCCTCAGCCATTCCCGTATTTGGTTTGCGGTATATCGAATTGTCTTCAGCCAAAGTAGGGCTGTAGTAGATAGAATCAATTTTCCCACCTTTATTAATTACTTCAGATTGCATGTAATTATGAACTTCCTTGAGCATATCATGGGTCATGATGCCTTTCCCAATTCCTTGTTGATTGGTAACTACTAAGGTTCTTCCAAATAAACTAGTTAACTGTTCGATTGCTTCAAGTGCCAGGTATTCAAATTCGAATTCCGTTATTTTTTTGACATAATCACCCTCTAATTTTTTATTAATTACGCCGTCTCGGTCTAAAAATAAAGTCCAAGTTTTATTGATTGTAGTAAAGTCCATTCTTATTTCAAGTATCAATTTGCAAATAAACTGCAATTTGCGAATTTCGTTGCGAAAGTGTTAATATACAAATTTTACATCCCTACTTTTACAGAAATTAACTTATAGTGAAAATAATAATAGTCGGACCGGCTTATCCTTATCGCGGAGGTATTGCAGATACCAATGAATCTTTTTGTACTGCATTAAATGAATTGGGTAACGATGCTTCTATTGTTACTTTTAGGTTACAGTATCCAAGTCTGTTTTTTCCTGGAAAAAGTCAGTATTCCAATGACCCTGCTCCCGAGAATTTAGAAATTAAAAGATGGATTAATTCTATCAATCCAATTAATTGGCTGATTGCAGCTAGAAAAATTAATCAGCTCAAAGCTGATTTGATTATTTTTCGCTACTGGACACCTTTTCTAGCTCCTTGTTTGGGTAGCATTGCAAGATTTTTATCTAAAAAAACAAAATTACTAGCACTTTGTGACAACATTGTTCCGCACGAACACAAGTGGTTTGATCGCTTATTTACTTCCTACTTCGTAAAGCCCTTCGATGGATTTATTACTCTCTCAAAGCAAGTAGGAGAGGAGTTAAGTGACTTTACAAAAGCCCCTAGTTTTTATCAAGCACATCCTATAAATTTGAATTTAGGAGCATCAATAGACAAGAGTTTAGCTAAAAGTAAATTAGGATTAGATGAACAAATAAATTATTTATTGTTTTTTGGATTGGTTCGCAAATACAAAGGCTTGGATTTAATGCTAAAAGCGATGGCTGAGCCAATTTTAGCCAATTTGAGTATTAAACTTTTAGTGGTTGGTGAATTTTACGATGACCCTAATGAATACTACGATTTAATCGCTGAATTGAAATTGGATAATAAAGTTGAAATTCGAAATGAATTTATTGCCAATGAAGCGATTAAAGATTATTTCTCTGCATCTGATTTAGTCACTCAAACCTATCACACCGCTAGTCAAAGTGGAATCTCTCAGGTTGCCATGAACTTTGATAAGCCAATATTAGTTACCAATGTTGGTGGGCTTTCTGAAATTGTATTTGATGGTATATCAGGTTATGTAGTTGAAAAATCACCAGAAGCCATTGCAAAAGCGATATTGGATTTTTATAGCAATTCAAGAGAAATGCCTTTTTCGAATGCAGTAGCACAGGAAAAGAAAAATTATAGCTGGCAGCGTTTTAGCGAAAAAACGATTGAATTTGTACAAACAATCGAAATATAGCTATTTAATTGAAACTTGTAATACTTAAAAAATAGCAAGCCCTACTATATAGTTGCCTCAATTTTATAATTGTTTCGATTTGGAGAGTTTCTAGAAACTAATTCAGCTAAAAATCCCACTAGAAAAAGCATAACTCCAATTACCATTGCCGTTAAAGCAATGTAAAATTGAGGAATTTCAGTAATCAGTCTTGCTTTAACGTTAATGCTCAGGAAATAAAGTTTTTCAGCTCCAATATAAGCCACCAAACCAAAACCAAAAATGAAAACTAAAGTTCCGGCTAAGCCAAAAAAGTGCATGGGTCGCTTAGCAAATTTTCCTACAAAATAAATGGAAAGTAAATCTAAAAAGCCGTTGATAAAGCGCTCTAAGCCAAATTTTGTTACACCGTATTTTCGCTCTTGGTGCTGCACCACTTTTTCGCCAATTTTAGTAAAACCAGCCCATTTGGCAATGGCTGGAATATAACGATGCATTTCACCGTAAACCTCGATATTTTTTACCACATCATACTTATAAGCTTTCAATCCACAATTAAAGTCATGAAGGTGAATACCAGTCATTTTTCTGGTAGCCCAGTTAAATAACTTGGTAGGAATTGTTTTAGAAATTGGGTCGTATCGCTTTTTTTTCCAGCCAGAGATTAAATCATGGCCTTCATCTTTAATCATTCGGTATAAATCCGGGATCTCTTCTGGGCTGTCTTGTAAGTCAGCATCCATTGTAATGATGACTTCGCCTTCAACAGCTTGAAAACCTTCATTTAAAGCAGCAGATTTTCCGTAATTTCTTCTAAACTTTATTCCTAAAACATTGGCATCTTTTTGCTTTAAACCTTCAATAATCGACCAAGAATTATCGGTGCTGCCATCATCAACATAGCATACCTCATACGTGAAATTGTTTTGCTGCATTACTTTCTGAATCCAAGCATGTAATTCAGTCAGCGAATCCTCTTCGTTTAAAAGCGGAATAACAATGGAAATATTTTTTTTCAAGTTTTAGAGAATTTTAAATTTCATCAAATTCGTTGCTTTCGTTTTTTAGAAAAGCAGAAGTGATTAAAGAAATTATGAAACCTATAAAAGTGAACATAAATAATAAACTGATGCTAATAAAACCTGGATTCAAAAATTTAACAGACATAGCCATAGTACTTTCAATTTGTTCATCACTTAACTCACCTTGTTCATAAAACCCTTGTTCCATTTTATCAATTGAATATTGTAAAAATGAATCATCAATATAACCGAGGTAGATGTAGTTAATAAAAGCCAAAATTATGGCTGAAAAAAGGGCAATTAATACACCAAAGCCCAGTGCTTGAGAATAGGAGATGAAACCTCCTTGAACTTCATCGCGGTACTTTTTTGTACTGATATAGATTCCTACAATTAATATGATGTATGAAAGATAATTAATCCATCCATTTTCATACATTTCAAATACATAGCCAATCAATGTTAAACCCATTATCACTAAACCTACCATTGCACCATAATTAAGCGCGAATTTTGTTTTTGAAATCTTATTTGTTTCCATAGTTGATTTTAGTTTAAAAAGAAACAAATATAAAAATTCTATTGAGGTGAAATGCGAATTTTATTTAAGTGGTAATTGAATAAAAAATAAACTTTTTATTTAATTAAATAATCTTATCCTACTATAGTCAATTTCCATGGTTTTTTACAATTATATTTTTTTAAACTAAATACTTATTGACACTTCCATAAAAAAAACCGCCAAAGTAAAATATGACGGTTTTGTTAATTAAATTCTAGAATTATTAAGAGATAAAGGCTGAAATTCTAGAAAACTCTTTGTCTAGAGAATCAGTTGTATTGGAAATAAAAGTTTTAGCGTCTTCCCATTTCTCTTCACTTTCATTTTCTAATTGACTCAACTTGTTTTTTAATTCATGTTTTTTGTTTTCCAATTCTTTCAGTCCTTCCTCGTATTTCGGTTGAACATCTTCTTTAACTGATGCTGACTTTGCTTTAAATTCATTGATTTTTGCAGAAGCCTCATCAATTTTTTGGTTTGTTTTTGCTTTTAATTGTTCCTTATTCATTTTTTTTAGATTTAATTATAGTACCTACTCTTTAGGCTTTTCAGTTTCCGCCTTAATTAGTTGTAACTTCAACTTTTCCAAAAGATAGGAATATTAGGCTTAATAACCAAGTATTTAACAAAATATTAGATTTAATACTGCTTTCTTGTTTATTAAAAAAAACCATTTAATAAATTCTCATCCACCAAATTTGGTAAGGTAACAGTGAGGTTTGGTTCAGTTTGCATGGCACGTTTTATCGCAAAAGTAGCACCTTTGTTTCTCGCCCAATTTCTTCTAGCTATTCCATTGTTTACATCCCAATGCAACATGCTTTTTAATCGGCGCTCAGCAGCTTCACTGCCATCGAGTAACATACCAAAGCCTCCATTGATCACTTCACCCCAACCAACGCCACCTCCGTTGTGAATCGATACCCACGTTGCTCCACGGAAAGAATCTCCTATCACGTTTTGAATTGCCATGTCGGCAGTAAATTGGGAGCCATCGTAAATATTTGAAGTTTCTCGGTAAGGGGAATCTGTTCCAGAAACATCATGGTGGTCTCTCCCTAAAATTATAGGAGCAGAAATCTCACCGTTCTTAATTGCCTCATTGAAAGCTGCTGCAATTTGCATTCTTCCCTCAGCATCAGCATATAAAATTCTAGCCTGAGAACCAACTACCAATTTATTGTCTTCTGCTGCTCTAATCCATTTTAAATTATCAGCGATCTGTTGGCTAATTTCTTTGGGTGCTTCTGACAGCATTTTTTCCAATACCGCACCTGCAATACGGTCGGTTATCTGTAAATCTTTCGGATCGTTTGAAGCACATACCCAACGAAAAGGACCAAATCCATAATCAAAACACATGGGTCCCATGATGTCTTGCACATATGAGGGATATTTGAATTTTTCTCCATTCATAATGTCAGCACCTGCCCGACTTGCTTCTAATAAAAATGCATTTCCATAATCGAAAAAGTACATGCCTTTTTCAGTCAATTGATTGATGGCTGCAACATGTCTACGCAAGGTTTTCCGAACTTCTGTTTTAAACTTTTCAGGTGATTTGGCCATCATTTCATTTGACTCTTTCAAACTAAAGCCAACCGGATAATAACCCCCAGACCATGGATTATGCAATGAAGTTTGGTCGGAACCAATATCAACTTTAAAATTTTCTTTAGCCAATTTCTCCCATAGGTCAACCACGTTACCTTGATAGACCAAAGAAACTGCTTCTTTATTTTCTTGAGCTTTTTTTGTGCGAGCTAGTAATTCATCTAAATCGCTGTATACTTCATCTACCCAACCTTGAGAATGTCGTGTAGCGGTTGCTTTTTTGTTGATTTCCGCTGTAATACTCACAGCTCCGGCAATTTTTGCGGCTTTTGGTTGAGCACCTGACATACCACCTAATCCCGCTGTTACAAATAATTTTCCTCCCAAACCATCCTCCGAAATCATTCTACCTGCATTCAAAACAGTGATTGCTGTTCCATGTACAATTCCTTGAGGACCAATATACATAAACGATCCTGCTGTCATTTGTCCATACTGTGTTACCCCTAAGGCATTGAACTTTTCCCAATCATCTGGTTTTGAGTAATTGGGAATCATCATCCCATTGCTTACAACCACTCTAGGAGCGTCTTTATGCGAGGGAAAAAGTCCCATTGGATGACCGGAATAAAGTACTAAAGTCTGCTCGTCGTTCATCTCGGCTAAATACTTCATACATAAACGGTATTGCGCCCAGTTTTGAAAAACGGCACCGTTTCCTCCATATGTAATCAATTCGTGTGGGTGTTGAGCAACTGCATGGTCTAAATTATTACTCAACATCAGCATAATTCCTGCTGCTTGCAAAGATTGATGAGGAAATTCTTCAATGTGTTTCGCTTTTATTTCATAATCTGGACGATAGCGATACATGTAAATCCTTCCGTAATCTTTGAGTTCTTGAGCTAATTCAGGTGCTAAAATAGGATGATGTTTTTCAGGAAAATAACGCAAGGCATTGCTGAGCGCTAATTTTTTTTCTTCTTTATTTAAAATATCCTTTCGAATAGGAGCATGATTTATTTCAGGATTAAATTCTTTTACTTTTGGAAGTTCTTCAGGAATACCTTCTAATATTTGTTCTTTAAATGTCATCTTTATCTTTTTAGCTTTTTTCTGTATCCATATGGACAATGTTTGCAAGCATTTTTACAACAATAGCCTCTTTTTAAGTGGAACTTTTCGGTAAATACAATATAACCTTCCTTATTCAGGTAGTAATCTTCTTTATCGTATTTGTCTTTTATTGAAAATCCATCCATTGCTGCAAATTTAAGGAACTATCAAACTACAAAATAGTTCAATATTTTTGTCAAATGGAAACTTTTCAACTGCCTTCTCCGATTCATCAATTGCAGGCAGCATTTTTAGAACAAAAAGGCATTAAAGTTTTCGTTAAGCGAGATGATTTAATTCATCCACAGATTTCGGGGAATAAATGGCGAAAACTAAAATACAATGTCGAACAAGCACTAAAAGAGGATAAAACTTCACTATTAACTTTTGGTGGGGCTTTTTCAAATCATTTAATTGCTACTGCTTTTGCTGCAAAAAGGTTTGGTCTAGCTGCAATTGGAGTTGTTCGGGGCAATGAGTTTTTAGAATTGAATTCTACCCTAGAAGCATGTGAAAGTGCAGGAATGCAATTGCATTTTGTCAGTAGAGAAGTATATAGAACTAAACAAGACCAAGGTTTTATCAGTCAGTTAAAGAATCAGTTTGGTGATTTTTATTTGATTCCTGAAGGAGGTGCAAATGAATTAGCTTTGAAAGGTTGTGAAGAAATTGTAACTGAGATAAAACAAAAATTTGATTATATAGCATGTGCCGCAGGAACTGGTACAACAGCTGCAGGAATATTGAGAAGCTTAACAGATGAAAAACTTCTAGTTTTCCCTGCTTTGAAAGGTGGAGAAGGTTTGGAAAAGGAAATTCTAAAATGGCAAAAAAAGGAAATAAGTAAAGCCCAATTGCAACTATTAACTAATTACCATTTTGGAGGTTATGCTAAGATATCTACCGAACTAGTGGAGTTTGCAAAACAGTTTTACAAAGATTTTAGCATTCCTCTAGACCTTGTTTATACAGCCAAACTATTTTTTGGCTTATTTGAATTGATTAAATCTGGTTGGTTTCCAAAAGGTAGTCGAATTTTAGTACTACACAGTGGTGGTCTACAAGGAAATAAAGGTTTAATAGCTCGCAATAAAATTCAATTGGACTTTGTTAAAAATTAACTGTTGATTTCTTTGTGAATAATTGTTGAAATACTCCTTCAAGTACTATTATATTTGAATATTCTATTTATTAACACCTGTTCATAAAGTGCAAATTTTGAATTCTAATATCACACAAAAATTGAGGTTGCATTCCTTTTTTATTAGCCTATTTTTTTTGAGCTTAAGCTCAGTGGCTGTTTCAGCTCAGTCTGACGATAATAAACGGATAAGCAGAAACGAATACATCGAAATGTATAAAGATGAAGCGATCAAAGAAATGCAGCGAAGTGGTGTGCCGGCGAGTATTACCTTAGCTCAAGGAATTTTAGAGTCAGGCGACGGTAACAGTCTTTTAGCTAGAAAGGCTAACAATCATTTTGGAATTAAGTGTCACAGTGATTGGAATGGTAAATCTTTTCACAAAGATGATGATGCTAAAAATGAGTGTTTTCGCAAGTATAAAACAGTTTTGGAGTCTTATCATGACCATTCAGAGTTTTTGAAAAAAAGACGCTATGCTTTTTTGTTTGAGTTAGAAATAACTGACTACAAGGCTTGGGCGAAAGGATTGAAGCAAGCAGGGTATGCTACAAATCCCAAATACCCTGAGTTGTTAATAGGAATCATCGAAAAGAATCAATTATACCAATACGATCAATTAGGATTGGGCGGACAAGTTGCAAAAACTGAAAAGACCAAAGATATAGTCCCTCCTAAAACTCAGAAAGCAGGTTCACTTGGAGTTAAAACACATCCAAATAATATAAAGTATATTGATTTAAAACCTGAGCACTCTCTAGAAAGTTTAGCAGATCAACTTAACATGGCTACTTGGCAATTTAGAAAATACAATGACTTAAAAAAGGGAGAAACTTTAAAGAAAGAAGGCCCTCTATTTTTGCAGCCAAAGAGAAATAAAGCAAAAGATGAATACCACACTGTTGTGAAAGGAGAAACCATGTGGGATATTTCTCAATTGCATGGAATTAAACTAAAGAAACTTTATAAGAAGAACAGAATGTCTTTTGGTTCTGAACCAAGAGTTGGTCAAAAAATAAATCTTAGAAAAAAAGTAGCTCGTGACTAATTCATGAACATTTGATAAGTTTGTTACGTTATAATTACTTAAATCCTAACTATGGAATATCTTATCATTTTACTAAAGTTTATTATAGGGTTAAGTATTATAAACGTTTGGCTTTTTCGGACTTCAAAATCTTCTCAATGGAGAGGTGGTGAAGCTTCAAATCTTAAAGCAGAATTTGAAGCATATGGATTGTCAAAAGATACAATGAAATTAGTTGGAACAGTTAAAGTTGCACTTTCAGTTTTACTTATTTTATCCATTTGGTTTCCTTTTTTTCAGCCTTATGCAGCATATGGTATTTCAATATTAATGTTAGGGGCTATTGCGATGCATTTTAAAATTAAAGATCCAATAAAAAAATCCTTTCCTGCGTTTACTTTTCTTATTTTATCACTTTTGACAATATATTTATAACTAATATTTTATAAGTAGAAAGGAAATCATTGCGTTTACAAGCATAAAAAAGAAAGAGGGAATACTTTGAAAAAAACTGTCTTTGATTTTTATGCGGGTTAAGAATCCAAGTAACATCAATAAACTAAGCCCTAAAGCAGCTACTATCCCAACTAATGGAAATAATAGCCCTAAAAATAAACCAATTGCTCCCAACAATTGAAGAAAACCTGTTATTTTTCTATACTTAGGTAAACCATATCGATTAAACTCTTTTTGAATAAAAGGAGAGTAAAAACAACCCCAACCATAATATAAAAATGCAATTCCACTAAAGAAAATTAAGAAAGTAAGAAGTGAACTAGGATTCATTGTAAATTAAACACTATAATAAGGTTTTAGTTGTATTTAAATCAATTATTAAAAAAAAGCTGAAGTTATTATCATATAACTAAATTTGAAGGATGAAAGATTGGAAAAAATTAAAAGCATTACTTGGTATACCTCAAAAAATTTGTCTTGTTTCTCATCCCTCTCCAGATGGCGATTCGATTGGTTCCTCTTTAGCAATGTATTGGTTTTTGATTCAAAAAAAACACAAGGTTTCAATTATTACTCCTGACACTCCCCCAAAATTTTTAAGCTTTTTAGAAGGCTTTAATCAAATTATCGACTTCGAAAAAAATAGAGAAGAAGTAGAGACTTCTATAGAAGAAGCAAGTATTATTTTTTGCTTAGATTTTAATAATCTTTCTAGATTAAGAGGCTTAAGTGATGTATTGAAACAAAACGAATCAGCTTTCTTAGTTAACATTGATCACCATCAAGATCCCGAGGATTTCGCACATTTCCAATTTTGTTTTCCAGGAACAAGTTCTACAGCTGAATTAGTGTATCGATTTATTGAAGAATTAGGTGATATAGAATTGTTGAACAAAGCAATTGCAGCAGCAATGTATACCGGAATTGTGACAGATACCGGTTCATTTAAGTTTTCTTCAACTGAAGCTAGTACACATAGAGTAGCAGCCAAATTGATTGAAACTGGAATTATCCCCAATTTAATTCATCAAAATATCTTTGATAGCTATTCTAAGGATCGATTAAAACTTCTCGGTTTTGCTTTAAATGAGCGTTTAATTTTTCACGATCAATGGAATACTGCAGTCATTTATTTGTCTGAAAGCGATTTAAGCAACTTTAATTATCAGAAAGGCGATACAGAAGGATTAGTAAATTATCCTTTGTCGATTGAAAATATAAAGTTTTCAATTTTAATTACAGAAGGTGAAAATAAAGTAAAACTATCATTGCGATCAAAAGGGAATTTTCCTGCCAATAAAGTAGCGGAGACACATTTTAGTGGTGGTGGACATATTAATGCTGCAGGCGGTATTTCAGATTGTAGTGTAGAAGATACATTAGTCAAGATTGAAAAATTATTACCAAACTATGAGAATGAGTTACATGCATAGTTTTATTCTATTTTCTTTATTGCTAGTGATTTCTTGTAGTCGACAAGAAAAAAATAAGAATTTACAATCTATTGATAAAAAAGAGTTTAATGATCGATTAATCTTATCGCACCAAGCTTTTTTAGAAAAAGAGAAAGGTAGAATAGATTATTATATTGATAGTTTGGGTTTTCCTTTTGAAAAAACAGGTACAGGGTTGAGGTATTACATTGAAGAAAAAAATGAAGGTGGTGATAGTTTGAAAATTGGAGATGTAGCTGTAATTGATTATAAACTAACTTCAATATACGGAGATTCGCTCTATGAAACTGTAGAAGGTTTAGCTCAAGAATTTATGGTTGGTTATGACCAAGTTGAGAGTGGTTTGCATGAAGGAATTCAATTCATGCATGTTGGTGAGCGAGCAATTTTTATTTTGCCAGCTCATCTAGCACATGGAATCACAGGTGATCAAGCTGCAATAAGAAGTCAAACAACTTTAGTTTATAAAGTGCATTTATTGGCAAAAAAATGAAAAGGCTAATTTGGATTTCTATTGTTTTTATTTTTGCTTGTCACTCTGAGCCAAACCCTGAATACAAAACTTTAAAATCTGGTATCAAATACAAATTACATCAATTTGGAGATGGTAAATCCTTAGAAGGTTTTACAGATTTTAGTTTGTATCTGTTAGTAACTGATTTAAGTGGAGATACTTTACACTATGTTCCAAATTATTTTTATTTTAAAGAATTGAAGAATAATAGCTTGGACAGCGTGTGGCGAAACTTTAATGTTGGTGACAGTCTAAGTTTATTGTTACCAAGGAAATACGTCAATAAGAACTTTAATTTTTACCAAGTTCTTCAATCAGATGAAGGTAAAGTTCTATTAAACGCTCGAATTTTAGAATCATACCAGCATAATGAAGCTGAAATAGCTAAAGAAGTTACTCACTCTAAAAGAGAGCTTTTTGAACAAGCGGAATTAAAAAGATATTTAAACCAAATTGAAGAAAAAATTGATACAATTGAAGATGTTTTAAAGATTATTAAAGTGAAAGTGCAAGATGAAGCACCAGAAATTAAATTTGGAAGCAAAGTAAGTTTACATTATACAGGAAGATTCTTGAATGGGTATATTTTCGACAATACTTATAATAAAGGAGTTATGCCAACTTTTGTTTACGGGCAGGAGTATCAGCTAATTGAAGGAATGCATTTAGGATTAAATGGCATGAAAGAAGGCGAATCAGTAAAAATTATTGTACCTTCGCGCCGCGGTTTTGGAGAGGAGGGTTCTCTAGCGGGAATTGTACCTCCATATACAGCAGTAATATTTGATGTAGAAATTATAAAAGTTATTAACTAAAAATGATTATGAAAAAAATTGCAATTGGGTTTAACTTGCTTTTAGCAAGTGTATTAGTTGTTTCTTGTGGAAATACTCAAAACAGTAAGTATCCTGGTTTTGAAAAAATTGAAAATGGTCTTCACGTAAAATATTTTGAAAAAAATGCTGAAGGTCGTCCAGCTAAAATTGGAGAAGTTATTTCAATGTCGATGATGTATTCTTTGAATGATGATTCAGTAATTTTTGATTCCCGCGAAATGGGTCAACCAGTTCAAATGCGTTTAGATTCGGGTAAATATGAAGGTGATCTTTCGAATGCTTTGGCAAGATTGAATGTTGGTGACAGTGTAGCAATAATTGTAAATGGAATGGATTTTTTCAAAAAAACAGCAATGGTTAGAGAGTTGCCTCCATTTATTGATTCAACTAGTACATTGCACTTTTATGTTAAGTTGAATAAAGTTGAAACAATGGAAGAGCTTCAAGCTGCTCAAAATGCCGAAATAGAAGCATATAGAAGTAGTGAAGTTGAACAAAGAACTCAATACTTAACTGACAATAATATTACAACTGAACCAACAGCTAGTGGTTTAATCTTTATTCTTAAAGAGAAAGGAAGTGGTAAAAATGCTGAAGCTGGAAATATAGTAAGAGTTAATTACACTGGAAAATTGTTAGACGGAACTTATTTTGATACAAGCATTGAATCAGTAGCTAAAGAAGAAGGACTTTTCACTGAAGGAAGAACTTATGAGCCAATTGAATTTACATTAGGTCAAGGACAAGTTATTAAAGGTTGGGATGAAGGCATAGCAATGATGAATGTAGGTGATAAAGCTCAGTTTATTATCCCATCTGAATTGGCATATGGTGAAAACGTAAGACCAGGTGGTCCTATTCCTCCATTTGCAACTTTAGTATTTGATGTAGAGCTTGTTGAGGTATTTGAATAATCGATAGTATTGAAGTTTTTAAAAGGCCCTTTTGCGATTACGCTTTAGGGCTTTTTTTTTAATAATCATTCACATAAGAATGTTGAGAAAGTACTATAATAGTATGTTTTATGTAATTAGCTTTGTTAAATTTGTTACTTTAAGAATTCATTAAATTCTTTAGAATGGAAAATAATGTAAGCATGGAAAAATATGACTTATGTGTCATTGGTGGGGGACCTGCTGGTTATGCAGCAGCTATGAGGGCTATCGATTTTAGAAAGAAAGTACTTCTTGTAGAAAAAGATAAACTTGGTGGCTATGGGATCTACGATGGCGCACTTGCTTCAAAAACCATGTGGGAGTTTTCGACTAGAATCAAAACTGTTAAAGATGAAATTGGCCAAGATAAAAGAATAGATGTACCATTTTCTAAAGTAAAGGAAATAATCGATGAAGCACTATTTGAGCGTAAATTCCAACTTTCTTGCCATCTTAGAATTATCCATGCAGAAACAGGGTTGATTAATTATGAAAAGGGTGAAGCAAGTTTTATCAGTGCAAATGAAATATTAATTAAAAAGGGAGATGGCAGCTCTTTTTCAATTTTTGCTGAAAATACAATTATTGCAACTGGCAGTAGACCAAGAACAATCTCTAATATTGGAGTTGATGAGAAAAGTATATTAACATCTGACGGCATATTACACCTTAAAGAATTTCCTAAAAGCATGGTTATTTTGGGAGCTGGAGTAATAGGTTGTGAATTTGCATCGATGTTTTCAAATTTTGGTCAAACAAAAATTTATTTGATTGATAAAGCTGAAAGAATATTACCCTTTGAAGATGAAGATGTAGCCGATATGGTTGCTAATAATTTGGAGGAAAACGGTGTAGTTATTCATAGAGGTGCTAATCTAATTCGAATGGAGAAGAAAGATGGCATGATTGAATATGAAATTGAGAACAATGATGGTAAAAGAGAAGTGATACGCGTTGAAAAAGCAATGTTATCAATAGGTCGAGTTCCAAATATTGAAGATCTTGGTTTAGAAAATGCTGGGGTCACAATGAGTAAAAGAGGAGTACATATAGGTGATGAGGATACGAGAACGAATGTGCCAAATATTTATGCAGTTGGAGACGTTTCAGGAAGAATGGCGCTTGTTAATGTTGGAGAAAGAGAAGCGCGACATGCTGTCGTAAAAATGTTTGCTGATTTTCCAGTTATGCCCATTCATTACGAAAATATTTCTACAATCATGTTCTTAAACCCTGAGGTTGCTGCGGTAGGGTTAAATGAACAACAAGCTGAAGAACATAAAATACCGATACGTGTGTCTAAAGTTGATTATTCAACTATTGCAAGAGCTATTGCAATGCGAAAGACAAATGGATTCTTCAAAATTATTGTTTCAGATGACGACGATATGAAGATTCTTGGAATGCGTGCAGTTGGAGAACACGCTTCGAGTGCCATTCAAGCAGTTGCGCTCTTAATTTACATGAATAAAGGTTTAGACGAGTTAGTTCACATGATTCACCCACATCCATCAATTGTTGAAGGAGTTCAAGAATGTGTTCGAATGCTTGTTGGTAAATCTGTCTATAAGTCTTCTATCTTTAAAGACAAATTAAAATGTTATAGGAGAACTACAGACGGTGAAATCTTGCCTTTACATGTGCTTTCTACTTCTCCTGAACACAGTATGAACAGAGAGAAAATAAGAGACATCAATAAAAGTGATTTTCACAAGGAATATTAAGGTCTAAAAGCAGTGTTGTTAACAAAACTACTGTCTGTTAATGCCATTAGAAAGGCGACAAGGTCTTCTCGCTCTTGATTATTTAAATTTCTAAACTTCATAGTAGCATCTAAGTTTGGTGATGTAGTCTGAACATCGTCAGCATAAAAATCTACGACTTCACGAATAGTGTTGAATCTTCCATCATGCATATATGGAGCTGAAAATGCTAGATTTCTTAATGAAGGTGTTTTAAATTTTCCATAATCAGATGCTCGCTTTGTAACGGAAGCAAGACCTGAGTCAGGAACTAGATCAAGTCCATTGTTTCTAAATTCATTGTCGGTCCACAAAGGGTTATAAAAATCTCCGTGGCAATGAAAACAATCTCCTTTTTCTTCCTGCATAAATAAATCAAAACCCCTCAATTCTTGAGCAGTTAGAAAATTATCACCTGGAATATTAACTCCAGCAATGTTCTTAATTACATGCTTATCGACTCTAGAATTACCACTAATTAATGTTCTTTCAAACTGGGCTATTGCTTTTACTACTAAATTAGAATCAATTAACTCTGTTTCAAAAGCAGCTTTAAAAAGCGGTGGATAATTTGGGTCGTTTTGAAGTTTAGAGACAACATTTACCCACGTTTCTTGCATCTCTCTTGGATCAGTTACCGGACCAAAGGCTTGTTCTTCTAAAGTGCTGACATTTCCATGCCAATTAAAACGTTGGCTTGTAACAGAAACCCAAGCAAGATTAAAGAGTGGCATTGCATTTCTTATGCTAGTAGTTCCATTTACTCCAAAACTAAAAGGGTTCCCCTCATCATTAAATGCTTTATCAGGTTTATGACAGCTGGCACAAGAAATTGAATTATCTTTTGATAACTTTTTTTCAAAAAATAACTTTTTTCCTAAAGCTATTCCCTCAACTGTTAAAGGATTGTCTTCCGGAAAAACAGGAGAAATTAGGTATCCAAAATGTGGTGGTGTTTCTAAAACATATGGTGTGGGAGAAGAATTTCCATTACCTCCACCGTTTGTATTGGTATTATCTGTAGAATCATCATCGTCTCGACAAGCTGTTAAGGCGATGATGATGATTGTACATATAAAAAAAAAGTAGAGTCTTATGCGCATTTCTAATTATTCATAATTGTAAATACACTAGGTCCATTTTCGTTTAATTTTAGTTGAGCATTGTAATTGGGCATTATCATGGTATTCCAAATATTAAAGTCCCACTCATATGGATCTTCATACCATTGCTCAACATTCATTACAATATCAAATGAAAAGTCACTTCCAACATTAATTGAAGAATTTGTTGGCATGGCAGTAAAGTGATTTATAGTTGTAACAGGAGGAGTTACCATGTTATTTCTTGCTGTTCCCATGTGTGTCGCAAAAAACTTGCTCGTACCAACACTATCATACTCGCCCTCTAATTGCATAAAGTGATATCCACCACCTAACATAACAGGCCACCCCCAATTTGCAGTATTCAGATCAGGATAAGCACCTGAATTATTGTCATTCTCATCAAATCCGAAAGTAAATGATATGGAAGTGTAGTTTCCTTCAGGAACTTTAGTGTTTGGTTTATATTTGAATGAAGCGGTATCTGTAATATCAACAAAATGGTATCCATCAATCACAAAAGATGAACCATCAGCTCGATTAAAGCTAAGGTTTGAAATTAGATATCGCAAACGTGAGATGTTAAAGGACTGTCCTTTAGCATTGGAGTATGGTTTGCCAGGTGTATTTAATTCAACAGCTATTCCATTAGCCATTTGCTTCATGTTTATGGTTGCAGCATAGGAATTTGTTCCTGTAGGTGGATTTGTTGGATTTGGATTATCGTCATCGTCATTACAAGAGACAATGCCAAAACTTAACAATGGTGCAACTAAGGCTATTAAAAGTTTTTTTCTAAAGGCTAGGTTCATAATTTTAAAAATTAAATGAATGATAAAGTTTATGTAATAAAGTTATGCAAATTTCTATTTTATTTGAGTTTTTGATTCATATAAATTCTCAATTGCTCTTAACTTAGACGCAATATTTAAAAAAGGTTGCCTCTGTCTTTAGTAATAATTTTAGGTCCAACAGCAGTTGGAAAAACTGCGCTAGCTGCTAATTTGGCTTTTTCTATAAATGGAGAAGTAATTAGTGCAGACAGTCGTCAAGTTTATCGGAAAATGGACATAGGAACTGGAAAGGATCTCAATGAATTTCAGATTGAAGGTCAAACAATACCGTATCATTTAATAGATACCCGTGATATTGGACAAGAGTACAATGTTTTTCAATTTCAAAAAGATTTTTATAAGGCATATGAAGCTATAAGAAGAAGAAATAATATACCAATTTTATGTGGTGGAACAGGTTTATACCTTGAGGCTGCATTATCAAAACAGCAATTACTTGAAGTGCCAGAAGATAAACTATTGCGGCAAGAGTTAGCAACTAAATCTCTAATTGAACTACAAAATTTTTTAAAAAGTTTAGTTGATGATTTACACAATAGCACTGATTTAACTGATAAAGAACGCATTTTAAGGGCGATTGAAATAGCTAGTTACAAGAAGGAAAATCAACATTTAATCAAAGTATCACCTATAGAAAAGTCCATCGTTTTTGGTATTAAAATGGAGCGAGCTGCTCTGAGAGAGAGAATTAAAGTTCGACTAGAAGATCGCCTTTCAAACGGAATGGTGGAGGAAGTTTCAAAGTTGTTAGATTCGGGCATTACTTTAAGTCAATTAAAATGGTTTGGATTGGAATATAAATTTATTGCTGCTTATCTTGCCAAGGAAATAAGCTACAATGAGATGTTTGAACAACTGTTACAGAGCATACGAAGATTTTCTAAAAAGCAAATGACTTGGTATAGAAGAATGGAAAAGAATGGAACTAAAATTCATTGGATGGATGCTGATTGGACTATGGAGAAGAAGCTGAACTTTATTCAAGAAAGAATTGATTCAGAATGAAAAAATTTAAAGTTTTTAAATCATCTGCCGGTTCTGGAAAGACTTTCACTTTGGTGAAGGAGTTTCTGAAAATCTGTTTGCGAACTAAAAATCCTTTTGCATTTACCACGATTTTGGCTATCACCTTTACCAATAAGGCCACTTTTGAAATGAAAGGAAGAGTTGTAGCAGCTCTTGAAACTTTGTCGGGCGAAGAAGCTAATACGGTTTTAGCTGATATATTAAGTGTAGAATTAGAACTAAGTCATTCTGAAATTGCAGCTAGAAGTAAAGTACTATTAGCACACATCCTTCACAATTATGCTGATTTAAATATCAGCACCATCGATAAATTCAGCCATAAAATTCTGCGAACTTTCGCAAAGGATTTAGGACTTTCAATCAACTTTCAGGTTGAAATTAAGGAGGAGCAACTATTATTGGATGTGATTCGAGAGATGATGGATCAGGTTGGCAGAGATGAACTTGTAAGTGATTTATTATTGCGTTACGTCGATTTTAGGATGCAAGAAGAGAAAAGTTGGAAACTAGAAAATGAGCTGCACAAATTTTCGAGGAGTTTAATTGGAGAGCAAAGTACTGAATACCTTAAATCATTGAGAAATAAGTCAGTCAAAGACTTTCAAACTTTTCAAGCAGAATATAAAAAAAATAATCAAATTTTTGAAAATCAATTAATTGCTATTTCTAAAAAAGCAATGGATTTAATTGATAAAGCTGGTGTAGACAATGCCTCTTTTGCAGGAACTGCCAAAATATCAATCTATTTTAGAAGACATTTAAATCTAGAGTTTTTTCCTACTTCTACTCAACTTACTACTAACGTAGAAAAGAATAATTGGTATTCTGGAAAATGTACTTCTGCTCAAAAAGGGGCAATTGATTCTATTTCGAATGAATTGACTAAACTCTTTTATGAAACTGAAAAACTGCTTGAGGAAGAGCAAGCTGATTATTTGGCACGAAGAGAACTCTTAAAGCAGAGTCACAATTTAGCCCTGATTAATCAAATCGAAAAGCGCTTTGCTACTTTAAAAGCTTCTGAAAATTTACTGAATATTTCTGATTTTAATCGGTTGATTGCTGGTGTAGTTTTAAACGAACCCATTCCTTTTATTTATGAACGATTGGGTGAGAAATACAAACACCTAATGATTGATGAGTTTCAAGACACGTCCGTTTTACAGTTTTTAAATTTATTGCCACTTTTAGAAGAATCACTTGCAAAAGGACACGAAAATTTAATTGTGGGTGATGCCAAACAAGCGATTTATCGTTTTAGGGGAGGGGAGGTTGATCAATTCGCACAAATGCCTTTTTATAAAGAAAATGAATTGATGAAAAATGATTTAGTTCAGTTTAGAATGCAAAGCCTTCAAGCAAATTATAGTGAAGAACAGCTGGACCAAAATTTTAGATCTTCTCCCAACATCGTGCAGTTTAACAATCAATTTTTTGATTTTGTAAAGCAAGGTATTTCCAATCCAAGATTAAAAGCAATTTTTGAAGGACATGAACAAACACCGGTAAAGAAAAATCCTGAAGGATATGTGGAGATTTCTTTTTTAGAAGGTAAATCTGAAGAGCTTGACCTAGAGTATGCTGATTTAAGCTATCAAAAAATCTTACAGGCATTAGAAGATGGCTATTCTTTAAAAGATATAGCTGTATTGTGTAGAAAGAAAGCCGATGGAGTTAAAATTGCAGATTACTTGAAGCAAAATGGTATCAGTATTATTTCATCTGAAGCACTTTTAATTGCTAAATATCCCAAAGTTGAATTTCTGGTAAATCTATTAAAATGGATGTTTTTGCCTGAGGATGATTTTGTAAAAAAAGAGATTTGTCTGTTTTTATATGAAAATGGATTTGTAAAAGACCAAAGCTTGAACGCATTTTATAATTCGGTTTTTAAAAATGGGAAAACCATCAATCAACTTTTTCAAGAATTGGGAATTGAATTTAGTAGACTCAATCAATTAGGTGTTTTCGAAACGGTTGAAGCGCTTATAAGGCATTTTGGGATGAATATGGAGTATGATCTTTACCTTCAGTTTTTGTTAGACAATGTCTTTGATTTTACAAACAAGCATGGGAGTGATGTGAATGCTTTCTTGCTTTGGTGGGAAGACAATAAGCAGAGCCTTTCTTTAGATATTCCTGATGATTTGGATGCAGTTAGCATTATGACCATTCACAAATCTAAAGGTTTAGAGTTTCCGATAGTGATTTACCCATTTGCCAATGAAGCTGTAGAATTTAGTTCATTGTACAAGCAAAATTTGTTGTGGGTAAAAACAGCTATTCCACCTGAAATTCCAATTCCTTTTGCGCTTTCAGAATTTAATTCAAATCTCGAAAAATCGAGTTTAAAGCAATACTTTGATGAGGAATTAATTAAGAAGGAGATTGATTTAATAAATCAAACCTATGTTGCCTTTACAAGAGCTTCAAACCGGCTTTATATTTTAAGTAATAAACCTGAGAAAGCACCTAAAGACTTATTGAATCTTTATAAACTTTTAATGGACTTTACTTCTCAAGGGTTTTTTATAGAAACATCTTCAAACTCTTTTGCTTTCGGTGATTTACAAAAGGGTGATGCTGAAAGTAATAAGACAATTCAGGTAGAAAACGATATAAATTTAAAGTTTATCAGCGAGTCTTGGGAAACCAAATTAAAAGTAAGTAAAGAGGGAGTATTTGAAAATATGTTTAATCAAGAATCTAAGGATTACGGTATTCAAATACATATGATTATGTCCAAACTCAATGCTGCAGAAAGTTTGAAACAAGTTTTAACTACTTTTGAATTGAGTGGCCAAATTTCATCATTAGAAAAGCAAGACTTGCAACTTAAATTAGAAAATCTTTTACAAGATTCTAAAGTAAGAAGGTATTTCGAAAAGAGTAGCTACTCTAAACGGGAAGTTGCGTTGACTGATGGTAAAGGGGGAATTTTTATTCCTGACCGAGTTGTTTATTTTAAAGATGAGGTTGCAGTTCTAGATTTTAAAACAGGCGATGCGCTTCCATCTCATAGTAATCAGGTTGAGATTTACAAAAACCTGTTGCAACAAACAACAAATATAAAAGTGAAGGGATACTTGCTTTATACTGAAAAAGTTGATTTAATTGAAGTTTAACGGATTTTTCATTAAACTATCTCAAAAGACTGATATTCCCTTTTTTCGACAATACTTTATCTCCAAAAGTGAGTGCTTCAACAGTATAAATGTAGGTTTCCATATTTTGGGGTTCTCCTCTGTAAGTTCCATCCCAACCTATATTAAAATCATTGGTTTCAAAAACTAATTCTCCAAAACGATTGTAAATTTTGAAAGCCAACAATTCTTTTAATCCTGCGCCCTTTGCATAAATTACATCATTAACTCCGTCTCCATTTGGAGTGAAGGTGCTGGGAACATCTAAGGTAAATAATTCAATTACTTCAATGTTGATCGTGTCCGTAATAAAAAAGCAACCCAAAGAATCGCTGATTTCAACAATGTATGTTTGAGATTTTAATGGATTAGCAATAGGATTTGGGCAATCGTCACAACTTAAACCTTCTGAGGGAGTCCATTTATAAATAAACCCAATCCCTGCAGATACATTTAGTTGTAGTTTTTCACCAACTATTATTGTGGTATCCTGAAGTGAATTAAAGTTAGGTTTTTGTTGAACTTTAACGAAAATAGTAGCAGAATCTATACAGTTAAAAACATTTGACACTTGGACTAAATAGGATGTATTGGTAATTGGATAGGCTAAAACTATTGGATTTGTTGATGAGCTGAGACTTGAGTCAGGTTGCCATAAATAGTTTATTCCGCCTTGTGCAGCTAATTGAACAGTATCGCCAATGCAAATAAATTCATTATCAGAAACTATTGCAGTAGGTTTTGGTCGAGCAATAATGTCCTTTCTTGCTGTATCTCTACAGCCATTTTCAGAACTAATTTCTAAGCTTATTGAATACCTCCCTGCTTCATTGTAAGTTATTGAAGGATTAGGCTCTGTAGAGTTACTTCCATCACCAAAACGCCATAAAAAGTTATTCTCTCCACGAGAATTTTTGTTCAAATTGATCCTTAAAGGAACGCAACCACTGTCAACAGAAACTGTAAAATCAGAAAAAATATCAAAGACAAAAAGTTCTTCTTCTAATGCTACTGTACAAGTACCTGTTGTATCTGTAAGGATTAAACTCGGCTTGATTAAACCTGTTCTGTTGTAATTGTGAAAAACTGGATTTCCTGCAGAGCTGTTTCCATCTCCAAAATCCCAAAGAAAGCTTGCTACATTATCAAAGCTTGTAATTTCAAACCTTACGAGTTCATTGATGCAAATAGTATCTTTATCAATGTTGAAATCTGCAATTGGACCTCTTGTGTTAATATATTGGGACTTTAAAATACTGTCTGTGCAGCCATTGGGAGTTGTAACTTTTAAGAATACATCAAAGCTGCCTGGTCGGGTATAATTTGCAAAAGGATTTTTAAGAATTGAACTAGCTCCATTACCAAACCTCCATTCCCATTGGCTGATGTTTCCAGTACTTATATCAGTAAAGTTTACACCAAGTGGATAGCAGTCAGAGTCTAATGTGTCTGCTACAAAATCAATAGAAGGTATTCCTTCAACTTGAATCAAGTTGGGTTTAACATGTTCTATTAAACAACCATTGTTATCAATTAAAAATAGACGAACTGTATAAGTTCCGGTATCTTGATATCGATGACTTACAAATTCATTGTTGTTTACTAGTTGTGTTCCATCTCCAAAATCCCAAGTAAATTGAGGATTGGTAGCGGTTGAAGTATTTCTAAAAGTAACAGAATCTCCTTTGCAGATCCTTGGATTACCAGATAAAAAACTTAGGTTATTTTCTTCGATTACGATTAAGTCTTTTACTAAAATAGAATCTTCGCACCCCACAGAGTCCCTTATATAAAGAAAAACATTATAGTTACCAATATCTAAATAGCTTGAAGTGTCTGACTTTAAAAAGGATGTATCATTATTTCCAAAGTGCCACCTCCACGACACAATGGTTGTATCTGTAATTGAAATATCCTCAAATGCTACTCTTAATGGGTTGCAATTTTGAATAATCGTAGTATCTATTTGGGCAATTGTTTTGGAAACAAATATGGTATCGAAAAAGGAAAATAGACAACCATTTCGATCTTCAACTAGCAATTCGATTCCAATGATCCCATTTGTATCGAGTGGTAGTAAACTAGTAGTACCTGAGCCAAATTGAATGCCTTCGGCAAACCAAGTGATATTTTTAAATATTACTTCACTTCTCGATTCAAAAATTGCTGTATCTCTAAAGCAAAAATTTCTACCATTTTTAAATATTTCAGTACTGTTTATATCTGAAAAACTAATACTATCAAGCCAAATTGAAGTGTCACATCCGCTGGTGTTGTTAAATGCTCTCAATGTAACATAGTATAGCGAGTCTTTAGAATATTGGTGGGTTGGCGTTTCATTTGTTGTGTCCAAAGCACTGCCATCACCAAAGTCCCATGCAAACCAAGTAGCACCCCTAATAACCCCTTCAAAGAAAACGGTTCGATCCAAACAACCCAAATTACTAATTGATGGTAGAAATCTTGCGATAGGACCTAAAACATAAAAAGCAGAATCAATAGTAATAAAAGTATCACAACCAAATGAAGTGGATTTTAAACTCACACTAGCGTAACCTGTATCTTTGTGAATTGGTGTATATTCAGTCTTTTCATCTTCTAAATCAAAACCATTAAGATAGGTTGTAAAAAATTCATATTTCTGAATAAGACTTGAAGATGATGTAACTTTTAGGAGAGGTAATGTATCATTTATTTCCATACCACAAACTGTATCAGCAGTTACAATGAAGGATGGAAATATTTTTGTACCACCTCTAATATAAAGTGTATCTGAAGCTATGCAACCTAAGTCATTTTCTACTTTTAAAAATAATTTATTATTATTTGTATCTAGAAAAGTGAAATTTTGAGTTGTATCTGAAAAGCCTGTATCAACACCATTTAAGTTCCAATTCCAAGTTAATCCGGATTGATAACCAACTGTATTATGACTAAAGATTCCAAATAGTGGTACACAACCGCCCCAAAAATTATTTTCAATATTTTCCAAATTGTGAAATGAGTCAACTGGTTCAATAAGAGTATTTAGGAGATTAATTTGTCGATTTGAATCCAAGACCAATGTGTCGCTACAACCTCGATTACTCCAAACAACTAAAGAGTCAGTGTAATATCCATTTCTAAAGTCGAATGGGCGACTTAAATGATACATTTCAAATATGGAGTCAATGTCATTAATAAATACTTTTCTACTAAACATACCGTAGTCAAAAATCCATTTTGAGCTGTCAGCGTTAGTAGAATTATTAAAAAATTGAATGGTGTCATTGTATTGACAAATGATACTTCGAGACATACTGTAATCAGCAATTACTTTTTGAACGTGAATCGTATCAGTGGTATCTCTCAAGCAATTGCTTCCCGCAGAGACAAGTAATCGAACTACATAAGTACCTGAATCTTGATAGACTTTTGTTGGCTCTTTTTGATTGGAAGTGGTACCATCACCAAAGCGCCAATTATAGATATTGGCTCCAGTAGAATTATTTTCAAAAGTGATTGGTTCACCCACACAGAATTCTTTTTTAGGGAGAGAAATTAGTGCTTTGGTGTTTTCCAATCGAATATGCTCACTAAAAAACAGGGTGTCACTACAATTAGGGTCGGCAGTAATTAGGGTAACATCATATCGTCCAAAACCTCTGTATTGATGAATAGGATTAGCTTGATTCGAAGAATCTCCATCTCCGAAATACCATTTATAAGTTAAATTATTACCTTGAGAAGTGTTGATGAAATTAACTGTAAGACTATCATCACAACTAACTATTCGACCTGCTGTGGTAAAATTTGCTAAAGGTGGAGTAGTAACATTGATTGTTGGTTTAGTAATGAAATTACTGCACCCATTACGATCAATTACTTGAAGAGATGCGGGAAAGCTCCCTCCAATTTGATAAACATGATTTGGGTTTCCAATTCCACTTTTGTCACCATCTCCAAAATCCCATATAAAACGTTGTATACTTGTATCTCCGATTGTTGAAGTATTAGTAAAGGAAACTAAAAGTGGTGCGCAGCCAGATGTAGGGTTGTATGTGTAATTTGCTTGAGGTCTGCTATAAACAACAATGAAGTTCGTTTTTGTAATAACATCGCTTGAAGAAGCATTGCTCACAGTTAGGCGAACAGTATATTTTCCTGGGGCTGTGTAATTGGCAACTGGGTTTTGAAGTGTTGAAGTGTTGTTATTGCCAAAGTCCCACAACCATGAAGTTGGATTGCCTGTTGATTGGTCAGTAAAATTTACCCCAGCAATCGAGCCACATCCTTTGGTACTGTCAGCTGTAAAATCTGCATTTAATTGTGCTGTTATTGTAGTTGAACTGAATATAAAAAGAAAAAAGAAATAGAGTTTTCTCATGAATTTATTTACACATAATTTTAGTTTCAAAGAAACTGAACAAATAGCACTTAAATCATTTTATTAGATTAATGTTTCCTTTTTTTGTCAAAACTTTTCCACCAAAGGACAGTGCTTCAACTGTGTAGACATATGTCTCTACATTTTGAGTTTTACCGTTATAAGTGCCATCCCATCCTATCTCAAAATCATTGCTTTCAAATATTAACTCTCCAAAACGATTGTAAATTTTAAAAGACAATAATTCTTTTAATCCCCAACCCTTTACAAAGATAATATCGTTAACTCCATCATTATTTGGGCTAAATGCAGATGGAACATCCAATGAAAACTTTTCTAAAATTCGAAAGTAAACTGAATCTTGATAATTAAAACAACCAGCCGTATCATTGATTGTGATAATGTAATTTCGGTCTTTAAGTGGTTGAACTTTTGGACGAGGACATTCGCTACAATTTAGCTCAATTTTTGGTGACCATTGATAAGAAAATTCATCTCCTGTAAATACATCTAAGTCATAGGATTCTCCGATAATTAACTCAACTGAGTCAGGGAGTTCTTCAGGTTTTGGAGCTTTTTGAACTAAAACTTCAATTAAAGCTGTGTCTGAACATCCAAAATCTGTAATTGCTTGTACTTCGTAAATCACGCTGCTGTTTGGATAAGCTAAAACATTTCCAATAGTATTATTAGATAAATTGAAATTTGGTAGCCATAAATAGCGATCACCTCCACTAGCTGTCAAAAGTACGGTGTCACCTTCACATATAAGTAAGTTTTCAGAAAGAGTAATTGCTGGTTTTTCATAAACCTCAATCACTGTTCTAGCGGTATCAAAACAACCATTTAAAGAAGTTACTTCATGATTAACAATATATGTTCCTCCAGTGTTATAGGTGTAACTAGGATTTGAAATGTTTGAAGTATTTCCGTCACCAAATCGCCATAAGAAATTGTCGTCACCTGTTGAACGTTTTAAAAAGTTGACTGTTAGAGGAGCACAACCTGAATCTACTGAGTTAATAAAATCAGCTTTCACTGCAAATACAAATAACTGATCATCAAAAGTGACAGTGCAAGTTCCTGCAGAATTTGTAATAACTAGCGTTGGCTGAATATTTCCTATCCTTGAATAAATATGAGAAGTTGGATTATCGGTACTTGTATTACCATCACCAAAGTTCCAAGTGAATGATTGCAATGATTCTGTTGCAGTGAAACTAAAATTCACTACTTCATTGACACAAACACTATCTTTATCGATTAAAATTGTAGCAACTGGACCTTCTGTTTGAATGTAATCAGGTTTCATTAAGCTATCTGTACAACCATTTTGTGTTTCAACTCTAAGAGACACATCAAAGTCACCTGGAAGAACATAATTGTGAAATGGGTCCTGCAGTGAAGAACTGGCTCCATTTCCAAACTTCCAAAACCATTGATTGATATCACCTTCCGATAGGTCAGTGAAGCTAACAGCAAGTGGAAAACATTCTGATTGAGTTGTATCAGCATTAAAATCTACTTTAGAAACCTCTTCCACTTTAACATAGCCTGTTTTTATCATTTGAAATCGACAATTTTCAACATCAAATCCACTTAATGTAACAGTATAAGTTCCTCTTTGGCTGTATTGATAGTTGATAAATTCATTATTGGAGTTTATGGTTGTGTTATCGCCAAAGTCCCACTCATATTGAAGCCCTGGATATAAAAATAAATTCCTAAAAGTAACATTATCACCTAAACAAATAGCGGTATTTTGACTTTCAAAGTCTACTTCTTTTTTTTCAATTCGAATGAAATTTTTTAATGTGTCGGTAGCAGTACAACCAAGAATATCCTGAACAGTTAATGAAACATCTAAAGTATCAGGTTGAAGAAATCTTCTAATAGGATTTTGACGATTAGAACTTGTACCATTTCCAAAATCCCATCTCCATTGCGTTAAAGTTGTATCAGAATTAGTTAAATCATTGAATCGAATTTCCCATGGAAAGCATTTAGAAATTAAGGTTGTATCAAAATTAACTTGGGGCTTAAAAACATAAACAGTATCCCTAAAAGTAGTATCACATCCCATTTTGTCTTTCATTACAAGTGTAATGTAATTAGGTCCAATTGAGTTTAAAGGATAGTTTACCACTTGATCTGTTTTTTCTTCGGGATGGCTAGAAAGAGTCCATTCAAAACTTGGAATAGGCAATGTTGTTTGTACACTTAAATTTAAATTTTCTCCCAAACAGAAGTTTCTTTTATTTGTAACGATGGAAGTGTTTGAAAAGTCTAGAAATTCAACAATAGTTGATAATCTTACAGAATCACATCTATTGGAGTCATTATATGCTGTTAATGAAACAGTATAACTTGTATTAAATGCAGGAAATATATGTGTTAGAAAGGTATCAGTTGTGTTTAAAGGGCTTCCATCACCGAAATCCCACTCAAAACGGTTGGCACCTTTAACAAAACTCCCAAAAAATTCTTTTCGTTTGAAACAGCCTGAGTCTTCAGCAACATTTAACCAAAAGTTCATCTTTGGTCCCATTGAATAGTAAGCAGAATCGACTGTAACTGTTGTATCACACCCAAATGAACTAATTGTTAAGGTTGCATTCACATATCCCGTATCTAATTGATTTACAATTATTGCATCTTTTCTATTTCTTTCTATCTCTATTGAATCATTTATATAAGGGTAGTTTACTTTGAAAAAATATTTTTGAATTTGATTATCATCAGTCGAAGAGCTTGTTAGTATTATGAGTTCATTGTTTTGAGCACATACACTGTCTTCAGAAAAAATTAAGGAAGGGTTTTGTGGAACACCTGCGCGAATAAATACAGAGTCAGTCACATCACAGCCTGCAGAATTTTTAACTCTTAAAGTGACTCGATATCTATTGGTATCTAAATAAGTAACTGTTGGTGGAAATTGCAAATCGCTGGTATCTCCATTTCCAAAATCCCAATGAAATGTATTAACTGATGGTGATAATGGTGGGCTTGTTTTAAAATCTGCATAAAGCGGTAAACAGCTACCAAATGTGTTGGGATTTACAACTTTTGGTGCAGAATCTGATTCAATTACATTAATAAGAAAATCTAAAATAGTTACATTTCTAAAAGAATTTGATAGTGTTCGACCGACACAACCTTCTTTACTAATAGCAGTTAGAGAATCTAAAAAATCACCATTGGTATATGGGTAAAATTGAGAGTCAAATAGCCTAACTGTGTCAACTGTCGATAAAGTTGTTCGTCTTCTATATTCTAAATCGGGAAGTGCAAATCCCCAAATCAATGTTTCTGCATTTATAGATTGGTTAACATACTTAAATGTATCTGTGCGTTTACAAACAGTATTAGGACTAAAACTGAAATCGGCAATTACTTTTTGAACGTATATGGTATCTGTTATGCTGTCAATACAGTTTGAACTTAAAGAAGCTGTCAAACGAATGATAAAAAAACCGGAATCTTGATAAACTTTAATAGGCTCTTCATTAGTTGAAAAAGTTCCATCACCAAAATCCCAAGAAAAATTATTTGAGCCTAATGAATTATTTGAAAAAGTAATAGAATCTCCTACACAGAAAAACTTCTTTGGAAGATTAAAGATAGCATCTGTTATCTCTAATCGAACATAATTTTCTAAAAATAATGTATCGCTACAATCAATACTGTTAGCAATTAGCGTGACATCATATTGGCCAAATCCATTATAAGTATGCGTAGGATTTGCTAGAGTAGAAGTTTGACCATCACCAAAATCCCAAAAATAGCTTAATATGGTGCCTTGAGAAGTATTTACAAAAGAAACTTGGTGTGTATTATTGCATGATACAGGGGAAGCTTGAGTAATAAATTCAGCTTTTAAAGTTGAAAGCACAGTAACATTTGTTTTTGATTTTACATCAGAACAACCATTTCTGTCAATTACTTGTAAAGAAGTTGGATAGCTTCCTGAATTGAGGTATGTGTGAGTAGGATTAGCACCGTTCTCAGGAGGTGAACCATCACCAAAATCCCAGATATATGATTGAATTGCTGTATCTCCAAGACTAACATTATTTGAAAAATTTACTGATAATGGGGCACAACCACTATCTGGACTAAAAGAATAATCGGATACTGGTTCATTAAAAACTTTAATATACTGGATTTTGGTGATTGAATCTGTTCTAGTGCCATCGCTTACAACTAAGGTTACATTATAACGTCCTGGGGAATTGTAATTTGCCACAGGGTTTTGTAATTGGGAAAAACTTCCGTTTCCAAAATTCCAGTTCCATGAAGAGATAGATCCGGTAGATAAATCAGTAAACCGAACATTGCTTAAAAAGTCACAACCTCTAGTGGTGTCGGCAGAAAAATTAGGAGTAATTTGAGCAAATGATAAATTTATTTGGAATACATGAGCAACCAAAAAAAATAAAATGAGTCTATAGAATGAATTTTTCATTTAATTGCCCTAAAATAGATACCTTTATTATTGTGAAATATTGGATTAAATTAATAATTTTTAGCTTAACTTTCTTCGGATCCTTAAAACCATCCTATAGTCAAGACGTGCATTTTTCTCAAAGGTTGGCTGCTGACCGTCAAAGAAATGTTGCTTTTACCAATCAATATGAAGGGAATTGGCAAGCAATGACCATCTATAGGCAGCAATGGCAGTCAATTGGAGTGCCTTTCAACACTTCAGGTTTTTTCTTAACAAAAAAGATACATACTAAATTAACAGCCCTAGATTTTTTCGCAGGAGTCACTTTTTTAAACGACCAAAGTGGGGATGCTAAATTAAATTCAAATCAACTTTCATTTAATATTGGTGCTGCATATACTTATGGAAAGAATATTTTTAGTCTTGCTGTTTCAAATTCTTTTGTTTTAAAAAGTTTTAGTCAAGCAGGTCTCACCTTTCCTTCACAGTATGATCGGAACGAAGGTCGATTTAATGAAAGTTTTGATAATGGAGAAAACTTTGCTGGTGATAACCTTAATTATTATGATTTGGGTTTTGGCTTGCTATTTGAGCGAAAATTAAATGCACAATGGTTTTTGCGTTCTGGTTTTTCTATGCTGCATGTGAATGAAGCTACAGAATCGTTTTTTGATCAAGATAATGATAAGAATATGGGCTATGGATTTCAGTTTGTTGCTGATTACCTTTATTCTGAATACATTACTGTAGAGCCTTATTTATCTTTCTATCGAGCAAAAGGAGCATCAGAAACCATTTTAGGTTCAGCAGTAATTTTTAATGCCAGTTCCTTCGGACCTGTAAATAACATAGCTCCTTTCCTATATTTACGAACAGGAGTTGATCGTTTAACTGATGCAATAATTTTAGGAAGTAGGGCTGACTTTAGCAATTTTCAAGTTGGAGCTTCTTATGACTTTAATGTATCTGAGCTGGAGATTGCTTCAAATTACAGAGGAGGTTTTGAATTGTCATTACTATTTACATTGCCTGAAGAAAAATTAAAAACCAAAAGAATTCCTTGTGAACGCTATTAGACTATCAATCTTTTTTATCTTTTTTTCCTTTGTGTGTTTTGCGCAAGAGAATACAACAGATATGTCTAAATCAAGGTTGAAGCGAATGGCATTTCAAGCCGAAAATAACAATGATTATCAAACAGCAATAATTTTTTTGGAAGCATACTTGGAGCGAAGCCCTAATGATTTTTCTGTGATCTATCAGTTAGCTGAGAATTATAATAAGTTAGGAGCAAGTGAAAGAGCGCTTGTAAATTATCGTTTAGTAAAAGAATCAAAAAAAGCAAAAAAATACCCTTTAGTAGATTTTCAAATTGCAGAAATGTTGGCAACTACAGGTGACTGTAAGGCAGCAATACCAATGTACGAACAATTTAGAAAAGATTATCGTGGTCAAAAAGATGATCGAACTTATATACGATTATCTAAGTTTGCTATAGAAGGATGTAGAAAACTATTAGATGACACAACCTCAAAAAGGAAGTATGCTATAAAAGCTTTAAATGAAGATATTAATAGTAAACACATTGAAGGATCTCCTATTCATTTACAAGATAATCGATGGGTATACAATTCTTTAAAATCGGATCAGACTGTTTTTTCAATTTCAGAAGAGGTCCCAAAGCGAGCGTTTTATGTTTTAGATAAAGGTGCTGAAGATTTTGAAAATAAAGGCCTTTGGGATGTTTTTAAAAATTTTCAACGAGGAGAACTCGCAAATGGTGCATTTAATAAAGATAAAAGTAGCTTTTACTTTTCTGCATGTACTCCTAATCCTTTTGGTAAAATAGCTTGCGACATCTACAAAATTGAAAAGAAAGATGGGACTTGGTCTATTCCTGAAAAATTGCCTGAAAGCGTTAATACATCGAGGTACACTGAAACTCAAGTTGCGGTAGGAGTAGACGAAAAAGGAAGGGAAACTATTTACTTTGTATCTGATCGAAAAGAAGGTAAAGGAGGTTTAGATATTTGGTACAGCACATATTACAAAGGAAACTACAAACCTGCTCGAAATTGTGGCTCCAGAGTAAATAGTGTAGGTAATGAAATGACACCGAGTATTCACCCATTAACCAATAAGCTTTATTTTAGTTCTGACGGACATCCAGGATTTGGAAAACTCGATGTGTTTTTTACTTCTGGTGAACGAAGTAGATGGCAAGAACCTGAAAATTTGGGATCTTGGATAAATTCTCCTGCAGATGAATTGTATTATAATGCTCATCCAAATGGGGAAGAAGGGATGTTTGCTAGTAATCGATTAAGGAGTAAAGAGAAGGTTTTCTGCTGTGATGATTTATATTATTTCAAAGAGTTGAACAAGATTAAAGTAGGTGCTAAAGGAAAAGTTCTAGCTGATGGAAAACCATTAGAAGATGCACAAGTAAAGATTTTTCAAACCAGTGATGAGAACGATGAGAAAATCTTTCTTCAATCAGTAAAATCTGACCGAAATGGAGAATACAAGGTTGTTTTAGAGCCCAATCAGTCGTATTTTATACAATCAAGTAAAGATGGATATCTGGTAGACGAAAAAACGTTGAGTACATCAAATGTTCTCAACTCAAAAGAGTATGAGTTAGACTTTAATTTACTAGAAAAGAAGAATCGAACTTTTGAATTGAAAAATATTTACTATGATTACGATGCAACTGCTTTTGATAGAAAATCAGAATTGGCTATTGATACAACTATCCTCGAAGTTCTACTATTAAATCCTGAGGTAATTGTAGAAATTGGATCGCATACCGATAATAAAGGCTCTGCAGCATATAATCAAAGTCTTTCTCAAAAAAGGGCAGAAAGTGTAGTAAACTACCTTCGTAAAAAAGGAATTTCTAAAGACCGAATGAAAGCTAAAGGTTATGGTGAAAGTCAACCAGCATTTTCGAACACAAATCCTGATGGTTCTGACAATCCTGAAAACAGAGCTAAAAACCGCAGAACAGAATTTAAAGTTATCGGTGAATTAGAGTTAGATGATGACGATGATTGACTTTAAAGGGTATTGATTACTTTTCTTAACGTAACTAATTTTTCGAGAAGCACTTCTAATTTGTCGAGGTGCAACATGTTTGCTCCGTCAGATTTTGCACTTTTTGGATCTGGATGTGTTTCTATAAAAATTCCATCAGCACCTGCAGCTATAGCACATTTCGCAATCGTTTCTATGAGTTCAGGCTGCCCTCCAGTCACTCCGCTACTTTGATTTGGTTGCTGCAAGGAATGGGTGACATCCATAATGGTTGGCGCATACTTTCTCATCTGAGGAATACCACGAAAATCAACTACCATGTCTTGATAGCCAAACATGTTTCCTCTTTCAGTAATCCACACATTATTATTTCCTGAGTCTTTTACTTTATTTACTGCAAACTGCATGGCTTCAGGAGCTAGGAATTGCCCTTTTTTAATGTTTACCTGTTTACCAGTTTTTGCCGCAGCTACCAATAAATCAGTTTGTCTACATAAAAAAGCAGGTATTTGAAGCACATCTACATACTTGGCAGCAAGTTCCGCCTCTTCAGTAGAATGAATATCTGTAACTGTTGGAACATCGTACTTTTCCCCTACAGCTTTTAAAATTTTCAGTGCTTTTTCGTCTCCAATTCCTGTAAATGAGTCAATTCGAGATCGATTTGCTTTTCGATAAGATCCTTTAAAGATCCATGGAATCTCCAAGCGATTGGTGATGTCAAAAATCCTTTCAGCAATTTCAAATGCCATTGCTTCACCTTCAATTGCACATGGGCCTGCCAATAAAAAAAAGTTGTTCGACTGCTTGAATTTAAGATGAGTTAGTGGCTGATTCATAGTGTTTAATTTAAAAAACAAAATTAGCAAAAAAGCAGCCTTGGATTTGGCTTGAATATTGCTCAATTTTAATATAATTTTTGTTATTTTATACTATGATCAAGTTTTTTTCCTTGCTATTCTTCCTTTCATTTACCTACAAAATTTCAGCACAAACTTCAGAACTTGGGAATTGGATGATGTATTTTGGAAACCAGTCCATTACAAAAAAACTGAACTGGCACAATGAAATTCAATATAGAAATTATAACACAATTGGAGATTTGGAACAATTGCTAATTAGAACAGGGCTTGGATATGATCTTACTGAGAAAAACAATAACGTACTTTTTGGTTTGGCTTACATTAAAAGTGAAGATTATTTTTTAAATGCAAGTAGTGAGAAAATTGAAAATGAAGAACTAAGAATCTTTCAGCAATTTATCACAAAGCAACATTTTAGTAGGATTTATCTTCAACATCGTTATAGAATTGAGGAGCGTTTTATTGAAAATAATTTTAAAATGCGCTTTCGTTACTTTTTGGGACTGAATATACCATTCACTTCAAAAAAAATGGAAAAAGGTGAATTTTATTTTTCAGCATATAATGAAGTTTTTGTTCAAAACGAAAGCAATGCATTTGATCGTAATAGGTATTATGGTGCAATAGGATTCCTACTAGAAAACAATTTCAGAATTGAACTAGGTTATATGAATCAACAGTTCGGTTTAAGAAGTCGTGACCAATTTCAAATTGCAATCTTTAATAGTTTGCCTTTTTTTAGAAATTAAATCAACTATTTATCTTCGGGGTCTCTTTTTGTAGTTCTTCCTTTTTGCTGATTTCTTTTCTTCATTTCTTCACCAATTTGATTAGAAGCGGTAAATGAAGCGATCATATTATTGAGCATATCACTTCCAGCCTGTGGTGAATTTGGCAATAAAATTAAGTTAGTATTCGTTTCACCGCCAATTGCTTGAAGCGTATCGTAGTGCTGAGTAACTACAATCAAAGCAGATGCTTCTTGAGAGTTGATTCCCACTTTATTTAAAACATCCACACTTTCTTCTAGCCCACGTGCAATTTCTCTTCGCTGATCAGCAATACCTTGACCTTGTAGACGCTTACTTTCTGCTTCAGCTCTTGCTTTGGCAACTATTTTAATTCTTTCGGCTTCAGCTTCAAATTCTGCTGCTACTTTTTCGCGCTCAGAAGCATTGATTCGATTCATTGCTTGTTTAACTTGTTCGTCCGGATCAATATCCGTAACTAAGGTTTTAATGATATCATACCCATAATCCTGCATGGCTTCATTTAATTCGCCTTTAACAGCTATTGCAATGTCGTCTTTTCTTTCAAATACATCATCTAGCTTCATTTTTGGAACTTCAGCACGTACAACATCAAACACATAAGAGGTGATTTGAGCACCAGAGTTTTCTAATTTGTAAAAGGCATCATACACCTTAGTTTTTACAACCTGAAATTGAACTGAGATTTTAAGTCGAACGAAAACATCATCTTTGGTTTTTGTTTCGACTAATACGTCCAATTGTTGAACTTTCAGATTGATTCTTCCAACCACCGAATCAATGAGTGGAATTTTTAATTGTAACCCTGAATTTCGAATGCTATGAAATTTTCCAAAGCGTTCCAACACTCCAGAGGTTTGTTGTTTTACAATAAAAAAAGTACCTTTTGCTAAGAAAAAAAGTATTACAAGGTAGACAATGTTGGGTATAAATTCCATTGGATTAGTAGTTAAGATTATTAATAAATGTAGTTAAAAATGAAACATAAAACATGACAGAATTAAGCAATTCTGTATCAAATTAGTTTAAAACAATTTCTAATAAGAAAGCTTGATTTTTCGCTCAATTTCATCTTTTTTATTGTAAATTTTCATTGAACTTAACAAGTTATTCTTATATTCATAAACCGATTTTGATTGTAATTTTCCTCTGCTTTCAATACTGCTGTAGATCACTTTTAGGTCATCGTATTTGTAAACAGATTCATATGTCTTCTTTCCTTTGCGAAATTGAGTGTAACTTGTAAGTCTTCTTGCTAAAGGCTCATAAGTAGCAATAGAAAGTAATACATCATTTTCATTGTACAATTTAGTTTCAATGAGTGTGGTATCTTGAAGGGTATATTTTTGAACGTATTTTCTAATTTTTCCTTTTTCATTAAAACTTTGATACACTTTAATTAGAAAGTTATCAGTGCTTTCTTCCCACCTACAAACTTGTGTTTCATCTTTTTTCTTTACGAGTTGCTCTCCTTCTTCTTTGCATTCATGGCTCCAAACTTTAAGAAGTTTTCCATTTCCTTTAAAAAGTTTAGTTTGCTTCTTTTTACAGTCTACATAATAACTGTATTCCCATTTTCGATCAACTTTTCCATTTGCTTTGTATCGGGTTGAAGTATTTAGGCATTCTGCATCATTGTATTGCCACGTATCGCGCTGTTTGATTTTCCCTTTCTTGTCTTTTTTAACCAGCTCCACTAACTTTTTATTGGAATTGTATTCTTTTTGAATTTGACTTTTTAATTTACCGCGCTTATAAAACCTTGCTTCCTTTTCAAGTTTATTTTCATCGTATGTAAAAGTTAAAATAGGAATTTCATTATTGTCTTGATCGAATTCAGCATACTTTACCAAATTACCGTCACTATTATATTCTTTAATGAAATTCGATTCCTTTCCTCTTATATTTACTACCGTGAAATTGATTTTTTCGACTTTTTCAGTGGGCTTGTAAAAGATGGGTTCATGATTTGCTTGACTATATTGCCAATCATGCGTGTAATTGTATTCTTGCTGATGTAATTGTGCAAGTGAATGGAAGCTTAAACTAATGAATAGGATCGAGGCTATTACCTTCATAATTTGAGTTTTATAAATTGTGCTATAAAACTAACAAATTTTATCTCACTTATGTAATTAGTTCGTTTCGAGCAATTCTAAATAGCGGTTCAATGCTTTTAGTTTCTTGCTATCTAGGTGATAGCTAATATTTTCTTTTAAATAATTTAATTGCTTTTGCTGGTCAATATCCTTTCGATTGAAGTACTTAACAGCTGCATCAATATTGTCAATTCCAAACTTTAAAACGGCATTAAAATCATTGATAAAATTTGAATCTAGTGGTTTATTGCTCACCCATGCTGCAAAAACAAAGGGAAGTTTTTGCCAAAGATGCCATTGTTCAGCTAAATCATATTGATAGCTATACCTACCGTTAAGGTGAAAGGTGCGATCTCCAATTATGACACCTGCGGTTGTGCCTGTTATTTTTTCTTCATATCCTTCATCTGCTGCTTGATAGTCTACTTTAATTTTCCAGTAATTTTTCGCCAATAATTCACATAATTTTACGGAAGTACGCGACTGATAATCTAAAATAATACTTGTGATTTCGCTAAGAGGAACCTCACTTACCAATAAAACTGATTTTACTTTTTCATTTGCTCCTATGCAATAATCTGATAGTATATGTGCTTCTTTGAGTTTTGGTATAATAGCTACTGGAACTAATCCTAAATCTACTTCTCCCGATAAAAGTTTTGAAGCGCAAACAGAGGGAATATCTTTACTAATGGTTACTTGTTCTAAGAAATTGGGATGCTGCTCCATGCCAAAAATAAAAGGCAATGTATTTAAATAAGAAACCGCAGAGATTGTAACTTTTTTCAAGGAAATAATTTTGAGCGAAATTACTAATACCGATTATGATTTCAGATTAGCTCATTTTTTACTCTCTAATTTTTTTGCCTGTCAGAATGCTATCTAATTGGTAATTAAATAGTAGAGTCATGTGAAACTTTAAAGGGTATAAAAAACCTTAGTGAGTAGTTACAATTGCTTCCTTTTTTAAAAGTGCGAGTGTGGCTGCAACTGTACTTATAATTGCTAAAAAACCAGATAAACTCACACCGATAAAAGGAATTAACAATGCAAGCGCAAAAAGACTTCCATTTGCAATTGCCAAACCTTTGTTTCTACTGATGAAATCAACACTTTCTTTTATATTCATTTTTCTGCGTTCCAAGTTATAATCCATAAAAGAAAAGCCGTAAAAGTAGGCGGAGATCAAAAAGAGAATTGGTGCACTTGCAAAACCAATTAATGGAAAAAAGCTTAGCGCAAACAAAACAATCACCAAACTAATTTCAATTAAAAAGTTGCGAATAGCCAGTAAAATTCCCCTCCACATGTCTTTGAATAATTGTTTCCATGAAAACTCAATTTGATTTCCGTTCATGATTTGTTCCGTTTTTTCAGAAACATAAGCCAATACAGGTGAAAGTAAAATAAGTATTACATAACCACCAATAAAAGCAAACAACAAAAAGAATAAAATTCTTAAAATCAACCAAATAAGAACGCCGATAGTACCTGCTAAAATAGAAGCACCCCAGAAATCCCATTCTTCTGGATTCCAACTAGCTTTTAAATAGTCAATGAGCTCAATTGTGATGTTTGATACAAAGTAATAACTAATCGAAAAAAGTAAAATATTTAAAGCAATGGGTATCAAAAAGAAATAATACAGCCGATTAGTGAAAATAAAATCAACTGCTTTGCCATAGCTACTTAACCCAATTTGCAAATCCTTTATAAATGACATTATATTAAGAGTTTAATGAATTAAGGTGTTGAACCAATTCAAATGGTTTTTTTGATTCTCTTTCTATGTTGCAACACCAAAATTCACGTTTACCGTATTTCCAAAGTTGCAACTTTTTTGGTTTACTTTCAATTTGTTGAATAAGACTTGACTTGTCAATCCAAGCAACAAAATAAGTGTCTTTACAATAACGAAAAGCAGCAATCTTTTCATAAATTTCATCTGTTGTAGCTTTAAAATCAATTTTTTGCTTTTCCAGCCAATCGTCTTTTCGCTGTCGAAGTTGAGTAAAGACAAATTGCACATGTAAGTCAGCTTTCAGCGCTTGAATTGTAGCATTTCCTCTGCGAATTAATTTAATGTCGCGATGCCTTAAAAATTCCTCAATGCACTGATCCACATCTGGCAATAAGGAAGTTTTTAACTCTAATTCAAATTGTTCTTTTCCTGTATTAAAAATAAAATCGACATCCATGCCACTTTGATCAATCGAAACATTTGTTGCTGCAAACGCTATCCCGTGCTGCAACATCCATTTTTTAAATGCAATTTCACCTACAAAGCCTCTAAGTTTACTGTCGAGTTGCACATTGGGATGTCTGAACCGAAGATTATCTAAAAACTGACTTTGCAATGCTTTTTGTAAAGCCTCTTTTACTTCTGCTTCACTTAAAGGTATGTTGATGGGACTATTCATTTTTAAACAGCAGTTTGAAATACTGAAGTTGATTATCTATTAGTCCTTTTACTTGTTTGCCTGACTTATTGGTATAGCCCAATATTGCTTTTTTGTTTCTTTCGTAGGTGACTTCTTCACAAATCTTATTTTCGTTATTGGTAACTATAGTACAGGTTCTTTTTCCTCCATCTTCCTTATTTTGAAGCAGAGTAGCATGCATTGTACTTCCACTTCCTGCAAAAAAATCTAAAATTCGAATGTCTTTTTCAGGAATTAATTGAATAATGAATTGAATTAAATCCGTCGGTTTAGGATAAGAGAAAATGGATTGTTGCATCATGTTTTTCAGTTCGTTACTGCCTTTCGAATTACTAAAATTTATGAGTGCTCTGTGTGGAAGTGTTCTTACCCTTTTTTGATCTTTATTGTCAACATATTGATATTGTTTGATGTAAACTTTCCATGTTCCACTAGTTTGTTTGAATACAATGAAATCGTTTTCTAAACCCCATTCAAATTTTTCCTTGCTCCAACGCCAAGTATTTGGTGGGCCAATTTGATTGCCAGATTTAAGTTTGGTTCCATCGGGAGCAGTGATTTCGTAATCCAAGGTTTTGCTGTAGCTTCCTTTGTAATCCAAGTCTCGGAGATAGTACTTTCCTCTTTTACTGACAAATGAATCTGAAAAGCGGTACTTTTTGTCCTCTTCAACTTTTATTTCAGCTTTTGTAAACTTAAGTTGATCACTATTCTTTGCATAGCAAAGTACATAATCAAATTCAACTGCCACTTGCTTACTATCATGTCCACTGCCTGATTTATTTTTTCGAATAAAATTGGCAACAAAATTCTGTTGTCTAAAAATCCCATCGCACAAAAGTTTGAGTCTTGCTTGTTCATAATCATCAATAGAGATAAAGATAACTCCTGTTTCAGTCAATAGGTTTTTGGCTTTCAATAAGCGTTTGTACATAAATGAAATCCACTTAGAGTGTCGGTACAAATCATCGGCATCAACAAAATGATCGTTGTATTTAAAGTCTTTATTCCCTGTATTGTAAGGAGGGTCAATGTAGATTAAATCAAATTCAGCTTTTTGATTTTCAAGTAGATGAAGTGCTGCTAAATTATCGGATTCAATCAGTTGATGAATAGGACCAGATGATCCAATTCTTCTATTCTTTATCTCTTTGAGAATAATTTCCTTAGATTGAATTAAGCCTTCAATGGCTTCTTCTTTCTCCTCCCATAATAGTCCAATTTTTTTTTGAAATGCTAGAATGGAAGAGGGGGTTTGCTTCACGATAATTTGCTTGAGAAATTCAGTTGCGTAAAGTTACTGATTGTTTTTCCTTCGTTCTATTTCTTTCATAATCAGGTTCAACTCTCTTCCTGTTTGACCTGAAATGGAGGTGTTTTCTTCAGCTCTTCGGATCATGTAGGGCATCACTTCTTTCACAGGGCCATAGGGTACGTATTTGGCAACATTATAACCTGCTTTAGCAATGTTAAAACTAATGTGATCACTCATGCCCAACAATTGAGAAAAATAAACTTGTGGGTGATTATTTGGAATACTTTTTTCCTCCATTAAACGTGTTAATAGTAACGAACTTTCTTCATTGTGTGTGCCCGCACAAATTGCAATTCGGTCAGTGTGGTTCAAACAATATTCCATTGCTCTATTAAAATCTAAGTCCGTAGCAGCTTTGTTTTCTTGAATGGGATCAGGGTAACCCATTTTTGATGCCCTTGCTCGTTCTTTTTCCATGTAAGCTCCTCGCACAATTTTTAGTCCGAGGTAAAAATTTTCTTCCTGTGCTTGTTTTAATAAATTTTCGATGTAATCAAAACGATCGTGGCGGTACATTTGAACCGTGTTGTAAACGATCGCTTGCTTTTTATTGTAGCGGTACATCATTAAGAGTGCAATTTCATCAATTGCTGTTTGAATCCAACTTTCTTCTGCATCGATCATAACGGGAATTCCCGAATTGTGGGCATAGTTGCAGATAATGTCAATTCTATTTCTACCTCTCAGAAAAATCATTGATTCATCGTCTGTTAAAACTTCATTAGCAGAAACTTTTTCCAATAATGCAAATGGAATAACTGCGGTAGTTTTAAAAACACAAAAAGGGACATTGCTGTCCTTTCTAGCACGCTCAATAGATGCCACTGCTTTTCCTAAAAACTGATCAAAATCGTTTTCTCTTTCTTTGCCTTCAACAGAGTAATCCAATATGGTTTTTACATTGAATTGAGAGAGTTCTTGAATTCGATCTTCACAGTCTTCAATGCTTTCGCCACCACAAAAATGTTGAAATACAGTTGATTTAATAATGCCCTCTATTGGCAAGCGTAAAAACAACGCTATTTTTAAGAAAAACGGCCCTAAACTAATCAATACATTGTATGAAATGAGCTTAAAAAGGTAATATGCTTTTTTAAGCTGAAGGTCACTTTTGTTGGCAAAAGCGATTTTTGTATTTTCGAAATTGAGCATTAGATCGCGGCGCTAGATGTTTCAAACTGCCGATTGACTTTTTTCATCAATCCTTGTAACACATTTCCCGGTCCAACTTCGATTAATTCAGTAGCTCCGTCTGCTATTAGCTGTTTCATTATTTGAGTCCATTTAACAGGTGCTGTTAGCTGTGCGATCAAATTTTCTTTGATTTCTTCAGGATTACTTATTCCTTTAGCAACAACATTCTGATAAACAGGACAAATTGGAGACTTAATTGTTGTGTCTAAAATGGCTTTTTCTAAGGCTTTTTTTGCAGGCTCCATTAAAGGAGAGTGAAATGCACCTCCAACGGGAAGCATTAAAGCCCTTTTTGCTCCGGCACTTGAAAGCAGTTCACAGGCTTCTGTTACTGCTTCAATTGAACCTGAAATTACTAACTGACCTGGTGAATTATAATTTGCAGGAACCACAATGCCATCTATTTTACTGCAGATTTCTTCCACATCTTTATCTTCCATTCCCAAAACTGCTGCCATGGTAGATGGAGTAGCTTCGCAAGCTTTTTGCATGGCATTGGCTCTTTGGATGACCAAGTTTAAACCATCTGCAAAACTCATGGCACCGCAAGCAACTAAAGCAGAAAACTCTCCCAAAGAATGACCAGCAGCCATGTCAGGTTTAAATTTCTCTCCCAAGCATTTAGCCAAAATCACGGAATGTAAAAAGATTGCCGGTTGAGTTACATTGGTTTGTTTCAATTCTTCTGGAGTGCCTTCAAACATAGTGTCGCTAATTGAAAAGCCAATAATGTCGTTTGCCTCATGAAAAAGTGTTTTTGCTAATTCTGATTGTTCATAAATGTCTTTTCCCATTCCTGGAAATTGGGCACCTTGTCCCGGAAATACAAATGCTTTCATAGAAAAATTGCTTTTTAGAAATTTAGGCAAAAATATTCTTTCTCCAATTAAAATCATTCAATCACTAAACAAAAAATGCCCACCATTGAATGATAGGCATTTAGTAATTTGTTTGTTGAAGATTTTATTTTCTGTCGCCAAATAATCTTAGTAAGAATAAAAATAGGTTGACAAAATCTAAATAGAGGTTCAAAGCACCCATTATCGCTAATTTGTTAGTCGATTCTGTTCCATATTCAACACCTGAACCAATTCTTTTCAATTTTTGAACATCATAGGCAGTCAAACCTGTAAAAATCAACACTCCTAAACAACTGATGATAAAATCCATCATAGCACTCCCTAAAAACCAATTTACGACCATGGCAATGATGATTCCTACAAGAGCCATCATTAAAATGGAACCAAATTTTGTTAAGTCTTGTTTGGTAGTGTAACCCAAAACCGCCATCACTCCGAAAGTGCCTGCTGTGATAAAAAATGTGGAGGCAATACTTGCAGATGTGTAGGCTAAAAAGATAAAACTTAAGCTTACTCCCATAACTGCTGAATAGGCGATGAACAACAACAATAAACTAAATGAAGATAGTTTGTTGAAGGAGAGCGACATGGCTAAAACGAAAATTAATGGAGCAAACATCACTGCATAGCCTAAAAAGTTTAAGCCACCAGTTTCCATGTTGATTAAGTTACTCATTAAAGCTTCTGAACTGCTGAACCAGTATGCAATTACGCCTGTAATGGCTAAAGCACCTGTCATGTAGGTAAATACATTTGACAAAAATGATTTTACAACTGCTTCGCTATTTACTTGTCCTTCAATAGGCTGTTGCGTGAAATCAGCATTAAAATTATTTCTTAAATTATTCATTTGATTAAATTTTCCACAAAATTAAACAATCTAGTAAACGGGAAGATTAAAATCTTTAGTTAAAAGAGCCTAATTTGTTCTGCCAATTTACTTTCTCAAAAGCGCTTATGAGCCAAAAAAACACTTATAAAAAAATTGCTGCTTATTCCGCTAGTATTTTTTCTAAATGTATTGTCAGGTGCATTAAGCCAACTAACTTCAACTAAGAAGTATATGTATTTGCTGTTTAACTTTTTTAGTTATATTTGAATCATTATTAACAAATTAAATACTTTTATTATGAAAAAGATACTATTTACCATCTCTTTTGTTATTGCGATAACGACTGCGAGCTATAGTCAAGCCTCTTTAACACTATCAAATTTGCAAAATTGCGATTTAAATGTTGAATTAGTTGAATTTGATATTGGGACTTGTCTACCTGTGCTTGCTTCAGTTTATCCTATTTCAGCAGGTTCTATAATTACAGTTAATGCATCTCCTGGCAATGAATTTATTTATGCTTCAATTACTCCCTCTTTTAATCCTAGTTGTTTTCCTCCAGTAAATATTGAAACTAACGGTTTGGGATGTACTCCTGCTACTGTCACATGTACAGGTCCGGGATTTCCTACAAATGCAACAATTGGAACTGGAGGACCATGTGGATGTTCTAATCCAATCATTATGGATTGGGATGTTTGTGGTTCTAATGGAATAGAGTTTCTTTAATTTTAAAGATTTTTACATTTAAGTTTAATATTTTCTCATTTATTTAACTATACACAAAGACATATCTTAGAATTAAAGATATGTCTTTGTAAATTTAATTTATTTTAAAATTCCTATTATTATTTATCTACAGGCAACTATATTGAAAAGCAACGTCATTGTAGTAAGTATAATTTAAAAAGTAGTAATGAAAAAAATATTTTTTATAATTATCACCCTCTTTACGTTGAACTTATCATCTTTCTCTTCTCACATTGTGGGTGGAGAAATTAGTTGGATTTGCGATGGTCCAAATCGAAGCCAATACCGCTTCTTTATGACAGTGTTTAGAGATTGCGGTGGAATAGGTTTTGGTTTTTTCAATGAAACCATTGACATTGTAGGAGGTACATTGCCAAGGAATGCAGCTAATCAACCCTTTAGCACCATAGTAATGAAGCCTGATATGGCTCGCTGGATTAATGAGCGGAATGGTGATACTTCTCCCCGCTGCAATACCCAATTTGGAAGTGAATTATCTTGTGCTAATGGAGATCCTGGAACCATACAAGCCTTTTATTATCAGTCTGATCCTATCACTATACAAGGTGTTCCACCAAATAGGGGGTGGACTTTTTATTGGCAATCACCATGTTGTAGGCCAGGTAATTATGTTAATGGCACTCCTGCAGGTAGTGCTTCACCCATGCTTCTAAGAGCTATGATGTTTCCTACCAGAGGAAGAGAAAATACAGACCCTTGTTTGGATGACTCTCCTGAATTTAGATCTTTGCCTGTATCTGCCATTTGTAGGGGGCAGCAGTTTACCTATAACTCTACTGCTATTGATAAAAACTTAGATTCATTGGTGTATTCTTGGGATAATCCTTTAAATCCACCACAAAATGATCCTGAGAACTATGAGTACGCTCCGGGTTTTTCTCCTACTAATCCAACCCCTGATAAAACATTTGACGTCAACAACATTCCTTCAACGTTAAATCCCATCTCTGGAATCAATGAATTAGCTATTTTTAGTGGCTTTGGTACAGAAAAATACTTATTGGTTTACCGAGTAGATTCTTGGAGAGACGGAAAAGTAATCGCTTCTATCTTTCGGGAGTTACCGGTTTCTGTGTTTAATTGTCCACGATTGCCCAACAATAATGTTAACACCATCCCCCAAGTTCGGATAAATGGGGTACCTTCTAATGATACCTTTGTGACAATCACCGCTGGTCAAGAAGTTCGGATACCTATTCAGGTAACCGACCCCGATCCTCAAATGGTGACTGCCTTTCCTGAAGGTTTGATGTTTACAGACAATAAAAGTTTAAACACACTGACCAATTGTCCGCCTTTTAATTTAAAAACAACCAATCAGGTTATTAATCCATGTGCCTATTTGAGAAGCCAAACACCAACCTTAGATCCTCAATCTAGAAAGTATTACTTACAAGGAATGTTTGGTTTTGCGACAGAATTTGTGTGGCAAACAGATTGTAGTCATATTTCAATTAAAACCGGTCAACCTGGAACTAGAGAAGGAATCTATAATTTTGTGTTTCGGGTATCAGATGACCATTGCCCCATTCCGGGAACAAATTACA
>CAXBCF010000006.1:0-122343 GCA_963973975.1 uncultured Flavobacteriales bacterium
GGTGGCAGGATTCGAACCTGCGACCTCCTGCTCCCAAAGCAGGCGCGATGACCGGGCTACGCTACACCCCGAAAAATTCATTCTTTTCGGTGCTAAAATGACCAAAATTCTACCTCAAAAATCAGTAGAAATTCTGCGGAGAGAGGGGGATTCGAACCCCCGGAACCCTAACGGGTTCGGCAGTTTAGCAAACTACTGGTTTCAGCCACTCACCCACCTCTCCAAACGGGACGACAAAAGTAATAAGGATATTTGATTTGGTAAATAAAAACCCAAATATTATTCAAAATAATTTATCCATCCTTTATTGTGTCAAATCTAAGTTTTTAAGTGATGAGCAGAAACAAGAAGTCCTTTGAAATATAAGCTTTCAAAGGACTTCATTCCATTTACTTCTAGTTACTACTTCTCAATCTCAAATTCTGAAGCATCAATCTTATCGTTTAATTTTACTTCGTTTACATCAACTTCAAATTTCATTGGTCCTTGTGAAGAAACCATTTTATGTGGAAATTGAACTTTCTTCACAGCTTTATAATCTGAATAGACCGTTACTTCCTGCAAGTCTCCCATTTCCGAAGGCTCAATAGATTCATCAGCAACCTTATACCCTGTTTTAACAGAATAATAATCAGTGTGCTTTTTACCTGAAGGTGAAACTACTTCAACAACATAAGTCTCTTCCTTGAACTTGGTATCAATTCCTTTCAATTCAAGCTTGAAATCAGAATTAAGGTAAGCTAACTCTGGAAAAATCATGGTTTCGTACTTCATGTCATTTAGTTGATCTTTTTCCATTAATTCCTTACCGCGCATGGTAACCGTCTGTCCTTCTACTCCATTGTAAACAACCTTTTGAACTACTTGTGGACCTGCAGTAATAGCTGACTTATATTTATTAGGTTGTACATAGCTTTCAGTTAAAGACATACTCATTCCTTGAACAGAAACAGCCATTTCCTTTTTCAAAGATGTGATCTTTGAAAGTGCTTTCTCTCCTCCAATTTTCTCAATATAGGCTTGAATCACTTTCTCAGCAGTCATTCCCTCTGGAGCGGGTTCTAAAGTGGTTTCACGAGCTTCATTACCGTATGAGTCATAGAAGTTCAACCCTCCAGTTGGGCTTAACTGCTTAATCTTTTCAGCCACTTCTTCTTGGTTTCCTACAATCAAAATATAGCCATTCATTGGCTTGATGTATTTATTAGAAATTTCTTTCACATCTTCTAAAGTCACTGCTGCAATGTTTTTCAAATAGTTGGCATAGTAATCAGGAGATAAATTGTATTTTTCAATATTGATTGCAAAACGAGCCTTTGTTTGAGGATTTTCTAAGCCAATTGCAAAAGTTCCAGTTTGATAATTTTTAATGGTTTTCAACTCATCCTCTGTTATTTCTCCTTTTCGCATGTTCATCAACTCATCCATCATCTCTTTTAAAGCGCTGTCGGTTACTTCATTTCTAACTTTTGCACTTGCAGTAAATGAGCCTACCAACTCATCAGAATTGATTGAAGAACCTGCTCCATATGTATAAGAATGCTCTTCTCTTAGGTTTAAGTTCAATTTTGATACGAATCCACCACCTAAAATTCCGTTAGTAATGCTCGCTTTTATAGCATCTTCACTTCCTGGTTGCAAATCAATGGTATTAAATACAGAAACAACTGATTGAACAGCTCCCGGCTTATTGACAAACGCCACTTGCGTCATTTTTGGCTTTTCAGGAAAATCATAGGTGTGTGTTGGCACTTCCTCTTTTTTCCAATCACCAAAGTATTTTTCAATAAGCGTTTTTGCTTCTTTTAAGTCAATGTCGCCCACTACAGCTAAGTAAGAAACGTTTGGCTTGAAATACGTTTGGTAGTAATTGGTAGCATCTTCTAAAGTGATGTTTTCAATCGTCTCTTCTGTACTTATTTCACCGTATGGATGATTTTTTCCATACAACAATACTTTTCGAACGTTTCTAGCAATTGCATCCGGATCATCTTTTTCAGTTTGAATTCCTGAAATGTATTGTTTTTTAAGTTTTGCTAATTCTTCTTCTTTGAATTCAGAATTTTTAACCGCATCGGCCATTATTTCCAAAAGCTTCGTTTGGTGTTTCTTTAAGGAAGAAGCAAATATTGAAGTAGCAGAAGTAAAAAATCGAGCACCAATAAAATCTACTTCAAAGTTCAACTCGTCTTTTGTTCTGTTTTTTGTTCCTTTCGACAATAAATCTCCTGCAATGTCAGCTGTTCCAGTTTTATCGCCTTCTTTTATGGGATCAATGTCTAACTGCAATGAGAAAGCCACTTGAGGTAACTTGTGGTTCTCTACTACAAAGACTTTCAATCCATTTTCCAATGTGAAACTTTGAGTTTCGCCCAAATCAATTTTTGGAACAGGACCTGCCTCTGGCATTACGCTTCGGTCTACTTGAGCCATTACAAAACCGCTCATTAATAGTAAAACCAAGTTTAAATATATCTTTTTCATCTTTTTTATTTCTTTAGATAATAATTAATGAGTTATTAATTGCTTTTTTGAGATTTTGGTAAATAATACAAAACCACTCGATTTTCATCGTTTAAGTATTTATTAGCAACTTTTTTAATGTCTTCTCTGCTCACTTTCATGTAGCGATCTATCTCTGTGTTGATCAGATTGGCATCACCATAATAAACATGGTAATTAGCTAAGTTCTCTGCCAATCCTTGAACTCTAGAGTTTCCACTGATAAAATCATTTTCAACTTGATTTTGAAGCTTTTTAAATTCTTTTTCAGAAATAAGTTCGGTTTTCACCTTTCCGATTTCTTCATTCATCGCTTCTTCTAATTCCATTGGAGCAACACCCATGTTGGTAATACCAAACATTAAAGCCAATCCCGGATCTTCTGTTGGCAAAGGAAAAGCACCTACAAACACAGCTTTTTGCTTCTCGTCTTTTATCACTTTTTGAAATCTTGAGCTTTCACCTTGAGAAAGTAATTGAGAAAGCAAACTCATTGCATAGAAATCTTCAGTTCCTTGAGCAGGCATATGGTAACCCATAATTACAGCTGGCAATTGAATGTTGTCATAAACCGTGTCTCTTACTTCAGCTGTTTTCTTAGGCTCTACAATGTCAGGTCTTGGAATTTCTTTCGTTCCTTTTGGAATTGATCCAAAATATTCTTTAACCCATTTTTTTGTCTGGTCAATATCAATATCTCCTGCAATTGAAAGAGTTGCATTGTTGGGAACATAAAAAGTCTTGTAAAAATCCATGAACTCAGACAATTCAGCTTGGTTGATGTATTCTGGAGAACCACCCGGTGTCCAACGATAAGGATGCTCTACAAAAGCATGTCCGAAAGTTTCATTTAGAATAGAACCGTATGGAGTATTTTCATTTCGTTGCTTCAACTCTTCTTTCACAACCCCTCTTTGAGTTTCTACTCCTTCATTGTCAATTTTTGCATGCAACATGCGTTCAGATTCGAGCCACAAACCGAGTTTCAACTGATTGGAAGGAAGCACTTCATAGTAAAATGTTCTGTCGAAAGAAGTATTGGCATTCAACACTCCACCATTTCCTTGAACAATTTTAAAGAACTCACCTCTTTTAATGTTTTCTGAACCTTCAAAAAGCAAATGCTCGAAAAAATGAGCAAACCCAGTTCTTTCTGGATCTTCATTTTTTGAACCCACATGGTACAATACAGAAACAGCTACAATCGGTGTACTGTTGTCTTTGTGTAAGATTACATGTAAGCCGTTAGGCAAATCATATTCTTCAAAGGTTATTTTTTTTACTCCTTTTTGCGCAAAGGAACCAAATGCCACCATCAAGGCAAATGCAAATAGAATCTTTCTTTTCATATTTATAATTTTAAGATTCCGAAATTACAAAATTCACCAACTTAGTTCCAAATCAAATTGATTAAAGGTAATCTAATGCGATAAATGGTTGCTACAGCTTAATCGTTAAGCCGTCATATGAGAGCTGAATATTCGAAGGTAGGATCTGTGCTACTTCTTCGTGCTTTCCCATGTAATGACTGATGTGTGTAAAGTAGGTCATCTTTGGTTTTAGTTCATTCACCAACTCAATGGCTTCTTCTAAATTAAAATGAGAAATATGCTTTTCCTTTCTAAGACAATTTAAAATTAACACGTCTAGGTTATGTAATTTCTCTTTTTCACCTTCAGCAATGTAATTTGCATCGGTAACATAAGCAAAATTGTCAATTCTAAACCCCTTAACAGGCATTTGATAGTGAAGTACATCAATGGGAACAAATTCAATCCCATGAACTTTAAAGGGAGTAGTTTCAATGGTATTAAGCTGTACTTTTGGAATACCAGGATACTTTAAATCAGCAAAAATATAGGAGTATTCTCGTTTCAAAGCTTCCTGAACTGCCTCGCTTGCATAAACTTCCATGTCCTTTCCACTTCTGTAGTTGAAAGGACGAATATCATCCATTCCCGCTAAATGGTCTTTGTGCTCATGGGTAAAAACTACTGCATCAAGGGTTTTGACATTATTTCGAAGCATTTGCTCTCGAAAATCTGGACCAGTATCTACAACAATGTGAATTCCATTGTATTTAATAAGTATAGATGAACGCAGACGAGTATCTTTTAGGTCGGTTGAATTGCAGACAGAGCAATCACAAGTAATAACAGGAACTCCTTGAGATGTTCCGCTTCCTAAAACAACGACTTCAAAATTTTTACTCATAAATTGATTTCAGAACCGCTACACAGCGATTAACTTCTTCAAATTTATTAAATCTCCCAAAAGAGAACCTAACAGATGGTCGATCCATGGGTGTATTTATTCCTCTTAACACATGAGAACCAATATCTGTTCCCGATGAACAAGCGCTTCCGCCTGAAATACTAATTCCTTCAATGTCTAAATGGTATAAAAACATTTCGTTCATTGTAGAGGATGGAAAACAAACGTTTAAAACAGTGTAAAGTGAATCTTCAGATTCGCAGTCGCCATTAAATTTCACTTCAGGAATTGCCTCTGTTAAAGACTGAATCATGTGTTGCTTAATTGATCGAATGTGTTTTTGGTGTTTCTCCAAATTTTCATAAGCTAAATCAAGTGCTTTTGCTAATCCTACAATTCCGTAAATATTCTCTGTACCTGCACGCATGTTTCGCTCTTGAGCACCACCTGTAATAAATGGCTTAAGCTTAACAGCACTATTGATATAGATAAATCCAATTCCTTTTGGCCCGTTAAATTTATGCGCTGAACAGGTTGCAAAATCAATATTGAGTTCTTTAAAGTCAAATGCATAATGTCCTATTGTTTGAACCGTATCAGAATGAAAATATGCACTGTATTCTTTACACAAATTACCCACTGCCTCTAGAGAAATCATAGAAGCGATTTCATTGTTTGCGTGCATTAAACTCACCAAGGTTTTTTCTTTGGTTTGCAACAATTCTTTTAAGTGATTGAGGTCAACTTTTCCCTTTTCATCAACTTTCACCAATTTAAGTTTAACGTTCCTGCTTTGATGAATTTCTTCGGCTGTGTGAAGTACCGCATGGTGTTCTAATGGAGAAGTGATAATTTGAGTAACTCCCAATTCTTCAACAGCGCACCTTAGAATCATGTTATCGGCCTCAGTTCCACCTGAAGTAAAAAAGAATTCGGCAGGACTAGCATTAAAATGGGCAGCAATTCTTTTTCTAGCTTTTTCAATAATTGAACGAGCTTCTCTTCCATCACGGTGAATGGAAGATGGATTTCCAAAGTTATTTTCCAAAACAGGAATCATTGCAGCAATTACTTCAGGATCAATTGGAGTTGTGGCTGCATTATCAAAATATATATTCATTGGGTTTCTTTAAAAACTAAGCTCTAATTACTTCTAGTATGTCAGATATTATTTTATTGGCAAGATAATTCGCAGTGCTTTCTGATTCACTTTCAGCATAAATCCGGATAATTGGTTCGGTATTGGATTTGCGCAAATGCACCCATTCCTTATCGAATTCAATTTTCACCCCGTCAATGGTGTTAATCGGTTGTTTTTTATAGCGTTCTTGAATTGCCTTCAATACATTATCCACGTTTATACCTGCAGTTAATTCAATTTTATTTTTTGAAATGTAATAATCATTATAAGTTGCCCTTAATTCGGAACAAGCTCGTTTAGATTTTCCTTCAAAAGTTGCTAAATGAGATAAAAACAATGCTATTCCAACAAGGGCATCTCTTCCATAATGTGATTCAGGATAGATGATTCCACCATTGCCTTCACCACCAATAATTGCATTAACTTCTTTCATCTTATCGACAACATTCACCTCCCCTACTGCTGATGCAAAATACTCACAACCAAATTTTTCTGAAACATCTCTTAAAGCTCTACTTGAAGATAAATTACTAACAGTGCTGCCCTTTGTGTGTTTTAAAACATAGTCAGCAACAGCCACTAATGTATACTCTTCGCCGAACATTTCACCGTCTTCGCAAACAAGTGCTAAGCGATCAACATCTGGATCAACAACTATTCCCAAGTCGGCATCATTTTGTTTTACTTTTTCAGCAATCTCTGTCAAATTCTCTGGAAGTGGCTCTGGATTGTGTGGAAATTCTCCATTTGGTACACAATGCATTTCAACAATTTGTTCAACTCCTAAAGCGCGAAGCAAAGCGGGAATAAAAATCCCACCTGTAGAATTAACAGCATCTACAACCACTTTAAAGTTTTTACTTTTTATGGCTGCTACATTCACCAATGGCAATGCTAAAACTGCATCAATGTGCTTTTTTAAGTACTCATCACTAGTGGAATAGATTCCTAATTTACCAACAGTTGCATACTCTATGTTCCCTTTTTCAACAATTGCCAATAAATCTTCACCGTCTTTCGCTGAAATGAACTCCCCTTCTCTATTGAGCAATTTTAATGCATTCCACTCTTTTGGATTATGACTCGCAGTGAGAATAATTCCTCCATCAGCATTTTCAAGCTTTACAGCTATCTCAACTGTAGGAGTTGTTGATAAACCTAAGTCAAGCACATCAATTCCCATTCCTTGTAAGCTACCAATCACCAAATGATTGAGCATCTCACCACTAATTCTTGCATCTCGACCAATTACCACTTTAAGTTTAGAATTGCTCGATTCATTGTTTAATTTGAGCCAAGTTGCATACGCTGAAGTAAACTTGACGATATCCTCGGGACTTAAATTCAATCCTGCTTCACCCCCAACTGTTCCTCTAATTCCTGATATTGATTTTATTAATGCCATTCAATCGTTAATTTTGCGCAAAAGTAGCAAAAATGAAACTTTGGCTACAACTATTCTTTTTATACTAATGCTTGTTAATTTCTTTGTGGATAATAATTAGCTGGCGAATTTTGCGCGGCTATTTTTTTTGCAACTTTGTATAGCAATCATAAATTCTCCTCTATGGAAAACGAATTTGATTATCATCCAGATGAAGGCTTCTCTTTAACCTTGGTTAAAAAATTTGAAGAAATGCTGTTTCATAAAGAAATACTCTTCTTTGATGTGGAAGAATTTGAAGACTTGTTGGATTATTACAACAGCAAAAATAATTTCACAAGAGCCTTAGAAGTTGTTAAACATGCACTGCTTCAACATCCAAAATCGGGCAGCCTTCTACTGAGCTGCGCTCAAGTATATGTTGCCATTCACAAGCCACAAGAAGCGCTGCGCTACTTGCAAATGGCTGAAAATGTTGAGCCTTTTAACCGCGATTTATTTTATACTAAAGCTTCAATTTTTAGTCAATTAAGAAAATCTGAAAAAGCAATAGATAATTATAAAAAAGCGCTAGACTATGCAGATGATTTCGAAAAAGAAGACATTTTGTTGCAATTAGCTTTTGAATTCGAAAATTCCAATGATTATGAGCATGCGCTTATTCATTTAAAAGAAGTATTGGAGTTAAATCCCGAAAATGAAACGGCACTTTACGAAGTTGGTTTTTGCTACGACTTTTCAGGAAAAATTGAAGATGGCAAAACCTATTTTTCAGAATTCGTTGATCGATATCCATATTCCTACATCGCTTGGTATAACTTGGGAATTACCTTCAGTAAATTAGAACTCTACGAAAAAGCCATTTCTTGTTTTGATTTTGCTATTGCCATCAACGAAGACTTTCCTACCTCCTATTTTAATAAAGCTCACGCTCTCAGTCAACTTGAAAAGTATCAAGAAGCGATTGAATGCTATGAAGAAACCTTAAAATTTGAGGAAAATGATGCTTTGAGTTATTATTACATCGGTGAAAACCTCGAAAAATTAGAAGATTATTCAAAAGCAATTTACTATTATAAAGTAGCAATCGATTTAGATGAATTTCTTTCTGATGCTTGGTTAGGCGTTGCTTCTTGCTTTTTCGAATTAAATCAAGATTTAGACAGTTTGCACTATGTTCAAAAAGCATTGGATTGCGATGAAATGAATTCAAATGCATACTACATGCTTGGTGATGTGAATGTAGCTTTGGGACTCTACGAAAAAGCACTCTCTGCCTATGAAAAAGTATTAGAGTTGGAAGAAGATCATCCTGAAATACTCACCGATCTAGCAACAACTTGTTCGCATTTAGAACAATACGATACTGCAATGGAATATTTTGTACTTGGAGTGAAAACCCAGCCCGATAACGCCAAGTTATTATATAACTTTGTCGCGTTTCTTCTTAAAAAAGAAGATTTAATAAATGCCCTTTTTTACTTGGATATTGCACTTAAAAATCATTACGACCAACACAACGAACTATTTGATGTTTATGCAGATGCGATTTTTAATCCCCAAGTATTAGAGCTTTTAGCCTATTACAAAAAGTAACACATGAACTTTGAACTCCCTTTTCTCCCTGAAAGAACAATTTCTCCTAGAAATAACGGGTTAACCATGATGATGGACAAAGGATTGAGCTGGCGTCAGGCAGAAAATTTTGTCGACTCCTGCGCTCAATTTGCCGACATCGTAAAACTCGGTTTTGGAACCTCTTATTTAACCAATGATTTTCAACGAAAACTAGATATTTATCATGCAGCAGGCTTACGTTGCTACTTAGGTGGTACCTTATTCGAAGCATTTCTTATTCGGGGAATGTTTGATGATTACCGAAAATTGCTCGATAAGTATAAAATTGGAATGGCAGAGGTTTCTGATGGTTCTATTGTTTTAAACCACGAATTAAAATGCAAATACATTGCCGATTTAGCTAAAGACTTTACCGTTTTATCAGAAGTTGGCTCCAAAGAAGAAGGTATTTTAATCAGTCCGAATAAGTGGATTAATATGATGTCTGCCGAATTAGCTGCTGGTTCGTGGAAAGTTATTGCGGAAGCAAGAGAAAGTGGTACAGTTGGAATTTACCGTCCAAATGGAACCGCTCATGTTGCCTTGGTAAATAAAATCATCTCCAAAGTAACGATGGAAAATATTTTATGGGAAGCACCTTTAAAAGCACAGCAAGTTTGGTTCATCAAACAGTTTGGTGCAAATGTTAATTTGGGCAACATCGGTCATGAAGAAGTAATTCCATTAGAAACCCTCAGAATTGGATTAAGAGGAGACACTTTTCATGACTTTTTACCTGAAGAATTGTATAGAAAAGAATTGATATGAGTGTTATCCATTTAGTTCCAAAAGATTTTATAAATCAATTAGCTAGCTCGCCGAATCATGTGCTAATTGATGTAAGAGAAGATCACGAATACGAGGATTTCAACCTTGGTGGAATCAATATTCCAATGGGAGATTTATTGAGCCGAATAGATGAAGTAAAAGACTATCAAAACCTATTTCTTTGCTGTAAAAGTGGTAAACGCTCTCAAGCGATTGCTTTTCATCTTAAAAATAAAATGAAAGATAAAGCTGTTTATTCCCTAGACGGTGGATTGGAAGCATATCAAAAAACAATCAATGTCTCTGTTTAAGAAGTCCTCACTCATTATCGCTCTAAAAGGAATGGCGATGGGTGCTGCAGATATTGTTCCCGGAGTCTCCGGTGGAACAATTGCATTAATTACAGGTATTTACGAAGAATTTATCAATGCTCTGAAATCTTTTACTAGCGTATTTGGTGTTTTAAAAAGCGAAGGAATAAAAGCAGCCTGGAAACACATCAATGGCAATTTCTTACTCGCTCTGTTCACTGGAATAGTGATCAGTTTGCTTTCTTTAGTTCAATTTATCAAATACGCCTTAGTTGAGCATCCCATTTTATTATGGTCATTTTTCTTCGGTTTAATTGCAGCATCTTGCTATTTTGTTAGCAAAGAGGTTACAAAATGGACTATTTCCAACATTCTCGCATTAATAGTGGGTACAGTGCTTATTTACTTCATCACAACTGTAAGTCCCGCTGAAACAAGTACAGAATTATGGTTTGTATTTCTTTCGGGAATGATTGCCATTTGCGCAATGATTTTACCGGGAATTTCTGGAGCATTTATTTTGGTGCTATTTGGGAAATATGCCTACATTATTGAAGCTATCAGCAATTTCCAAATTGATGTTATTGCAACTTTCGGATTGGGTTGTATCGTTGGGCTTTTAAGTTTCAGTCATCTATTGTCATTAATGTTAAGAAAGTATTACAATTTTACCATCGCTATTTTGACAGGTTTTATGATTGGTTCATTGAATAAAATTTGGCCTTGGAAAAATACTTTAGAATGGGGATTAGATCGTCATGGAGAGCAAATTCCTGTTCACCAAGAAAATGTACTACCATCCGATTTAGCAGTTGGTGAAAGTCAATTATTTCTCTCAATAAGCTTTATGGTTTTGGGTCTTGCAATACTTATTGTGATGGAAAAATTAGCTCAACGAAAAACAACAGCTTAATGCGACGTTTCGGACTAATTGGCAAGCCTTTAACGCATTCATTTTCAAAAGAATTTTTTAGCAAAAAGTTTTTAACTCAGCAAATTTCTGATGCTGAATACGGCTTATTTCCACTAAAATCAATCGATGAACTTCCAGAACTTATTGAAACAAATCAAGCGCTAATTGGCTTAAATGTGACCATTCCATTTAAGGAGTCGGTGATTCCCTTTTTAGATGAGCTAGACCCTGTTGCAGCAGAAGTTGGAGCGGTTAATACCATAAAAATTACAAGAACAAAGGAAGGCGTTCACTTAAAAGGGTTTAATACCGATATGATTGGATTTAAAGAAGCTATTAAACCTTTTTTGGGAATTGAGCACAACCGCGCGTTGATTTTTGGAACTGGAGGAGCTGCGAAAGCTGTGGCTTACGTGTTAAAGCAATTCAATCTTTCTTATTTCTTTGTTAGTAGAACTATCCAAAATTCAAATACCATATCTTACAAGGAAATTGATGCAGAAGCAATTAAAAGCTTTCGTCTATTAATCAATACTACTCCGCTTGGAACTTTTCCAAATGTAGCAGATATGATTCCAATTTCTTTGGAGGGAATAAGTGAAAAACATTTAGTGATTGATTTGATTTACAACCCCTCTGAGACCAAGCTTCTAAGCTTAGCAAAACAAGAAAAAGCAAACACCCTTAATGGACTATCCATGTTGCAATTTCAAGCTGAAGCCTCATGGAGAATTTGGAATGAGAATTAGTCTACTCTTCTGCTTCCACGCCCACCAAGTGATAAGCACCAATTAGGAATTTCGCACTTGTATCTTGTTCAATCCCATCAAAATGTAAAAACTCACTTTCTTCAGAGAACTCACTTAAATCAACCTTTTTAAAATGATACACACTGTCTTTCAACTCCACTAATTTTAATAAAAAGTTTTCTTCATTCGTTTTTATAACAGCTGAATTTTTTACACCCCATTGCTCATCTTCTTTTAAGATAATGATCGCCTCAATAAACATTCCAACTGCAAAATGAGCTTCCACATCCTCTAAATGTCCGTGAATATTGGCAGTTCGGTTAATTTCATCTATGGTATTTCCAATTAAAAAAACATTGCCATTATAAGTTTCTCCAGATGTTTCAGGAAGCTTAAAGCGAATTTTTTGTCCAATTTCTAACTTCACTAAATCCTTTTCAAATACTTTTAATTCCAAATGCAAATGATCGGTATCGATAATTTCTAAAATTGGTTTCGCAGCATCAACATACGTTCCTTGATTCACATTTACTTTTGAAATAACACCACTAATAGGAGCATAAATTGCAACTCTAGAAATCACCTCTCCTTTTAAAACCCTTACCAAGTCAATGTTCAACATTCTCAATTTTTCTGTTAACCCACTCTTTTGAGCTTTCGCTTGCATGTATTCACTTTCCACTTGTTTCAATTGCTTCAAAGAGTTAATATTTTCTTTATTAAGGGTTTTTTGACGCTCATATTCAGATAGAAGGTAACTCTCCTTGGCTGATGCTTCCAAAAACTGCTGTTGCAAACTCACAAACTCAGGATTTTCAATAACAATTAATTCTTGTCCTTTTTTAACATGATCGCCGATTAAAAAGGGAGTTTTTCGAATAAATCCACCCATCATTGCACTAACTACAGCTCTATTTTCCGGTGGAACATCGATCATTCCAGTGCAAAATATCTTTGTTTCACGATTATATTTTTCGGGACTTATAAATCCCAAATCATTGCTTTCAAAAACGTTTTGCTGAATAAAAATATCCTCTTGATTCAGATTAAAACTTTCCGATGATTCCGTTTCCTGAATGTCAGATTGACAAGCAGTTGTAAAAACGAATGCTACAAAAATGGTATATAGTATATGTTGTTTCATGTTTTCTATAGTGTTAAATGATTGATTTGAATCACAACCTGGTTGTATGAATTTAAATTCTCTAGGTAGTTCAATTTAATTGATGTGGCATTCTCCAAACTTTGTATGTATTGAAAAAAGTCAATTTCCCCTTCTTGGTAACTTCGAGTCGCTGTTTTAATGATTTGTTCCGATAAAAGCTCCCCATTTCCTTCGTAATAAGTCAATGCTTCTCGAAACTTCTCCAACCTACTAATTAAAGAATTGTACTGGCTTCTCATTTGTAGTTTATAATCTCTAGCCCTTTCTGAAATGATGTTTTGCTCCAATTTAGCTGCTTTAATTTTAGAAGCTTGACCACCAAATAAGATGGGAATTTTTAACCCGATTTGATAACCAATTAATTGCTCATCTATGCCTGAATTAGTTCCTTGAAAATAATCCAAACTAATATCTGGCAATAATTGCTGTCGACTGAAACGAGTAGCCAACTCACTTCTTTTCAATTGATTTTCGTATAAATTTAAAACCGGACTTTCCTGAATGGATTCAATGTTGAGTTCAATTTTAGCTAATTCTACTGAAGCAAGTTCAAATACCTCGTCAGTCTGAACAATTGATTTCAAGCGTTCCATAGAAGTAATTATGTCTTGCTGTGCTTGTAAATAAGCCACACTCATCTGTTGCTGCTTTGATTCGGCAGTAATTTTTTCTAAATAATTGCTCTCCCCCAACTCATGCCTTCGTTTTGCAGCTTGAGAAAACTGCTTGTACAAACTATCTAAATAAGCATAAATGGTAGCTTTTTCCATTTCGTAAATCACTTGCTGGTAACTCGCTTGCAGTTCCTTTTCAATTTGTAGTTTTTTCACTTCAAAAAAACCTGTTTGAACTTGTAATTCAGCTTCTTTTAGTTTTTTATCGGCAAAATAAACCGTTGGAAAAAGAAAGTCTTGTTGAATACCAAATTTGTAGTTAGGTTGATTATTAAAAGCAAGATCATTTTCATCATAGCTGTAATAAATGGAGCTTTTATTAAAATCAAATGCACTTTTTATCAACGCCTTTGACTGATCCACTTGGTAAGAAGCTGCTTTTAAAACAGCGTTGTTTTCATAAGCTAGATTTCTCAACTCTTCGTAAGATTTAATTTCTTGAGCACTCAACCCTGAAGAACTAATCATTAATAATAAAAAGAGAATAGAAACAAACTTGCCTTTTCCAATGCTTGATGAATTTGAAGTAGAAGAATTGAACATACTATACAAAACAGGTAAAACTAACAAGGTGAGTAATGTAGCAGAAATTAAGCCCCCAATAACCACGGTTGCAAGTGGTCGTTGAACTTCTGCGCCCACATTTTCAGAAATGGCCATAGGGAGAAAACCCAAAGCTGCTGCAGATGCGGTTAACAATACCGCCCTTAATCGATCTTTGGCTCCGTTAACAATCAATTGATCACCTGAAATACTACTTGTTCTATTAAGTTCTTTAAAATGTTCAATAAGTACAATTCCATTCAACACAGCAATTCCAAATAGTGCAATAAACCCTACTCCAGCTGATATACTAAAAGGTAAATCCCTTAAGTAAAGTAAAATAACTCCTCCCACCGCTGAAAGTGGAATAGCAGAATAAATCAGCAAAGCATCTCTAAAGGATTTAAAAGCAAAATACAAGAGAATAAAAATTAATATCAGCGCGACAGGAACAGCAATTGTTAACCTCGCTTTCGCCGATTGGAGATTTTCAAACTGTCCACCATAAGTAATGGAATAACCATAAGGAAGTTCAAGTTTTTTATCGAGGATCAAACGAACATCATCTACCACCGATTGTAAATCTCTTTCTCGCACATTAATTCCAACCACAATTCTTCTTTTGGTATCGTCTCTAGAGATTTTAGCTGCTCCTTTTTGAATTTTAATTTCGGCCAATTCCATTAAAGGGATTTTTCCTCCATTTGGTAAATCAATGTAGAAGTTTCGCAAGTCATCAATTCCCTGTCTCCCCGACTCCTCCATGCGAACAACTAAATCGAAACGCTTCTCACCTTCAAAAACATTCCCCACTATTTTACCGGCAAAGGCCATGCTCATCACTTCATTCAAATCGGCAATATTCAATCCATAGCGCGCAATTTTTTCACGTTGGTAATTCACCGTCATCTGTGGCAAACCAACTGTTTTCTCCACAACAATATCAGCAGCCCCTTCAACTCCTTCAATCAAACTTTTAATTTCATTAGCTTTTTGAGCTAAAATCTCAAGATCTTCTCCAAAAAGTTTGATGGCAACATCTGCCCTCACACCAGTAATCAATTCATTAAAACGCATTTCAATGGGTTGAGTAAACTCTAACTCAATGCCCAAAATGGCTAATTTTTCTTTGAATAATTCAGCCAATTCATCTTTAGAACTAGCAGAGGTCCAAGAATCTTTATCATTTAGTGTTATCATTACATCACTTTCTTCCATAGACATTGGGTCGGTGGGAACTTCAGCTGCACCAATTCTTGTTACTACTTGTTTTACTTCAGGGAAATTATCAATTAAAATCTGCTCAATTTTAGTTGTCATTTTAATGGTCTCTTCCAATGAAGTTCCTGTCTTTAAAACAGGTTGAATCACAAAATCACCTTCATCTAACGTTGGTACAAACTCTCCTCCCATTCGATTGAATAATCCTACTGCACCAATTAAAAGTATAATCGAAGCTGTTAGTACTATTTTCTTATGCTTTAGTGCCCACCAAATTGCAGGTTCATAAATTCGATTTAAAAAGGACATGATTCGGTGTGAACTGTTCCGTTTATTTTCTTTTGTTGATTTTAAAAAAATTGAAGCAGCAACAGGTACATAAGTTAAACAGAGTAACATTGCACCAATCAATGCAAAACTAAAGGTAAGCGCCATGGGTTGAAACATTTTACCTTCAACTCCTTGCAATGAAAAAATAGGAATGAAAACTATAAGGATTATCAACTGACCAAAAATAGCTGAATTCATCATTTTAGATGACGCGTTTTCGCTTATGGTTTCCTTCAATTTCAATTGCTCAGTCTTTGACAGATTCTTAAAATCCTTATTTCTAATTGTTAATTGAAAGGCTACATATTCAACTATAATCACTGCACCATCAATGATAATTCCAAAATCAATGGCTCCCAAGCTCATTAAATTGGCATCCACTCCAAAAAGATACATCATTGAAAGTGCAAATAGTAAAGAAAGTGGAATGATTGATGCTACAAGTAGTCCTGAACGAAGATTTCCCAGTAATAAAACCACAATAAAAATTACAATCAAGCAACCTAAAATCAAGTTTTCACTAATAGTAAATGTTGTTTTGGAAATTAATTCACTTCTATCTAAAAAGCCATTGATAATTATTCCCTCAGGTAGGTTTTTTGATATCTCTTCAATCCGATGTTTTACATCTTCTATGACATTCTTAGAATTTGCTCCCTTTAACATCATTACTTGTCCCAACACTTTTTCACCTTCAGCATTTGCAGTGATTGCCCCAAAGCGATTGGCATGTCCAAAACCAACACTTGCAATGTCTTTTATATAAATCGGAATACCATCTCTGTTTTCTACAACAACTTGCTCCAGCTCTTCCAAAGAACTGATCAGTCCTTCGCCGCGAATAAAGTAAGTCTCTTTCCCTTTTTCAATGTAAGCACCACCTGAAACGCTGTTGTTTTTTTCAATTGCCGTAAAAACATCCGAAACTCGAATGTTCATGGCATTTAACTTAGCAGAATTGAGTGCCACTTCATACTGTTTTAAATAGCCTCCCCAAGTGTTTATTTCCACTACACCAGGAATTCCTGAAAGTTGTCTTCGAACAATCCAGTCTTGAATAGTTCTCAAATCCATCACCGAATACTGTCCTTTGTAATCTTCCTCTACATCTAAAATGTATTGATAGATTTCTCCTAAACCAGTGGTGATTGGTCCCATTTCGGGTGTTCCAAAGTTCTTAGGAATTTTCTCAGATGCTTCTTTAATTTTTTCAGCAATTAATTGACGAGGTAAAAAATTGCCCATCGATTCTTCAAAAACAATGGTGACAACGGAAAGTCCAAACTTAGAGACTGATCGAATTTCCTTAACTCCTGGCAAATTCGCCATTTCCAACTCAATCGGATAAGTTATAAATTGCTCAATATCTTGGGTTGAAAGATTTTGAGAAGTGGTAATAACTTGAACTTGATTATTGGTAATATCAGGAACTGCCCCAATTGATAATTGTGACGTTGAATAAATTCCAAAACCTATAATAAACAAAGTGATTAACAGAACAATAAATTTGTTCCGAATACTAAAACGAATAATTGATGCTAACATAATTCAACTTCATATAATTTTTAATTAATGAAAATTTCTTTCTCGGTGAGAAAGAAGATTGAATTGAGTTATACTCTATCCAATCGAATTATGAATACTGTGGTGGTTGGAAAAAATCTTCGACTGTAACGAACCGATACAAGTCTGAATAGAAAAAATCTCTGCTAAAATTTTCTTCTAATTCAAAATTTACAGCTTCTGGCTCGTTAGGTAGAATAACAAAAACAGTTATTCCTGAACAAATTTGTTCGGAAAAGGGAAGTTTTTTGTGTTCTTGGTGATTTGCTTTTTGCTCGTGCTCCTCTTTCTCTTCTCCGTAGTGTTTAACGAAGAATGCAAACCAATCATCGCCATATTCTTGGGCGTGAAAATTTGCATGTTCCATCAAATCTCCTAGCCTAATAACATCAACAACGTGTATATTAATGCTTTGGAAAAATAGAATAATTGAAACAAAGAGTGTACCTAGTCGGAACATGTTTCAAATGTAAGCAAGAAAATTAAAATTAATTGAGATTAAATCTTTTTTACTTTCACAGCGTTCATTCCTTTCTGTCCGCGTTCTAGTTCAAAGCTCACTTTGTCGCCTTCAGCAACTTCTTCCATCAAACCATGAACGTGTACAAAATAACTTTCTTGGTTTTTCAAGTCTTTGATAAATCCATATCCTTTCGAGTCGTTAAAAAAGCTTACTTTGCCTTCGTGTACCGCATCTTCAGCTTCTTCTTCTCTTTTAGGAACACCTAATTGAATGTCTTCTGCTTTTACTTTTACCTTCTTTCTAAGCTCATCTGGTGGCGTGTCGGTAAGGTTACCGTTTTCATCCACATAAGCAATCATATTGTCCAGTCCACCACCTTCAGAGTTGGCTTTGCGCTCTTCCTTTTTTTTGAGTTTGTCTTCTTTTTTCTTCTGTCTTTTCTTTTCTTTTTCTTTTTTACTGAAGGTTTCTTGCGATCTGGCCATATATTATTTAAAAGGTTTTTTTAATTTACAAATTGTTTTTATAGTGCTGATTAATAACGTTTTCTGTCGGATCTTCCTTTTCCTCCGCGATCTCTTCCGCCTCTGCCTCTATCTCCACCTTGAGATTTTCCTCTTGGAGAAAATTTTCCACCGCCTTTTCTACGTTGACTTCCGCCACCACCACGTTGGTCGTTTCGGTTATTTTCAATATTCACTCGAATTTCATGTCCGCTTTCAGTTTCCAATCCAACGAATTTTTCACTGAAACCTTCGACATACTTTCTATCCAAGTTAAAAAATGTTCGCTTGTCTTGAACAGCTAAATCACTGATGTATTTTTTATTTACTTCACCAACTTCACTAACAAACTGAGAAAGGTCTTTCTCGCTCAATCCATCGTTTTTACCTAAGTTGATAAAATAGCGCTGTGGTCCGTTTACATTGTCTCTTTCTCTTCCTGAACCTTTAGCTGATGCAGATACATTTAAATTTCCTCCAGAAGCTGAATCAATTTGTTTCAACTCTTTAGAAAGCAAACGCATCAATAAATCTTCTTTTGTAATTGCTTCAAAATGTCCTTTCAAGGCATGCAAAGCTTCTTCAGCTCCTTTTTCAACCGGCATGCTCAAAATTTGCTTGGTCCAACTCAATAAACGAACATCTTTCATTTCTGAAACACTAGGAACTTCAATTGGTTCGAAAGTCACTTTTAAGTGTCTTTCCAATTCACTAATTCTTCTTCCTTCTCTTGAATTGATAAAAGCGATTGAAACACCTTTTTTACCTGCTCTACCTGTTCTTCCACTTCTGTGAGTATAAGCCTCTAATTGATCTGGTAATTTATGGTGTAAAACATGAGAAAGTTCACTTACATCAATTCCACGAGCGGCAACATCTGTAGCGATTAGTAATTGCATGTTTTTAGCTTTAAACCTTCGCATGGCAGCATCTCTTTGTGCTTGAGATAAATCTCCATGTAATGCTTCAACTTCATATCCTTGTTGACCCAACTCATCAGCAATTTCTTGAGTTTCTCGCTTTGTTCTACAAAACAAAATCCCTTTCATATCAGGTTGCATGTCCAAAAATCGGCGCATTGCAGCCAATTTATCATTTGTGCGAGTGATAATATACTGGTGTGTAATGTCAACATTACTTTTTTGATCGGTATTCACAGAAACCTCTTGTGGGTTTTCCATGTATTTTTTGACAATTTTTCGAATTTCATTCGGCATGGTAGCAGAAAACAACCAAGTTGAATGCTCTACTTTAATGTTTGATAAAATATCATCAATGTCTTCTTTGAAACCCATGTTCAGCATTTCGTCTGCTTCATCTAGGACAACGTATCTAACTTGATCTAATTTAATTGCTTTTCTGCGAATTAAATCCAACAACCTTCCGGGAGTTGCAACTACAATTTGAGTTGGACGTTTTAATGCTTTGATTTGATTAGTAATGGCCGCTCCACCGTAAACTACCTCAACATTCAAAGATTTATAATTCGAAGATAATTCAATAATTTGTTTCGCAGTTTGTTGACCCAACTCTCTAGTTGGTGCCATAATTAATGCCTGTGTTGCATTGTTATTACTATCTACTAGGTCAATTAGCGGCAAACCAAAGGCTGCTGTTTTTCCAGTACCAGTTTGCGCAAGCCCGATAAAATCGCTTCGGTCTTTACTTAATAATAGTGGAATAGATTTTTCTTGGATTGGGGTTGGTTTGGTAAAACCAATTTGTTCTAATACTTTCAGAAGGTTTTCTGAAAGTCCTAAGTCTTTGAAGGTATTCAATAAATGATTGTTATAATGAATTGCAAAAGTACCTAAAGCAAATGGATTTATGGGTATGAAGCTGGAATTATAAAAAAACAAGGCTCTTTCAGAGCATTTTCAGCCTTTTAATGCATTGCTTCATGTTCGATTCTCTAGTAAAGTTTATTGAAGTTGTTCTGATTCAAACCAAATTATGTGAACTTTTCGTCATTTTCTGTGCGAAATCTATCGAATTTCTTTAAATTTTGATAAATATACACTATTTGTGAAAATATATTAGATGTGGAAGTATCTACATGTATATGAAAATAAAAATAATTCATTTGAGAACCGCCTAGGCAGGTTTTTGGTTCGTTCTTTTAGAGAAGCAAAAAAATGAACATAAGTCATAATTTTGTTTTCCTTAATTTCTTTTTGTGTGGTACAAAAAGAAACAAAAAACCCACGGCATTACAAAATTTCAAGAAAATCTACGCAGCCACCAACCACAGCTAAAAAAAACTCTTCCCGATTAAAATCGTGAATCAAACAGTTTTTTAGCTAATACCCGCCCTACCTGCTTGATTTTTACAAAATTTTCTATAAGCCGACCATTGCGTTTCATTGAAAACATTTTTGTTCCGTTTCATAAAATGGTTTCCTAATTTTCTATCTAAAAAATATTATGAAAATGAATAAATGGCCTTTAAAAAATTTGATTTCTAATCGAAGCGAAGCCGAAGGGTTGGAGAAGCAAAAAAATGAACCTATAAAATACAATTTTCAAACAAGCCAATGGATTAATTGATAGATTTAAAATAAACTTTTTACTGCTAAACTAAAACCATCACTATTAAACCAGTTTTGCCTGTTCGCCTCCTCCACTATTCTAGCTATTCGGTGTTTAAATGATTCTTGTAGAAATTGATTCTCAATATACACAAGCGCATGCCTAAAAGATTTGAGCATGCTTCTGTAAAATGCATCAGACTTTACAGGTGTCTCAGCACAAAAGGTTTGAGCAATTTCTAGATTAAACAACATTAAGTCGGCTATTCTTTCAGGGTCTGCTTCTAAGTTTATGAGTTGAGTAATTTCCTTTTGAGCAACTGAAACTCGTTTTTTGGGTTTTCGCTTTCCCTCTGGGAAGTACTCTTTTCCAATTTTGCTTTTTGAAAGCTCAAAGCGCTTGACCTCATTTGGATTGAATGAAAAGTCATAAAACTCCTTCACCGATTTAAAACGCTGGTACAAATCTAGCACCTGACTCTCTAGTTCTTTGCGTTTTAATTCTTTAAGGAATTGTTCTAATTGACGTTTACTCATAGTACAAAAATTAGCATTTAATTACGAATTGGTGAATTAAGAATTACCAATTACTAATCTGTTAATTATGAATCTGTTAATTATGAATCTGTGAATTAAGAATCAAAAATTAAGAATGTTAGTCACTAGACTTCGTGAATACAGTGACGAGTAATTTATTAGCTTTAAAACTTTGTGCACTTGGCGAAATCCTTTGTGTACATTGCGGTTAATCAACACAGCTTTAAGTTAAATCCTATCCAGAGGAAGTTGTAAGTACTTAAAAAAGAAGTCTCTTGTTAAAATTAAAAAAGTTGATTTTCATTCAACTTAACTTAAGGCATTTTATAAATCTGCTTTTCTTGAAATCGCTTATTGTCTCAACTAGTTTCTTCTGTTTAAAAAAGTAAAAGAAAAGCCTTACCCAATAAACGCAATTGCTTTCTCATTGAATAAATCAGCTTGTTCAATATTTACTACGTGGCCGCAGTTGGGAATAATGGCTAATTGAGAATTTTTGTGGAGTTGAGTGATTTTTTGGATGCTTGGTAAAAACATGTGGTCTTGCTCTCCCATTATGTAAAGCGTTGGCAAGGCTACTTCTGTTCCACGAAAAAACTTGAGCAGTGGATTAACTTCTGCAACCAATGAAAACCATTTCTTAAATTCATATTGATCGAGTTTCTTGGCTTCATTTACAAAAATTGAACGAGAATGTCGGTGATTCTTACGAGGCAAAATTACAAACGCAAAAAACCGATAAAGCAGCATATAAGGCAACACCGACTTAAAAGTATCGCCTAAACGCATCAGCAACTGACCTCTGAAATTCATTTTCATAATTGCACCACCCAACACCATGCTTTTCACTTTGTCGGGAAAACGTTCTGCAATTTCTCGAATAATAATGGTACCCAAAGAAATCCCGATAAAATGAGTTGATTGAATTTTTAAGTGATTCAAGACTTCAACCACATCATCACTTACAACCTTAAAACTATAAGATTTAATTTTTTCAATGAATGACTTTTTAGATTTTCCATGACCTCTTAAGTCAATTAAAACCAGGTTGTACTTTTCCTTAAAAGCTCTAATTTGCTTGAACCAAATAGAACTGCTCCCTCCTGCTCCATGGATAAAAGTAACGTATTCTTGAGAAGTTTTATGCTTGTAAAGCCGATAGTATAACATAATTCAGAAACACCCTTAAAGGCTTATTGTTGAAATCAAAAATTACTGCAAAGTTATCCATTCAGTTTAATAAATAACTGAAGTAAATTCAAAAGAAGTAGTAATTAATAAGACTTAAGGAATTAAATTTTTTTATGTTAGTTATATAAACTATCTTACGAGTTCTTTAACTTTAAAAACAAACTCATGGAAAATACCAATCAACCAAACGAAAGAGATCGATTAGCTCACTTATTAACGATGGGTGTGATTGCAGGACTTATTGCTTCTGCGGTTAATATCTGCTACATGTTTTTTTATGAAGGTATAACTGGCTATAGCATGAATGAGTATATAAATGTACTTTCCGTTTCTATTGCGACTTTTATTCCGGCAATCTTTGTTGCTCTGATTTATTTTAGCTTAAGAAGGGTAATGAAATACCAATCTGCATTGAATGTTTTTCTGTTTATTGTAATTTTCTTTTCGCTTTTAAGTTTTATCGGCCCTTTGAGCAATCACTTACCAAATGGAGATGAAATGCCACCCGAATTTACAGGGTTGACGATTCCAATGCACATTCTAGCACCAGTAATATATATTACAATGATTGTGAGATCTGTTTCTGTTAAAGAATAGTTTTATTTAGCCTTTGGCAACATATTCTTTGCGAATCGCGCCATTTAACCTTCTAGTATAATCTTCTTCAAGCCAAACAAGGTAATTTTTGGTTGTTTTAATGGTGCAATACGTGTAGTGCTTTATACGGTCTTGAATATCATCTTTCAATAATTTAGCTAAATCCAATGCATCCCACATATCATCAGCGTTTTCAAGACACATTCTTACATGCTGATCAATCGATTTTTGAATCACTGTTTTAGAATGCTCTCCAAAACGCATGGCTTTGTCGTATTCCTTCTTCACATTAAATTCAATGTCATCAGATTTTGAGAATTTCTTTTTAAGTGCATCGGGCATTTGATAAATAAACTGCCTTTCGATGATTTCATCAGACTTTAAATCATCATAATACTGATGCGGTGCTTGAAAAATATGGTACCAATCTACCGGAGAATCCCACAAACCAAAACGGTGCAAATTATTTCCCAAATCAATAACAGTAAAGTGTTTTTTATTGGGCAATACACGTGAACCTCTTCCAATCATCTGATGGTACAAAGCCAATGAACGGGTTGCACGGTTCAAAATAATGGTTTCAACTGTTGGTTCATCAAAGCCGGTTGTCAAAATTCCAACTGAAGTTAAAATGGCATCTGGTGTATTTTTAAACCAAGTCAAGATTTCTCTTCGTTCTTGCTCCCCTACATGGTGATCTAAATGACGAATATCATAACCCGCAGCTTTAAAAGTGTCATAAACTCCAAAAGAAGTTGCAATACCATTATTAAAAATCAAGGTTTTCTTAAACAATGATTTCTCTTCGTAGGCACGCAAGAGTTTTTCTTGCATCATGAAGTTACCATAAAGCTGCTCAGAAGATTTAACGGTATAGTCACCATTAATACCAATTTTCAAACTATCTAGCTGAACATTGTAACTGTAGGTGGTGGCTTTTGACAAATAACCCATCTGCACAAGATTAGAAATAGACTCGCCTATCACTAATTCTTGGTAGTTTTCATTCATTGGCAACTTAATGCTAGAACTCAAAGGCGTGGCAGTTACTCCTAAAATATTGACCTCGTCAAAATACTTAAACAACTTTCTAAAACTGTTGTAATGCGCTTCATCAATAATAACTAAGCCTAAATTATTCAGCGTAATTTTTTCGTCCTGCAAGCGATTGTTGAGTGTTTCCACCATGGCAACAAAGCAGGTGTATTCATTTCCGTCTTCAACAGATTTTACTTGGCTGTTGATGATTTTTGTATTCACTCCAAACTCTGTCAGCATTTCCGAAGTTTGCTTACAAAGCTCAATTCTGTGAGTGAGAATTAGTACTTTTTTGTTGGTAGTTTTAATGTATCTTCTCGCTATTTCAGAAAAAATAACTGTTTTTCCACCTCCCGTAGGTAATTGAAAAAGAACATTGTGATTATCCTTTAAATCATTGAGTTTATCTGATATTCTTTGTATGGCTTCTTCTTGAAAAGGATATAAATCTTTACCTTCATCGCCTTCTTCTACTTCTGTGAGGTCAATCGTCTTTGAATCGTTCATAGCTAGTTGCAAAAGTAGTCACTTTCTTAAGTATTTCATAAGTTTATAAGAGATACCAACAATTTTACTTTTGTTTGAAGAGTACAAAGCCTTGTATTCAAATACTTAATGTGCTTTCTTAATTATTATTAACTCAAAAATTAATACATTTGGAGAAACCAATAATTCCAAACCCGATGAGATTCTTAATCAGCCTATTTTTAGTTTTCATAGTTGGAAGTCCAATTTCTATTGCCAAAGACACTTCAACAAACAAATCAGAAGTAAAACAAATTCTGAGTACAATTAATAAATATTGGAAAGATCAATCAATTCAAAAACAATTAGATTACAAGCATCTAAAGCACTTAAATGAAAATGAACTCATTCAACTTCACCTCCAACTTGTGGTTGAAAAATTGATTACATCACCCAATCCTCTTCTATCCGAAAAACAAATGCATAATCGTTTGAGAGGACTCAATAAGCTTCAATGTTATTTAGAAACAGGTATTTTTCCGATTAACACGAAACATGCTTATAGAATTCCCTATTTTATTGATGATTTCGGAACTGCTTGCGCTGTTGGACACATGATTATTGAAAGTGGAGAAAAAGCACTTGCTCAAAAAATAGCAAGTGAAAATAACTACAAGTATTTGGAGGAAATGGATTATCCTGAAATGCTTGCTTGGGCTAATGAAAATGGTTTTACTTTGGAAGAGTTAAAATGGATTCAACCTGCCTACCAGCCTCAATGTCCTTTGGGAACCTACAGACATCCTAAGTGCCACAATGATAATGGCTGCATAAACCCTGATTTTAGAGCTGATAGTTTAATCCCACCTTACCAAACACTTGTGGAGTATAACGATGGACTAAATGGCTGGGTAACCGACACGAACGGATCTTTTCTTCAATTTTTTGGAGCTAGACCCGGAGATCACCGAATAACTGTTACGGATTCTTTAAATCAAACACGCGTTTATTTATATACCATCAACAATCCAGCTGAAATTATTATCAACTACACCATTAGCCCTCCTAGCGATTCTGTTACTTGCAATGCAGAAGTCAACTTTCAAATATACAATGCTGCTTCACCAATTACATATCAACTATATAGCCCAAGTTTACAGATATTTAGCACCAACAATAATGGGAGCTTTGATAGTTTATGTGCAGGCGATTACACCATTGTAGTAAGAGATTCGAATTATTGTCAAGTTGGAGATGTATTCTCTATAGATCTTCTTACCTCTTTAGAAAGTCAATCAATCAAAGAAATAAAAACCTATCCAAACCCATTTAACAATCTATTATTTATTGAAACAAGTTCTAAAAGTCCGATTGATTATAGAATTTACGATATCAGCGGAAAACTGATTGAATCAAACCAACAACTTAACTCTAATCAAATTTCAACCGAGCATTTATCAAAAGGAATTTATTTCTTTGATTTTACACTTGATGAAAAACGCTATAGAAGAAAAATGATAAAGTCTAATTAGCACTTCAATTCGTTAATTTTGTGCCCAATTTTTAGAGTACATGAAGTTAGCAGAAGAAATAGAAAAGAGAAAAACATTCGGAATTATCAGTCACCCTGATGCTGGAAAAACAACCTTAACTGAAAAGTTACTCCTTTTTGGGGGCGCTATTCAAACTGCGGGTGCTGTTAAGAACAATAAAATTAAAAAGTCTGCTACATCGGATTTCATGGAAATTGAAAAGCAGCGTGGTATTTCTGTTGCTACTTCGGTGATGGGGTTTGAATACCACAACCATCTAATCAATTTACTAGACACCCCTGGTCACAAAGACTTTGCTGAAGATACTTACCGCACACTTACTGCTGTCGATAGTGTTATTTTGGTGATCGATTGTGTGAAAGGTGTTGAGGCACAAACTGAAAAGCTGATGGAAGTTTGCAGAATGCGCGATACTCCTGTAATTGTTTTCATCAACAAACTCGATCTAGAAGGACGTGACCCTTTTGAGCTTTTGGACGAATTGGAAGAAAAACTGAGCATTAAAGTTCGTCCTTTATCTTGGCCAATCGGAATCGGTCGCACCTTCAAAGGAGTGTACAATCTAGAACAGAAAAAAGTAAACCTTTACGAAGCATCAAAAACAAAAATAGCCGACGATTTTATCTCTATTTCAGATATAAATGATCCAAAGCTTGACGATTTGGTTGGCAGAGAAGCAAATCAACTAAGAGAAGATGTGGAGTTAATTGAAGGAGTTTACGATGACTTTGACGAATCTGCTTACCTCAGAGGCGAATTAGCTCCAGTATTTTTTGGCTCTGCTGTCAATAATTTTGGAATTCAAGAAATGTTAGACCGTTTTGTCTCCATTGCTCCTACTCCAAAAGGTCGTGATACCGATCAAGGTGAAATAGAGCCCAACCACAAAAAGTTTAGCGGTTTTATTTTTAAAATTCACGCCAACCTAGATCCGAACCATCGAGATAGAATTGCATTTTTAAGAGTTTGTAGTGGAAAGTTTGAACGCAATAAATTCTTTCACCATGTGCGATTAGACAAAAACCTTCGATTCAGCAATCCAACCAGTTTTATGGCCAAAGAAAAAAGTCTTATCGACGAAGCATTTCCAGGGGATGTAATCGGATTGTACGATACTGGAAATTTTAAAATTGGAGACACACTAACAGAAGGAGAAAAGTTCAACTTTATTGGAATACCGAGTTTTTCACCAGAAATATTTAAGGAGGTAATAAATAACGATCCAATGAAAACCAAGCAGTTGGAAAAAGGAATTAACCAATTGACTGAAGAAGGTGTTGCGCAGCTTTTTACTGCTAGAATGGGCAATAAGAAATACATTGGAACTGTTGGGGAACTTCAGTTTGAAGTGATTCAATATCGACTGCAACACGAATACAATGCAAGTTGTAATTTCCAACCTTTAAATTTCTACAAGGCTTGTTGGTTCACATCGGATAACAAAGAAATGCTCGATGAATTTATACGCTTAAAATCAAATTACATTGTTTGGGATCGCTACAAAAACTTGGTTTTCTTAGCTCAAACTCCTGGAGTGCTTCAAATCACTAAAGACAATTATCCAGACATTGAGTTCCACTTTACTTCTGAATTCAAAAAAGCCAAAACAGTTTAAATTTAATCAGCTAAAATTTCTTTCATTTTAAGCTGATAAGTTTCCATGGCTTGCATGTCGTTGTGAGTGGCATGCTCAACGCTGATAAAGGTTAAAAGCTGATTTAATCCGTCAAGTTTTGCTCCTAAGTAAAAAGGCACTTTTCGATCGTCTGTTCCATGAAAAATAAAAATTGGCACTTCAATCTTTGGCAACAATCGATTGATTCTAAATCGGTATTTACTAATCAAGCTAGCAGGCAAATAGGCCTTGTGATAATTCACCAATTCAAGAAAATTGAAATAGGGAGCCTCTAAAATCAATAACTTACAAGCACTATTGCTTGCAAGCTTTGTTGCGATACCAGTACCAATCGAAAATCCATAAATAACCACCCTCTCTGGAGGATATTCATTCAAAAGTTCTTCGTACAGTTTATTGGCATCAGCATGCAATTGTTTTTCACTCGAAATTTTTCCTCCACTTTTACCAAAACCTCTGTAATCATACATAAAAACATCATAGCCTAGTTGATTAAAAAATGCTGCAAAATCGCCCCAATACCTCAAATTATCGGCATTTCCATGAATATAGAATATCAACCCTTTGGAGTTTGGTACTTTAAAAAGTAAGGAGTTTAAAAAAACACCTTTATCAACTTCATAATTTCGCTCTTCAAAATCACCTTTGAAGGGATATGGATAGTTTTTGGGTAAGCGAATTGGAGAAAAAATTAAACGCTCTTGAATAAAGTAAAAGGTAAATAAAATGCCAATCAATAGACCGATCAAAATTATTATACTTACCGTTATCCAAAATAAAATCTCCATTTGTGAAAAATACGAGAATATTAAACACTATACAGCTATAAATGTTAAATTTATGTTAGTCTTGCTTTAACAAGCATTAACAGCAGCTTAATTGTTGAATCAGGTATCTTTGGACTTAAAATTAATTTTGATTATGAAATTATTACTATCCATTCTTTTATTTTCATTTTCGGTTCAATTAACTGCCCAAAAGAACCAATACGAACTAACAATTGAAGTACCCGGAATCAAAGATTCAGTGGGATACTTAGCCTATTATCACGGTAAAGGACAATATTATAGAGACACTGCTAAGGTGGGAAAAAATGGAAAAATAGTTTTCACTTCTACCACGGATAGTTTAGAGCATGGAATGTATTCTTTTGTATTGGGCAACATGAAAATTTTCGATTTTATTGTCGACGGACAAAAATTTAGTCTCAAAACGGATACTGCTGAAGTTGTAACTAAAATGGTGGTTAAAGGAAGTCCTGAGAATAAAATTTTCTATGAGTACATGTCCTTTCTAGGTGTTCGTCAAGATGAGCTTAAAAAGCTCTCAAAGGAACTACAAAACGCAAATGATTCAAAAAAACTAAAAATTGAAGCAAGACAAAAAGAATTAGATGAAGAAGTAAAAGCATATATCAAACTATTGCATGAAAATCATTCTGGAACTTTAACAAGTAATTTCATTAAAGCATTGTCGGTGCCTCAAGTTCCTGAACCACCAAAAAACGAAGATGGAAGCATTGATAGTTCATTCAGTTTTCGCTATTATAAAAACCATTTTTTCGATGATTTAGATTTCACTGATCAACGCTTGCTTAGAACTTCTGTGTATCATGAAAAAATAATGACTTACCTTAATAAATTGACCTATCAAATTCCTGATTCAATCATAAAATCTGTGGATGTTGTTCTTAAGAATGCCATAAAAAACGATGAACTTTTTAAATACACCTTGAACAACCTAACCTCAAAATATGAGCGCTCAGAACAAATGGGAATAGATGCTGTTTTTGTTCATTTAGCTAAAAACTACTACATGAAAGGCATGGCTGACGAATGGTTTAGCAAGGAACAACTAAAAAAACTCTCTGAACGCGCAAATGCACTAGAACCTTTATTAATTGGTAAAAAAGCGCCCAATATTGTTGTAAAAGACACTGCTCAAAAGAAATTTCTACAATTATATGAAGTTGAATCACCTTTTACCATCGTTTACATTTGGTCGCCTGACTGCGGACATTGTAAAATTTCTACCCCTGAGCTTAAAAAAGTGTACGATGAATATAAATCTAAAGGAGTTGAGGTTTTTGGAGTAAACAATGAATTTGAAAACAAAGATTGGATTAAGTTCATCAACAAACATCAACTCGATTGGATTAATGGATCTGATGGTGGTGACTACAGAAGTAATTTTAGAACCTTGTACGATGTGTATAGTACTCCACAAACCTATGTTTTAGATAAGGACAAGAAAATTATCGCCAAAAAAATTCCAATTGAATCCTTGGGCAATGTGCTCGATTTTTATATCAAACAAGCAGAAAAAGACAAACTAAAAGCAATCGATGAAAAGTAAACTATCTATTATTGTTCCCGCACTTTTGTTGTGTGGCGGAATATTCGTTGCTTACCAATTTATAAAAGACAATAGAAAACTGCCTGTTTACGCTCCCTCTCAAATCAATCCAGATTTAGTTGATGCCGAAAAGCAAAAAGTGACTAAAAATCACCGAATTGCTGATTTCTCTTTGACTAATCAAGATGGCGAAACGTTTAATTCTAAAAACTTAGAAGGTAAGTTTTATGTTACCGATTTTTTCTTTACCACCTGCCCTACCATTTGTCCTGATATGAGTAGTCAATTGCAACGAGTTCAGAAGAAGTACTCGAATTTAGACGATTTTTTAATTATTTCGCACACTGTTCAACCTGAAATCGATTCACCAGAAGTGCTAAAAGAATACGCTGAACTTTATGAAGCGGATACGAAAAGATGGATTTTCTTAACGGGTGACAAAAAAACCATTTATGATTTGGCAAGAAAGTCTTATTTTGCAGCGGTAACAGAAGGAGATGGTGGTGTTGACGATTTTATCCATACCGAAAATTTTGTATTAGTCGATAAAGAAAAACGAATTCGTGGATTTTATGATGGAACATCAGCAAAATCTGTTGACCAATTAATCGTTGATATTGAAATTTTAGCTCAGGAATATGAGTAAAAAGCTTGGCTTCATTATTTTAATTTCAATCAGTATTTCAGCTTGCAATCCTTATAAGGGATTTACAGGTGTTACACCAAAAGGTATGAAAAAAAGTACTTTGCCAAGTCAAGAAGTACGAAATGATTATAAAAAGTCTGAAAAGAAAATGAAACGCCAATATAAAAGAGAGATGAAAAGACGCACCAAGAAGATGGGATCTACTCCTCAATAAAGGGATTTCATTATTAAACATTACATCTCATACTTTATTTAGCTAGCCCGATTATTTTATTAATTTTGACCCTCTTTAAAGAAGAATAAAATATGTCCATTAACAAAATTGAAGAATTACTAGGAGCAGATAAAGATCAGCTTCTTTCACATCAGTGTAAAACAATTGATAAAAGTTTATTACACCTTCCGGGTGCTGATTTTGTCGATCGTTGTTTTGGAAGTAGTAATAGAAGCCCTCAAGTACTTAAAAGTTTACAAGCTTTATACAGTCATGGAAGATTAGGCAATACAGGCTACCTTTCTATTCTACCTGTAGATCAAGGTATTGAGCATTCTGCAGGAGCTTCATTTGCTCCGAATCCTGTTTATTTTGATCCTGAAAACATTGTTAAACTGGCAATTGAAGGTGGTTGCAATGCCGTTGCTTCTACTTTTGGAGTGTTAGGTGCTTGCGCTAGAAAATATGCGCATAAAATTCCATTTATTGTAAAATTAAATCACAATGAGCTTCTCACCTACCCCAATACTTTTTCGCAGATTGCTTTTGGCTCTGTTGATGAAGCATGGAATTTAGGAGCTACAGCAGTTGGAGCAACGATTTATTTTGGTTCGGATGACAGTAACCGACAAATTATTGAAATAGCCGAAGCATTTGAAAGAGCGCACGAATTGGGAATGGCAACAGTGTTATGGTGCTATTTAAGAAACAATGGCTTCAAAAAAGACGGAATTGATTACCATACTTCAACCGACATTACTGCTCAAGCAAATCACATCGGTGTAACCATTCAAGCAGATATAATCAAACAAAAATTACCAACTAATAATGGAGGTTACAATGCCATTGGATTTGGTAAAACTCATAAAAAAGTATACTCTGAATTAAGCAGTGATCATCCGATTGATTTATGCAGGTATCAAGTAGCCAATTGTTACATGGGAAGAGCTGGCTTAATTAACTCTGGAGGTGCTTCAGCAGGAGCTTCTGATCTTTCAGAAGCAGTTACTACAGCTGTTATCAACAAAAGAGCCGGTGGACATGGATTAATTTCAGGAAGAAAAGCATTCCAAAAACCGATGAAAGAAGGCATTGAATTACTCAACACAATTCAAGATGTATACTTAGAGAAGAAAATTTCCATAGCTTAATAATTTTAAAAAGAAGAAATATGGGATGGTTTAAAAGAATCAAAGACGGAATTTCAACACCAACAAAGGAGAAAAAGGAAACTCCTGAAGGTCTTTGGTATAAATGTCCTTCTTGTAACACCGTGATTCCTCAAGAAGATCATACCAAAAGTCTTGGTGTTTGCCAAGAATGTAATTATCACGAAAGAATTGATTCTGAAGGATACTTCAAAATCTTATTCGATGATGGCAAATACTCTGAAATCAATAAAGCACTTAGCGCAGCTGATCCTTTAAATTTTAAAGACACCAAAAAATACAAAGAGCGAATTAAAGCAACACAGTCTAAAACACGTTTAAATGACGCGGTTAGAACTGCCCATGGATTAGTTGGTGGCCATAAATTAATGGTTGCTGCCATGGATTTTACCTTTATTGGCGGTTCAATGGGATCAGTGGTTGGTGAAAAAATTGCTCGTGCAATCGATTATTGCGTGAAAAATCAAATTCCTTTACTCATGATTTCCAAATCTGGAGGTGCTAGAATGATGGAAGCAGCATTTTCTTTGATGCAAATGGCAAAAACTTCCGCAAAATTAACTCAATTAGCTGAAGCTAAAATCCCTTACTTCTCTTTTCTCACCGATCCAACCACCGGAGGAGTTACTGCATCTTTTGCCATGTTGGGAGACCTGAATTTTTCTGAACCAAATGCCTTGATAGGCTTTGCAGGACCTAGAGTTGTGAAAGAAACAATCGGAAAAGATTTACCGGAAGGGTTTCAACGTTCCGAGTTTCTTTTAGAACATGGATTTTTGGATTTTATCGTCGAACGCAAAAATTTAAAAACCAAAATGGAACAATTGCTTAGAATGTTTAAAAAGGAGTGATATTAACTCAATATTTTTTTTTACATTTGCATCCTTAAAAATAATAGCAGAAAAACATGCCCATTACAGTAGAGAAAAAACAAGAGATTTTTGAAAAATTTGGTAAATCCAAAACAAACACAGGAGATGCTAAAGGTCAAGTAGCTTTATTTACAGAAAAAATAAATGAGCTTACTAAACATTTAAAAACCAATCAGAAAGATTTTAACACTGAACGATCGTTGGTTGCTTCAGTTGGTAAAAGAAGAAAATTGTTGAATTATATCAAAAACAAAGATATTTTAGAATACAGAGAGCTTATTAAAGAGCTTGGCATCAGAAAGTAAATTGATGTCTAACATACACACATTCAGAAAATAATTTAAATAAAGGGGGACATTTAAAAATAGTCCCCCTTTGTTTTGTAAACAAATAAGAGAAACAATATGTCACAACTAGGAATAACACATTCAATCACTTTACCAGATGGTAGAGAAATTTCATTAGAAACAGGTAAATTAGCAAAGCAAGCAGATGGATCAATTGTATTAAAAATGGGTAAAACCATGCTTTTGGCAACAGTTGTTGCATCAAAAGATGTTGGAGAAAACGTAGATTTCTTACCACTAATGGTTGATTACAGAGAAAAGTTCTCAGCAGTAGGTAGATTTCCAGGTGGTTTTTTAAAGAGAGAGACTAGACCTTCTGATGCTGAAGTTTTAATCGACCGATTGATTGACCGTGCCCTAAGACCTTTATTTCCTAGTGATTTTCATGCTGAAACACAATTGCAAATTTCTTTGATTTCTGCCGAAGAGAATGTTTTGCCTGATGCTCTTGCATGTTTTGCAGCATCTGCATGTATCATGGTTTCTGATATTCCATTTGATGGCCCAACTTCAGAAGTAAGAGTTGCAAGAATTAATGGAGAGTGGCAAATTAATCCAAATAGAGACCAGCAAAAACTAGCTGATATCGACTTAATGGTTGCTGGAACAATGGACAGCGTTGTGATGGTAGAAGGGGAAATGAAAGAAGTTTCTGAACAAGAAATGATTGCTGCTATTGAAGTTGCTCACAAAAACATTCAAGTTCAGTGTCAAGCTCAAATTGATTTAGCTGCAAAAGTGGGTAAAGCAAAAAGAGAGTACAATCATGAAAGTAATGATGAAGCGCTATTAGCTGAAATTCATGAGTTTGCCTATCAAAAATATTACAACATTGCAAAAGAAGGCAATAGAGATAAGTATCAAAGAGGGGCTGATTTTAAAGCTGTGAAAGTTGATTATATTGAGAAAATAGGAGAAGAAAAAGCTGCTGAAAAGAGTTTTTTAATCAAACAATACTTTGGTAAAGTTCAAAAAGAAGCAGTAAGAGATTGCGTTTTAAAAGAAAGAATTAGATTAGACGGTAGAAAAACAAATGAAATTCGAGCAATCTGGAGTGAAATCGATTACTTACCAGGATCACATGGTTCAGCCATCTTTACAAGAGGAGAAACTCAGTCTTTAACTTCTGTTACTTTGGGAAGCAAAATGGATGAGCAAAGAGTTGATGGAGCGGTAATTGTTGATTCAGATAAATTCATTTTACATTATAATTTCCCATCATTTTCTACAGGAGAAGCTCGACCAAACAGAGGTCCAGGAAGAAGAGAAGTTGGTCACGGAAATTTAGCTATGCGTGCTTTGAAATCAATGATTCCAACAGGTACAGATAATCCTTATACCATTCGAGTTGTTTCAGATATTTTAGAATCTAACGGTTCATCTTCAATGGCAACAGTTTGTGCAGGATCATTAGCATTAATGGATGCTGGAATAAAATTAAAAAAACCTGTTTCTGGTATTGCAATGGGATTAATTAGTAAAGGAGACGATTATGCTGTTCTTTCAGATATATTAGGTGACGAAGATCATTTAGGAGATATGGATTTTAAAGTGACCGGAACAAAAGATGGAATCACTGCTTGTCAGATGGACATCAAAATAAGCGGACTTTCATTTAAAGTTTTAGAAGAAGCTTTGAACCAAGCAAAAGAAGGAAGATTGCATATTTTAGGTGAAATGAACAAAACCATTGAAGCTCCTAGAGAAGATTATAAACCAAATGCTCCACGAATAGTTCAATTAAACATTCCTAAAGAGATGATTGGAGCAGTAATTGGACCAGGTGGAAAAATAATCCAATCTATACAGGAAGAAACAGGTGCAACGATTGTTCTTGAAGAAGTTGACAACATTGGTGTTATTGATATTATTTCTAATAATAAAGATAGTTCTGACGCAGCTATCGCAAGAATTAAATCAATAACTCAAGTTCCTGAGGTAGGTGAAATTTACAAAGGAAAAGTAAAATCAATTGTTGCTTTTGGTGCATTTATTGAAATTTTACCAGGACAAGATGGATTGCTTCATATTTCTGAAATTGCACACAATCGTGTCGAAAATGTGTCAGATGAACTAAAAGAAGGTGACGTTGTTGAGGTAAAGCTAGTAGCAATTGATCCTAAAACGAAGAAATTTAAATTATCGAGAAAGGCATTGCTCCAAAAAGCAGAAGAACAGAATTAACCAATTATAAATCAAGCTATTTATAGAGCCGTTTCATTAAAATGAGACGGCTTTTTTGTGTTTAAAAAAGAGCTATCTAATTACACATTTGTAATAAATTCTATTGTTAAAAAAAAGTTAATTTTTTTTCCTATTTTTATTTCGAGATATCTACCACATTTTTTCGCTTTAAACCAAAACCAACCAGGGAATGAGACAGCTAAAAATAAGTAAGAGTATTACTAATCGTCAAACGGTTTCTCTTGACCGTTATCTTCAGGAAATAGGACGAGTAGATTTATTAACAGCAGAAGAGGAAGTTGAACTAGCCAAGCAAATTAGAAGCGGTGATCAATTTGCATTAGAAAAACTAGCAAAAGCTAACTTGAGGTTTGTTGTTTCTGTAGCTAAACAATATCAAAATCAAGGTTTGAGTTTATCCGATTTAATCAACGAAGGAAATCTTGGACTGATTAAAGCCGCTCAAAAATTTGATGAAACAAGAGGTTTTAAATTCATATCTTATGCCGTTTGGTGGATACGACAGTCTGTAATGCAAGCAATTGCAGAACAATCTAGAATCGTTCGTTTACCGCTAAATAAAATTGGAAACATTAATAAAGTTAGAAGAACTTTTATTGAGTTAGAACAAAAGTTTGAACGAGATCCCCAAGAACATGAAATTGCGGAATGCTTAGAGTTGAGTAATGAAGACATTCAAATATCATTACGAAATACTAGAAGACATGTTTCTATGGATGCTCCACTTTCTTCTGATGAGGACAGCAGCAACTTATACGACCTTCTTCGAGATGAAGATACGCCTAACCCAGATTTAGCTTTACTTGAAGAATCTCTTTCGAGCGAAATTGAAAATTCACTCTCTTGTCTGACAGAAAGAGAAGCTGAGATTATTCGACTTTTTTTTGGACTTAAACAGCGACCTGCGCATTCTTTAGAAGAAATTGGACTCAAATTTTGCCTCACTAGAGAACGTGTAAGACAAATTAAAGAAAAAGCTGTGAGACGTTTGAAACTCAGCGCAAAGTGTCAAACATTAAAAACATATTTATAACATTCCCATTTTACCTAATTAATCTGCTATTTTTGTAAAAAAAATGGCCCACAAAATTGCACCTTCTATTCTAGCAGCTGATTTTTCTAACTTACTGGCTGCATGCGAAATAATCAACAACAGTAGTGCCGATTGGTACCACATCGACATAATGGATGGTCTTTTCGTTCCAAATATCTCCTTTGGAATGCCTGTAATGAAATCTATAAAAAAACACGCTAAAAAGCCTTTTGATGTTCATCTAATGATTGTAGACCCCGATCGTTATATCAAAGATTTCAAAAATGTAGGTGCAGATATACTTACTGTTCACTATGAAGCATGTGACCACCTTCACAGAACTTTACAAGCCATTAAGGCGGAGGGAATGAAAGCTGGAGTTGCACTTAATCCACATACTCCTATTGAAGTACTAAACGACATTATTCATGACATCGACTTGATTTGTTTAATGTCAGTAAATCCAGGTTTTGGAGGACAAAGTTTCATTCCCCACACCTTCAATAAAGTAAAACGCCTGAAAAAGTTAATCAATGATTCGAATGCAGTTACTTTAATCGAAATTGACGGTGGCGTAACTTCAGAAAATGCTGCTGAATTGCTTGAATGTGGTGCAGATGTTTTGGTTGCCGGTAGCTTTGTTTTTAATGCTTCAGATCCAATTAAGACAATTTCTGAGCTAAAACAAATTGCTTAAATCCCTTTTACATAATCTTCTAAATATTTGAAGTTGGGCATTAACTTGCCATTAGCAGCTATGCATGCTCTTTCAAATACTTGATCTTCATCTTCACCGAGTAGGTTAGGAATAACTTTCTCTAATAAATCTTTTCCAAAACCTTCCGAGGCATCTCTAGGCAACTCACAAGGCAGATTATCTACTGCCATTACTGTGATACTATTCTCTTTATCAGCATTTTCAGTTAACTCATCTCCAGAAATTCGATCTACTTCGTAAATCGGATCATCAATGGTCGATGGTCGAATAGTTGATGGTATTGGTCCATCGATATCACAGCTAATGTCTGCAATAGTTCGAATACGAAAATCGGAAGACTTCATTTCTTCTTTGGTGAAAATTACAGGGCCTTTTGAATCCCAAAAATGACAAGAAATGTATAAATCTGTTTCTCGAGCATAAGGCATGAAATTGTTTTCAAATCTCTCGGGAAATTGAAACACTTCTTCTCTTTCGAATAATTCGTTCGATGGTTTTTTAAAATACTCTTCAACAGAAAGTTGCGTAAAAACTGGTTCACTAAAATTTGAAGTAAGGTATTCCGATGGGCTTACTTGTTTTAAGTTCAAAGCTTGAAAAATTTCAAGTGCACCCCCTGCTACTCTACCCAGTCCAGTAATTGCAATTTTGAAGTTTTCGGGAAGAACTACTTTTTTAAGTTCTTCCAACAGCTCAACTTTGTTTTTACATAAATGTGCTGGTTTCAACTGAAATGAGTTTGAGCGCTTTCCAAAGGCTAAAAATCCATTGTATGTTCCTACTATTCCCGCATACCTTCCAAAGCCAATAATTCGCTGACCATCTTTTGTAGTAAGGCATTCATAATCGACTAACTGAATATTTTTTTCCAATACAGCACGCAATAAATCGCGATTATAAGGCTGTTTTTTAATGGTATGTGAAAAGAAAAAGTAAGTTTTATTGGGAATTAAATCTTTAATTAATACCTCTTTCACTCCAAAAATTACAGCAGCATCATTTAAATCTTCTACCAATTTCAAATTTTTAGCAACATACTCATCATCTGAAAAAGCGCGAATGGAACTTTTTTGAACCTGTATTTCAACTTGAGGAAACTTTTCAACTAAAGCTTTGCAATGTTCAGGAGTAAAAGGCACCCTTCTATCAGGTGGATTTTTACCTTCTTTTATAATGCCAATCGTTATCTCTTTACTCATCTAAGTGATTTTTGGATGTTCGGTAAACAGTACCGCGAAAAAAGTAAAATGCTTGATCTTCATCATTGCAAAAAATACTAACATCAATGTCTGCTTTCTTGTTACCTAAAAAGATAACTTCAGCTTTTGCGATAAGCACATCCCCTTCTTTAGCTGCTTTTGCATAGCTCATTGAACCATTAATTAAGGGAGAAATTGGACCAAAAGAATTAACTGCAAAAGCCAAAGCAGAATCTGCTAACGTATATGCGATTCCTCCATGGAGCGTTCCAAAACCATTCAGCATTTCTTTCCGAATTTTCATAGAAAGGTGGCAAGATCCTTCTTCTACTTTTAAAAAATCAAAACCAAGCCATTGGGAGCAGTAATCCAGCTCCATCATTTTGTCTACAATTAATTGTGCTTTTTGATTTTTTTCCATGCAATAATTTAAGCGAGCATTTTACTGTGCCAGCTTTCTTTTAACGGAACTTCCCACTGTGTTTCAAAAGCTGCTTTCGTCTCAACCAAATTATTAAAAACAATGGTACTTTCACTTAAATGCCCTTTATGAAGCGCTGTTTGAAAATCGTTAATTCTTAAGTAATCTATTTTATTATTAACTTTAAAAGCAATATTCAAACGGTCAAATAAGTCCAAACCATAAGCTGCTTCAATTTCTTTAATAAAACGCACTGAAGAATCTATAGAACAACCCGAAGCCTTCACTTGTGTTTCATCGGCAAAAAGAACAATGAATCGATTGTAAAAAATCTGAAAATCAGCTTGTAAATCTTTGCCATGTGCTGCCCATTCGCTTATGAAACGATCTCCGTGAGACTTAATCTCAGAAACTTCTTTGTCGTTCAGCTTTCTATTAACTTGATAAATCCAAACCCGACTATGATCGTTTAAACCACGGTATTTCATTTTTTTACTTTTTTCAAAAATACACAATCCTCAAAGGCATGGATTTAGATTCATCATTTTTTTATTGCAACGGTAGCAAACAAAAAAAGGTGCTTAAAACCAAGCACCTTTTTTAATTTTAAATCTTTCAAAAAATTAGTTTTTAGAAAGATAAGAAGCAACACCTTCGTGAGAAGCACTCATCCCTTCTTTTCCTTCGCTCCAATTTGCAGGACAGACTTCTCCTTTAGCTTCAAAAAACTGTAAAGCATCAACCATTCTCAAAGCTTCATCTACGTTTCTTCCTAATGGCATGTCATTCACTAATTGATGACGAACAATTCCTTCCTTGTCAATCAAAAATAGACCTCTGTAGGCAACCATTTCCCCGTTTGCTATAAGTTCACCATCATCGTTGTAATCATAATCTCCTGCGATTACATCGTAATTAGTAGAAATTGTTTTATTCGTATCTGCAACAATTGGATAAGTAATACCTTGGATTCCTCCATTGTCTTTACTCAATTGCAACCATCCCCAATGAGACTGCTCAGTATCTGTAGAAACAGCAACTATTTCAACCCCTTTAGCTTTAAATTCATCTAATTTTGATTGAAATGCATGTAATTCTGTTGGACATACAAAGGTGAAATCTTTTGGATAGAAAAATAAGATTACATGTTTTTTACCTAAGAATTGGTTTAAAGAAAAATCATCAACGATTTCTTCACCATTGATGACTGCACTTGCATTAAAATTTGGCGCTTTTCGCCCTACTAGAACTCCCATATTATTTATTTTTTTGTGTTATTTTTTAAAGAATACAAAGTTACTTTAATACTGTTCAACTAAAAAGGAAAAAAAGCTTAAATCAGTGAATTAAAAAACTCATCAATGCTAAAAAAACTCCTAATAATAGCGGTAATAATTTTTTCAACTGAATTTGGTGCTGATCATTATTTTCAATTAAAATGGTGGTCGATAAATGCAAGATAATTCCCAAAGACAATGCAAAAAGTCTTTGAAAATACAGCTGAGAAACTTCAATGTAATTGCCTAAATAAGCTCCCAATGGAGCCCACAATGAGAAAATAATTAATGCTAGTAATACTGTTCTTTTCTTAAGCTGATATGCTATTAATAATGAAGTTAATACAAAAGAAATAGGGGCTTTATGAATTAAAAGTCCCACCAAATAAGAATTGAGAGATCTATTTTCAACCATTTCAATTAATGGAAGAGTTTCTAGGAATGCATGAAGACTCAAACTTAAAAAAACTAGGTATGGAAAAGAACCTAATTTACTTTTATTGAGATGGGTATGCCCATGCTCTATGCCACCTGAAAAGTAATCTAAAATCAATTGAAGAAAAAACCCAAGAGCTAGAAACAAGCCAATGCTGTGGTCGTGAACCACAAACAATTCAGGCAATAAATGCAAAAATGAAATGCCAATCAAATAAGCTCCACTGAAGGATAAGAACGAAGGAATTAGTTTCGTAAAATCTTTTTTTCCATAAAATAAAACCAACCCACTTAATAGACTGATTATAAAAAGAAGAAAATAAACCATAGTTATTTTTTAACCACCATTATTAAGCGTTCTGATGAAGATGCATTAAATCCCTCAAGCGAATAATTTCCAAATTGCTGAATCAAATTTAAATTAGCTTTTTTAAAATAAGCATTGAACATTTCTTTTGAGATTAGCTCAACAATTTCAGTCTGTTTATACTTTTCTCCTTCTATTTCAAAGCTAATATTTTTTACTATGAAATTATCTACAATGCTCTTTTCAACTTCAAAAGTAATATCTCCCCGAACTATTTTTTCACTTAGTGGAAGATTAGGTTTAATGTTTTCCACATTTAAATAGTCTAAAATCAAGTATCCTCCTTTTTTTAAACTACCTTCTATGGATTTAATCACTTGTAAATTAGAATCACTGTCTTTAAAATATCCAAAACTTGTAAAAAGATTTAAGACTAAATCAAATTCATTCTTATAAACTAACCTTCGCATGTCTCCAACTTCAAACTTCAATTCGGAATTTTCAAATTGTTTCGCAAATTGAATGCTTTCTTCGCTTAAATCGACCCCAACGGTAAAATAGCCCATCTCATTAACTTGAACAGCATGCCTACCCTTGCCACAAGCCAAATCTAAAACTTTTGAGTTTTTTGGAATTTGTAAGTAAGATAATAATTGCTGAATAAACGCCTGAGCTTCTGATTCGTCTCGATTCTTGTACAGTAAATGGTAATACTTAGAATTAAACCATTCTTTGAACCAATTTTCTTTAATCACTTTTTTTTTTGGATTTCAAAAGTAATAAAAGCAATAGAAAAGTACCTGTATAATTAATTATAGATTTTTTTTAGCAAAGTGTTGTTTTGTCCAAGTATTTTAATTTATTTCGTGGCATTAAAGTAAGTCATTGGTTTACCTATAAAAATGGAGTTGAATATATACGATTTCTATGAAAAGATGGAGCGTGATAACATTATCATGTCGTTTAAAGGTAACGTTACATCTGAGCTTTTGACTTCTGTGCTTCAAATTATGGAGTCCAAGATGGATCGAATGAATGAGCCCAATAGAGTAAAGAAAAAAGTCTATAACATACTAGTTGAAGCACTTCAAAATCTTTACCACCATATGGATAAACAAACATCCAATGCAGCTAATGGACATAATACAGTTATTTTCATGATTGGAAAATCTGAAGAAAGCTATTCTGTTTTTACAGGAAACTTTATTAAAAATGAAAATGTTGTCAGCCTTAAAGAGCGTTTGGAAAAAATCAATTCTCTTGAAGAAGTAGAATTAAAAGAATACTATAAAGAAGTTTTGAATAATGGAATGATGTCTGAAAAAGGCGGCGGTGGACTTGGAATGATTGACATTGCAAGAAAATCAGGCCAAAAATTAGAATTTGACTTTCAAAATGTTGACGATAATTACTCGTTTTACAGTTTAAATATTAATATACCACAATAATATTAAATACAGATGGAAAATTTAGTGATAGAAGGAACACCTAAAACACCAACAATTAAATTTCAACCACAAGATGGTAAATTGTTGATTCAAGGAAGATCAATTCCTGAAAATTCAATTGAGTTTTACAAACCTTTGATTGACTCATTGGATGCTTATTCTCAAAATCCGGTGGATAAGACTGAAGTAGAAATTGTACTAGAATACTTTAACACAAGTTCTTCTAAATGCATTTTAGACGTATTTAAAAAGTTAGAAAAAATCAATAGCTCTAACAATGGAGTTATTATAAACTGGCATTATGAAGAAGATGATGAGGACATGCTAGAAGCCGGAGAAGATTACCAAGCCATTATAAACATTCCATTTAAAATGGTTCAAATAGAAGAGTAGTTAATATATAATTGTATTATAAAAATGCTCGGTTTTTCCGAGCATTTTTTTTGTCTACTATTTTCGTGATTCCATCTTATACCGATTGTGATTTTAATTCTTGAAGCAAGTTCGGGACAGTTTGTCATGTTATACCGATAAAATACGTAATAGTCCAACTAAATTGTACTAAACGTCTATAGCATCGGTATTGTACTTCAATATATTGTTAAAGATTAGTCATTTGTATAGTACAAAGTGCTCCTTAAAATCCCTGCCTGATCGGCCGGCAGGTACATCGGCATTATACTTTACCCTATGGGTGACATGAAGGACAACTTAATAATACAACTATTTTATGTAATTTCTACATTTGAATTGAGCTTTTAATTCGTTTGAATATAACTAAAAAACTATAAAAGTTTGATTTATGGTTAGAGGATTTGATTTTAACACCCCTATTTTAATTAATACTATGGGCTATTTAAAGTAAAACATGGCTATTTTAAATCATTCTTTCAATCCAAAAACTTGTTAAACTCCTGATAAATGGACTATCTTTGAAAGAAAATGCTTATCTTTTTAGCAATTCAACTATTTATTAACTTAAAATTATAAAAAAATGGATAACACAACAAAGGTATTATTTGCTGCTTTAGTAGGAGCAGCAGCAGGAGCAGTAGCAGGAATCATGTTAGCACCTGCTTCTGGCGAGGAAACAAGAAAAAAATTGACCAAACAAGGTAAAAAACTTAAAAAAGAATTCAATCGCAATTTGGAGGACATTCAAGAAAAAGGAAGTGAAGTTTTAGAAAAAATAAAATCTAAAGCAGAAGCAGTTACTGACTAGTAGAAATCATAACTTAACATTATGTTGGAATCAGAAAAAATAAATGCTTTATTCGAAGAATCTAAAGCATACATTGAAAATCGAATCAATCTTTTAAAATTAGAAATTTCTGAAGATTTCAGCGACGGTACATCTGAGCTAATTTCATATACAATTATTGGAATTATCGGCGCTATTTTATTCTTCCTTATTTCAATTTTAGCGGGGATTTCAATTAGTATTTGGTTAGACAATTACCTACTTGGATTTGGGATAGTAGTAAGTATTTACTTACTACTATTCTTATTTTTTCTAATCTTTAGGAAGTCAATTTTAAAATTACCGCTTCAGAATAGAATTATCAGATATATCTTCAAAAATAATGGATAAGCTAGTCATCAAAAATATAGAACAATTAAGACTCAAGAAGTCGGAAATAAAGGTCACTATTCACAACCAAGAAATACAATTAATTTCAGGTTTCACTGAGCTTAAGAGTGATTTATTCAGTTTTGGGAGTACAGAAATTGAAAGTACTGGTTTCGGAACTCTCAAAAAAGGAATAATTCCTTTTATTTCAAAGACATTGGTGAGTTTAGTTGTCACAAAATGGTTAAAACCAAAATCTAAACTTGCCACTAAAGCAGCTATATTTTTAGGTTCATCTTTTATTCAAAAATTATTTGAAGAAGGTGGTAAAAAAGTTATTCAGCGACTCCAAAAATAGCGCGAATTAAAATTTAGCACATGGAACTAAAAACCTTCTGCTTTTTCTCTTAGATTTTTTACTAGCAAACTCGTAAATCAAAGAAATTTCATGAGCACCTGCTGTATTGGTTGCCAAACGAGAAATGGTGATATCGTAGCTGTATCCAAGTCTTAAATTTCTGTCAGGAATGCTCAAACCCATTAATAGAACCAGTGCATCATTATTTGCATATCCACGATCATACGCTTTTAAACCTTGTATTCCTCTATACCAAACACCAAAAACAATGGGTTGTAAGGTATAATAAAATCCCAAATCAAATTGATCGTATTTCCCTTGGGCATCATAGTGCATTGCAACAGTAATATCTTTAGCATTCATTCGATTAATTAGAGATCCCGCCAATTTAAACTTATAACCTGCCTGAAGAGTGAACTTTTTAGGCAGTGCTGAAACTTCACCATCACCTAAAAATGTCTGATTGGGCTCATTTACATGATTTAAAGAAGCTCCAACCCAGTAATTTTCAGAATAAAGTAAGCCTCCGAAACTTATATCAAGATAATTCACATTATCTTCTTGAAAAGCATCAACATCTAAAGTTGTTGAATTATTACTTTCTAATTGATCGTTAAAAACTAATTTACTAAAATCTATCCCGCGAGAAGCATAACCAAATTTCAATCCTGGCATTAAATAAGTATTTCTATTAATTCTAATTCGATAGGCATAAGAAAAAGCAACTGTGGTTGTTGTTAATCCAAAGGAACCTGCGTCCTCTCTACCCATTATTAATCCGAATCCGCTATTTAAATCTGATGCATTGTATTCGTAGGTGGCATGAAAAGCTTGAAATCCTCCTGGTATAGATGGCCATTGATTTCTGTAGTTCATCACAAATCTATGTTCAATCGTAGCACCTGTAAAACCTGGGTTAGAATGAATTGGAGCAGCATAAAATTGAGAAAAACGCGTATCCTGAGCTAGAGCGGTAAAAACCGATAAGATAAAAAAAAGTACAAATAGCGTATTTCTTAAGATCATAAATTTTCTATTGCTAGTTTTCGAGTGGATATAATTCAAAATCTATACTCTGTGTATTTTTTAATTCATTGGTAGAAAATTTGATAAATTCGCTTTTTTCCTCAAATCCTTCTGCTTCAACGATTACTTCATACTCTACATTGGGATTAACTAAGAAAATAAATTTTCCATCTTTTCCTTGAGCTACATATACACCTGACAGCTCAGCACTTTCGGTCTCAATTACACTAATATCTGCAGCAATTTCCTCCTTCGTAGTTGCATCTTTTACCTTTCCCCTAACAACAGATTGCCTTAAACTTTTTTCGAGATAATCAATTAAATAGATATCGTGTTTACCGAAACCACCTGCTTTATTAGACGCATAATAACCATGTTGTTCATTGGCAGAAATGGTGAAATATATATCATCTTTTGTAGTATTTGTTGGGAAACCCATGTTAATTGGCTTAGTCCATTCTTCATTCTCATCATTAATTTTTTGAGCTCTAAACACATCATAGCCTCCCATGTTTTTATGCCCTTTTGAACTAAAATAAAGCATTTTACCATCAGGATGTATGAAAGGAGCATCATCATCAAACTCAGTATTGATAGAAGGTCCAAGGTTTTTAGGAAGGCTCCATTCCCCGTTTGGAAGTTTTATAACTCGATAAATATCAAAACCACCAAACCCTCCTTCACGGTTTGATGAGAAGTACAATACACTCTCATCCAAAGAAAGAGAGGCACTTGGCTCTATTGAGAACTCACCATTAATATTATCACTCATCTTTACAGGTACTGTCCAAATTCCGTCCAAGTAAATAGATTCAAATAAATCACCTCCAATTAAATTTTCATTTGATCGATAAATAAATAAGCGATTTCCATCTGGTGAAAGTCCAACACATGCATCATGTTGATCGGTATTAATTTTACCAACAATAGGTTTAGCTTCACTCCAATCTTCTCTATCAGATTCTCTTTGACTTGTATACACATCTTCAAATGGACGACCAGTTGGATCTAATCCATTCCCTTCTCTTAGTCTTCGTGAAGTAAATGCCAAAAATGTTTCATCTGATGATATTAGGGGAACATATTCTGCATTTTCTGAATTTATTTTAGATCCTAAATTTATAATATTTACCACATCTGGAATTGACATTAATTCTTTGGCAGTTACAATGTTTTCATTTAATAGCTTAATATCTACTGCTGATATGACTGTAGTTTTAGTGTTTTTCTTTGTAAGAAAATGATTTAAATAGTCTTCAGAAGTACTTAGATTCCCATTGTAAAGTTCAATTTTAGCTAAGTAAAAAATTGCATCAGAATTATAATCAATTCCTTTTTGAAGATAGCTTTTTGAAGAATCATAACGGTTTAATTGAAAATAAGCGTCACCAAGTTTATAATTAAATTCTTCGAAATCAGGATCGGCAGTTTCTATCTGCCTAAATAGTCGAATTGCAGTATTAAAATCCCCATAGATATAGAAAGATTCAGCATCTCTGTATATTTTCTTAGCAGATTTATCATATTTACTTGATTGCGCAGAAAGAAGTAGACTGAAACAAATCAACCCAATTAAACCTACTAACTCTTTTAGTTTCTTCATTATCTTAATAACATTAAATCACCAACCTTAGTGGTAGATGTACCATCAGCAAACTCAACCGATACTTTCCAAACATAAACATCTTGTTGAGATAATTGGCCGCGGTAATAACCATCCCATCCAATATTCATATCAGTACTTACAAAAAGTAATTCTCCCCATTTATTAAAAATATTCAATTCATATTTTACAGCTCCTGTTATTTTGGCATAAAACACATCGTTAAGCTCTCCAAGACTAGGGTTAATGTTCACATTTCCTCCATTTGGTCCATTTTTACTTGGAGTAAATGCATTTGGAACACGAATACTTCCAACTAATTCAGCTAAAACAGTGTTTGGAGCAAAAGCAGTATCAATACACCCCCCTTCCTCGGAGAAAGCAATTAAAAAAGCTAAATATTCACCGGCTTGTTGGTAAAAATGTACCGGACTTTCATCTTCAGAGGTATTTCCATCACCAAAATTCCAAAAATAGCGTTGGGCGCCTGTGGAACGATTTGCAAAAACTAAAGGATCTGTAGGTACAAAAACCTTGTCTTTATTAGTGATAAAGTTGGCATTTGGTGTTTCGAAAACCTTGATGTAATCAAACTTAATTTCAGTATCAAGTAAACCATGCTCAAATCCTGTAACGGTTAGCATAACGTTATATTCCCCTGCATCAAAATAGCGGTGTACAGGATTTTCTGCTGTAGAAGTATTGCCGTCACCGAAATCCCAAAGAAAAGTTCTGCCATATAATGATTTATTGGTAAAGGCAACTTCGAGTGGTTGACAGCCTGAAGCAGAATCTCCAAAATCAGCAACAGGTTGTGGTACTTCTATAGTAATTAATTTTGAAATACTGTCGGAACAGAAAGGTGATGAAGCTACTAATTTGATGATAAACTGTCCCCAAGTATCGTAGTCCTTTGGATTTGGATTTCTTAGGGTAGAGAAAGTAGAATCACCATAATCCCATCTAAATGACCAATTACCCGGATTAGTAGTATTATCTAAATTTACAGTTCTATCAGGAAATTGTTGAACCAATGGTGTAGGATTGAAATTGGGCACAGGTGTTGGTCTCACCCGAATACTCTTAAAAACAGTATCACTGCAATTGAATAGTGATTGAGCAATTAAACGAACCGTATATATAGTATCAATGGATCCTGTGTTGGTATACATATTGTTAGTAATCATTCCATTTCCGACCCTCCCATTTCCAAAATCCCAAACATAACTCACTGCACCAAAAGATTGACTTCTAAAAGTGGCATTAAATGGAGAACAAGAAGCAGTATCTGTTTCAAAATCGGCAATAACTAGTGGCTTTACTGATACAGATTGTTGTAAGGTGTCTGCACATCCTTGATTAGAGTAAATTTCAAGTCTAGGATTGTAAGTTATTGGTACGAGTGATAATGTGTTTGTATAAGTATGTGTTATATTTTGATTGCAGGAATTAATTTGATTTTGATCGCCAAACTTCCAAACACAGCTGTCGGCTATGGAAGAGTTATTCTGAAAATCAACTCTTAATGGATGACAGCCATCGTTAGTGCTTAAAGTATAATCGGCAATTGGCTTAGGAAAAACTTTAATTGGTTTGACTAAGCTATCAACACAACCAAAATTACTCGTTACTCTTAGTTTAGCATTATATACAGTATCTTGCAAACCAAAATTTATAAAAAAGTGTAGCGGATTTTGTAGCGGAGAACCTCCTCCATCACCAAAGAACCATTCGAAATTTGCAGCTCCAGTAGATTGATTTTGAAAACGAACTCTATGTGGACTACAACCTGCTGAGTCTGCAGAAAAATCAGCTATTACTTGAGGGTTCACACGGATGGTTTCTCTCAGTGTGTCTTTACATCCATTATCAGTAAAAACTACTAACTCACTCACATAATCAATTGGAAAAAAAGAGGTTGTATTGGTGTAAGTATGCGAATTTGTAGGTGAACACAAATTAAATTGAGTTTGATCGCCATACCTCCAAGCACATGAGTCTGCCAAAACGGAGCTATTCGTAAACGTTACATTCAATGGATGGCATCCACTAGTTGCCGAAACTGTGTAAAGTGCTACTGGTTTAGGAAAAATTGTAATATTTCTTTGTGCACTATCTACGCAACCTTTCGCTGACTGAACAACTAAAGTTGCAGTTAAATTTTGATCTACTAAGGTATTGTTTTGATAAACATGTCTTGGGTTTACATCAGTAGAAGTGAAACTATCACCAAAGCGCCAAAAGTAATTTGCTGCTCCAGTTGACTGGTTGTTAAACAAAATTGAAGCAGGGCTACAAGCGGCTGTATCAGAAGTGAAAGCAGCTTCAACAAAAGGATGAACTTCTACATTTCTAGTAGTAGTATCTCTACACCCATTGTCTGTTTCAGTAATTAATCGAATGGTATTAAATCGAGTAAATGCAGATGTGTTGGTGTATGTTTTTATAAATGTAGCATCAGTAGTATCCGAGCTGGTACCATCTCCAAAGTCCCAACTAAATATGTTCGCACCAGTGGAAAGATTAGTAATATTTATAGGTAAAGGCTGACAACCCACATTAGTATCTAGTAAAAAATTAGAAGTTGGATTTGGGTAAACTAAAACGGTACCTGAAGTTGTATCGCGACATCCAAAACCATTTTGAGCCACCAGAGTTACGACAAATGCTTGATTATTTGTTGTATTATTTATGTATGTATGTGTAGGAGTTGGTCCTGAGCCTGTAGAATTATCTCCAAAATCCCATTGATAATCCACTGCGCCTACTACCGATGGAAAACGGACAGTTAAAGGACTACAACCCGAGTCTGGATTGGCAACAAAATTAAAAACTGGTTCAGGATAAACTGTAATTGTTCGTTCAATGGTATCAGTACAACCATTGGCAGAAATTACAGCTAATTTTACTTGATAATTATTGATAAATAAGGTTGTATTTTGAAAAGTATGGGTTGGATTTACTGCATTCGAAATTGGTGAGCCATCATCAAAGTCCCAAGAGAATGTTAAATTATTCCCAGGAGTAGTATTGGTAAAGTTCACTGTAATTGGTCCACAATCAAGCGTTGCATTAGAAGTGAAAGATGGTATTGGCACTGGACTTACACTTACTGTGTCGAAAGTAGTATCTGTACAACCAAAAGCAGTGGTTGCAATCATTTGAATGACGTAGGTTGTATCAGATGATGTATTGTTTATAAACGTATGAGCTGTATCTGTTCCACTGAAAATTGCTGAACCGTCACCAAAATTCCATCTATACGCAACTGCATTTGCGGATGATTGGTTGGAAAAGTTAACTGTAAAAGGAGAACAGCCATTAAGTGAATCAGCAGTAAATGATGCAACTGGTGGCGTTTCTACATCAACATTAATGGTGGCAGTATCACTACAAAAACCATTATCGACAATTTGCATTACCGTATAATTTCCTGGTGTTGTGTAAATGTGCGAAGGATCTCGCTGAGAACTACTATCTCCATCGCCAAAATACCACTTGTAATTTGTTATAGGATCAATACTTGAAAATGAGGTATCTACAAAATTAGAAGGCTGATTCAAGCACACAGGAAAAACGGTAAATCCTGCTTGAGGTGTTTCTCGCACATTAATAAAACGACTAATAGTATTTCGACAACCCTGAGCAGTTTCTGTTGTCAATTCAACTCGGTAAGCTCCTGGTGAAGTGAAGTTTTGAATTGGTGGATTTGGACCAGTAAAAGTACTTCCATTATCAAAATCCCATTCATAACTCACAATTGCTCCTGTTGAAGTATTTGTAAATTGCACTTGCATGCTATCACATTCGTTGTTGGTATTGAAAGTAAAGTCTGAAACTGGACTTGGAAGTACATGTAAATCTACAATTGAAGTATCTCGACAACCGAAAGCACCTGCAATGCCAACAACTAACGAAATAGTAAAATCACCTGTAGAATTATACACCCTGCTCTTATCGTTACCGTTTAAGTTCTGAAAACCAGATCCTTGATCAAAATCCCATTGAAATTCATTAGCTCCTCCAATTGAATTATTAAAAAAAGTAACTGTTTCACCTTCACAAATAGTGTCTTTGTCAGAACTTATAATCGAAGTGGGTGGGTTTGTGATTTCAATTTGAATAGTTGTTTCTACAATTCCACAAAAACTACTGTCTTGCAGCGTTACATCGTAAATACCTACTCCGGGATAAGCCATTGGAGGTGGATTTATAATTGGAGGATTCCATGGTCGCCACTCAATAATTGAGTCTCTATTTAATCCCCAATAATCACCAAAATTCCATCGCTCATAGCGCTGTGATTGATTACCTTCAGGGAAACAGTTTCGAATAGTATTATTGACGTACTGAACTACTGTATCGGGATAACAAAGTAAAGTAGCAGATGGTGTAATAACTGCTTCATCTAAATCCCAAACTTTTAAAGGGAAAAAGGATGCCGTTGAAGTGCCGCAAAAATTTGCCGCTGTTAATGTTACTTCAAGGTCACAGCTTTGAACTCCGATTCCTGGGAGATAGGTATGCGTAATGGTATCTCCTAAATTGGTGAAGTTGTAAACTTCAAGAGGGCTTCCATCTCCAAAATCCCAAGTAAATGTAACATTACTTGAAATTTGAGTACTACTGTTGATAAATCGAAATAAAACGGGAGTACATCCAAAATTATCGTCCCCAGTTGGAAGCTGAATAGATGCTAAAGGATTTCTTTCTAAAATAACATCTCCTGTCAAAACACAGTTGGTGGTGCTGTCCGTTATAGTTATCGTATAGTTATTTGTAGTTGATGCATAAACATGTGGAAGATTTGCAGTAGTTAGCAATACTACTCCTGAAGTAATCGGACTTCCATCGCCCCAATTAATACTGTAGGGACCAATGTTTATATTTGGTTGGATGAAAACGGTAAAATTGCCAGGTGTACAGCTCACAAAACGAGGAGTAGCGCTAAAAACACCATTCCCATCACGAATTTGAAAGCACTGCGAAAAAATCACATTGCTCACAAAAATGAATGAAATGAAAAAAAGTAATTTTCTAAGCATAGTACCAATTTACGTCAAGTTAAGACAGATAGTTGCAACTGTAAGTAATTTCTACTCTAATCACCTAAGAAACAGGTTTATGATTTTTAGCTTGGTCCAACATTAAATGTCTAATGTGTTTTACTGGGGCACTTCCATAACTCAAAAATGTTTCATGAAAACTTTTCAAGTTAAAATTTTCACCTTTTAATTCTTGCAATTCATCTCTCAATGTTCTGATTTCGTGATATCCTGTAAAGTAGCTACACAATTGAACTTGCGACAGTCTTGCTCTTTTCCATTTTCCTTTTGCTTCGGAAACTTCTTGAAAAGCCTCTTTTTGTAGAAGTTGCATGGCATCTTCTTCAGAATAGTTCAACACATGCACTCCATAATCCAAAATTGTATTACAAACAGTTCTCAAATTCCATTTATAATACATTAGACCAAGTTCCATGTCTTCTCCGTATTCATTTTCCAACATCATTTTCTCGGTATAAACAGCCCAACCTTCAACCATAGCACCATTTCCCAAAATACTTTTGATAATGCTAGGAGACTCATTGCTGTAGATTAGCTGAGTATAATGCCCTGGAATGGCTTCGTGAATGTTTAGGATTTGTAAGGTGTAATTATTGTATTCTCTTAAATAACTTTCTGCTTCTTCATCCGTGTAATCATCCAATGGAGTGACATTATAAAAAGTTTCAGCAGCCTTATCGTATGGACCAGGAGCAGAAATTGAAGCACCTGCCACTCCACGCATGTATTTAGGTGTTTCTCTTACAATAAGTGGCTTCGAAGGATCTAAAGTGATTAAATCCTTTTCAATTACAAATTTTTCTAATGCTGGAATTTGATTTTTAATGGCAACAACAAAAGAATCTCTTTGAACGTGGTTCTTAGAAACTTCATCAATCACCATTTTTATTTTACCAAGCGTATTCCCAGGAGGCTCTTGCTCTCCAAAATATTTTTCCCATAGCATTCCCGCTAATTGATACATGCGATCATGGAGAATTTCTTTTTCAGAAACGGCAATTTTAAAAATTTCTTCAGCAGAAAAACCAGATTGTATTTCATATTGAAATTTTTTCTCAAAGAGCTCTTTTCCAATTCTAAAACGCTGATCATTTTCAGCTAAATCAGGTAAAATTTCAGCTTGCAAAAAAGTTTTGTATTGATCAATGGCAGCAATGGCCGCTTCTAACTTTCCTAGAAAATCTGTAGAAAAATCTGTAGCTAATTTTGCCTTTTTCAAAGAGTCGAGTAATGTTTCAGAAAAGATTGATTTAGAACCTTCCAATTGGCTAATAGCTAATTCGGTATGAACTCTAGTTGGATTATTAATGTTTGCTTGAGCAGCTTGATAATACGCTTTCACTCCATCTAACTTAAAAGAAATTGCTTTTAAACGATCTTCAAGTTTATTTTCCTTGAAATTAATCACTTGAAAAAAGGCACCACCCAAATTATAATCTGAGGGATTCCATTGCCAAGCTTTCAACTCATTTTGATAAAATGGAATGGACTTTAAATAATTTTCAATTAATCGATAATCAATTAAATCGAGGCTTTCTAAACTATCTATTTCAAAGGAATTTAAACGGCTTAACCAGTCTTCAGAAAATTGAAGATTTGCTTTACGATTTGTCTCGTTTGGAATTGTTAAAACCGAGTCGTATTTATGAAATCCTTCGTAGGAAGCCCAAACTGGATTAGCTTTCCATAGCGCTTCAATAAATTCAATTTTAAAAGTTTCAAAGGCTGAAATAGTTGGTTTTTCGATTTCAGTAACCTCATTTTTAGGCTTTTGATCACCACATGAGATGAAAATAACAAACAAAAAAGGGTAAATAAACTTTAACATAATATAGTAATTGGTGCGTAAAAATAATGCTTGGAATTGGATTCGAAGTAGTATTGTAAAATATTTTAGATGAAGGACTTTATTGTTTAGACCAAACTAAGAATTTAGGATTTATAATTCATATTTCTAATTTATATACTTTTGAAAAACTAAAACTTATCCTTATGAACAAAATAGTTATCCTAAGCATTTCCGTTTTTTTTATTGCTTGTAATTCTGAACAAAATAAAGCTGATAAACAAACCACAGCAGATACTCGCAAAGAGATTGAACTCCTTCCTTATCCCGAAGTAAAGAAGGACAGTGTTATTGATTTTTATTATGGGAAAGCAGTTCCTGATCCCTACCGTTGGTTAGAAAATGACACAAGTGCAGAAACTGAAGCTTGGGTGGAAGCACAAAACAAAGTCACTTTTAATTATTTAGAACAAATTCCCTACAGACAACAATTAAAAGAGCGTTTAACTGCACTTTGGAATTATGAAAAAGTGGGAACGCCATTTAAAAAAGGTGATTACTACTTCATATATAAAAATGATGGAATTCAAAATCAAAGTGTTTTATACATTCAGGAAGGAATTGATGGAGAGCAAAGTGTTTTATTGGATCCTAATACACTTTCTGAAGACGGAACTGCTTCAATTAATGGAATGGGATTTTCGAAAGACGCCAAATACATGGCTTATGGAATTTCTAGAGCAGGATCGGATTGGGTTGAGATAAAAATAATGGAATTAGCCAACAAAAAAGTTTTAGACGATGCTGTGAAGTGGGTAAAATTCAGTGGCATTAGTTGGGAAGGAAATGGCTTCTACTACTCTGCTTATGAGCCACCAAAAGAAGGTTCGGACTATAGCGGAAAGAATGAATTTCACACCGTTTACTATCATGAATTAGGAACGGCTCAAACAGAAGATAAATTAATTTACAAAGACAAGAAGCATCCTCAAAGAAATGCTGGAGCAGGTGTAACAGACGATGAACAGTTTCTAATCATCAGTACTTCAGAATCTACTCATGGAAATGCCATTCAAATCAAAGACCTAAAAAATAAAAGTGATTTTAAAATAATGGTAAGTGATTATGAAACCGAAAATAGTTTGATAGACCACTTGGGTGATGGAAAGTTTTTAGTACAAACAAATTACAATGCACCCAATGGAATGGTTGCTCTAGCAGATTTTAAAGAAATAGCACAAGAAAATTGGAAACCATTTATTGCTGAAAAAGACTATGTTTTAAATGGTGTAAGCATTGCAGGCGATAAAATCATCGCATCTTACATGAAAGATGTGCAAAGCAAATTGGAAGTGTATGACTTATCAGGCAACTATTTATACGATATAAAATTGCCTGGAATTGGCATTGCTAATTTTAGTGGAGACAAAGATGAAAATACCGCATTCTACTCTTTTTCATCTTACACCTACCCTACTACAATTTTTAAATACGATGTTGCCAACAACAATTCTGAAGTGTTTTTTGAACCAAAAACAGCTTTTGATAAGTCGAATTATATGACTGAACAAGTATTTTTTGAAAGTAAAGACGGTACAAAAGTTCCAATTTTCATCACTCATAAAAAAGGAATTGCTATGGATGGTAGTAATCCTACCTTTCTTTATGGTTATGGCGGATTCAACATCAGTATCACGCCGCGATTTTCTGTTGTGAACACTGTATTTTTAGAACAAGGTGGGATTTATGCCGTTGTGAATTTAAGAGGTGGAAATGAGTATGGAGAAGCATGGCACAAAGCGGGATGGCAGTTTAACAAGCAAAATGTATTCGATGATTTTATTGGAGCTGCTGAATACATGATCGAAAAAAAATACACTTCTTCAGAAAAACTTGCGATTCACGGTCGATCGAATGGTGGATTATTAGCCGGAGCTGTAATGACACAGCGCCCGGATTTGATGAAAGTTTCACTTCCAGGTGTGGGAGTTTTGGATATGTTGCGCTACCATAAGTTTACTATTGGTTGGGCTTGGGCTGGTGAATATGGAAGCAGCGAAGAAAGTAAAGAAAGTTTTGAGAACCTTTACAAATATTCCCCATTGCACAACATTAAAGAAGGAGTTAAATATCCTGCTACAATGGTAACAACTGCAGACCATGACGACCGAGTTGTTCCTGCACATTCTTTTAAATTTATTTCAGAATTGCAAGACAAGCACAGCGGAGAAAATCCTGTGTTGATTCGTGTGGATGTGAATGCCGGACACGGAGCTGGAAAACCAACTGAAAAAGTAATTGAGGAATGGGCGGATGTTTGGAGCTTTGTCTTATGGAACTTAGATGCTGATGTGAATTTTGAGGAGTAAAATAGGGTTCTTAAGAATTAATTGATTCTGAATTAGAAACATTAAGTATCTTATTATTTTCTAAATTACAACCTTTAAAATTCAGCCATTTTGTCTTAAAAAGACTAAAAAATCCAATTTTAGGTCAATTTCCTGACATAAATTCCTATTTATAGTAATTTATTTGAGATGGAAAATAAATTGCTAAGGAATCGGTGTAAAACAATACACCATGAATTTTAAAAACTATACCATCAAATCGCAGGAAGCCGTGCAACAAGCACAGCAGCTTGCTATGAACAAGCAGCATCAAGCCATAGAAAACGGTCATTTATTGCAAGCTATTTTTGAAGTGGATGAAAATGCCACTCCTTTTCTATTGAAAAAAATGGGATTAAATCCCAGCATTATTCAGCAAGCAAATGCTAGAATTTTAGATACTTATGCTACTGTGAGTGGTGGCGATCAATACCTTTCTAAAAAAGCAACTGAATCGCTCAATCATGCTACAAATTACTTGAAAGAGTTAAAAGACGAATACGTTTCGATTGAACACCTGCTTTTGGGAATTCTAAAAAGTGGCGATCAAGTTTCTCAAATGCTGAAAGACAGCGGTGTTTCTGAAAAGGCGCTAAAAACAGCCATCAATGAATTGAGAAAGGGAGAAAAAGTAACTTCTCAAACTGCTGAAGACACTTACAATGCTTTGGGTAAATATGCGCTAAACCTCAACCAATTGGCCAATGAAAATCGCTTAGATCCAGTAATTGGAAGGGATGAGGAAATACGCAGAGTCTTGCAAATTTTATCAAGAAGAACGAAAAATAACCCCATCTTAATTGGTGAACCAGGTGTTGGAAAAACGGCTATTGCCGAAGGATTAGCACATAGAATTATCAGCGGAGATGTTCCTGAAAATTTAAAAAGCAAACAAATCTATTCCTTAGACATGGGTGCTTTATTAGCTGGAGCTAAATACAAAGGGGAATTTGAAGAAAGATTAAAATCCGTCATTAAAGAAGTAACCGGAGCAGAAGGAGAAATTGTCTTATTCATCGATGAAATTCACACCTTGGTTGGTGCCGGAGGAGGCGAAGGTGCAATGGATGCAGCGAATATTTTGAAACCCGCTTTGGCGCGTGGAGAACTGAGAGCAATTGGTGCAACAACTTTGAACGAATACCAAAAGTATTTTGAAAAAGATAAAGCTTTGGAAAGAAGGTTTCAGAAAGTGTTGATTGATGAACCCGATACGGAAGATGCAATTTCAATTTTGAGAGGAATCAAAGACAAGTATGAAACGCATCACAAAGTTCAAATAAAAGATGAAGCAATTATTGCTGCAGTTGAGTTATCGCAACGCTACATTACAGATCGTTTTCTTCCTGACAAAGCAATTGATTTAATTGATGAAGCAGCTTCAAAACTGCGCATGGAAATGAATTCTAAGCCAGAAGAATTAGATGAGTTAGATCGAAAAATTCGTCAATTAGAGATTGAACGTGAAGCGATTAAACGAGAAAAAGATCAAGCGAAGCTAAAACTATTGAATGAAGAAATTGCCAACCTGCAAGAAAATCAAAAAAACTTGAATGCGAAATGGCAAGCAGAACGTGAAATAGTTGACGGCATTCAAAAGGCTAAAGAAAACATCGATCAACTAAAGTTTGAAGCAGAACAAGCTGAGCGTGCAGGAGAATATGAGCGTGTTGCGGAAATCCGTTACGGAAAAGTGAAAGAAGAGGAAAATCAGTTGGAAAACTTCAAAAAGCAATTGTCTGAATTAAAGAAAAAAGCTGCTTTGATCAAAGAAGAAGTTGATGCCGAAGAAATTGCAGATGTTGTTAGCCGATGGACTGGAATTCCAATCAGCAAAATGCTGCAAAGTGAGCGAGAAAAACTCTTGCACTTAGAAGCTGAATTGCACCAACGAGTGATTGGCCAAGAAGAGGCGATTGCAGCTGTATCAGATGCCATTCGAAGAAGTAGGGCCGGAATGCAAGACGAAAGAAAACCAATTGGTTCTTTTATTTTCTTGGGAACAACTGGAGTGGGAAAAACAGAATTAGCCAAAGCCTTGAGCGACTATTTGTTTAATGACGAAAATGCCATGACGCGAATAGACATGAGTGAATACCAAGAGCGACACTCCGTTTCTAGATTGGTGGGAGCACCTCCGGGATACGTTGGTTACGATGAAGGCGGACAATTGACAGAAGCTGTGAGAAGACGCCCCTACTCTGTTGTGTTACTCGATGAAATCGAAAAAGCGCATCCAGATGTTTTCAATGTGTTGTTGCAGGTTTTAGACGATGGTAGATTGACCGATAACAAAGGGAGATTGGTGAATTTTAAAAACACCATCATCATCATGACTTCGAATTTAGGAGCTTCCATTATTCAAGAGAATTTTGAAAACTACGATGAGGCGAATGCTTATTCCGTGATGGAACGCACAAAAAAAGAAGTTCTTGGCTTGTTGCGAAAAACCATTCGCCCTGAGTTTTTGAACCGAATTGATGAAACCATTATGTTTACTCCTTTGACTAAAGCCCAGGTGAAACAGATTGTAAAACTGCAATTGAAATGGGTGGAGCAAATGGCTGCTAAAAGCAACATTGAAATAAATGCGACAGAAGAAACCATTGATTACTTGGCAGAAATTGGCTACGATCCTCAGTTTGGAGCAAGACCTGTGAAACGGGTTATTCAACGACAGGTTTTAAACCAATTGTCTAAGGATATTTTAGCAGGAAAGATCAGCTCGGGTGATTTTGTAATCATGGATGTTTTTGAAAGCCAAATTGTTTTCAGACAACCAATAGATGATGAAATCAAAAACGCAATCAATAAATAATTTTCATTCAAATAAAAAGTCCCGCATTGCGAGACTTTTTATTTGCTAAATTTACCCTGTTAATTCTAAAAAAGGTCTTATGAAAATTCTTAAATGGTCTGTAGTTGTTTTAGTTATCTTAATTATTGCTGGTTACTTTGGATTTCAATACATGAAGGTTCAAACAAAGAAAGCAAGCCCTGAAGCAACTGTTACCTATAAAATGAACGATTTGGATTTGTCTGTTTTTTATTGCAGACCATATAAAAAAGACCGAGTAATATTTGGTGAATTGGTTCCTTATGGCGAAGTATGGAGAACAGGAGCAAATGAAGCTACGACTTTCACTACCAACCAAACAATTAATTTTGGTGGAGAAGTTTTACAACCTGGAACTTATTCTATGTGGACTATCCCTCAAAAAAACCAATGGACCATTATTTTAAACAGTAAATTGTATGGTTGGGGAGTAGGTTGGGGTGGTGTTGTTAGCCGAAATCCAGAATACGATGTATTGAAAATAAACGTACCAGTTGAAGATTTAAACCAAACAGTTGAACAGTTTACCATCGCATTTGAATACAATGTAAACCTCAGCATGATGTGGGAAAACACCAAAGTAATGGTTCCCATTATTTTTTAGTTGATTGAGTTTTTTTTTAACAAATTATATTCAACTTATTAGATATGAGTGGAATTTAATTTTAAAAATAATTAAGTCTAACCGCAAGCTTTCCACCTAAGACTTACAAATACAACCCAGCGGCTTATAAAAAAAAAGGCATTCCACCTCTACCGAGCGACTGCTTCGTGTGGCCAAATTACTTCACCTTATAGATTAAGTTAGAAATAAACAATCGTGTTATATTAATGTCACTTTCCCACACGATACAGTATCGCTAATCGTAAGGTAGCGGGGACCAATTGGCTTTAAATAAAAGTAAAAGACTTAGCGCTTTTACATTAAATTGATTTTGTGTACATTATGCATCAGTAATATCAATTAATAATAATCAGCTTATCAAACTAAAATACATCAATAGTTGATGTTATATATCTGACTTTAAAAAGAATAACTCTATTTACTGTAACGAACATAAAATAACAAAAATGGAAAAATCAAACTACACCAAATTTATCTTAATGCTGATTTGTTCAGCAATCTCGATGTACATCACCATGTACTTTAATACTTACGAATTGAGCCATGTTTTTTTCAGTTGGACAAGAATGTATATGACATTAATCGGCATAGGTGGAATGGCAATCATTATGTTCTTGTTTATGCGTAAAATGTACAAAAACAAGTTAAAGAACATCGTACTTCTTATCGGGAGTATTTTGTTAATGGTGATTCCAACAGTTTTAGTTAGGCAACAAATACCGATTTATGATGTGAAGTGGATGCGGGCAATGATTCCCCACCATTCCATCGCTATTCTTACTAGTAAGAATGCAACCATTGAAGACCCAGAAGTAAGGCAATTAGCAGATGAAATTATAAAAGCTCAAAAAAGAGAAATTGCAGAAATGAAAAGAATGATAGAAAGGCTTGAAAATGAGAAATAGTATAAATAGTAAACTTTTTTATCTTACATCTTTTTTATTGTCTACTAATATCCTTTCAGCTCAAGTAGGAACAAATGGGCAAGACAGAAATGAAGATGGTAGACCCGTTAAGGAATATAACTTAACCATAGATCAAAATAAGATCACTTTGGCTGGAGTGACAGCAAGCGGCATGACAATAAATGGTGATATCCCTGGGCCAATTTTGGAGTTTAAAGAAGGTGACCTTGCAATTATCAATGTAACCAACAAAATGAACGTTGAAACATCTGTACATTGGCATGGAATTATACTTCCTAATTTCTTCGACGGTGTTCCATATTTAACAACACCACCTATCAAACCTAATACGACTTTTCAATATAGAATACCTATTAACCAAACTGGCACGTATTGGTATCATTCCCATACCATGCTTCAAGAACAAAAAGGCGTTTATGGTTCAATAGTTATTCAGCCCAAGAAAAAACTGTTGGAATATGACAAAGAGTTGGTGCTTGTTTTGTCTGATTGGACAAACGAGAAGTCTGAAAATGTATTGCGAAACCTGAAAAGAGGCAATGAATGGTATCAAGTAAAAAAGGGAACTTCCGTCCCGCTGAGCCGAGCGATAAGACGAGGTGCTTTAGAAGCACAGCTTAAAATGTGGCGTGATCGTATGGAGGGCGCAGACATAGCAGACATTTACTACCCTGCATTTTTAAGTAATGGAAAAGATGTAGTGAAATATCCCGAGTTTAAACAAGGCGAAAAAGTGAGGCTTCGTTTTATCAACGCTTCTGCATCAACTTTTTTTTGGATGGATTTTGGAGCAGGTAATCCTCAAATAGTTTCCAGTGATGGAGTCGATGTTGAACCTATTTCAAAAAGTCGTTTTCTTTTTGCTATCGCTGAAACCTATGATGTAATTGTGACGATTCCAGATGGTGTCTTGGAAATAATTGGAACTGCACAAGACGGTTCAGGCTATACTACAATTCAGTTAGGTAAAGGTCAGTTCTACCCTGCAACTGTTATTGGTCAGCCTGATAAAGTAGCAATGATGCAACAAATGGCTCAGATGGATATGAAAATGGGTGCACCTTCTCTGATTGCTAATAAAGAAAGAAAAAAACCTCTCTATCTGAAAGAAAAATATGGAATGAAGATGAATATGGAGGGTAAAATGAACAAGGACGGAAACTTAAAAGCAGACTCAATGAAGATGAGTACAATGGATGATAAGGAGATGGATCAACACATGCATCATCAGCACAGTGAATCAAAAGACACGACTAAATTTGATTACAACACCCGTAAAACCTATTTTAATTACGATTTTCTAAAAGCAAAAGAAAAAACCAATTTTAATGCTGATTTACCAACGACTGAGCTGTTGCTAAATCTTACAGGTAACATGAACCGTTACATATGGAGTATAAATGGTATCCCACTAGCTGAGACCGATAAAATTGAAATTAAGGGAGGTGAAGTTACCAGAATTACTTTAAATAACTTGACAATGATGCACCACCCAATGCATCTTCACGGACATTATTTTAGGGTAATAACTAAAAATGGAGCACGTTCGCCTTTAAAACATACTGTAAATGTTCCTCCAATGCAACAAGTAACAATAGAGTTTTACAATGAAGAATACGGAGATTGGTTTTTCCATTGCCATGTACTCTATCATATGATGGGTGGAATGGCTCGTATTTTTAGTTATGATACCCCAAGAGATGAACGAATGAAGGAATTTCCTTTAAACAAACTGATAGCAGAAACAGACCAATATTTTAATTGGAGTATGGCAAGATGGGGGTCAAATTTTAATGAATTAATGTTTACATCAAGTAATATCAGAAATGAATTTGGATTCCGCTCAGAGTTTGATTTTTCTGAAAACTTTGAAGTTGAAGCAAGTTATAACAGATATCTCAATGATTGGGTAAGAGTATATATTGCTGCGAATGTAGAAAATGAAAGTCCAGATTCTTTTGACAAAGTAAACACTGTAGGTATTGTAGGTATAAAATATTTTACGCCTTATATGTTTAATCTCGATTTAAGTGTGGACCATCAATTACGACCAAGAATTCGGCTTGACAGGGAACTGCTATTGTTTCCAAGAATTTTCTTAGAGGGAGAATATGAGTACCGTGCTGATTTTGGATGGAGAACTGATTTTGAAGAAAGAGTTGATTACGAAGATGAAACAGAATGGTTGGTTGGCTTGTCATACATTCTATCAAGAAATTTTTCAATCCAAGGAAATTATAACAATCATTATGGTTGGGGTGGTGGATTATTAGTTAGATTTTAAAATGCCTTCACAATATTTAAAAAATAAACTATCAATCTTAACAAACCCTCTCTCCATTCTCTACCTTTTGCTCAGGTTGAATTAAAACAATTCCTTCATTTTCTTTTGAAAGTCCTAAAACCAAGCATTCAGAAAAGAAGTTGGCAATTTGCTTGGGTGGAAAATTGACCACAGCAATTACTTGTTTACCAATTAAATCTTTGGGCTGATACAAATCCGTAATTTGAGCACTGGATTGCTTTATACCCAAGGGACCAAAATCAATTGTTAGTTGCCATGCTGCTTTGTGGGCTTTTGGAAAGGGTTTTACTTCCAAGACGGTTCCACAGTGCATATCCACTTTTTCAAAATCTTCCCAAGCAATCATTTCAAGTATTTTGTGTCAAGAATATATAAGTGATGATAGAGATGCCCTAAAATAATGTAGCCAATTTGATTCACTGTTAATTGATTGCCATTTGCAGTTCCATTTCGCTGCATTATTTCAGGACTAAAACTATTGAAAAGCTGAATACTAGTTAGTCTCAGTTGTTTCATTTCTTCCAACAAACTTTTTAAGCTGCGTTCATTTGCAATTGCTTCATTGGCATAAGCATCATGGTCATAACCTTTAATTTCATTTTGATCGCCTCTAGCAAAGGATAAAGCCCTGAAACAAAAAATTCGCTCAGTATCAATCAGGTGTTGTAAAACATCTTTTATGCTCCACTTTCCAGGTTCATAAGCCAAGTTGGATTGATCTTCAGAAACCATGGCCAAACTACCAATTAGTTCTTTTAAACTAAGTTCCATTAACGGAATTAGCTTTCCTTTTGGAAGTTTTTCAATGTAGTCGTGATAAGCCTCAGGAAAATCGATTGTATTCATAGATTTTTTTTAGGCATCTAAATTAATTAACTCTGCTTATGTTAAATTTTTAATTCATAAAAAAATGACTATCCATAAATCAATACAAAAATTAATGCATTTGTAGAATACTAATGTTTTTATGTTCATTCTTTTACTACTTCAACTCTTCGTCTCCACTCTTGGCAGGACGAATCAAAAACCTGCTTAAATGAGATTTCAAATGACTTTTTTATTCCACTTTTTATTAAGAAAAAGTGGAGCAAAAATCAAGGCTGTTAATAAATTTGAATTCTCCTCTTCCCAAAGCCTAAGTGCGGCCGAGTGATCTTTCAGGAAACCTGAAAGCTTCTCGGTCTTACTAAGGCTTCGCTTCGATTAGAATTCAAATTTCTTAAAGGCCATTTATTCATTTTCATAACAAGCTTTTGTAAATATTTTAAAATCTAATGTATTATTTACAAGTTAGTTGTATTTGCAGATATCCATAAAAAATAAGCACTGAAGCAATACAAAAAAATCAATGCGAGAATGGCTAAGCCTTTTTCAAAGTTGGAATAAATACTCGGGCTAAAGCGTCGGACGGCCACGTAAATTAAAGTTGCCAAAATGGGTGCGGTTAAAAATGAGATTGTTGTCGCAAAATCTACCATCTGCTTCATGTTTTGCATTTTAAAAACCAAAACAAACAAGGCACCTATAATAATTAAAACCAACCACATAAAATAGAGAAAATATTGTTTTCCATTCAACTTTGGAATGCTTAAAACCATTGCCTTACTTAAAACTCTGGGATAAGCATCAAGAATTGTAAGCGTAGTGCTAAACATGGTTGTCAATGCCGCTACAGCTACAAAAACAAAAGCCCAACTTCCAAGAGCAAAAGTATACATTCCAATAATTTCTCCAGCAAAAGCAACACCACTATCAGGTAGCTCCACTCCCCTGCCCCTTAAAAGTAAACTACCTAACAGCACAAAAACCATTGCCAAAAGTGTGGTTCCCCAATAACCCATTTTGAAGTCAAAGTTGGATCGTTTGAAACTGAGTTCTTTGCGTTCTTCCTTTTCTGCCAAAGTCCATTCAGAATGAAAAATGGCAATATCGAATGGTGCGGGCATCCAACCGACCAATGCAATTAGAAAAAACACATCGGTATCATTCAAAAAACTAAAATCATTTTCAGTTATTTCAGGTGTACTGTAATTTATAATGGCTGCAATTAAAGTAACTAAGGAAGTAACACTTAGCAAAACAATTACCCATTTAATCAATCGGTTTAAAAAACGAAAGCGCCCAATTAAAAGAATAAGGGTACAAAGCAACAAGATTGCTCCAGAAATTTGCCAGAGCGGTAAACTGAGTTGAAAGACATTGGCTAAAATACTGGCAGTTATCAGAGTAACCACTGCTTGCACTGAAAAGAGTGTGAGCAAAGTCACCGTATAAAAAAGGATAATTGACCAAGCTCCAATTCGGTAGAAACCTTCCAATAAACTTATGCCATTTTTGACAACGAAAATAGGTGCTGCTTTGAAAAAGGGGTATTTAATGACATTAGCAATTAGCACAACTGCAACCATGTAAAATCCATAATCCGCTCCTGCTCTAGTAGATTGGATTAAATGAGAAACCCCTACAGCAGCTCCGGCATAAAGTAAACCGGGACCTAATCGTTGGAGAAAAGAGCGCATGATTTAACCTACTCTGCCAATTTTCTTTTTGTATTCTGTAGTTTTTGCAGCTAAGTCTTCTTTGATTGATTTGAAATGCGCTTTCACTGTTTTGCGGTCTTTCCCTTTTGGGTAATCAGAAACATTCGACAATAAATCAAAACGCTCATCAATAAGGTTATCGATTACTTGATCCATTTTCTCCGACTCTTTTTTATCGCCGTTGATGGATTCAATAAATGCATCTTCAATTAAGAGATTTGTTTGCTCTTTTATCTGCTTCTTAAGTTTTCTTCTGTTTGACATAATTATCTAGATTTAAAATTCAAATTTAAGGCTTTGTTTCTAAAAGTAAAGCAATGCTTAATTTTGGCTAATTTATAAGAAAAATTTGTATTCCATCATCGACATTGAAGCTACGGGCGGGAACGCTAAAATTGGAAAAATCACTGAAGTGGCGATCTACCTTTTCGATGGACAACACATTGTGGAAGAATTTCAAACATTGGTGAATCCTGAAAAACCAATTCCATATTACGTTCAACGATTAACCGGAATAACCAATCAAATGGCTGCCCAAGCACCTGTTTTTTCTGAAGTGGCTCAAGAAATTTTTCGCATCATGAACCGTACTTGTTTTGTGGCACACAATGTTAAAGCAGATTACAGCTTCATACAGACAGAAATGCAAAAAGCCGGTTTACATTTTCAAAGTAATCGACTGTGTACCTTAGAATTGAGCAAAATTTTAATTCCCGAAGCTGGTTCGCATGGATTGGACAAAATATGCAATCACTTAAACATTCAAGTAGCAGATCGACATCGAGCAAAAGGAGATGCACTGGCAACCCTAGAGCTATTTAAATACTTACAGAAAATTGATAATCAGCGCCTAATTGAAAAAAACATTCGATTGGTATGAAGGATAAAACGCCCAAAAAAGGGTTGAAACCTTGGTTGAAAAGAATCGGAGTAGCCGGATTTCTCTTCTTTTTCTTAAAAGGGCTTGTTTGGTTGTTCATTATCTTTGGCTTTGGTGAATTGGTTGCTTGTTAGAAGAATAAAGCAATTACCAACTCAATTCTTTCACTAAGCAAAAAAAAATCACTAGTAATTCAGTAAGGCTCTAATTATAGCTGTTTTCATTTTAAAATCGTATCTTGCGGCATTATTTTCAAACAATACTTTTATGTCAGATAAAGTAGAATATTCGATGGAATTTGTAGTGAGAGCTTCACCAAAAATGCTCTATAAGTTTCTTTCTACCCCTTCCGGCTTGGCAGAGTGGTTTGCCGACAACGTAAATTCAAGAGGTAAATACTATTCATTTATTTGGGATGGCTCTGAAGAGAACGCCACCTTAATTAGTAAAAAAGCGGATAAATACATTCGATTTAAGTGGGACGAAGACGAAGATGAGGATTCATTTTTTGAATTTAAATTGGAGATTGACGACCTAACCAACGACTTATCTTTAATCATCACCGACTTTGCGTTTGAGGATGAAATTGAAGAATCAAAAATGTTGTGGGAAAGTCAAGTGAATAGCTTATTGCACGCTATCGGCTCTTAGTTCTCAGTTTTTCATATAAATTGTTTCAAAAAAGGACTTAATCCATTTGAAAACTTCCTCAAAATTTATTCTCAAGTCTTTTGCGTCGCCTTTTATGGCGACTTTTTTCATTGCGCTATTTGTATTGTTGATGCAATTTCTTTGGAAAAACATCGATGATTTAGTTGGCAAAGGCTTGGAATGGATGGTGATTTTAAAATTGCTATTCTACGTTTCGGCGAGTCTAGTACCCATGGCCTTGCCTTTAGCTGTGTTGCTTTCTTCCTTAATGACTTTTGGAAATTTAGGAGAACATTTCGAACTGGTAGCCTTTAAGTCTGCAGGAATCTCATTGAGAAGGCTTCTTCGCCCCGTAGCTGTATTGGTTTTTCTTTTAAGCATCATGGCTTTTCTGTTTTCTAATTATTGGCTTCCGTATGCCAACCTAAAAAGTAAATCACTTCTGTATGATGTCCGCGAACAAAAGCCTACCATGGACATTCAAGCTGGTTATTTTTCAAATGATTTAGATGGATTTACCATTAAAATAAAAGATAAAAAAGTAATTGATGACTTAGAACACCTTTATGAGGTGTTAATTTATGATCACACTGAAGACAATGGAAACAGAACGGTAATTAGCGCCGAAGAAGGTGTTATGGTTGTAACTGATGATAAAAGATTCATTGAGTTTACTCTGTATAACGGTGAACGCTACACAGAAGAGATTGAAGAGAATAGTAAAAAGAACTTTCCCCACTCTAGAACAAAGTTTAAAGAAAACCTGATTCGCTTCGATTTGTCTCAATTCAAACTCAATCGGACAGACGAAGACCTTTTTAAGAATAACTATAAAATGCTTACTGTTAAACAACTAACTAAATCTATTGATACCCTACAATTAGATAAAACCAACAGTTTTAATCGATTTAAAAAGGATTTTAGAAAATCTTTTGTCTTTTATCAGAATGTAGCAGAGGAAGGAAATCGAATAAAAATTGCTCCCATCAGCTACAGCGGATTTATTGATTCTCTAGATAAACCTCAAAAGCAACAAATATACACCACCACCACCAACATGTGTCGAAATGCCAAAGTTCGGCTTAAAATGATGGACGAAGAATTGACGAACCGCAACAGATATATATACAGACATCAAATTGAATGGCATAAAAAAATCACTTTTTCCGTCGCTTGCATTATTTTGTTTTTAATTGGAGCACCGCTTGGAGCCATAATTCGTAAAGGGGGAATGGGAATGCCAATTGTTATTTCAATTCTTCTATTCATCACTTTTCACATGCTGAGTACAGCAGGAGAAAAAATGGTAAAAGAAGGCGCTTGGACGGCAGATAAAGGAATGTGGATGGCAACATTAGTTCTTCTGCCTTTTGGATTATTTCTCACTTACAAAGCCACAACAGATTCTTCGATTTTTAGAATGGAGAATTATAAACTTTTATTTATACGCTTATTTAAAAAGGACAAATAAAGCTCAAACAAATGAAATTAGGCATCATTTTATCGAGAGTCCCCTACCCGCTTGAAAAAGGAGATAAATTACGCGCTTTCCATCAATTAAAAGAGCTTTCGAAGCGGCATGAAATCTATCTCTGTGCAGTGAATGTTGGTCGTTTAAATAAAGAAGCCATTGAAAAGATTAAGCCCTACTGTAAAGAAATAAAAATCATTCAACTGAATCACTATACCATTTTGTTCAATCTGATTCATGGACTATTGTTCACCAAACTTCCACTTCAAATTACTTACTTTTTCAAGAAATCAGCTAAAAAAAGTGTTCTCAGCTATTTCAAAGACAACAAGGTGCAACACATTTTTTGTCAATTGATTCGAGTAAGCGAATATGTCAAAGAAATTGATGAAATTCCAAAAACCTTAGACTATATGGATGCCCTTTCTAGAGGAATGGAAAGAAGAATTTTTAAATCAGGATTTATAATTCGTCCCTTTGTTCGTTTAGAAGCGCTGCGTTTAAAACAATACGAGCATTTCATCTTACCTGCGTTCGATTATAAAACTATTATTTCTGAGCAAGACAGGGAATTGATTATTCATGTCAACAATCAAAAAATTGAAGTCATTCGAAATGGCGTGGATCGAGAATTCTTTCATCCAATTGAAACTAAAAAAACCACCGATTTGCTTTTTACGGGAAATATGTCCTATCCACCAAATGTTGAAGGAGCCATTTTTCTTGTCGAAAAAGTTTTGCCCATCATTCAGCATGAACTACCAGAAATTAAGGTTTCAATTGTTGGAGCAAATCCTAATCCAAAAGTACAGAGATTGGCATCAAAAAACGTTTTTATTAGTGGATGGGTTGATGACATAAGAATACATTATGCCGAAGCAAAAGTGTTTGCAGCACCGATGTTATTGGGAACAGGATTGCAAAATAAACTATTGGAAGCAATGGCAATGAAAATTCCCTGCATCACTACTTCTCTTGCCAATAATGCACTGAATGCAATAGAGGATGAAAGCATTTTAATCGCCGAAAGTCCTGAAGAGTTTAGCCTCAAAATTTTGGACTTGTTAAAAAATGAATCAAAAAGCAGTGAAATTGCACTCGCAGGCTATAACTTTGTCAAGCAAAACTACGATTGGGAAAGTTGCACCAAAAAACTAGAAGCAATTTTTGAAAACAGTATAAAATAAAAAAGCACAATAGATGGATATGAAAGAAATTAGAGCAAAAGTTGAAGCAGCATTTGAAAACAGAGAATTACTAAAGGAGAAAGAAACCATTGCTGCAATTGAGCAGGTTATTGAATACATTGATCAAGGTAAACTGCGCTGTGCTGAACCAAAAGGAGATGAGTGGCAAGTAAATGAATGGGTAAAAAAAGCTGTTGTGCTCTACTTTCCAATCCGTAAAATGGAGACAATTGAAGTTGGTCCTTTTGAATTTCACGATAAAATGGCATTGAAAAAAGACTATGCAAAAAAAGGAGTTCGAGTGGTACCGCATGCCATTGCGCGTTACGGAGCATATATTTCTTCAGGGGTAATATTGATGCCTTCTTATGTAAACATTGGAGCTTATGTAGATGAAGGAACCATGATTGATACTTGGGCTACTGTTGGTAGTTGCGCACAAATTGGAAAGAACGTACATTTAAGTGGTGGAGTTGGAATTGGTGGAGTTTTAGAACCTTTACAAGCTGCTCCAGTTATTGTTGAGGATGGCTGTTTTATTGGATCTCGCTGCATTGTTGTAGAAGGTGTACACCTTGGAAAAGAAGTGGTGCTAGGTGCAAATGTTGTAATTACTAAATCAACTAAAATAATCGATGTTAGCGGTGAACAACCAGTTGAATATCAAGGCAGAGTTCCCGCTCGATCAGTTGTTATTCCGGGTTCTTACACCAAAACCTTTCCTGCAGGTGAATACCAAGTTCCTTGTGCATTAATCATCGGAAAAAGAAAAGCAAGCACCGATTTAAAAACTTCTTTAAACAATGTTTTAAGAGAATACCAAGTAGCTGTTTAAATGAAAAAGATCTTAATCATTCAAACTGCATTTATTGGGGATGTAATTTTAGCTACTCCGATCATTGAGAAACTCAGTGAATTCTATCCTGACTCTCAAATAGACTTCATTTTGAGGAGAGGAAATGAGGGACTTTTAAAAAATCATCCCAAACTGACAGAGGTCTATATTTGGAAAAAGAAAACCAATAAAATCGCCAACTTGTTTAAGATAATTAGTCTTGTTAGAAGCAAAAAATACGATTGTGTTGTGAACGTTCAACGATTTTTTGCTTCGGGATTAATTACCGCATTATCTGGAGCCAAGATTAAAATTGGTTATAGAAAAAATCCACTATCCATTTTTTTTACTAAGAAAGTTGGACATCGCTTAATCGGTCAACATGAAACGAGTAGAAATTTAGATTTAATTAAAGAGTTAACCGACGATAAGTACGTTCGACCAAAACTTTATCCAGGAGTTGCTGATGAAGCAAAAGTTGCAAAATACCAAGGCGTTCCTTACTTGTGTATTGCACCAAACTCTGTTTGGAAAACCAAAGAATTACCTGCATTGAAGTGGGTTGAAATCATTCTTGCACAGGAAGAAAATTGGGTCATTTACTTAATTGGCGGTCCAACCGATTTTGAACCTTGTGAAGAATTGAGAGACATGTGCGACAGAAATAATTTAATCAACCTCTGTGGCAAACTCTCATTTTTAGAGTCAGCTGCATTGATGAAAGGAGCGGCGATGAATTACGTCAACGACTCTGCACCGCTTCACATTTCTTCAGCGATTGATGCTCCTTGCAATGCCGTTTTTTGCTCAACAATCCCTTCCTTTGGTTTTGGCCCATTGGGGAGTGGCTCAAAAATCATTGAAACTAGAGAAAATCTATCTTGCAGACCTTGTGGAATTCACGGATATAAAAAATGTCCTTTAAATCATTTCAATTGCGCTCACAGCATCCGAAAAGATGATTTTGACTTACCAAAGTATTCGGATTATGAGAAAAAAAGGCTTTAAAAATCTGATTTTTTAAATACTTTTATCCCCCTTTTTATTGTGGAATTCTCATGAATGAATTTTTCCTACACTATATTTGGCAGTTTAAGCTATTTAATATTAGAAATTTAAAGCTAGTTAATGACGAAGAACTTGAAATTATTCATTCTGGAAGTCCGCATCAAAACTCAGGACCTGATTTTTTCAACGCTCAACTAATAATCAATGAAACTCGTTGGGCGGGAAACGTCGAAATTCACCTAAAATCGAGTGATTGGTTGGCACACCAACACCAAAAAGACCCAGTTTATGACAAAGTAATTCTTCATGTAGTTTGGGAAAATGATACTGAAATAAAGCGAAAAGACGGTTCAGAAATTCCAACGCTAGAGTTGAATGGAAAAGTCAGTCGTTCTGTTCTTGAAAAGTATGAAGCACTAAAAACGAGTAAAAATTGGATTCCTTGTGAAAATGACATTTCGACTATTGACATTGCTAAAAAGCGTTTATTAATCGACCGCATGTTGGTGGAAAGATTAGAAACAAAGTCGAACAGAATAAAGCAACTTTTAGAAGTCAATAAAAATGACTGGGAAGCAACACTTTATCAATTGATGGCAAAGTATTTTGGCTTTAAAATAAATGCAGTACCCTTTGAGCTTTTAGCGACTTCCCTCCCATTCAAACTTTTAAAAAAATACAAAAACTCAACAGAAATAGAAAGCTTATTATTCGGCCAAGCAGGGTTTCTAAACAGCGACTTAAAAGGAAATTATCCTTTAGAGTTAAAAACAACTTATAATTTTCTTGCGCACAAACACCAGCTAAAACCAATAGATGTATCACTTTGGAAATTCATGAGAATGCGACCGGGGAACTTCCCTACCATTCGGATTGCACAATTTGCTGAATTGATTAAAAACCATACCAACCTACTTCAAAAAGTAATTGAGGCAAAGGATCTGAACGAAATCAACTCTTTCTTTTCTGTAAGCACCAACAATTATTGGCAAAGTCATTTTAGGTTTGATGTACCCGCAGCTAAAAATTCAAAGAAAGCTCTGGGAACAAATTCCATTGATTTATTGATAATAAACGTTATTGTTCCGCTACTTTTTACTTATGGAAATGAACGTTCTGACGAAGTCATGAAAGAAAAAGCATTCAATTACCTGCAAGAAATAAAGCCAGAGAAAAATCAACTATTAAAGCATTGGAAAGCCTTAAACATGCCAATAGAAAATGCTTATGATAGCCAAGCTTTAATTCAATTAAAACAGGCCAATTGCGATTTAAAAAAATGTTTAACTTGCACCATTGGAAACCATCTACTCAAAAATAAAAATGATGATTAATAAAATTCAGAATTTTTTTGAAAAAAATGCCTTTGGTGTTTGCGAATGGTGGGGTAAAAAACTTGGCTTAAAAACAACCAAAATTAGGCTTTTCTTCATCTATTTATCTTTTATTACGCTCGGATCGCCGTTAATCATTTATCTGGTGATGGCTTTTATCCTTGAGCATAAAGACTACTTTAAATTCAAACGTCGCAAGACCATTTGGGATATTTAATCTTTAACATTCATTGTTTTATAAAGAATTAAAAAAGATTTACATCGCACTTTCAATTCTCCTTCTAATTGGAGTAATTGGAATTGTAGGTTACATGTTGATTGAAGGATTCTCTTTTTTAGAAGCCTTTTACATGACTGTGATAACAGTTTCAACTGTCGGTTATAAAGAAGTGAAAACTCTTTCTACTTCAGGAATGTATTTTACCTCTGGGTTAATCGTTTTTAGTTTAGGTATTTTTGCTTACAATATTCAAACGATCACACAATTTATTCTCAATGGAACGCTAAGAGTTAAAGTCAAAAAATTAAAACAATTGAAAGAAATTGAAAAAATCAAAAACCATATAATTGTTTGTGGTTTTGGTAGAAATGGCCAACAAATAATCAACGAACTTGAGAGCATAAAGGAAGCCTATGTTGTGATTGAAAAGGATGAAAAAATTATCCAAAAAAGCAGCCATTTTAATGAAGTGAATTATTTAATTGGCGATGCAACGGAAGACCAAGTTCTGTTGGATGCAGGAATTAAAAATGCAAAGGCTTTAATTAGCACATTGCCCGATGATTCTGAAAATCTTTTTGTAGTGCTGACTGCTAGAGGAATGAATAATGAATTATTAATAATCAGTCGAGCTTCTCAAGATTCCACCGATAAAAAATTGAGAATGGCAGGAGCAAATAATGTTGTGATGCCCGATAAAGTTGGTGGTACTCACATGGCATCCTTAGTAGTAAAACCAGATGTTGTAGAATTTTTCAATCACTTAAGTGGACAGGATAATGAAATTTCAATTATTGAAGTATGTTATGAAGATACTTCTGATAATTTCAAGGATAAAGCAATTAAAGATTTAAATATCGAGGAAAGCTGTGGCTCAAAAATCATTGGCCTTAAAGATAAAGAAGGAAAATTTATCATTAACCCCTCTCCAGATATTGTCTTTTCTGAAAACACAAAACTTTTTATATTAGGAACCAGAGAACAAATCAAGGAAATTCAACTATGGGATTAAAAACAATTTTGATAACTGGCAGCAATGGTTTATTGGGTCAAACCTTGGTTAAGAAGCTCAAAGAAAATCAAGAAATCTCTGTAATTGCCACTTCAAAAGGTGAAAATAGAATCAAGCAAAAAAGTGGTTACAGGTATGAAGAAATGGATATCAGTGATGAAGAAGATGTTGAAACAATTTTTGAAAAATACCAGCCTGATGTAGTTATCAATACTGCAGCTATGACCAATGTTGATGCTTGCGAAGAGCAAAAAGACGCTTGCAGAAAACTAAATATTGATGCAGTTGAAATCCTACTAAAGAATTGTGAAAAGCACGACAGTCATTTAATTCAGCTTTCGACAGATTTTGTATTTGACGGAAAAGATGGTCCCTATGATGAATTGGCAGTACCCAACCCAATTAGCTATTATGGTGAATCTAAATACGAGGCTGAGGAAATTATCAAAAACTCATCAATTCCATGGTCAATTGTAAGAACAATCATCATTTACGGACTTGTTGATGATATGAGTCGTTCGAACATTGTTTTATGGGCAAAAGAGGCTTTAGAAAAAAATCAAACACTCAACATTGTCAACGATCAATTTCGTTCGCCAACTTATGTGGGTGATTTAGCAGATGCATGCATTAGCATTGCAGAACAAACTGCAACCGGAATTTTTCACATTTCGGGGAAAGACATCATGTCGATTTCCGACTTGGTGAAAAGAGTGGCTAAATTCTTCCAACTCGACGATTCAACGGTTAAAGAAATTTCTTCCGACTCACTAAATCAAGCTGCGAAGCGACCACTAAAAACAGGCTTTATATTAACAAAGGCGAAAAAACTAGTTGATTATCAACCACATTCATTTGAAGAAGGATTAGAATTATTGAACAAACAACTTAACAAATAGCTTTTTTCTTTTGATGGAAAGTATTTTTACTAAGAAATCTCAATCCTTATATTTGTTCGCTTACTGAAATAGATTTACTATGAACCGATACATCCTTTCTTTAATTCTATTATTTCTAAGTTTTGGCATATTTGCAGGAAATTTTGATGCAAAAATAAAAGTTGATAATCCATCCGATAAAATCAACGATGGGGTCGCTTTTGTAGAAATTACAGATGGAATTCCTCCATTTCAATATAAGTGGAATTTACAACATGTTCCGCTAAGTTCTAACCACGCTGATAAACTTACAGAAGGCGAAACTTTCGAGGTAATTATTACAGACGCTGAAGGCAGCAGCAAAACTCTTACAGGTAAAGTACCTATCATTTCTACTGAAGAAAGAATTAACAAAGGATTTAAGCCAATTGTGAAAGTAATGAATGACCTTATGTTTGCAGATCCATTCTCATACATTGGAATCTACGACCCTGTTGTTTATGCTGATTTAAAAAATGTAAAAGCTCAAGGTTGGGCCAATCCTGAAGTGAGTAAAATTGATTTAAAGGAATGGTTGAAAAGTGATGGCGAAAAGGTTAAAAAAGGAGACTTAATCGCAATCATTACTCAAGATGATCAAAAAGACATTGAAGTTTTTGCCAATGCAGACGGAACACTAGAGCACAAAGTAGAAGCTGGGAAGGTGATTTTTGATGCAACTAATATTCAAGATGTTATACATGTTGGAGCTGAAAACCTCGCTACAATTATCTATGACACTCCACAACCTGTGCTTCATCCAAACGGTGATAAACAAGAGAAAGGCATTCCTTTCATTGTTGTTTGGCTGGTTCTTGGTGCAATTTTCTTTACTGTTCGTATGCGATTCATCAACGCTAGAGGAGTGAAACACGCTTTTGAATTAATTAGAGGAAAGTTTGATGACCCAAAAGGAACTGCTGGAGAAGTTTCTCACTTTCAAGCATTGACTACAGCTTTGTCTGCAACAGTTGGTTTGGGAAATATTGCCGGTGTTGCAGTAGCTATAACACTAGGTGGTCCCGGAGCAACTTTTTGGATGATTGTAGCAGGTTTAATTGGTATGTCAAGCAAATTTGTTGAGTGTACATTAGGTGTTAAGTATAGAAAAATAAACGCAAAAGGCGAAGTATCCGGAGGCCCAATGTACTATTTAAGTGAAGGATTAAAAAAGAAAAACCTTGGTAAACTCGGAAAAGTATTAGCGGTAATTTTTTCAATTTTGTGCATCGGTGGATCTTTAGGTGGTGGAAACATGTTTCAATCCAATCAAGCATTTGCTCAGCTTTCAACAGAGTTTCCTGAAATTGCAGGAATGGGCGTTTGGTTCGGTGTTGTTTTAGCACTTTTAGTAGGGGTTGTAATAATTGGTGGAATTAAAAGTATTGCTAAGGTAACCGATAAGATTGTGCCTTTTATGGCGGGACTTTATGTGTTGTTTTCTCTGATTATTATCGGAATGAATTTTTCTCATGTAGGAGATGTTTTTGTAGAAATTTACAATGGAGCTTTCAACTCCCCAGCAATAAAAGGGGGTGTGATTGGAGTTTTAATTGTTGGTTTTCAACGTGCTGCTTTTTCTAATGAAGCTGGTGTTGGATCTGCCTCCATCGCTCACTCTGCTTCTAAAACCAATGAACCAGTAAGTGAAGGAATTGTCGCGCTGCTTGAGCCATTTGTTGACACTGTTGTAGTCTGCACCATGACTGCTTTAGTTTTGGTATTCACAGGCTTTGCAGATGGAAACTCAGGTTTAGAAGGCGCTGAATTAACTTCGGCTGCTTTTAGCAGTGTTTTCCCTTGGTTTTCTTTGGTGTTGGTTGTCGCCATCTTCTTATTTGCCTTTTCTACTATGATTTCATGGTCCTACTATGGACTTAAAGCTTGGACTTACCTTTTCGGAAACAACAAATACGTTGACTATTTATATAAACTGATTTTCTTAATTTTCATCGTCATTGGTTCTTCTGCAGGTCTAGGTGCAGTCCTCGATTTTTCAGACTTAATGATCTTGGGAATGGCTTTCCCCAATATTTTAGGATTGGTACTTATGTCTAAAGAAGTGCGCTTAGACATGCTTTCATACTTTGAACGAATCAAATCAGGTGCGATTAAAAAATTCAAATAATGAAAGTTCTACTTAACATTTTATTAATTGGACTGCTGTTTTCTTGTAAAGAAAATACGCAAGTGAATACAATCAGTGGTCGAATTTTTATAGATTGTGAAGTTCCTTTAGTTAATGCAGAATTGGCATTAAAAACAAATGTCGGTGGGAACTTCCAAGACCCTTTCATTATAGGAAGTGCTATCAGTGAAGCAGATGGAAGCTATAGCTTAAGTTATCAGTTAGAAAAAGAAAGTAATGGCTCAGCTGATTTATTATTAATCCAATCTACTGGTTTTGAAACACTATTGAGAAGTTTACCGCTCAATCAAACAATCCAAATTAACTTGTCGCTAAAAAATGAGTCCGAAGTATTTGTCAACTTTTCTTCAAATCAAGCGCTTGGTGTAAATGATACCTTATTCTACGCTATTAATCGCTTAAATCAAGAGCACTATGTTATTCAGCCAATGACAGGAAATATTGATACGCTAAAAGTTGGTGTAATGAATCAAATTGAAGGCAGTAGTGAAGCGATTCTTTATTATGGTTTAGGAAAGCAAGAATTCACGATTTCAAAAAATGTATTAAGCATACAAGATTCTAGTTTTCAGCACCTCCCACTAACACTTTTTGGTTGTGGCGATACTTTGAGTGCTTCAATTTTTATAAATAACTAATGAGTGATGAACCATCGCTTAAAAGATTATTTTAGATTTTCCAATAAAGAAAAGCTTGGATTATTTCTGCTAATAGTTATACTGATTGGAATTATCGTAGTTAAGGAAAGCCTAATCTACTTTAACCCAAATCCTGAGAAAAGTGCTTTTACCAACGACAGTTTAATTCGACTGTTTGAAGAGCAGAAAAGTGAAGATAATTACATTATTGAAGAAGAAAACATATCAGACAGTGATTCCTTATTTCCTTTCAATCCAAACAACCTTTCCATAGAAAAATGGCAATTATTGGGTTTGAGTGAAGCTCAAGCCCAAACGATTAAAAAATATGAAGCAAAGGGTGGAAAATTTATAACCAAGTCAGATGTGGCTAAAATGTACAGCGTTTCAAAACCAATCTATGAAAAGCTAGAACCCTTTATTCTACTTCCCGACAAGCTTATTAAAGAGGAAAAAGAGTACAAAGAAACTACCAAGAAAGCATATACTAAGCCAATCATTGATATTAACCAGGCTGACAGTGCTACATTTAGAAAACTCTATGGAATAGGTCCATATTTTGCAGGAAAAATCGTGGAGTACAGAACAAAGCTAGGTGGTTTCCATTCTATTAGTCAACTCAGCGAAATTTGGGGAATAGAAGACAGTTTAATTTTATCGCTAAAAGATCAACTCAAAATTGAAAGCGTCAACCCAAAGAAATTAAACATCAATCGATTATCTGCAAAAGAATTGAAAGCTCACCCCTACTTCAATTGGAATATAGCAAACTCTATTGAGCAAATAAGAAAACAGCATGGCCCTTATCAATCTGTTGAAGAAATAAAAAGGTCTATCCTCATCACGGATTCAATTTATTTGAAACTTCAACCCTATCTCAAAATTGATTGATTATTTATTTCTTTTGGTTGAGATTATTACTAACTTCATAAGCTAATATCAAAACTTTATAATCATGAGAATATTTGCAATCTCTTTAATTCTAGTTTCTGAATTAGCCATAGTTATTGGTGTAAAATCAAATTTGAATGCCGATAATATCAGTTTAATCTCAACGCTGATAGTTGTCTTATTTGTTTCATTCACGATGTCAGCAATTCTAAATCAAATTAAATCGCTTAAGCTTAAAAAGAATTACTTGATAAGTAGAATTGTTGGAATTGTGGTGGCAATCGTCTATTACCTATGGATTAAAGCCAACATGGATCGCATGATGGCTTGGTTGGATAAAAATGGCTTGTACTTTCTGCTGTTTCTTATTGCTGTTGGCGCAATAATGCTCTTTTTTACCAATTATAAAAAATCTGCTAAGCGGGTTTTAGTTGATGAAGAAAGATAACAAGATTTGAGAAGATCAACATTATATATTAAAGCGATATAAAACTAAAAAAAGCGACTTAATTGAATAAGTCGCTTTTTTTAGGTCTTGTGTTGTTGAATTAACCTCCGAAGTCATCAAAACTTATGTGTTCTTCAGGTATTCCCCAATCGTCACACATTTTAATCACTGCAGCGTTCATTAAAGGAGGACCACAGAAGTAGAATTCAATTTCTTCTGGTTCATCGTGCTTACTCAAATAATTATCGATAAAAGCTTGGTGAACAAATCCTAAAAAACCATCTCCTTCATCATCCATAGAATTTTTCTCTTTCCAATTATCTTCTGGAAGTGGTTCAGATAATACAATGTGAAATTTAAAATTTGGAAACTCTTTTTCAATTTTTCTAAAATGATCGGTGTAGAACAACTCTCTTTTTGAACGACCACCGTACCAATAAGAAACTTTTCTGCCTGTTTTTAGTGTGTGAAATAAGTGGAAGATATGTGCTCTTAAAGGAGCCATTCCTGCACCACCACCAATATAAACCATTTCTTTGTCAGTATCTTTAATGAAAAACTCTCCATAAGGTCCTGAAATCACTACTTTGTCGCCAGGTTTTCTACTGAACACATAAGAAGAACAAATTCCTGGATTAACATTCATCCAAGCATTCTTATCTCTATCCCAAGGTGGTGTAGCAATACGAATATTAAGCATTACAATGTTTCCTTCTGCTGGGTGATTGGCCATAGAATAAGCTCTAAAGATTGGCTCAGGGTTTTTCATTGTCAAGCTCCAAAGACCAAAATTGTCCCAATCTTCTTTGTACTTATCTTTTCCAGCTGGATCATCAGGAAGTGGCGCTATATCGAAATCTTTAAAATCAACCGTAATTGGTGGAACATCAATTTGAATGTATCCACCAGCTTCAAAATCTAATGTTTCTCCTTCTGGTAATCTAACTACAAATTCTTTAATAAAAGTCGCTACGTTATAGTTAGAAACAACTTCACACTCCCATTTCTTAATACCGAAAATTTCTTCTGGAACATGAATTTCCATGTCTTGCTTAACCTTCACTTGGCAACCCAATCTCCAGTTTTCAGCAATCTCTTTTCTTGAAAAATAAGGTTTTTCAGTAGGTAAAATTTCTCCACCACCACTATTTACTTGGCATTTGCACATGGCACAAGTTCCACCTCCACCACAAGCTGATGGTAAAAATATTTTTTGATCACCTAAGGTTGTCAAAAGAGTATTTCCTGCACTTACCTCTACTTTTTTCTCCCCATTAATGGTTAAGGTTACCGGTCCAGAAGTTGTCAATTTTGCTTTTGCCCAAAGTAAAATACTTACAAGTAAAAATATAAGAACCAATGCTACAGCTACTGCAGCTCCAATTGTTAAAGTGTTTATTGCTAAAATCATTTATATAAAGTATTATATTTTATAATTCAATTCCCATAAAGCTCATAAAGGCAATTCCCATCAAGCCGGTTATGATAAAAGTAATTCCTAAGCCTCTTAATGGTGCTGGAACGTTAGAATATCTAATTTTTTCTCTAATGGCAGCAATTGCAACTATCGCTAAAAACCAACCCACACCTGATCCTAAACCAAACACAGTAGCTTCGGCAATGTTCGCATATTGTCTTTCTTGCATGAATAAACTTCCACCTAAAATTGAACAGTTCACAGCAATTAATGGTAAGAATATACCCAAAGCACCGTAGAGTGCAGGAGCGTATTTTTCTACAGCCATCTCAACTAATTGAACCATCGAAGCAATTACTGCAATGAACAAAATAAAACTCAAGAAACTCAAGTCAACAGTTGCGAATTCTTCTCCCAACCATACTAAAGCTCCTTCTTTTAAAATATAATTCTCTAGCAAGTAATTAATTGGAACCGTAATTCCCAAAACGAAAATAACAGCAGCACCAAGACCAACTCCTGTTTTAACTGTTTTAGAAACGGCCAAATAAGAACACATACCTAAGAAATAGGCGAAAATCATATTGTCAATAAAAATTGACTTGACGAAAATATTGATATAATCCATGGTAAATCTTTATAAACTAGTTTTCTTCGATTAATTTGGTATTTTTAGAGCGTTGTATCCAAATGATTATTCCAACAGTTATCAACGCCATAGGAGGAAGAATCATAAATCCATTATTGAAATATCCAATTTCATAGAATGCATCTGGTATAACTTGGAAACCCCAAAATTTTCCTGAACCAAAAAGCTCTCTCACAATAGCAACTGCTATTAAAATCCAACCGTAACCGGCAGCATTTCCAATCGCATCTAAAAATGAAGGCCAAGGTTTATTACCCAATGCAAAAGCTTCTAGACGACCCATAATGATACAGTTTGTAATTATCAGTCCAACAAATACAGACAATTGCTTACTTACATCATACAAAAATGCCTTTAAAACTTGATCCACTAAAATTACCAAGGCAGCTACAATTACTAATTGCACGATAATACGAACACGACCTGGAATAAGGTTTCTCATTAAAGAAACAAGAAGGTTCGCTCCTATCATTACAAATAGTACAGATACCGACATTACAAATGCTTGCTTAACTTGAACTGTAATTGCCAAAGCAGAACAAATTCCCAACACCTGAATGGTAATCGGGTTATCATCATTTAAAGGATCTGTTAAAAGCCTTTGATTTTTTCTCGAAAATAAGGGCTCTTTTGGTTCTCTTTCTTGCTCTTGAGTTGCTATTGAAGTTTCACTCATGGTCTGAATATTAAATATTTTATAAAGCTGCTTTTAAATCTTTTTTGAAATAGGGTACATAAATGTTCAATGTCCTTTCTATCATCTCTCCTACTCCGTTTGAAGTAATCGTTCCTCCTGATATACCATCAACGGCATGTGGATTTCCTTTTACATCTGCACCACCTTTCTTTACTTCAATTGAAACAAATTTTCCATTTTCATCGAAAATAGCTTTACCAATGAATTTATTTTGAAATTCATCTTGATTTATTTCTGCCCCAAGTCCAGGTGTTTCAGTTTTATGATCGAAAGTTGAACCATAAACAGTATTCATGTCTTCTTCAAAAGCAACATATCCCCAAATTGGACCCCATAAACCTTTACCAGCTAATGGGACAATGTATTTTTGTTTTCCTCCTTCTTCAAAAACAAAAAGCGGATAATTCCGATCTTCAGCAGGAACTGTTCTGTATTCTTTGATTACATCTACATCAAATGCAGAAACATCATTTGATTCAACTGAATTGCCTTCTGCATTTAGAACTATTTGCTCAACAATGAATTTATTAAATTTCTCATTGGCATCATCAGCTGTTGATTCAATTTTTACAGAAGCCAAAATATTTTGCATTTTTTCAATGCGCACATTTTCCTTTTGCATTGGTTTTAAACTTTCAGAGGCAAATGCCAATAAAGCACCAACAACAATAACTAAGATTGCCGAGAAAGTAAAAGTATAACTGTTTTTATTTACGTCCATTTCTGTTAAAATTATGCAGCAACTAATGCAGCGCGTTTTTTTCTTCTTTTAATATTTGCTTGAATCACATAATGATCAATCAAAGGAGCCATAACATTCATAAATAAAATGGCTAACATGATTCCTTCGGGGTAAGCCGGATTAAATACCCGAATCATGATTCCCAGCATTCCAATTAAAAAGCCATAAATGTATTTCCCAGTAGCTGTTTGAGAAGCAGTTACCGGATCGGTAGCCATGAAAACAATTCCAAAAGCAAAACCACCCATTGCTAAATGATAATGAGCAGGAACTAACATAAATTCATTTGCTCCCCAAGCATTAAATAAGAGTCCCATTACATAAGCTCCGACTACACCTGAAAGCATAATCTTCCAACTTGCAATGCCTGTGAATAATAAGATTGCAGCACCAATTAGAATTGCAATTACTGAGGTTTCTCCAACAGATCCCGGAATAGTCCCAATCAATGCAGACATAAAAGTATCGCTATAGGCAGCTCCGGAGGCGTCGACAAACCCGGATGATTTCTCAGTTGCTTGAGCCAATAAAGTAGCTCCTGTAGAGCCATCAGCATAAGCCACCGATTCGTTGGTACCACCTCCAATCCAAACTTTATCTCCCGACATCCAGGTTGGATAAGCAAAGAATAAAAAAGCTCTTGCTGTTAAGGCTACATTTAAAATATTCATTCCTGTTCCGCCAAAAACTTCTTTGCCAATAACAACGGCAAAAATTGTTGCTACTGCTACCATCCATAAAGGAATTTCAACTGGTAAACAAAGTGGAATCAACATCCCTGAAACCAAAAACCCTTCATTTACTTGGTGCTTTTTAATAATGGCAAATAGAAATTCAACCGCTAAGCCAGCTGCATACGAAACGATTACTAGTGGAAGTACTTTAATCAATCCGTAAATTACTTTGTCCATAAATGGAACAACTTCACCCATTGCCAAAAAATGCTGGTGACCAGTATTCCAAATTCCAAATAATAATGCCGGAACCATTGCTAAAACAACCATAATCATGGTTCGTTTCATATCAATTCCATCTCTAATGTGTGAGCCTCCATTTCTTGCTGTGTGACCAGGAACAAATAAAAATGTTTCTAAAGCATCGAATGCAGGATAGTATTTTTCTAACTTCCCACCCTTCTCAAAGTTGGGCTTGATGTTCTTTTCTAGAAAATGATGAATAGCATTGCTCATAGTTATATCTACTATTATTGTTTATTAACTCATTTGTTTATTAACTCATTTCTTTTTTCAACTTCGACAATCCTTCTCTTACGATTGACTGAACAGGAATTTTCGAGGTACAAATCGTTTCACACAAAGCAAAATCTTCGGGAGCTACTTCGTAAATACCGAGCTCTTCCATCAATTCAATATCATCAATCAAAATTGATTTTACCAACTGAACAGGGTAAATGTCAAATGGAAAAACTTTCTCGTATTCTTCGGTAACCACAAACGGACGTTCTTCACCGTTCATGTTAGCAGTTAAATCATATTTCTTACCAGGTTGCAACCAAGAAACTAAGGCTCTTGAAACACTAAATTTATTAGGATTTGGTTTAATCCATCCAAACATTTCGGGCTCACCACCTTCTGGAATAACAGTTAGTTGATAATCGTAATAACCTAAATAACCAGTTTCTTCAACTTTAGTACCTGTTAGTACATTGCCGCTGATTATTCTATTATTTCCTTCTTTGAGTAGATCTTTAGTAATTGATTTGATGCTAGCACCCATAATCGTTTTGTAGTACTTAGGTCCTTTAACTTGCGAACCGGCAATCGCAATAACTCTTGTAGCTTCTAGCTTACCTGTTTCAAATAGTTTACCAATTGTAACAAGGTCTTGAGGTTTAACTGTCCAAACTACTTCACTTTTAGAAAGTGGATTTAAATGATGAATTTGAACTCCGACATTTCCAGAAGGATGAGGACCACTGATGGTATTGTGTTCAACGTTTTTTGCATTTGTAAAAACTTCATCCGCTTTATGTGTTCCGTGAGTTGTTAAGTAAACTTTCCCTTCAGTTAACTTAGCAAGTGCATCAATTCCTGTTTGAAAAGCGGTACCACTGTTGTGCATCACAAAGTCATTATCAGGAGCTAAAGGAGCTGAATCAAAAGCAGAAATAAAAATTGCTTTTGGATGATCAGATGGATTGGCAATAACATCATAAGGACGTTGTTTGATAAAAGGCCACAATCCACTTTTAGTGATTTTTTCAATCACTTCATCTCTTTTTAAGTTTTTTGGATCTGCCGCATTGAAGTTTTCATACTTCGTTTCTTTGTCGGCAATCACAATTATCTCAAGTAATTTTCGCTTATCACCTCGTTTTACTTCGGCAACCTCTCCACTTACAGGTGAAGTAAACTTTACTTGCTCATTGTTTTTATCGTAAAAAAGTGTGGTTCCAGCTTTTACTTCGTCACCTGCTTTCACAATAACTTTGGCTTTGATGCCTTCAAAATCTGTTGGCTTAATGGCAACACTTTCAGGGAAAGGGAGTTCAGATAACACTTTTTCAGCTTCTCCTACAAGCTTAATGTCAATTCCTTTTTTAATTCTAAGCGACTTTGGCATAATGTCTGAATAATTCAAATTCGGCTGCAAAAATAAGACTTCTGATATATTGAACTACAATTTAGAAAGATTTTTATTTAGCTATAAAAGTAGCTCATTTACTCTACACAATTTATAACAAAAGAGAAAAATATTTGTTGCAAACAGCTCATTTTTATAAAAGTAAACTAAAATGAAATTTTAAAACATAACCACTTTCAATTGCTTTATTTTCTTTTTCTCAACACATATAAATCTTTATAAAGTCGATTTTTATGGCCTTTTTCTCCAGGCGCAGCTTTAAAATTCATGTCATAACGCTCAATATTTTCTATGGTATAATTCCCGCCAAACTCTAATTCCAATCTAGGCTTTTCATAGTAAAAAATTAACACTCCAAAAGCTTCCTCATCTGGAAAATCATTACTATTTTTAATTTCTAGTTGCTTCATAGATTGACCGTAAGACCATATAAACTCGGGTGTAAACAAACCATAATCATACACTTTTAATTGAGTTTCAGCTTCCCATTTCTTTAAATTGTTTAAAGACTTATATGCAGGATTAAGATTGAATGTCTTAAGCAAAGGCATACCAAAGACGATTAAAGAGACAATAAGAGAAATGGATAAAAGAAAAACTGAGGGAATATTCTTTTTAATAAGATTCTTCAACATAAAGAATCCAATTAATATTGTTGCAAATGACAGGATTGAAAACCAATACCAATTCACTTCCTTAAGTAAATCTTCAATAATAAAGTACCCAATAAACGGGAAAGCCAACCCGAAGATCGCAACAAGTCCGAAACTTAAGTAAACAGGAAATGTTTGCTTAATATCTTTTAGCTCTTTAAACTTTCGAAATAAAAACTCAATGTAAAAGCCTGTATTCATGGCAAGTGGAATAAATACTGGCAACAGGTACCTTACTTTCTTTTCAGGAACTATTGATAAAAGAACAAGAGAGCCAACAGTCCACAAAAAAGTAAACAGGTATGCCTTTTTATCGAACACTCTATTTTTTAAATAGGGATAAAGCAAACTCATGAACCCAAGTATTAGCCAAAGTCCACTCTCTCTCAAAAAAGTCCAGTAATAATAAAATGGTTTAACTTTATAACTCTGCCAATTACCAATCTCCTTTTCTGTTACTTTCTGTATGTTGACCATGTCGTGCTCATAAACATACAAATGCCACCATCCTGAAAAAAAGAGGGTAAGTAACAAAAAAAATAGAATTGGCAATAAAGGACTCTTGAAGTTTTTGTATTTATATACCACTCCGAATGCTATTAAAAAGGGCAGCATTAATGTATACATTGAGACTGGCCCTTTACTCATAAAAGAGCAAGCAAAGAAAAAAGCTGCTAAGAATGCATTTTTATACCTTGACTCATGAGAAGTGAAGAGCAGAAATAAAAAGTAAATGCAAAGCATCATAAAACTATGGCTAAACATGTCCCAATTTGCATCTCTACCTCCGACAATAATGTAAAAGGAAGTTGCCATCACAAGGGCGCTAACTAACGCATAAATAGGGTTTTTAGAAAGTTTTAAAAGAAATTTATATGAAATCAAAATTAAAATCAAGCTCATGATTGCTACGGGTAGTCGCATCGCAAAAAGACTTTTAAACCCAAATAGTATTCCTGAAAAAGCAGTCAACCAAGTAGGTAATGGAGGTTTTTCATAACGAGGCAGACCATTAATTGTAGTTAGTAGCCAATTCCCATCGTTCACCATTTCTCGAGCAGTGATAAAGTTCCTTGCCTCCATAATGTTGATGTGAAAAGCATCTAAGTGAAAAAAGAATATCCCTATACAAACAAGTGATAAAGCAGTTAAGGGATATTTATATAGGTACTTCATTTTTCTCTATATATATGTTTCTAAGATAAATCAACAATCCTGAACCGTGTCCTATTAGTAAAACCGGGTCTTTTCTAAAAATGCCATAAACTAATATTAACAAAGCCCCTACTACACTCAATCGCCAAAAACCTACAGGCAAGTGAGACACCTTTTTTCGCTCAGAATACAACCATTGATAAATAAACCGCATGGTAAAAATAGATTGCCCTGAAACCCCAAGCCAAAAAAGCCAGCTCGGTATTGCAGAATTATTCAGCAATTGTTTTATGTCTTGGTTTCCATTATTGTAGCCATATATAACAATGATAATAGGAAAAAACAAAAGAAACGCTCGAAAAACTACTGAATGTTTTTGCCATTCTCCTTGAAAATATAAATTTCGAACATAGATAAAATAGGTAAATGTTTGCCCGAACATGATGGCAAAGTCATTTCGCAAATAGCCATATACGAATAACAGAAAAGAAGCAGTAAGACTCAATTTCCAAAAGAGACTTGGCGTAATGATTCGCTTATTTTTTTCAGAAAGAAACCATTGAATAAATAGCCTTCCAGAAAAAAGTAGTTGAGCTAAAAACCCAATAGAATAAATAATCCAATTACTCATCCTTTAGATTTAATTTCATAATTAATGTACTTTTTTTTCATCCATAAGTAAGCAAAACAGTCCATAAGCGGCCCCAAAAGTCTGTTCCAAAGTCCAAAATTTGCAGTACCTGCTATTCTTGGAAAATGCCTAACAGGAATTTGAATCACTTTCCCTTTTTGCAATAAAATCATAGCGGGTAGAAAACGATGAAGCCCATTGAACATTGGAATATTTTTGGCTTTATCCGTTTTTATTACTTTCAAAGGACAACCTGTATCGTCCATTCCATCATGTGTAAAGGCTCGGCGAATACCATTCGCTATTTTAGAAGACATGTTTTTTACAAAAGAATCTTTTCGATCTGCTCGAACCCCTGTTACCAAGTCATACTCATCTGCATATTTTAAAAGTAAATTAAAATCTTCAGGAGTAGTTTGTAAATCACTGTCAATATAACCAATAAAAGGACTTTCAACAACATCAAAACCGGCTTTTATAGCTGCACTTAGGCCTCTATTTTCTTTAAAGCAAACAAATTTAAATACAGGATTTCTTTTGCAGATTTCCTCAATAAGTTCTTGGCTATTGTCTGATGATCCATCGTTTACAAATAAGATTTCAGTAGTTTTTAACGCGACTTTTGTGAAAGCAAGTAGTTCTTTCTCAACCCTTTCTAAGTTCTCTACTTCATTGTAAACTGGAACTATAATCGTAAATTCAGACATAAAAAGTTTAAGGTAATTTAATAAAAAGACAAAAGTATAATTTTCCTTTACGAAATAGCCAATTTTGAATAAAGTAGTTGATAGCAAGCTTAAGAACACCGATTTCTATCTACATATCAATAAATTATCTGAATGTCTGGTAACTTATCTTATTCGACTTACTTACAACTTAAGTAATTGTTTTATAATCTATTAACTTATTTATTGTTGAAGAATTAACCAAAAAAATCTAGTGTATTATTGGTTTCGTTAAAGCCAATCATTTTAAATTATGAATATTCGTATAACTACCAATTAATTAATGAGCTTGTTTGAAAATATTTTATTTTTATGTTCATTTTTTTGCTTCTCCAAAAAAAACGAACCAAAACCACGCCCTAGCGTGGTCCCAAATGAATTCTTCTCAGCCCACGCTTTTGACATGCCCCACTGAAAAGACTCCCGCCAAAAAAAGCGGGACAGGCACAATCAAAAAAAAGGCGTTCCGCTTCGCTTCTCTGTATTTCCTTTTTTTGCTTGTTATACCGATAGTGATTTTAAATGTCGCATATATGCTCCTTAAAATCTACATCGGCATAATACTTTAGGAACAGCTAAGAAAGTAATAAATGTATTATCGGTAAATACCGAACTACTCATAAATGAGCAGGCGACTTAGGTAGCATGCGATATTTAGGAGTTAATTCGATATTATTCATGGGGAAAAGCATATCAATGCAAAGCATTGATTAAATGTTCATATTCATAACAAACATTGCTTGAAACTTACACATCTATTGTATTATTTACATAATAGATAGTTATGCTGATATACTGTATTTAAAATGCAAGGACATTAAAATAAATGCTAGCTGTAAATAAAAAAGAGTGTTAATTTGTAAAAAATACAAACGGATGTTGATATTAGTTACCGGAGCCGCAGGATTTATTGGTTCACATACAGTTGAAAGACTGATAGCTATGGGGCATGAAATACAGGCAATTGATAATTTTTCACCATATTACGATATCCAACTAAAAAAGCTAAATGCAAAGGCCCTTCAAGAAAAAGGAGTTGTAGTTGAAAATGTAGACCTTCGAAATGATCAACTTTCGAAAAAAATAGCTAAAGGAGTGAATTGCGTTATTCACTTTGCTGCTCAACCAGGCATTGCAACTACCAGTAACTTCGAGGATTACTTCTCGAACAATGTAATAGCAACTCAAAGATTGCTTGATTTGTTTGAGAGTCATGAAAAGAAACCTTTTTTTATCAATATTTCCACTTCTTCAATTTATGGAGAATACGCTACCATGACAGAAGACCAAGCTCCTATGCCGGTGTCTTTATATGGTGTTACAAAACTTACAGCTGAGCAATTGGTATTGTCAGCAAGTAGAAATAAGCACTTAAAAAGCACCTCATTAAGGCTATATTCAGTTTATGGTCCTAGAGAACGTCCTGACAAACTATTCACTCGAATTATTGATTGCGGTTTGAATAACAAAGCATTTCCACTTTACAAAGGAAGTGAAAAACATTTAAGAAGTTTCACCTATGTTGGTGATATTGTGGATGGAATTGTAAGTACAATCGACAAAGAAGCCATTTGTAACGGAGAGATTTTTAATTTGGGAATTGACGAAGAAAACACCACCGCAAAGGGCATTGCAACAGTTGAAGAAATTCTAGGAAAGAAAATTACCTTAGAAACAATGCCAATTCGACCAGGAGAACAATTTCGCACAAAAGCAAACATCGATAAAGCAAGGAAACTATTAAACTACAACCCAAAAACGACCTTAAAAGAGGGTTTGAAATTGCAAGTAGATTGGTTTCGAGAAACTTTTATGAATAACTTAACTCTATAAACCCATTTACTGAAAGCTTAACTTTTAATTTAGGCTATTTGTCACTTTTGGTAGAATGATGCAATTAAGTTTAATCGGTTAGCTTTAATTAAACATTAAACTTCACTCAAGAAATCTTTTGAAGCCACTTTAGAAATAGAGTGGCTTTATTTTTTCTTAAGCATTCCCTAAAATTTCAAAACGAAATTCGCTTGCTTTAATCGCTTTATTTGCTTCCAACTTATACATTTGAAAGTAATTACATTACTTAACCAGCTTACGGGGGATAGGAAATAAACTGCTTTTATCAGTTATAGTGCCGTAGTTAAATGAATATAATTGGAGGAACCCCGATTTAGAAAATCACCATTTTGGATATTCATAATTTTTCCAAAATGGTAGATTTACTTAATCGTTTATGCATTTTATTATTTTTCTAATGCATAATTCGGGTTAATTTAGCAGCAAACAATCCACTAATTGATGAGAGTTCCTTATTTCTTCCTGTATCTAATATTTGCTTGTTCTTCAGCTTCAACAATTTCTTTAGCTACTGAAGGAGAACACAGTAAAGCCACAACTAAAAGCTACGAACCAAGTAACCTCATTTATAGAGACCATGTTTACAAAGAGAATATAAAATCTGTTCAACTTTACGTTCAAGGAGACCAAATGACGCTGCCCATCATTTTTTTAAATGACCAAAAAAGACTCGAACTTCATTTCGATGATTTTGAAACGAACTACCAAGTTTATAATTATAAATTCATCCACTGCAACGCCGATTGGCAACCTTCCGGCTTGGTTACTCAAGAATACATCAGTGGGTTTTTTGACGCTTTTATCGAAGATTACAAATATTCTTTCAATACTTTGTTTTCATACATTCATTACAGCGTTTCTTTTCCAAATGAAGACATCCAATTTAAGCTTTCAGGAAATTATTTATTGGTGGTTTATGCAAATAACGATGAAAATGATTTAGTGCTCAGCAAGCAATTTCATGTGGTTGATAAACGCATTTCAATTGAGACGAATATTCACATGGCTACTTTGGCAAGGCACAGAGACTATAAACAAGAGGTTGATTTTACCATCAACCATGCAAGCTACCCCATTCAAGATCCCTACTTGGATTTAAAAGTTATTGTCGCTCAAAACCGCAGATGGGACAATGCCATCACCAATCTAAAACCCTTGTTTGTTCAAACACCTAAGCTAGTCTATAATTATGAAGACAACAACCTTTTTGATGGCAACAACGAATACCGCTTTTTTGATGCCAAAGACCTGCGCTACCAATCCATGAACATTGATCGAATTCAAATCAATGATGGCAAAACGGATGTTTTTATCACTCCCGATGAACCTAGATCGCATAAAAGATACTATTTTCAACCCGACATCAATGGTCGTTATTTAATCAAAAATGACATCGGTTCAGATTCAAATCGTGAAGGAGATTATATGATTGCGCACTTTACGTTAATCCGTCCAAATAAGGTTAACGGTGGCGATCTATATGTTTTTGGCGAACTCAGTGATTGGGAGTTTAAAGAGGAGTTTAAAATGGAATACGATGAACTAAACGGACAATATAAATTGAAAGTAAAGTTGAAACAAGGTTATTACAATTATGCCTATGCGTTTCTTCCAACAGGTGAAACAAAAGGAGATTTATCTGTTATTGAAGGGACACACTCTGAGACTGAAAATAATTACTATTTTTTTGTTTATCACAGACAAAATGGAGAGATTTATGACCGTTTAATTGGGTTTGAAGTTGATAACTCATCGAACACTGTTGAGGATTAATATATAAAATAAATGACAAAAAGTTTAACCGAAAAAATTGAAGTGAGTGTTGAAACTAAGTTCGAAGAAATTAGACTTATTTCAAAGCAGCGTCAATTTATTTTTAGCTATCAAATAAGAATTGATAACCACAGTCAAACTAGCGTCAAATTACTTAGCAGGCACTGGTTTATTTTCGATTCTAGGTCGCATTATTCAGAAGTAAAAGGCGATGGTGTGGTTGGCGAACAGCCACTAATTGAAGCTGGAAGTTCATACAGCTATGAATCTTTTTGTCAATTACAATCAGACATGGGAATGATGTGGGGAACCTACTTAATGAGAAATGAAGATGAGCGTTTAATAGAAGTAAAAATTCCCGAATTTGAATTAATTGTCCCTTACCGTTTAAACTAGTCCAACAAAATGGTGGAAAATAAGACAAAAGCCACTGAGCAATCTGTAGAGGACTTTTTAGCTAAAACTGAAAACCCTCAAAAAAAAGCCGATAGCTTTGAGTTACTCAAAATAATGGAAGAAATTAGTGGTACAAAAGCTAAAATGTGGGGAGAAAGTATTGTAGGCTTTGGGAACTACCACTATAAATATGAAAGCGGAAGAGAAGGTGATTTTTTAATGATTGGATTTTCTCCCAGAAAAACAGCCATTAGCCTTTACTTAATGTGTGGAATTCATAAAAATCAAGACTTGCTAGAACAATTGGGTAAGCATAAAATTGGAAAACCTGTCTTTACATTAATAAATTAGCTGATATTAATATCGACATCCTTAAAAAGTTGATAAAAGATTCTTTAAATGAAACAAAGCGTATTTACCCAAATCATACCCTTTAGCGTATTTCCATGAACTCAATTCAACGCATGCTCGCCTTCTTCTGTTCAATGGCACTAACTTTCGGAATATCAGGATTAAATTTTGACCATCCTGAATATGCCAACAATGAACTAGCTTATTTTTTAATTGGCTTTGGATTGATTTTATTGCTTGCTTTTGTTATCTCAAAAATTAAAACGCACTATTAGAAAGAATGGCGGGTAAAGAAGAAAATAGTTTTGATTACATAATTGTCGGCGGCGGACTTGCAGGTTTACAATTGGCGCTTGCATTTATTGAAGATGATTTTTTTAAGTCAAAAATCATTGCAATCATTGAGCCTTCAAAGAAAGAGGTAAACGACAAAACATGGTGTTTTTGGGAAGAAGGAAAAGGAAAGTGGGAAGCACTCATTCACAAACAATGGTCGGAAGGCAAGTTTGTCACCAATGAAATAAACCAGTCGATGGAAATGGGAGCTTATCAATACAAAATGATTCGTTCTATCGACTTTTACCGCTATGCGCTAAGTAAAGTTGAAGCAGCCGAAAATGTTAGTTGGATCGAAGCTACAGTTCAGAGTGTAGAAAAAAACACTTGCTTGACAGATAATGGAAAAATTGAAGGAAAAATTATTTTTGACAGCAGAATAAGCCAAGATTTCAATAAAGAAAAAGGCAACACCATTTTGCAACATTTTAAGGGAATTGTTATTGAAACAAAAAAGCCATTTTTCAATGATAATAGCTTTACCATGATGGATTTTAGGCTAGGATATAATGACTTATGTTGTTTTACCTATGTTCTCCCTTTTTCAGCAACTAAGGCTTTGGTTGAATTTACTTTCTTTAGTCCTGATTTGGTCGAAAATAAAGTGTACGATGAATTAATCAAGCAATACATTCAAGAAAAATTAAAGCTTACTGAATATGAAATTTACGAAGAAGAGAAAGGAGTTATTCCAATGAGCGATTATCCTTTTTGGAAAGAAAATAAAAAAACCTATTTAAAAATTGGAACCGGAGGTGGTTGGGTAAAAGCCTCTTCAGGATACTCATTTAAAAATACCGAAAGAAAGGTACAACAAATTATACAGAATTTAAAAAAGAGTAAGTCACTAGATTATCAGCTTTTTAAAAAACGCTTTTACTTTTATGATCGAATTTTTCTACGCATTCTGAAAGAGAAAAATCATTTAGGCAATCAACTTTTACAAGAGATGTACCTCAAAAATGAGGCGAAAGCCATCTTTAAATTCTTAGATGAAACGAGTAATCCTTTGGAAGAGTTCAAAATAATCAATAGTTTTAAACGAAAACCTTTTCTTTGGAGTCTATCTAAAGATATTATTTAATTTAAATCAACCTAAAAACCGAAGAACATGTTTGGAAATATGATGGGAAAGCTTCAGGAAATGAAGCAAAAGACAGAAGAAATTAAAGCACGTTAAGAAACCATTAGCGTGAGTGCTGATGCAGAAAATGGTCTGGTAAAGGTTGTTTCAAATGGCAACAGAAAAATTACTTCCATTGAAATATCACCTGAAATTATGAATGATAGAGAACAAGTAGAAGAACTGACTTTGATAGCTGTGAACAGAGCTTTAGAAAAAGCTGAAAAAGTAGCAGAATCTGAAATGCAGGGAATTGCTAAAGGCATATTACCAGGACTATAATACCAAATCAATGATAGTAGATTTAAGAAGTGATACCGTTACCCGACCAACTGCAGCAATGAAAATTGCAATGATGGAAGCAAAAGTAGGTGACGATGTGTTGGGCGATGATCCAACAGTAAAAGAATTGGAAGCTAAAGCTGCTACGCTTTTTGGACATGAAGCTGCTTTATTTTGTCCTTCCGGCACCATGACCAATCAGATTGCCATAAAGGTGCACACCAATGCTCCAGGGGAAGTTATTTGCGATGAACTAGCGCACATTTACCGTTATGAAGGTGGTGGAATTGGATTTAATTCAGCTTGTTCAGTTCGTTTAATCAAAGGAGCTCAAGGGCGTTTCTCGGCAGAACAATTGAAAGCTGAAATCAATCCAGAGGACATTCACTTAGCTCCCTCTCAACTTGTATCTTTAGAAAATACCTGCAATAAAGGTGGAGGAACTTGTTGGGATTTTGAAGAAATTAGGTCCATTGCGAAAGTATGTAGTGAAAATAACTTACCACTTCACTTAGATGGTGCCAGACTTTTCAATGCATTGGTAGCTCAAAAAATAGAAAGCAAAGAAATGGGCAAGCAGTTTAGTAGTATTTCAATTTGTCTTTCAAAAGGTTTGGGAGCTCCTGTAGGTTCATTATTGATTGGTTCTGCCTCTTTTATTAAGAAATCTGTACGCATCCGAAAAATTTTAGGTGGTGGGATGAGACAAGCAGGAGTATTGGCAGCAGCGGGAATTTATGCGCTCGACAAGCATGTTAATCGTTTGGAAGAAGACCATCAACGAGCAAAAGAAATCGCTAATGCGCTAAAAAGCAAAAGCTATGTCCAGTCGATTTATCCAGTTGAGACCAACATTGTTATTTTTAAACTCAAAGAAGACTATCCCTCAGAACAATTCATTTCAGAAATGAAATCGAAAGGTATCTTAGTTGCAGGCATGGGTCCACAAATTATCAGAATGGTGACGCATCTGGATGTGGATGATCAAGGGATGGAATATTTATTGGAAAATTTATAGTTTATTAAAATGGTTTTTAATTTTCCTTGCAATTTTCCTCAACTTTAAAATATCAAGAGTTTTTAATATTATTTTTTTTGCATGTAGCTTAATTGCTAATGGTGTAAAACTATATAGTATTCTATTTTTTTCGGTTTTTAATAAATAGGATTTAACGTTGTTATAATCATTATTGATTATCGTTTTGTTAGTAGTAAGTTTAAATGCAGACTGTACAAATTGATTACCACAAATTAATTCAAACCCCATTATTGAGAAAAGATTGGTTAGAGTTTCCAATGAAAAATGATACGTGTGAGCATTTTGAAAATACTTAAGAATATTTGATTCAAAATTTCTGTGTATCTCCTTGACACCTGGAACTTCAATATATACTATTGTATTTTCTGATATAATATTTTTAATTGAAGTTAACTCGGATTTTAAATCAAGAATATGTTCTAATACATGTGAATAAATAATAATATCAGGTTTTTTATCTATTTTAATGTTTGATAAAAACCCAATTTCTATATCCAATCCGTGAAATTTTTTACCATACTCTATATATTCCTCTCCTAAATCAGACCCTTTGACCTTATGTCCTCTTTCTTTAAAAACACTTAAAATTCCTCCTGCACCACATCCTATTTCTAATATGAAAGACTCTTCTTTTAAGATTAAATTATTTCTCTTTAAGTAATCGTAAATTTTTTTTCCTTTAATTCTTTGAGAATAAAAAAAGCTATCAGTAGCAGTTTCTTTACCTACATATAATTTTCTATATTCTGTATTATAAAACTCATTATATGAAAGTTGAGTCATCCTAGGGCTGGTATATATCAAACCACAACTGACACAAAGGTTTGTTTTGTAAGATAGACCGTACCTATCTTTTTCCCCAATTAGTTCTTTGTTATCAACTTCACAAACTGGACATTTTACATTCTCATACTGATATATACTATTTTCAAGTTTGGAAGCTACGATATCTTTCATACTTTTTTGAAGATAATTAAGCTTTAATTCAGGTATATTATTGTATTTTAATCTTTTTAACAGCATATAAAAATTACATTAAACTATATAAAACAATATTTTCATTTCAATTTTTTAAAGCATACTCAATCAAAAAATCTTTCAATTTAAAACTTATCGAGTTAACAGAAAGCTTCCGCTAATCGATTTTTCTTTTTCATTAGACGCTTTGTAATTGATTATATAAAAGTAGGTACCTGATTTAACATTTTTACCATTGTAAGAGCCGTCCCAACTATTATTTTGTTGTTTACTTTCAAATACTTTTCCACCCCATCTGTTATAAATAGAAATATTATAAAACTCTAATTTACAATTGATTCTAATTGTAAATAAATCATTTATATAATCATAATTTGGAGTAAAAATTGTAGGTGGTATGACTTTACAATCGCATCCTTTTGTAACAACGGCAGTATCAATTCTTGTCCCACAGCTGTTTACTATTTTAACAGTGTATAATCCACTTTCATTAATAGTAATATTTCTTTCTGTGCTGCCATTTTGCCAAATATAAAATGAGTTTTGAAGAGGAAGAGAAATGAACAGTATTTCATCATCACAAATTCTTGAAAAATTTGGAAGAAATGAACCATTAACAGTATCGAAATACTCAATAAGGATTGAATCTCTTTTCATACAGCCATTAAACGATACATCTACCCAATAAATACCTGCTTGTCTTACTTTTAAAATAGCATTAGTAGAACTATCTGACCATAAATAAGATGCCATCGGAGTATTTGCATCAAGTATAACAGAATCACCAAAACACAATGTAGTATCTGAGCCTATATTCACAGTAAAATCAGGGACAAAAGTCACTCTTATTGAATCTCTTTTTTTACAGCCTCCTAATGTTACATCTACCCAATAAAACCCTGAACTGCTCACATTAAATGTTGAATTAACTGAACTATCTTGCCATAAATAAGTAGCACCTGGGTTGGTGGCGTCTAGCAATAGTGTTTCTTGAAAACACAGGGAAGTATCTTCGCCTAAATCTACTATAATTTCTGGGTTTTTAATCACATTAATGGAGTCTCGCTTAAAACAACCATTCAATTCCACCTGCACCCAATAAATTCCTGTACTAGTCACATTGAATGTTGAATTAACTGAACTGTCTTGCCATAAATAAGTTGCTCCAGGGGTTGTTGCATCTAGTAATAAGCTATCCTCAAAGCATAGTATGGTGTCTTTTCCTATATCAACAGAAAAGTTAGAAGAAAACGTTACATTTATAGAGTCGATTTTTGAGCAATTTTTTAAGGTAATAGTTACCTTGTAATTACCTGATTGCTTAACAGAAATTACAGAAGTTGTATCATTGGTGCTCCATAAATAGCTTGCACCATAAACTGTTGAATTTAATTCAACAGAATCTTCACAGGTAAAGATATCTGGACCGAGAAAATCCTTTCGCTTACCGATGTTGAATTCATAAAGGGCATCAACTCCTGCAAGAAAAGAAAACGATGTGTCGATTAAAATAACTGGAGTTGAACCAATTAAATCTGTTTTTTTTATTTGACTCCCATTTGTTCCTGATACAGGTCTATTTACTACATAGTATAAAACATTATTACAATAATCGCCACTTAACGTTCCAATTAATCCCGTTTCTGTAATTATAGTTTGTAAATTAGATCCATCCAACTTTATCTTTTGAATTCTATTTCCGGTTCTATTAGTGAAGTAAATACTAGAGTCTTCTGGTAAAATAACTATATCAAAAAGCAATTCATTTGTACTGTATATTGATGAAATATTACTTGATGTTAAGTTAATTTTTGAAATACTATTACTAGAGCTAGACTGTTGACTCCAATAAAGCTCATCTCCAACAACCTGCAATCCAAGAATTGATGTTACTGATCCAAAGTTTACAACAGTTGTTGTAGAACCTCCAAGTGTGTCGCAACTAAATATTTCTGATCCACCATTTAAATGATAGTATATTTTGTTATTAATAGCATCAGTAGCTATAGTCGCAACCTGTGTTATATTTGTTTTAACATCAGAGATATTTGTACCGCTTAGATTTGCATCAGCCTTTTGAATTTTATTTAAAAATTGTGAAGACCAAAATACTTGTTTCAAGTTCTGATCTACTCTAATTCTTGTGATTCGGCTTTGCCCTGTAGCTATTATGTTTACAGAATTTGTAGTTAAATCTAAAGAGTAAAACTCATTTGGTACCGCACTACCCCAGAATAACAAATCTTGACCTGATATACTTACTGAGAAAAAAATAAAATTTAGTAAAAAAAATACTTTAATCATGAAATTTATAAATTCAATAGAAAGTTTGCAACTTTCTTACTTATACAAGGAAAACTATATATATCAATTTACAATTTTATTGAGATTTAGTAAATAGTAGTTCTAAAGAAAAATATTTTGCACTTTTTCGGGGTAAACGGAATTCTTCATAACCATAATTAGATAGTACTTTTCTAAGGTTATCGACCCTTTGAAAGAAATCATTTATCTTATTTATATCCTTTTTAGGTCTTTCAAACTCTACAATTATTTGAGTTGGAAGTATTTTTTGATCAATCATTTGTTCTAGAATCGGTAGAGCAGCACCTTCGATGTCAGCTTTAAAAACATCAATATTAGTATGATTATTTTTTTCCATTAGTTGTTTAATCGTATAACATTTTGCTTCGAAAAATCTATCACTAACATAATTGTTTGAGTTAAAAATTGAAGAAGATCCTCCAAACTTAGGTTCATAAAACTTCATAATTGACTCCTCAATCCAAACACCAAAAGGAAAAAAATTGAATTTGCTATTTTTTTGAGATTTTAAAAATTCAATTGATAAAGGTGTAGGATCATACATAAAAACTTGACAGGAAAATTTTTTGGCTATAAATTCATCAAATGAAACGTCATTTAATATACCTAGTGAGTAAACAATTGATTGCTCATTCAACATTATTCGACTGTCTAAGTAATAATTTCCAACCTTAAAATGGTTTTTATTAATTATTCTTATAGATTCCAAATATTTTTTTGTCTTAACTCTGTTTACATTGAATAAGTAAAAAAAGTTAGATGTTTTAATAGTCTTATATAGTCTATTTTTAAATGCTGGCAGTCCATTTTTTAAAATAGTTCCATTCTTCAAGTTTTCTAGAATTCTTTTTTTTATACTCATCTATAAAATTATATTATTTTTAATGTAATTTTAAAAAAATAAATAGTAAATTTTACTATTGCACCGTTTAATTTTTACTTTTTTGTAAACATATGAAAAGACATTTAAACCTCATCCATGCATTCTCTAGAATTAATTATGAAAAACTAAAAGATAAGTTAAAACTAAAGAATGTGAATGTTAATATAAGTGATAAAAAAATTTTAGACGAAATTTCCAATACAGGTATTAGCATCATTCCCAATTATTATTCTGATGAATTATGTAATCAAATTATTGATGACTTAGAAGAGATTATAAAGGATAATAAAGTAAATGTATGGAAAGATAAGTGGGGTGCAGATAATAGGGTTTATGCTTCTCAAAAGTATTCAGAATTAATCAATAATTATCATAATGATCAATATCTATTTAAATTAGCAGAAGCTTATTTAAAAGCACCTGTAATTAACTCTCATACTTTAGGAGCAAAGTTAATAACAGAAGAAGAAAACCTTGGCTCGGGAGGAGGTTGGCACAGAGATAGCGTTTATAGAATTCAATTTAAAAGTATATTATATTTGAATGATGTAGAATACAATAATGGACCCTTTGAATATATAATTGGAACGCATAAAAAAAAATCGGTTTATAGTTCAATTCTAAAAAATAATTTTAAATCTCACCAAAATAGAATTTCTGAAAATCAAATTGAAGACTTTATAGTTAAAAATAAAGTTTATCAGAAAAGAATTTTTACTGCAAAAAAAGGAACTTTAATTTTAGTAGACACAAGTGGTATTCACAGAGGCATGCCAATAATTGAAGGAACACGATATGCTTTAACAAATTACTTTTTCCCAAAACATCATTATTCGATGAAATCTAAGTCGGTGTTTGAAAAACTATTTTAAATATTCTTAAGGTACTTCCAGTTATTATTTTATCCTTGTTTAGACTATAGGATTTTTCAAAAAACAAATTTTTATCATACAATTCATATTTAAAAAACTAATGTTTAATAAGCTTACCTGTAGAAACTATTCGATTGTCCTCGAAAATTTGATAAAAATAAATTCCTAAAGGAAAAGAACTAGCATCCACAGTTTCATTTGTGTTTATTATTTTTTCGAAAATTAATTGACCATTAGTTGAATATATTTTTAATTTTCTATTATTGCTTTTAGCTATTTGGTTGTTAATAAATATTTTAAACTCTTCATTAAAAGGATTTGGAAAGACATTAACATCAGGTTTTACATGACTAATTGAAATCAAATTCGTAATTATTCTACATATAGAATCTTTCCTTCTTAAAGCACCTGCGATAATTCCATTATTAGAATTCAAACTTGAATCTATAGCTACAGTTGCACTTATATCATTAAAATTCCAGATACCAATAGTGGACGGAAGTGCTTTTAAGTCAGAACAGGGCGGAGTAAAATTTGAAGTATAAAGCGAAGAATCAGAAATGTGTAAATCGTCTATACTACCATTAAAAAAACGATTAGTTACATTATTCCATGACCCAACAGTTACGCTAGAATTAGTTTGAATTGAAGCATTTGAAAAACTACTGGTAGAGTTTTGTTTAATTCCATCTATAAACATCATCATACCTTGAATAGAATCTAATACTGCTGCTACGTGATACCATTTATCAGCAATCCAATTATTACTATCAGAATAAATACGATAGGATGTTGATGAGTTAGTGTAGATGTAAAATAATAATTGACCAGAATTACCTACAAAACTTGGTAAAAAAGTTAATCCAAACTCGTTGGCATTTGGATTTTCGTCTCTTACAACTAAAGGACTATAAGTACTAGATTGTGAATTAATTGTAACTTTTGGCTTAAACCATAATTCAATGGTTCTGACACCAGTACCAACTGTATTTCCAAGATTAATGTAATCATCAACCCCATCAAAAGATATTGTATTAAAATTTTGTAAACATGGTTCATCTTGATAGTTTAAAGCTCCATAAATTATCCCATTATTCATATTTGAACTTGAGTCAATAGCAATATTACTTGAGCTATTGTTAAAATTCCAAACCCCAATTGTAGAAGTATTTGCTTTTAATTCAAAACAGGGTGGTGTAAAGTTTGAAGTATAAAGTGCGGAATTTGATATTCTCAAATCATCTATGCTACCATTAAAATATCGATTAATAACATTATTCCAAGTTGCAATTCTTACATTCGAGTTAGTTTGAACTGTAGCATTTGAATAGGTATTAGTAGAATTTTGTTTAACACCATCTATAAATAACATCATGCCTTGATTAGCATCAATTACTGCAGCTACGTGATACCACTGTTCAGCATTCCAGTAGTTATTATTAGAAAATATTCGATAGGAAGTTGTAGAATTAGTATAAATATAGAATAATAATTGACCTGAATTTCCAGCACTACTTGGCATAAAAGTTAATCCGAATTCGTTTGAATTTGGACTTTCATGTCTTATTAATAATGGGCTAAAAGTTGATAATTGAGAGTTAATAACTTCATCAGGTTTAAACCACATTTCTATAGTTCTAACACCTGTTCCGACTGAGCTTCCTAAGTTAACATAATCATTTATTCCATCAAAATGAATAACTCGATTTTGGCCTATTAGAGAGGTAATTGAAAGGAATAAAATTCCTAAAATCTTACAAATAATTTTCATGTGTTAAAAATAGTAAATAAAAGATACAATTTTTAAACTACACTTTTTTTTTTCAAATTAGCAGCTAGATATAAACAACTCAGTAATAAACTTAAAAACTTATTCAAGAAAGCTGTCCGTAAAATCACGCCTTAAACTTTATTTTATTCACTAAATTTCATAATCACTTCTACCATTTTAAGTAAAACTAAAAGCTTGAATTGGCTACTTTTGTGGCATGAGTTATTTAGATGAATTAAATCAAGAACAGAGAGCAGCAGTAACCAACACCGAAGGCCCTACCATGGTTATTGCAGGAGCAGGTTCCGGAAAAACAAGAGTGCTCACCTACCGCATTGTACACCTTATGAACAAAGGGGTTGATCCCTTCAATATTTTGGCGCTGACCTTTACAAATAAAGCTGCCAAAGAGATGAAAAAAAGAATAGCTACAATCACCAATCCCGAGGAAGCTAAAAATTTGTGGATGGGTACTTTTCACTCTGTTTTTGCAAAAATATTGCGAATAGAAGCAGATAAATTACACTACCCAAGAAATTTTACCATTTACGATACTCAAGATTCAAAAAGCCTCATCAGTTCTATTCTAAAAGACTTGGGATTAGACGATAAAGTTTATAAAGTTGGACTAATTCTCAACCGAATTTCTTCAGCCAAAAACAACTTATTGAATGCTGCAGCATATAACAACAACACCACTATTCAAGCAGATGATCGGCAAATGGCTAAACCAAGAATTGGAGAAGTTTACACCGAATATGAAAAACGCTGTTTTAAAGCTGCAGCAATGGATTTTGATGATTTACTCTTTAAAACCAACATCTTATTACGCGACTTTCCAGATGTTTTAAATAAATACCAACACCGTTTTAAATACATTTTAGTTGATGAGTATCAAGATACTAACTTTTCGCAATACCTCATTGTTAAAAAACTTGCTGCACTCAATGAAAACGTTTGTGTTGTGGGAGATGATGCTCAAAGTATTTATGCATTTAGGGGAGCCAACATCGAAAACATTCTAAATTTTCAAAAAGACTACCCAGATACACAAACCTTCAAACTAGAGCAAAACTACAGGTCAACTAAAAACATTGTCAATGCTGCCAACGGTTTGATAGAACACAACAAGGAGCGACTTGAAAAAGTTGTTTGGACAGCTAATTCCGAAGGGGCGAAAATAAAAGTTTCACAAAGCCTTACCGATAATTTAGAAGGTCGTTATGTTGCAGATTCTATCATAGAAACTAAGCACCGAAATCAAGCAGCAAACAGTGATTTTGCGATTCTTTACCGAACCAACGCACAATCCAGAGCAATGGAAGAAGCGCTAAGAAAAAGAGATGTGCCTTATAGAATTTATGGTGGATTGTCTTTTTACCAACGCAAAGAAATTAAGGATTTATTGGCTTATTGTAGGTTGGTAATCAATCCCGACGACGATGAAGCGCTTAAAAGAGTTATCAATTACCCCGCTAGAGGAATTGGTAAGACAACACTCGACCGCTTGAGTTTTATGGCCAACCAAGAAGATAAAAGCTTGTGGAAAGTTATTTCCAACAATGCCTTAATGCCTCAAGATATCAATGCTGGTGCTAGGGCAAAAATCAAGCACTTTGTTGATTTGATTCGCAACTTTCAAATCTTGGAGTCAAAAATGAATGCCTATGACTTGGTTGAAGAAATTGCCAAAACTTCTACGATTTTAAATGACTTATTCAGTGATAAAACACCTGAAGGCATCGCACGCTATGACAATATTCAAGAATTATTGAATGGTATTAAAGAATTTGTTGAGGAAGAAAGTGCAGCCGAAGAACAAGAATCGAAATCATTGGCTGTGTTTTTACAGGATATCGCACTGTTAACTGATGCCGATAAGGACAAGCCTGAGGACAACAATAAAGTCTCTTTGATGACCATTCACGCTGCGAAGGGATTGGAATTTCCATATGTTTTTGTAGTAGGATTGGAAGAAAATTTATTCCCATCACAACTATCCTTATCATCTCGTGCAGATTTAGAAGAAGAAAGACGACTTTTTTACGTAGCTTTGACCCGAGCAGAAAAGGAAGTACAGCTCTCCTATTCTAACAGTAGGTACCGATGGGGTAATTTAATCTACTGCGAACCGAGTCGATTTATCGATGAGATTGAAGATAAATACCTAGAATTTACTGCTCCTAAAGAAAAAATTGATACTTTCGAGAATGAGAAAGCCTCCTATTTTGGATCAAATTACGGAAAAACAAATACAATAAATAGAAGTATGTCCAAAGTGACAAAAAAACCGGTTCAAGAACCAACAAAAGTAATTCCACCTCACAAAAAGATGGTTAAGATTGATGATGCAAAGCGCAGCGTTGATCCAACATTTGCAGCTTCAGCAGGAAAAATTGATACCGGAATGCGCGTAGAGCATGCCCGTTTTGGCAAAGGAGAAGTAACTCAAATGGAAGGTATTGAACCAAACAAAAAAGCTACTATTCTTTTTGATACTGTTGGCGAAAAACAACTCTTACTCAAATTTGCAAAACTTAGAATCTTAAAAGTAAAAGATTAAGCACTTTAGCATTTCAATGAATTCAACTAAACTAACTTCTCAAAAATTTATCGCTTATATAATCGTTTAAAACGATTATTGATATATTAGATCCTTCAAAAATGGAATACAATACAAGCAGAACAAAAATGATAATCCCAGAATATGGAAGACATATTCAAAAATTAATCAACCACGCAGTAGAAATTGAAGATGACAAAGAACGCAACGAAATGGTGCTTGCCATAGTAGATGTGATGGGTCAATTAAATCCTCACTTGCGCGATGTGGCTGATTTTACTCATAAACTTTGGGATCATGTGTATATCATGTCCGACTTTAAACTCAAAGTTGATGGCCCCTACCCCGTCCCCTTGAAAGAACAGTTTGAAGAAAAGCCACGAAAAATGCCTTATCCAGATAAAAATATTCGATTTAAGCATTACGGCCGAGGAGTTGAAAAATTAATTGACAAAGCCATTGAAATGGCTGAAGGTGAAGAAAAGAATGCACTGATTGAATCTATAGCCAACTTAATGAAGAAACATTACTTAAATTGGAGTAGGAATGCAGTGACAGATCAGCAGATTTTCTCTGACATAAAACGAATTTCTAGAGGGAAAATTGAAGTTTCTGAAGACATTGAATTAATTGATTCAAAAGAAATTTTAAGTCGCAATTTAGTATCTAATCCCAATGCAGGTAAGGCAAGAAAGAAGAGTAAAAGAAAACCATACAAATCAAAGAAAAACTATTAAAAATATCTAATTAATTGCAATGGGAGCATTTGAAATCAGCGGAGGACATCAATTAAAAGGTGATTTACATCCACAAGGAGCAAAAAATGAAGCATTGCAAGTTTTGTGTGCAGTTCTTTTAACTCCTGAAAAGGTAATCATGAACAATGTTCCTGATATTATTGATGTAAATAAACTAATTGATTTACTTCGAGACCTTGGAGTGAAAGTTGAAAAATTGAGAAAGTCAAGTTATAGTTTTCAAGCAGATGAAATTGACATAGAATATTTAAACACACAAGAATTTAAAACCAAGGGTTCAGCACTTAGAGGTTCTGTCATGATTTTAGGTCCTCTCCTTTCTCGTTTTGGTAAGGGATACATTCCCCGACCAGGTGGTGATAAAATCGGAAGAAGAAGGTTGGATACTCACTTCATAGGTTTTCAAAAACTAGGTGCGAAGTTTATTTACAATCAAGAGAGCAAATTCTACAAAGTTGAGGCATCCAATTTAAAAGGAACTTACATGCTTTTGGATGAGGCTTCTGTAACTGGAACTGCTAATATTATTATGGCAGCGGTTCTTGCTAAAGGAACCACAACCATTTATTATGCAGCTTGCGAACCATACATTCAACAGCTTTGTAAGATGCTGAATAATATGGGTGCTAAAATCAGCGGCATTGGCTCCAATCTCGTTACAATTGAAGGAGTTGAAAGCTTGAAAGGTTGTGAGCATACCATACTTCCCGACATGATTGAAATTGGCAGCTTTATTGGTTTGGCAGCAATGACCGGTTCTGAAATTACCATTAAAAACGTTTCATATCCCAACTTGGGAATCATTCCTGATACCTTTAAAAAGTTGGGGATTAGAATGGAACTTAAAGGCGATGATTTATACATTCCTGCTCAAGAGAATTATGAAATAGATACTTTTATTGATGGATCAATTATGACAATTTCTGATGCTCCATGGCCAGGCTTCACACCCGATTTATTGAGCATTATTTTAGTTGTCGCGACTCAAGCAAAAGGATCGGTTTTGGTTCATCAAAAAATGTTTGAAAGTCGCTTGTTTTTTGTGGATAAACTAATTGACATGGGTGCACAAATTATACTTTGTGATCCGCACCGAGCTACTGTGATAGGTATGAATAAACAAAACAAATTGAGAGGAATACAAATGACATCTCCAGATATACGCGCAGGTGTATCCTTACTTATTGCTGCACTTTCTGCGAAGGGTACTAGCATTATTCACAATGTGGAGCAAATTGATAGAGGCTATGGAAAAATTGATGAGCGTCTGAATGCTATTGGTGCAAAAATTAAACGAATCTCATAGTGTTTAAAGAATTAACAATAATTGAAATTTAATTCTGATACAATCTAATAAATGGCATTAAAACTGCGTTAACTTAGCAAAAAAAATATCCTATGAGAACAAAAAACATTGCTTATTCATTTGTGCTTTTAATTGCTTTCTTCTCTCTACTTTCAACAACTTCTAAAGCACAAAACAAACTAAATGAAGCTAAAGTCGGATTAAATATAGGCGATAAAGCACCTGAGTTAAGTTATAAAGATCCAAACGGAAACACCATTTCACTTTCTGATTTAAAAGGTCAGATGGTTTTAATTGATTTTTGGGCATCATGGTGCGGCCCATGTAGAAGAGAAAACCCTAATGTGGTTAAAACTTATAAGAAATTTAAAGATCAAAATTTTGAAAATGGAAATGGCTTCACTGTTTATAGTCTCTCACTTGATAAAACCAAAGCTGCTTGGCAAAATGCCATTATGCAAGATGGTTTAATATGGGCCAACCATGTTAGTGATTTAAAAGCATGGCAGGCAGAAGGTGCAGCCATTTATGGAGTACGTTCAATACCCGCTGCATTTTTAATTGATGGAAACGGAATAATTGTAGGAAAGGGAAATAACGTAAGAGGCGCAAACCTCGGTGCTCTTCTTAATAATTTAACTAAAAAATAATTTTTAAATTTTTAAATCGAAGCTCGTTGAATCAACGAGCTTTTTTTGTTTCAAAAAATAATAAAAAGATTCATGGCTGACAATTTGTCAATTAAATAGCATGGCAAAACTTTTGCCATGCCTGAAGCAGGTTTATAACAAAATATATTTTCATGAAAGACGAGAAAGAAATGCAAGAAAATCAATCAATGGAAGAAGATGTTCCAACTCAGAATGAAGCAGGAGAAGATCAAGTGAATCATGATTCTGCTAAAGAAAACGAACCCACTGAAATTGAACAAAAAGACATCGAAATCAAAGTATTGAATGATAAGTATTTGCGCTTATATTCAGAGTTCGATAATTTCAGGAGAAGAACACAAAAAGAAAAATTAGACTTATACAAAACTGCTGGAGAAGACATCTTTAAAAGTTTATTGTCGGTGATGGACGACTTTGAACGTGCCAAAAAGTCAATGGAGGAGAACCAGAATTATGACAGTTTAAAACAAGGTGTAGATTTAATTTACAATAAATTTAAGAGTTTTTTCAAAAGCAATGGAGTTGAAGAAATGGAATCTTCAATAGGCAAAGATTTTGATAGCGAAATTCAAGAAGCCATAACGCAAGTGCCTGCACCAAGCAAAAAAATGAAAGGAAAAGTGGTGGATGAAGTTGAAAAAGGATATAAATTAAAAGATAAAGTTATCCGCTACGCAAAAGTAGTTGTGGGACAATAGTTAAGGAGATATTTATGGCAAAAAGAGACTATTACGAAATACTTGGGGTTGAAAAAAGTGCATCAATCCAAGAAATAAAAAAAGCATATAGAAAGCTGGCATTAAAATACCATCCTGATAAAAATCCTGATGATAAAGCGGCTGAAGAAAAATTTAAAGAAGCTGCTGAGGCTTATGAAGTTTTAAGCAACGAAGAGAAGAAAGCGAAATACGATCGATTCGGTCACGCTGGAATGGGCGGAAGTGCAGGCTTTGGAGGCGGCGGTGGCATGAACATGGAAGATATTTTCTCTCAATTTGGAGATATATTTGGTGGCGGTGCCGGAGGATTTAGTGGTTTTGGTGGATTTGGAGGCGGTGGAGCAAGCCGTGGAAGAAGAGCTAATAGAGGAAGTAATATCCGAGTAAAAGTCAACATGAGCCTTAAAGACATTGTAAACGGTGTCGAGAAAAAAATAAAAGTCAACAAGTATGTTTCTTGTAACACCTGCTCTGGCTCAGGTGCAGAGGGCGGGTCAAGTGGTTACACGACCTGTAATACATGTAAAGGAGCAGGACAAATAAACCGAATCACCAATACCTTTTTAGGCCAAATGCAAACAGCCACTACTTGCCCAACTTGTGGTGGAGATGGTAAAATCATAACTGATAAATGCAACACTTGTCACGGTGATGGAATTGTAAAAAGTGATGAAACCATTGAAATTAAAATTCCAGCTGGAGTTGAAGGTGGAATGCAACTATCAGTAGGTGGAAAAGGAAATATGGGAGCAAGAAATGGTGTGCCAGGTGACCTAATAGTTCTAATCGAAGAGGAAGAACACCCTGAATTAAAAAGAGATGGTCTCAACATCTTGTACGACCTTTACATCAGTTTCGCTGATGCTATTCTAGGAACTGAAATTACAGTACCAACAGTAAATGGTAAAGCAAAAATTAAGATTGAACCAGGAACTCAAGGTGGAAAAGTACTTCGTTTAAGAAATAAAGGAATTCCAGAGGTTAACGGATATAGAACCGGTGACCAATTGGTGAATGTGAATGTTTGGACTCCCCAAAACTTAACGAAAGAAGAAAAACAAGCTGTTGAAAAGTTGAAAACTTCAGAAAACTTCAAACCTAATCCTACTGCCCAAGATAAAGGATTTTTTGAACGCATGAAGGATTACTTTAGATAAGAGTATTATAAATTTGTAGCAACAAGCAACACATCATATATTACTTAAACTCTAAAGTAAAAGCATAAAACTGAGATTATTCAGCTTTAAAAACCATGCAGTCATAAAGTTTGAATATGTAGAATAGTTGCAAAGTATGGTTCTTATGAAAAACAACTTTTTATATAATAAACGAGGTTTCGTGTTAAGTCACCATTTATTTTAAGTACTTAAAATTTGAAGTAATTCTAACTTTATCCTCATTCGTATTTAAAAAACTATTTCCTTGAAGCGTCCATCTGCTCTACAATCATAGCTACTGCAGGGCAAACTCTTGTATTTTTAGCTGTTAAGTCCAAAATTTGATGCATTCGTTTTCGGTTAGTATGAGGATATTCTCTGCATGCTTTTGGACGTGCTTCATAAGCGCTGCATTTATTATCTTCCAATAAAAAAGGACAAGGAGAACTCTTAAGGACTTGATCTCCATCCTCATCTGTTTTTAAATAGGAACTGTAAAAATCGGCAGCCTTCATTTTAAAATGAGCTGCCATGCGCTCTACATCTTTATCGTAAAAAATTGGAGAAGTGGTTTTACAACAATTGGCGCAGTCTAAACAATCAATTTTTTGGAAAGCAGCATCGTGCAATTCATGAAATTGCAAGTCCAAATCCTTTGGTGGGCGCAACTTTAGTTTTGAAAAAAAATGATTGATCTCCTTTCTCCTGCTCTTTGAACGATTCAATAATGCTTTCAATTCTGCTTTCATTTCAATCTTTAAGTTTTCTTGCTCGCATCATTTCTCGTTTACCACCAACTGGACCTGGAACTTTTTCAACCGTAAAACCAATTTTTTCTAGGCGTCTACGAATTATTCCTTTTATACAATAAGTTACTAATATCCCACCTGCTGTTAATGCAGCAAACAACTTTTGAAAAATGGTTTCATTCCACATTTCTGTTTGCTTTTCAGGTGCAAAAGCATCAAAATAAATCAAATCCCATTCTTGACTTAAGTTGAAGTTTTGCAATTTAGCATTAACTTTATGAAAGCGAAAAAAAGGACTAAATTCTTCCCATTTCATCCATGGGAATTCATGAATTTTCTCAAATATTTCTCGCGGTGCATTAAGTTTTTCGGGATAATTTAATCCTGTCGCCGCTTTTAAATCAATTGGAAAAGGTTCAAGACTCATCATTTCTATTTTTAGCTGCTTTTGCTCAGCATAAAGAGCTGTCAAAAAAACATTTAATCCTGTCCCCATTCCAATTTCAAGCACTCTAATGCTTTTTTTAGATTTAGCTTGTTCCAACAAGCCTAATTCAATGAAAATATGTCTCGATTCTGCTATTGCTCCGTGAATGGAATGATACTGTTCGTCCAACCCTTTAACATAGAGTGAATGGGATCCATCTGCTGTAATTATTTTATTATCCTTCAATTTACAGAATATCAAAAAAGTGTCACCCCATAATCAATTATGTATTAATTATAGCGCTTAACTTTGTGTAAAATTAAAGAAGATGGAAAAGGTAGCAAGCAAAGCAAAGATTGATTTTCAATTGATCAATGAAGCAATGAATTATGATGAATATACCGCTCTCTTAACAAAGCTACTTTCTGAGGGAAAAACAACTGGTGAAAATCAAAGTGAAGAAATGCTTCATTATGCTAAATTGAACCTGCAGCGAATGAAACGTCTAAATAAAACGATTGAGCTTTCTAGTAAACTCAAAACTACTTTAAGCCATCCTCGTTCTAAGAAAATGATTTGGTTAGTAATTACTGAAGGTTGGTGTGGAGATGCTGCACAAAATATTCCTCTAATCAACCACATAGCTGAAAAATCGGTAAATATTGAATTAAAACTAATTTTAAGAGACCAGCATCTAGAAATTATGGATCAATTTCTAACTAATGGGAGTCGATCTATTCCAAAATTAATCGCATTAAATGCTACCGACCTTTCAATTTTAGGAACTTGGGGCCCAAGAGCAAATGAAGCTCAAAAAATGGTAGAAACATTTAAAAAACAAACTACTGGCGACTATCAAGAATTTGCTAAAGTACTTCAACTTTGGTATGCTAAAGATAAGACAAGTGCTCAACAAGAAGAATTTGAGTCATTAATTCCAACTTGGGCGAATTAAGCAATAAATTTGTTTGATTAAGGTTTTATTTATTTGAAAAAAATGCGGTTAATTATCATTTCATTACTCCTTACTATTGTTCTTTTTTCCTGTAGAAGGGATGAAGATTTTTTTGAGGATCCAAGTGCTAGTTTAGTATTTTCCTCTGATACTGTTAGTTTTGATACCGTTTTCACTTCTATTGGAACAGCTACCCAAAATATTCGGGTTTACAATCCATATAAAGAACGTATAAAAATAAATTCAATAAGGTTAGTTGGAGGACAACAGTCAACTTTCAGAATAAATGTAGATGGTGCGTCAGGGCCAATTCATCAGAACATTGAAATAGCAGGAAGAGACAGTATTTTTATTTTCATTGAAGCGACAATTGATCCAAATAATATACTCAGCCCATTTGTGATTGAAGATCAAATTGAATTCAATACCAATGGCAATTCTCAGAATGTCAACCTTGTTGCTTGGGGACAGAATGCCATTTACTTCACTCCTACTAGTTTTAATATAAATCTACCTGACTTTACCTGCCTAACAGGTCCTTGCAGCGATACCATTCCTCCAGTAGATGTAACTTGGACAAAGGATTTACCTTATGTTATTTACGGCTACATCGCAATTGATACGCTTGATAAATTAACCATTGAAGCAGGTGCGAGAGTTTACTTCCACAACAACGGTGGAATGTGGGTGTACCGAGGCGGAACCTTGCAAGTTAATGGAACAAAAGAGGAACCCGTTACATTTCAAGGAGATCGATTAGAGGCGAGATTTAACGATGTACCAGGTCAGTGGGATAGAATTTGGATCAATGAAGGAGGTCAAAATGAGATAAATTATGCCATCATTAAAAATGCATTTATAGGAATTCAAGCCGAAGCACTGATTACAAACCAAGCTCCCAATCAATTAGGAAATCTTACAATCAACAATACTATTATTGACAACTGCTCTGGTACAGGATTATTGACCTCTCTTTTTAATTTAACTGCCAACAACTTATTGATTAGTGATTGTGGAGAATACAATACCATCATACAAGCCATTGGTAATTATGTATTTAATCATTGCACTTTTGCCAATTATTATACAAGATCGAGAAGGGAAACTCCCCTATTTTTTGTAAAGAATAGTTTGAGTACCTCTTTAGGGCTTGTTGTTGACACGCCCAATGTTGAAATGCGAAACTCCATTATTTACGGTTCACAAGACAGTGAGTTTAATACCGAAATAGTCAACCAAGGAACTATCAGGCTAGATTTTAGAAATGTGCTATTAAAAACAGATCAGAGTACCGCAAATACTTCTCAATTTCAAAACATTATTCGAAATCCCACAGGTTCAGTATTTAATGACCCCTTAATGGGTGATTTTGAACTTAGCGAAAATTCTGCGGCAAGAAATGTTGGAGATTTATCTGTTGCGAATATTTTACCAATTGACTTGGCAGGAAATTCGAGAACAGCAGATGGAATGCCCGACTTAGGTGTTTTTGAGTTTCAGCCTTAATTTTTAGAAGAGTTGAGAAGAAATTCCAAAGTATTTATTCCATCGGCATAATCCCAAAGTTCTGGTTCCTGAGCTTTACCAAAAGGAATAAATTCAGGATGATCTAATTTGCCAACTTTACATTGAATTTCGTCATCTAGTATATCTAGCTTTTCTAATAATTCATTTAAATCCTCATAATATTCATAAAACAAAACAGCCAAAGGAGAATGAATGCCCTCATCTTCCTTCAATAATAAAAAGCCATTTTCCATCAGAGGTACTTTGTTCATCAAGTAAACAGCTTTATTGTAATCGTAGTTATTTGCATATTGGTTGTGCTGAATCAAATCTTTGTAAGAAAAAAATGCCTGAAACAAACGACTTAACTCAAAGCCTTTTGGTAAGTAAACTTTTGTAATGTTTCGGCAACCCATACCAAAATGCGTAAAGATGTCTTTGGCTAAAGTTTCTAGATTATCATTTGTTTCATTACCATCTAAAACAGCAATTGAACTTCTATTTTTTCGTATAATTTTGCGCTGTTTTTTAAAATAATACTCAAAATATCGCGCACTGTTATTGCTTCCTGTTGCAATGAGAACATCTATTTCCTTCAATTGCTCTTTTAATTCAATTGAATCAGCCCACTCTGAAGAAATTTCAGAAAGTACCTTCAACACCCAATTTAGTAAGATTCGGTCTTTAGAAGAAGGTTTTGCATGAAGCTTTTGATCACTGATTAAAACACAAAGCACATCGTGTAATCCTACCAAAGGAATATTACCTGCCATTATTACTCCCACTTTTTGTGAAGGTATTTCCATAAAATCAAAAGGGGATAGCCATTTTTCAATCTTTGTTATTTGTAAACTATTCGACCAAGCTTCGAATGCTAACTGAATAGATGAATCAGTGAACCATGAATTGTGCTGTTTTGCAAGGTTAATTGCATCAACACCTTCATGAATTATCTCTTTTGACACTTGTGATTCAAATTGTTTCTTCTCATGCTTCCATAACTGAACTACATCTTTAAACACGAGTCCTAATTGAACAAGATTCTCTATTTTATCCCTTTTATCCATACCTTTCTATTTCTTAAAAGACTAATTTTGCTTAGCAATAAACTAATTCCCAGTATTTGGGTTTAAAGCAAAATTACAAACATTAAACGGTCTTAAAATGGCAATTATAATAACAGATGAATGCATCAATTGTGGCGCTTGCGAACCAGAATGCCCCAACAATGCAATATATGAAGGTGGTGAAGAATGGAGATTTTCAGACGGAACCGGAGTAACAGGAAGTAAAAAAAGAATGAGCGGAGAGGAAATCGATGCTGATAGCGAACAAGAACCAGTAAGTTTAGATTACTATTACATTGTTCCAGATAAATGCACCGAATGCGTTGGATTTCACGATGAACCTCAATGTGCTGCAGTTTGTCCAGTAGATTGTTGTGTAGATGATCCTGATGTAAGAGAAACAAAAGAAGAGTTGCTTAATAAAAAAGCTTCCCTTCACCTTTAAGGTTAGCTTAAATCTTGAAGCTAATTCAATAAATCAAAAATTTGAATTTTTTAAAATTTATTTTCGTTGCAGTATTTGTTGGTCTATTGCTTGATTACTCTCAGGCACAAATAAATGTTGGAATAAAAACAGTTGATGTAGACGCAGATGCAAAAATTAATGCGCTTGCAATTGAGCAGCTTGCATTTGAACTATTAAATACAGCTGACGATAGTTTAAAAAAACAATTAAATCAAGATTTAAAAGAATTACTTATTCTTGAATGTTCTAAACCTGAGGCAATTTCTCATTCTTTTGAGGAAGTTAAAAGTCTTTCAATTTTAACTTCTCAAGACTCAGTTTTCAGGCTTTTTAATTGGAACATTCCTTGGAGTGACGGCACTTTTGATTTTGAATGTGGTCTTTTAAAGCGCATAAAAGATTCAGATAATGCTGATTTTTATTTTTTAAAGTCAATTGAAGACTCTGTTCAATTGACAGAGCAAACTCCATCACCTAAAAATGAATGGATTCCCAGTTTATATTATCAAGTAATCACTAAGAAAACTGAACGTTTGACTTATTATACTTTATTGAGTTGGGATGGAAATAATCGATTGACTACAAAGAAGTACATTGATGTATTTTGGTTTGATCAAGCGGGAGAAATGAGATTTGGAGCACCAATTTTAGTTGAAAATGGAAAAACACAAAAGAGAAAAGTATTTGAATATGCTGCCCAGAATACATTAAATCTAAAGTTCAATAGTGATTTAAACAGAATCGAATTTGATCACTTAGTTCCTTCAAATCCTCGTTTGGCAGGTGTTTATGAATACTACGGTGCCGATTTATCTTTTGATGCCTACTATTGGAAAAACAATCGTTGGGAGTTCGAATCTGATATCGACATAGAAGAAGGAATCAAAAAGTCTAAAAAAGACTTTCAAGTTGATCAAGAAATAATTAAGGAAAAGAAACCAATTTACGAACCCTAGTTTTGGGCGACTAATTCTTCAATTATTTTCTCAATAGAGTAGCCTTCTGCTTCCGCTTTGTAATTTCTAACTATTCTATGTCTAAGAATCGGTAAAGCAACAGCTTTTACATCTTCAATATCTGGAGAATACTTTCCGTTGATTGCCGCGTGGCACTTTGCCCCAACAATTAGAAACTGTGAGGCTCTCGGACCTGCTCCCCAGCTTAAAAACTCATCCACTATTGAAGGAGTATTTACCTGATTTGGTCTAGTAGAGGATGCTAATTTTACCGCATATTCTAACACATTGTCAGGCACGGGTATTTTCCTAATTAGTTGCTGAAAAAATAATATTTCATCCGCTTCCATTATTTTATTGACATCTACCTTTAAATTGGTAGTAGTAGCCTTCACAATATTAACCTCTTCTTGAAAATTTGGATAATCCAACCAAAGGTTGAACATAAATCGATCTAATTGAGCTTCAGGTAAAGGGTAAGTTCCTTCCTGCTCAATTGGATTTTGTGTTGCAAGTACAAAAAATGGATTGGGAAGTTGATAGGTTTTTCCACCCGTAGTTATTGACTTTTCTTGCATGGACTCTAAAAGTGCAGCTTGAGTTTTTGGGGGAGTTCTGTTAATTTCATCAGCCAAAATAAGATTGGAAAACAATGGGCCTTTAATGAATTTAAAATTTCGACTTTCATCTAAAATTTCTGAACCAATGATGTCAGAGGGCATCAAATCAGGCGTAAATTGAATACGGTTAAAACTCAATCCTAAAACCTGAGAGATGGTATTCACCAAAAGTGTTTTTGCCAATCCAGGAACGCCAATCAATAAACAATGCCCATTGCTAAAAATTGATATTAATAGGTTCTTAACCGTTTCATCCTGCCCGACAATAATTTTTCCGATTTCTGTTTGCAGGTTTTTATATTTTAAAACTAATGCATCAACTGCATCTGAGTCTGTCTTGAAGTTATTTTCTTGCATCTTTTATTATCTTTTTTGTTCAACCCATTTTTGCTGAAATTCACAGCCTTCACTGTATACTTCGTCAATGGTAACATATGTTTTTAAAAGCGTTTCTCTGATCCACTCTTGAAGTACTTCTTGCTCTTTTTCAGCAGTAGCAGCTGCTTTAATTTTCTGGTAATCATCTTTCATATTTGCTCGATGAGGCTCTGTTCTTCTTTTTAATTTAATCAAACGATAACCCGGCTTTTTCCGAGGATCTTGATCCATTCTCACAGCATTGGATACTTCACCAACTTTCATCTTATCAATCACCATAAACAGTTGAGGATCTAAATCAGCCATTGGAATCAATGATGCAGTTGTGTATGGATTGACCATCATTCCACCATTGAGTTTTGTTTCCTCATCGTCAGAAAAACGCTTTGCAGCTGTCTCAAAGGTAATTGAATCGATAGCTATTAGATTGGCAATACTGTCTAATTTTGCTTTTACTTTCAAAAAAGAACCCTCATCATATTTTGGTTTAAGTAGAATGTGTCTCACATTTACTTTATTCGCTCTTCTTTCAATCATTTCAATGATGTGGTAGCCAAATCGAGTTTTAACAATTGTTGAAACTCCACCTGGTTTCAATTTAAAAGCGGCAGCAGAAAACTCTGGTTCTACTTCAGCCTTTCCCACAAATCCTATTTCTCCTCTCTTCACTGCTGATCCTTTATCTTCAGAATATAAAATTGCTAGAGTTGCAAAACTTTCTCCATCTAAAACTCTTTTTCGATAGGTTCTCAATTTTTCTTTCACTTCTTCAATTGCTTCATTAGAAATTGGTGCATGCGCAACTATTTGTGCAATCTCCACTTCTGCATCAATCAATGGCAAACTATCTTTGGGAATATTGTCAAAATAATTTTGAACTTCTTCAGGTGTAACTGAAATGTCTGCTGCTATTTTACCCTGCATGGCCTGAACCAACATCTGATCGCGCATTGATTCTCGCATTTCTTCTTTAATCTTTGCAATTGATTTATTGTATTGGGTCTCCAAAGCTTGTTCAGAACCTACCATGTTAATATAGTAACGCATTCTTCGATCCATTTCACTTTCTACTTGAGCATCAGATACTTCAACACTATCCAATTTAGCTTGATTGAGAAGTACTTTGGAATACAACAAATCCTCTAATACTTCGCAGCGTGTATTATCTGTTAACTTTATGTTATTAGCAGCTAAACTAATCACTTGAGTTTCTAATTCAGACTTGGTAACTATTTCATCACCAACTACTGATATTATTTTATCTAATACTATAGGTTCTTGGGCGTAACTTACGGAAAGAAAAACCAATAAAAAAAGAAGAAATGTTACTTTAATAATATCGTTCATATCGCTTATCTATTGTTGCTTCTTCAAAAATTTCTTGTTTGGCAGTATTCAGCAGTTCTAACTTACGCTTGTTCAGTATAATGTCAGTAATCTTATCTTTTACATAGGTTAATGGGGCTACTTCTCCACTCTTCTTTTGGTTAAAAATATGCATCAAAACAGTTTGAGTAGTATCTGAGAATTGAAGTTGTTTTTCTTGAGAATCAATATTCAACTCATTATTTGGTGGCAAAATTTTATTTAAACTCGATTTACTCCACCAAATACTGCTATCTAAATGACAGTTTATAGCAAATTGGGTACAATAATTCATCAATTTGTCTTTATTATCATTTTCTGAAAATAACCAGTTTCTCATAGAATCTTGATTAGGAGCAGTGTTGATGAACTTAACGAATTGTAGTTGATACAATTGTTCTTTCAAAGAAAAATTTGAAGTATTTTCTTTATAGTAATGTTTTATCTGGTCTAATTTAACTGCAGTATCGAGCTTCTGACGTATTAATAAATTCTCGTATGCGTAAATCAGTAAAGAGTTTCTATAAGTTTGAAGCTGTGCGCTAAAATCAGCTTGTGATTCACTTAAGTTTTCCAACGCCTTTTGTAACAATAATTGCTCTTTAATCCATGCATCAATATAGTGTTGAAGTCGGGCAGCACTATCCTCTTGATTCTCAAAATTGCTGAATTTAGGTAAATCATCTAAATAAAGTTGTTGGTCACCAACTCTAGCTAATAAGTCACTTTCATCGTTAGAATTAAATAATTGACAAGAATTACTTAAAAGTAGAATGAGTATTGAAATGCTGAAAAGTCCTTTACTTAGCAAAATTTTAGTTTAGTTCTTTTTTAAGTTGATCTAAAATTGTTTTATCTACCTTGTAGTTATAAGTAGACTGTAAAGTTTTTATCCATACTTTCTCTAAATACTCTTGATAATCAGAAGTAATCAAACCTTTTGAATCATTTAGATCTCTATATCCTGGCTCTAAAACTTCTTTTATGTAAACAAAAGAAATACGACCATTCGTTGAGATATTTTCTGAAATTCCCTTCTTCCATTCAACTTGATCGACTACTGTATTAGAGCCTTTCTCAAACTTTCCAAGCTCATATTTTAAATTAAGTTGAGAAGGTCGATTTACCTCATTCACAATTTTTTGAAGCTCCAAACTATCTTTAATCATCTTCCGAACATCTTTAGCTATCTTTTCATTTAAAGCCGAAAAAACCACTGCATCAACTCTTTTTCCCCATCGATAATTTTCTTTGTTCTTTTCATAAAACTCTTGTAAACCTGTAGTATCGGTTGCAGCTTTTGACCAAACCATTTGATCGGTTAGGTTGAATAATAAAATTCCATCGTTATATTCCTGCATCAATGCTTTGAACTCCGGATATTCATTATCTAAAGACTTGTCTTTATAAGCAATTATTTCTCTATTTTTAAATGTAGTGTATTTATTATTAATTAAAGTAACAATACTAATTGAAGATCTATTGATTTGTGAATTCTTTAAATATGTTACAAAGTCTGCTTGATTAACTTCTTTGTCACCAATAGAAAACATTGTCTTATTCAATTTTTCTAAAGATTTACTATTCCAATCTTTTGAAAAATAGGTACTATCTATTAAAGAATAAAACTGATCGCGGTACTTCAGTTTTTCTTTAAACCCGTACTGATTTTTGATTTTATTAATTCTAGCACTTTCTGTTAATTTTGATCTGCTATCTTTTTTAATTTTTTCCAAAATAATTGGCTCCATTTCTTCATAAGAATCGATTCCATCTAGACTAATTCGCTTAACAATGTGCCATCCGTAATTTGTTTGAAATGGTTCAGAATAATCTCCATCTTTCTTCAATGAAAATGCTGCTTCTTCAAACTCTGGAACCATTCTTCCAACTCCAAAAGGTTGCAATACACCACCTTGACTTGCTGATCTACTATCATCTGAAAATTGCAGCGCCATGTCTTCGAAAGTTGCTCCATTTTTTAATTCATTGTGAATTTCAAAAATCCTTCCCTCAGGATCATTAGTTTTAGAGAGCTGTGGATCATTAGAAATTAAAATATGTGCTGCTGTCATTGTACCAATCGCAGGTCTTTTATCTACAACTTTCACTATATGGTAGCCAAATTGAGAACGAACAATTTTTGATATTTCTCCAACTTTAGTATTGTAGGCTGCAGATTCAAATGGATAAACCATATAGAAACCAGTAAAATAGCCTAAATCACCACCGTTTTGCTGTGCAGAAGGATCGTTGGAATATTTCTTAGCTAATTCTTCAAAGTCTTTTCCACTTTGAAGCATCTTCTTAATTCTTTCTGCAGATTGATAAGCTTTCAAAGTATCTTCAGGACTTGCTTCTTGAGAAACTGAAATTAAAATATGACTCACTCTAACATCTTCTTTCAAACGATTGTATGCCTCTTTCTTTAAATCCTCAAGAATGCCTTGTTCACTTAAATAAGGTTGAGCCAACTGTTTTCTATATCCTGCTAACTCAGATTTAAAACTATTAAGCGTATCCAAGCCCTTTGCTTTTGCTTCTTTTACTTTTAGTTTGAAGTTAATGTATAAATCTAGGTACTCTTCTACAGAACTTTTACTTACGATTTCACTGTTGTTGTTCTTTAAATAGACTGATTTAAATTCTCCTTTAGTGATTTTTTCATCACCAAAATCAATGAACAAAGCATCTGAATTATTTTTTTGAGCGTATAATTGAAACCCTGCGAAAAGAAAGGTAAAAATAACTAGTTGTTTAAAGCAATTCATATTTAAAAGTTTAGAAATTTATTATCTACTGTAGTTTGGTGCTTCTCTCGTAATAGTAACATCATGAGGGTGGCTTTCTCTAATTCCGGCATGAGTTACTTTGATAAATTTTGATTGAGTTTTTAATTCATTAATGTTTTTACATCCACAATATCCCATTCCCGCTCTTAATCCCCCAATCATTTGGTAAATTACTTCTGCAAGTGAACCTTTAAAAGGAACTCTTCCACTAATTCCTTCTGGAACTAATTTTTTAATATCATCCTCCATGTCTTGAAAATAACGATCTTTTGAGCCGTGTTGCATTGCTTCCAAGGATCCCATTCCACGATATGCCTTAAATTTTCTACCTTCATAAATTATGGTTTCTCCTGGAGACTCTTCAACACCTGCAAATAAAGAACCTGCCATAATTGTATCAGCTCCAGCTGCTATCGCTTTTACTAAATCTCCTGTAAAACGCAAGCCCCCATCAGCAATAACAGGAACACCTGAACCCTTCAATGCTTCAGCAACCATCATAACAGCTGAAAACTGAGGAACTCCAACTCCTGCTATTACCCTCGTTGTACAAATAGAGCCAGGTCCTATTCCTACTTTAATTCCATCTGCGCCTGCTTCAACTAACATTAAAGCAGCTTCTTTAGTAGCAATATTTCCTACAACTACCTCAAGATTTGGATATGTAGTTTTAACTTTTTTCAAAGTCTCGATTACTCCTTTTGAATGGCCATGAGCTGTATCAATAATAACAGCATCAACACCAACCTTTACCAGAGCATCAATGCGCTCTAAAACATCACCTGTTACTCCAACAGCAGCTGCAACTCTCAAGCGACCGAATTTATCCTTACATGCATTAGGACGTTCTTTAACTTTTATGATATCTCGATAAGTAATTAAACCTATTAAATGATTTTTAGAATCAATAACTGGTAGTTTTTCAATTTTATGTTCTTGAAGAATTTCTTCAGCTTTTTTTAAATCCGTATTATTTTGTGTAGTGATAATGTTTTCTTTGGTCATAATATTTTTGACCAATTCATCCATGTTTCTTTGAAAACGCAAATCTCTATTAGTAACAATACCAATTAATTTTTTGTTAACATCAACAATTGGAATTCCTCCTATCTTATTCTCTCGCATCAGTTCAAGTGCATCAGAAACTTTAGCGTCAACATTAAGAGTAATTGGATCTTGAATCATTCCACTTTCTGAACGTTTCACTTTTCTAACCTCCGCAGCTTGTCGCTCTATGCTCATGTTTTTATGCAGTACGCCAATACCACCTTCTCCTGCTAAGGCAATTGCCATGCTCGATTCTGTAACTGTATCCATTGCAGCCGAAACGATAGGAGTATTCAACCTTATTTTTTTGGTAAATTGAGAAGCAATTTCGACTTCTCTAGGCATAATTTCAGAATATGAAGGGACGAGCAAAACGTCATCATATGTTAATCCTTCAGGAAGGAAACGGCTGTCATTTATAGAGCTCATGCAGTAAATTTTAAGTAGCCAAAATTAAGAAATATGCAAAGGAATCGCTGTTAATAAAAATAAAAAAGGGACGCCTATGGCGTCCCTTTTACATCTCTATTAACCAATCAATTACCTAATCACAGTAACTGTTCCTTTTCTACGATGCTCTTGACCATCAGCATCAATAAATCGAATCATGTAAACATATGAACCTATTTGAACAACGCTGCCATTATAGGTTCCATCCCATCCT
>CAXBCF010000007.1:0-120892 GCA_963973975.1 uncultured Flavobacteriales bacterium
CTTGCAATAAAGTCTGGGGAAAAAGCAATGTCAGTTTCTCCATGTTCTATTTCTAAGATGTCGAAGCCATTTGTGTAATCATAAATATATTCTTTAAAATCCATGATTTTGTTTCGACTAAAAGTTACATTTAGAAATATGCTTTTGTTTTTTATAAATTATAAGATGATCATTTAAATGGGAATTATGCCATTTAACGCCCAAATATGGCATGTAGTGCGATTGAATCATTTCAAGTTTCAATTTAGCACAAGGCAAGCCGATAAAATTGGATTTGTAATTTTGCTCACAAAACCAATTTTATCGGCTTGGCGATATGTTTAATATCCATAAAATTTTATTAACCTACTTAGCACTATTTGCTATATTTAATGTTGTGTGTAGTTTTTTTTTATGTAATTTGTAAATGTTATGAAAACATTTGATTTCATTTTACGATTCGATGACGATAATCATAGCTTAACAGCTAAGAGTGGATTGTCAATAAAGCAGTTATCTGAACTGCTAAGTAATCTTTATGATGCAATCAATGTTCCCGTTGGTGATAAATTGGTGCTTAGCGAAATCAGGGGAAATTGCTACGCAATAAACCTAACAACTAATAACGAGATAATTCACGAGAATTTAAAAGTTGTCCATCGAAAAATTGGCGAGAACGATTTCGCAGGATTAAATGCGAAGCAATTAAAATATGCAGGGAAGGTAAAGTCTATTTTAGGAGACAATCTATATTTGGAAGCATATAACGACGACAAGTCATTTAAAGCAGAAGTCAAAGAAATAGATATACCCAAACTTTCAGATTTTTATTTTGAAATATCAGCAGTTTACGGTATAATTACTTCAATTGGCGGAAGAACCTTAGACGGTAATATTTACGCAAGAGTAGGAGGTTTAAATGTAGATATTAAAGTGAGTTCTAAGCAAGAAGCTAAATTAATACCACATTATAAGAAAGATAGGTTAAGACTAATCCTAAATAAGAAAATCTCTGTGACAAGTAAAGAAGTTAAGAGTGCGGACTTAGAAAGTTTTGAGGTTGTAAAAGAAGAGTCTTTACATAGTGCGTTGACAAAAATACGAAACAAGGATTTTGAGGATAAGATGTTTGATGCATTTAAGGACTTTCATAACGGAAAAGATTTGTAAATGAAACCAATAGAGAGCTGGAAATACATATTCTTGGACACGTCTGTAATAATTGACTTATTGCAGAATCCTAGTAGATTTGATAAGAATAAAAATCATCAACAAAGAATTATTGATACTCAAAAGCTCTTTAATTATTTTAATGATTGCAAAGAAATAAAAGGAAAGGAATACGTCTTTTATATATCTGCCATTACAATTTCAGAGTTGTCAGTTGCAATAGATACTGATTTACTTGATATTCTGTTGATTTTATTAAACTCAGGTGATATAACTTTTGTCGATTTTACTAAAGAAATTGCTTTTAATTTATCTAGAAATATCAGAGAGCAAGCACCTGATTACAGTATCAATCAAATTTTAAGTCATCTTGAGAAAGAATTAAAAGGTGATAATCAAATTACAAATACTCGGAATTGGATCGACAATGATTTCAAAATTGTTTCAACTGCTAAGTCACTTAGAAGATTAGATGTTGTTTTAACAGCTGACCGAAGAACATTTACTCCGATTTGTCAGAAGTTAGATATTCCATATATAGAAACGTCCGATTTACCCAAGGATATGTTTAATGAAATAAAAACCAACTAGGTTTCTCGAATTACACACAACAATAGGTTCTATTGATAATGATTTTTAGAAAATAATATATAGATTTCTATCTTTAAATTCAATTTATTAGTGTTAATAATTTCTTTACTTAAAAGATTAGGATTAAAAATTAAAAAAAAGGATTGAATTTAAAATATAAATACGACCGAGAATAATGAAATAATACTTATTAAATTAGGAGCTATAATAGTTTAACTCCTAATTTAATTAATTTTTAAATAGAAAAGGAGGTGAATTTCACCTCCTTCTAAAATAATTAATTTAAACAGTGATTGAAGTTAACATTTATCTAACCAACCTAATGAAGGATTAGAGAGAGTTAAATAAAAATCACATGGTATTGGCTTATCTAAAGAATTTATAATTTGACAAGTTAAACCACAACCTGGTGCAGCTAAATACAAATCTTCAGGATTAGACCCAGGATTTGTGCCAGAATAAATATTACTTATTGCTTTAACATCTAAACCTGCAATTATAGATATTGACGGATAATATTGCTGTTCGTATTCACCCATATCCATAATTATACTATCTAAAGCATTTATAAATTCATTATCAGAGGAATAATAAGTGAAATTTATACTACTTTTCTGATTAACTTCATTACTTTTCTTAGTAACTGTGTTTTGTGAATGTTTAGAATTTGATGAATCAAAATCTTCCAACTCGTTCTTATCACAAGCTGATAAAATCAATAAGGAAGTAATAACGACTAAACTTGATAATTTTTTCATAATTATTCTTTTTAAAATTTATACTGCCAAAATAAATATTTATTTAGATAATTCTGTAATTTTTAACATTTTTTATGTTTATCTGTTTTTTTATCTCCTATTTGCTCAGTTTAAAAATTAATAGTCTGTCAAACAGCTTATTCCTAAAAATTTTGTTGAGATAATGGCAAAATTCAGATAGTACCGTAAGTAATTCCCTTTGATTTTATAGTGAATTCCAAGTAATATCCATTTTTATATTACTGATAACTATATATTCATTATACAAATATGCTTACTGTTATTTCTTTGTTTGATTTTTTTGTTATGTACACTTCTCGTATTCGGCTATATTCACATAACTTGTGCTTTTATTACTGTTTACAAAGCTCGTTTTCTCTATGTTTTCCTCAACCGTTTTGATTATTTCTGGCAATCTTTAAAGATTATACCTTCTTTTTCCCTTATCTGCTTAAGATACAACCTGCATGTTAAGATGCTACCTGCATGATTTTTACCGGGGAATTCTCCGATAAACTTCAACAGACTCATAAACTATGATTAATGATTTTTTTGGTAACTGTCTATTGATAAGCGTTTTAAATGATTGTGTCAAATTTTAATTTTTCTAAGATTATCCTAACTACTGAAGCTTAAATTTTCTATTTGATTTTTAAAACTTCAAATTCAAACTCACTAAATAATTTCTAAAAGCCTGAGGATAAACAAAGTTCTCAGTAATAGTTTCTTCATAAATATAGGAGTAGGTATACCCATTTGAAGCATAATTTTCACTAAAAACATTATTTACCAACAAACGAACGGTTGCTTCTTTAATCAACTTTGAAGGAATTTTGTAAGATAATCGAACATCATTTACAAAATAAGCATCTAGTTTTCTGTCTTCATTGGATGTGTTATCCAAGTATTGATCACTAATATATCTTGAAAGGACTGCAACTTCTAGACTGTTAAACAATTGATAACTAATTTCATTGCTTGCAATAAAGTCTGGGGAAAAAGCAATGTCAGTTTCTCCATGTTCTATTTCTATGATGTCGAATCCATTCGTGTAATCATAAATATATTCTTTAAAATCCATGATTTTGTTTTGACTATAAGTCCCATTTAATGTTATATTCAGTTTATCAGTCAATTTGAGGCCAAATTGTAATTCTACACCAGTTCTGTAGCTTTCAGCTACATTTTGACGAATAGGGGAGCCCACATCATTTAATTGTCCGGTATTTACCAATTGATCTTGGTATACCATCGCAAATAAGTTAGCAGCGGCTTGGAACTTTCTTCTTCTCAACTCATAGCCCGTCTCTAAATTATACATTCGTTCAGCCTTGCTTGCTTCAGATTTTGGAGTATTTGGAGGTAAATCGGTAAAGTCAGCTCGGTTGGGTTCGCGGTTGCCAACTGCTGCCAATAAATACAAGCTACTATTGCTATTTAATAAGTAATTGGCACCTAGCTTTGGGTTGAAAAAGAGAAAGTCTTCATCTACATTTAAAATTCTTTGATCATTGTCAACTCCAGCCACTTTATAATTGATGCTTCTGATTTGTAAATCAGCCAATAATTTCAGCTTTTTATTCACATCAAAAGTTGTTTTCAAATAGGCATTTCCATCAATTTTTTCACCTCTGTTGAAATAGTATTGATCCGTAGGAAAACTATTTTCAGCATACTCAGACCATATAATCTCACCAAAATGGTCGCCAATATATTGATTCAATCCACCTCCAAAATTAAAATTTAGCTTTGAGTTAGCTTGATAAAGCAATGAGTAGGTAAACCCGTAAAAATCGTTGTCTAACCACCTTCTTCGAATCAAGTCCGTTGAAGTGACAGTGTCTATGGTGTTGTTTTGCCGAACAAATAGGGTGTCCCAGTCATATCCATAATCATTTAAATCATCGTCTTCTCTAAACTGCTCAAAGTACCCCTCTCCTTTAGTGTAATGAAATGAAAGATTTCCGGTTAATTTTTTTGAAAACTCATGAGAAAAATGCAATTGATAATGATCTTGATTGTAGTTATCAACTTCATTTTCATACAGGTAATTATTATAAGTTCGACCTGAATTTAAAAGGTTTTGCGTGCGTCTTTCAGAGTATCCCTCATTCATGGCATGGGTTTGCATGCCTTCCAAATCACCCTTAAATCGTGATTCAGGAGTCCCGTACCAAGATTGATAAGTGCGTTCCTTTCCACCAAAAGTAATCGCTTTTATTACTGTTTTTTCTCCATAATATCCACCAGATAAATAATAAGATTTTAAGTCAGATGAAGCTCGATCAATGTACCCATCAGAGTTGATTTGAGACAAGCGACCTTCAAAAACATATTTGTTGTTTATTAATCCTGAACCGAGTTTTACACTATGCTTTCGTGTATTAAATGAGCCAAAAGAATTGTCAATTTCACCATAAGCCTTCTCGTTCATTCCTGTAGTTTGTAAATTCATGCTTGCGCCAAAAGCAGCTGCACCGTTGGTTGAAGTTCCAACTCCTCGTTGAATTTGAATACTCTCCAAGGAGGAAGCCAAATCAGGCATGTTGACCCAAAATACCCCATGTGATTCGGCATCGTTCAAAGGAATTCCGTTTACAGTAACATTAATTCGGCTGGCATCACTTCCTCGAATACGCAATCCTGTGTAACCTACACCCGCTCCTGCATCAGATGTGGTAACTAGGGAAGGAGTTTGTTGGAGCAAAAAGGGCAAATCCTGCCCTAAATTATTTTTTTCAATTTCTTCTTTACTCACATTTGTAGCAGTTCCTGGAGCATTTTCATTTAATCGAGTAGAAAAAACAATCACTTCTTCAGATTGGTAAGTTTTGGCTTTTAGTAAAATAGGAGTAGTTTCACCTTTCACTTCATTTAAGTCCAAGGTGTCGTTTTCGTAACCTATAAAAGTGACAATTAGTTTGGTTCCTTCAATCAAGCGATTGAGTTGAAATTCACCATTTTGGTCTGTTGATGTTGCTTGGAAAGAGTTTTGAACGCGAATAGTTGCGCCAGTCAATGCTTCTTGACTTTCTGCATCCAGTACTTTTCCGCTGATGCTTGTTTGTGCAAACATTGCTATTGAAGATAAAAGTGTTGCAGCAGTTAAAATTAAAATTTTCATTTCAAGTTTTTCAATTCGTTATAAACACGAAAAACTTGGGGCAATTTTTCTTTTTTAAAAAAATCCTTAAGACAGGCTTATACAAAATAAAGCTGTCAATTTCCCTGCGCCCGCATTACCGGTTTCAGGTTCAAAGGGTATAATCTCAGCCTGTAATTTAAGGCACCCCAAAGAGACGAGGCAAAACTATATAAAAATATTCTTAGAAATTTCTTTAAGCGCATTATTTATTCGCTCTTTTCCTTTTCCTTCTATTATTGAATAAGTTGCATTCTTATTTTCTAGCTCATTTTCATAGATTTGAAAAAGCATTTCACGATCTTCAATACTTGGATTTTCCCTAAGTGGGTCTTCTTGATACACTAAATCAGGACGTAAGAGTAATTGGAAATCATAGTTGCTTTTATTCCACAAAGTTTGGATTTCTTCAGCGCATGTTTTGTATTTAAACAGTGACCAAATTTTAACAACCAAGAGGTTCGTATCGCAAATAATTAAATTGGATGCTTTTTGAAGTGCTTCTGTTTCGAGCTTTAATTGACCTTTGGCAATTTCAATTAAATCTTTTTGAAGGTAAATTCCTTTTCTAGCTAAAAGGTATTCTCTAGCGTATTCTTCTACCAAAGGAGCTTTGAAATGCTCAGAAAGTTGAATAGCTAAAGCTGTTTTACCACTAGATTCAGGACCTACTATCGCAATTTTTTTAATCATAAGAAAGTTGTTTTTTCCAATTTCTATAGCCAAATATGGCGATAATGGAATAAACTAAAAATAATAATCCTGTCAAGTAAAGTTCTTTGTAAAAATACATGCCTGCAGCTATAAAATCGATTGCAATCCAGATTACCCAATTCTCAATGTATTTTTTAACAACCATCCAAGTAGCCAATAAAGAGTAAAATGTGGTGATGGCATCTAAATATGGTAATGAAGCATTTGAAAATTGACTAATCACAAATGCCATTGAAATACTTAAAATCAAGCAGGTAGAAAGCAATATAATCAATAATTTTTTGGACATCTGCTTGATAGAAATGGTTGATTGATTTGTTTTTCCCCATTCAATCCAACCATAAAACGACATTCCTACATAATAGGTGTTGATTAAAACATCAAAATAATAAGCTAATTCAAAAGTGATGTATATATAAATGGCTGAACTAATCAACCCAAAAAGGAAACACCACCTGTTAGATTTTGCTGCTAAAAAAATATAGATTAAAGCTGTAGCAACAGCAATTATTTCTAAAAATGAATTTACTTCCAAAATAGCAATCAGAATTGATGAAGCAATAAATGAAAACTTACCTTATTGAGCATTTATAGAATTCATTAATGGTTTCAGTTGCTTTGCAAAATTGGGATTGTTTTCAAATGCATTGCCGATAACACATATATCTGCTCCGGCCTTAAATGCTTGCCTTAGCTTATCTATGGTATTAATGCCACCTCCAATAAAAAGAGGTCGATTGGTGTAAGCTTTTACCATTTCAATCATCTCTTTTGAAATTGGGTTTTCTGCGCCACTGCCACCATCCAAGTAAATTATATCCATTCCTAAGTACTCTCCAGCCAATGCAGTGCTTGCTGCTATTTCAGGTTTGTTTGCAGGAATAGGGTTGGAGTTGCTCATGTATGAAGCAGTTGTGGGCTTTCCTGATTCTATCAGTAAATAGGCAGTTGAAATAACCTCAATGTCTGCTTTTTTGATATAAGGTGCTGCAATTACTTGTTGTCCGATTAGCATCTCAGGGTTTCTGCTCGACAACAGCGACAGAAATAAAATTGCATCTGCGTTTGATGATATTTGATTAGAGCTTCCAGGAAAAATGATCGTAGGAATCTTGCTGTTTTTTTTAAGAAAAGAGATTGTAAATTCTAGATCTCCACTAGTTAGTAAGCTCCCTCCAACTAGAAATAAATCAGCTGGAAGTTCTGCTGCATTTGAGCAGAGTTTTTTAAGGTAAGCCTCATCTACTTTGTCGGGGTCAACTAAAATAGCTAAAAGCTTTTTGCCTTCAGCTAATTTGTTTTTAATGACAGCTCTAACTTTCGTTTTCAATCTTCAAATTTTGCTTTGCAATATTAAGAATTCACAACATAAGCCATAACATAATTGTCAATTCTTCTCATTTTTAAATGATGAATTGACTCGTGGTGATTTATTTTTATTCGACCTTTGGCAATGCCTCCTTTTTCATCAAACTGAATTTCATCAATAAAAAAGTTGGCTTTTAAAAAACCGTCTTTTTTACCATATATTTTAAATAGTGCTTCCTTGCACGACCAGTAATAGCTTAGTTCAATAGCGTCGGTGCTAGTATGGGTTTGCTCCGATTCACTAAGAAATTTATCTTTAATTCTCACTATTTTATCATTAATGAGTTGTATGTCAATTCCAGTTATTTGATCTTTATTGATTGCAAGAGCGACCATTTCATGCGAATGAGAAATAGAAACGTGTTGATTGCTTTGAGTGAAATGTGGTTTGCCGTGAACATCGTAAACAATGTCACCAAAATCGGGATAAATTTTAAGTAATAATTGCCTGATAGTCATCCATTCAATTTGCCTTTTTGAATTTTTTATCTTCGATAAATCAGCCAAGTTTATACCCGATGCTTGTAAGTATTCAAACAATTCTGACTTTAAATTGTAATTTACTTTTGAATATGCAATTTGATGATTTGAAGCTTCTTGAAATTTAATCATCTGTTGTGAAAAAGTTTAAATAGGCAAATTTCACCTTTTTATAGTACATAATTTGGTAAGTTTGCAAGTTCAAAAATAAAAATAGCAATAAATGAGTACAACAGTGGAATTTTTACCATACAAAGTTAAAGACATCTCCTTAGCAGAATGGGGAAGAAGAGAAATTGAGTTAGCAGAAGCCGAAATGCCGGGTTTGATGGCTTTAAGAGAGGAATTTGGAAAAGAAAAGCCCTTGAAAGGCGCAAGAGTTGCAGGTTGTTTGCACATGACTATTCAAACGGCAGTATTAATTGAAACATTAGTTGAATTAGGTGCCGACGTTACTTGGTCTTCATGCAACATTTTTTCAACCCAAGATCATGCAGCAGCAGCTATTGCAGCAGCAGGAATTCCTGTTTATGCTTGGAAAGGGATGACAGACGAAGAGTTTGATTGGTGTATTGAACAAACCTTATTTTTTGGTGAAGACCGCAAGCCATTAAATATGATATTGGATGATGGTGGAGATTTAACAAACATGGTTTTTGATAAATACCCAGAATTAGTTGAAGGAATTAGAGGACTATCAGAAGAAACTACAACTGGAGTTCACAGATTGTATGAGCGTGAAAAAAATGGAACATTGGTGATGCCTGCAATCAATGTGAATGATTCAGTAACTAAATCTAAGTTCGATAATAAATACGGTTGCAAAGAATCATTAGTTGATTCTATTAGAAGAGCAACTGATATAATGATGGCTGGAAAAGTGGCAGTTGTTGCAGGTTATGGAGATGTTGGTAAAGGATCAGCACAATCTTTAAGTGGAGCAGGTGCTCGAGTTATTGTAACTGAGATTGACCCAATTTGTGCTTTGCAAGCGGCAATGGACGGATTTGAAGTGAAAAAAATGATCAATGCTGTTGAAGAAGTTGATATCGTTGTTACTGCAACAGGGAATAAAGACATTATTGAAGAAAAGCACTTCAGAAAAATGAAAGACAAAGTGATTGTTTGTAACATTGGTCACTTCGATAATGAAATTGATGTTTCTTTCTTAGAGAAAAACTTTGGTTCAACAAAAGTTGAAATTAAACCACAAGTTGATAAATATACAATTGATGGAAAAGACATCATTTTATTAGCTCAAGGAAGATTGGTGAATTTAGGTTGTGCAACTGGACACCCTTCTTTTGTAATGTCTAATTCATTTACCAACCAAACCTTGGCTCAAATTGAACTTTGGAAAAATAGTGCAAACTATGAGAACAAAGTTTATACGCTACCAAAACACCTCGATGAGAAAGTTGCTAAATTACATTTGGCTAAGATTGGTGTTGAATTAGAAGAATTGAGAAAAGAACAAGCAGAATACATTGGTGTTACTGTTGATGGACCATATAAGCCTGAATACTACAGGTATTAATTGATTTTTCTTATATAATACAAAGCCTCGTTCATTGATTTATGGACGAGGCTTTTTCTTTTGTATAGAATGATTTAGTTGATTACATATTTGTTACATATAAAATATCATTGTCTATATAAGTGGTATAACTCTTAAGTGGAGTTACAGCAGGAGGAGAGGAAACACTTCCATTGTTATTTAATTGAAATGAAGAACCACAAGATTGGTCGCTAGCAGTAAAATTATTGGCATCAACTGACACCAATGCAGAAGTACTACTAGGTTGAAAAGTACAATGCCTGTCGTAGGCTTTTATTTCTGTTGAAGAAGTTCGATACAATATTATTCCCCTGGATCCTCCGCTTACCATTACCCAACCGCCAATGGTCTGAAGATTTAAAAGATCAGGTTCATTCAAATTTCTTTGAAAATTTACTTCAACAAAAGGAATGTTGTTGTTTTGTTCATCTCTACAAGCTATAGAAAATAAGAGAATGACTGCAAAAAGACAAAAACAAGAGCTGTTTTTTTTTAACTTTGTTAACATTCAATTAAAATTATACTTAATTTTAACAATGTTAACTTAATTATGGGACTAAATAGTATTCGAACCCTTCTTTTTTTACTTTTTGCACTTTTTACTTTTGAAATTTCAGCTCAGTCTGCTAATAAAGTTGAGAAAACGATAGAACGTAGAGAAAAACAATTAGAAGCTCAAGATGCTGAGAAAAAAAAGCAACATGAAAAGGAAATGGAAGAAAGTAGAAAACATCACTACGATATTCAGACCAAAGAAGTTCAAAAGAGAATGAAAAAAAGTCAGAAAAAAGCGAGAAAGAATAACAGAAATAAGAAAGAGTTTTTTCTCACAAGATGGTTTAGAAAGTAGTAATGATAACGTTTAAAAGGTGTTATAACTTTAAAGTTACGGGAATGTTAAAATTTGTAGGTCTGAATATTAATTGTTTATTTTTACGCCCCTGTAGTTTTATTTCAAATAATGATTATTTAAAATTTCGATTATGCTAAAAAAATTACTGTTCGTTTTTGTTGTAGTATTAGCAAGTTCTCACATTGCTATTGCACAAGTTGGACAAGGAACAATTAAAGGAAAAATTACCAATGGCGATGATGGAGAACCGGTTCCTTTTGCAAATGTTACTTTATATGATGGTGCAGAGCAATTAATGGGTACAACAACCGATTTTGATGGAAACTATACCTTAAAACCAATACCCTCAGGATCCTATGATATTCAAGTTTCTTACGTTGGATTTCAGACTAAAAGAATTTCTGGTATTTCAGTAAGTTCCGATAAAATTACCAAGCAGGATATTCCAATTACACAGGGTGTTGAATTAAAGGAAGTTGAGGTAATTGAATATGTACGACCATTGATCGAGATTGATAAAACTACTACTGAAAAAGTAATGACTCGAGATGAAATTGAAAAAATGGCGGTTCGGGATGTGAATGATATCTCTAAAACTACAGGAAATGGAGTTTTTTCTAGAGATGACGGAACTGGAAGTTTAAATGTTAGGGGACAGCGTTCAGGAAGTAATGTTACCTTTATTGATGGAGTAAAAGTTATTGGGTCTACTAATTTACCAAAGTCTGCAATTGAGGAGGTGACTGTTAAAACTGGAGGATTATCGGCTCAATATGGGGATGTAACAGGTGCTGTTAGAACAATTACAACAAGAGGTACTTTGAAAGAATACTTTGGAAGTGTTGAACTCCTTAGTTCAGGATTCAAAGGTGGTGAAGAAGTTTATGGCTTAGACAATTATGGCTTTAATATATTTGGTTTTGCTGTTGGTGGGCCTGTATATACTAAAAAAGATGAAGAGGGTAACGTTAAAGAAGCACCAGTAAGTTTTCTGCTAACAGGGGAGTTTAGATCTGAATTAGACCCTAGACCATCTGCTGTATCTATTTTTAAACCAAAAGATGCTGTTGAACAAGAAATAAGACAAAATCCATACATTTTTGACGAATCAAATAATGTTTTATTGAAAAGAGCTGAGTTTTTAAGAAGAAGTGATTTTGAAGAAATTGATTACCAGCGAAATGCTCAAAATAAAACCATTGTTTTAAATGGTAAAATAGATGTAAAAGTTTCTGATTTAAGTACATTGGCTTTTGGTGGAACTGTAAATTTGATAGAATCAAATAATTACAACAGAAATTTTTCTTTATTTAATTATCAAAATAACTCTGTCTCAGATGTTAATGATTACAGGGTTTGGGGTCGATATACGCAACGTTTTGCCAATGAAAAGTTGGAAGAAGGGCAAGTGGATAAATCGGTTGTAAAAAACGCATTCTTTTCTATTCAAGCAGATTTCTCTCGAAGAGCAGGAGTTACACAGGATAGAAATTTTGAAGATAACTTTTTTTACTATGGCTATGTAGGTCAATTTGATGCTGTAACTACACTATCTTATGATGACGGGGTTGCTACTTTAAATGACGGGAGAACATATGTTGGAAGGTTTTTAACAGCATTTGATGCGCCAATTTCATATGATTTTACTCCTGGTAACAAAAACCCGGTGTTAACTAATTATACCAATGATTTTTATAGATACATTCCTGAAGGTGACCCAAGAAGGCTTACAAGAGAGCAAGTAGAAGGTAATGGTGGTATCGTTAATGGAGGTAATGTAACAGGTTCAATTTTTAATATGTGGAGTCCTCCTGGACAAGTAAGTAATGGCTACTCAAAATTTGAAAATGATCAAATTAGATTAAGTGGAAATGGTTCTGCAGACATTGGGGATCATGCAATAATTTTAGGATTTGAATATGAGCAACGTATACAACGTTCATACTCAATGAATCCTCGTGCTTTATGGAATTTAGGTCGATTAACTGTTAATAGTCATATATTACAAATTGATTCTAATAACTATTCAATTAGTTACCAGTATCCTAACCCTGTAAATCCAACGATTACATTTGAAAGACTTTATGGTGGAGACGACCAAAGAACTAATTTTGCTTATTATGTAAGACAAGCTCTTGGACTTGACCCTAATGGTACCTCTTTTATTGATTTTGATTCTTATGGTCCTGACTTGTATAAGATTAGTTATTTTGCAGCTGATCAATTAATGAATCCTGCCAATAACGTCAATTTATTTACAAGAGGCTACTCTACTACAGGCAATAAATTACCGACTTCTACTACTTTAGACGACTTTTTTGAAGCAAGGGATCAGTTTGGTCGAAGAACTCGACCTGTTGCACCCTATGAGCCGATTTACATAGCTGGCTACATTGAAGATAAGTTCGCTATTGATGATTTAGTATTCAGAGTAGGTCTTCGTTTAGACCGTTTTGATGCCAATCAACCTGTTTTAAAAGACCCTTTCTCTTTCTTTCCAACTAGAAATGTTGCTTACGTGAAGTCACTAGCTAATGCAGGTTCGGAATATACTCCACCTTCAAATATTGGCGATGATTTTATAGTTTATGTAAATGACATTGAAGATCCTAATATTGGAGGAATTATAGGATATCGTGACCCAAATACTGATCGATTCTTTAATGCAGCTGGGCAAGAATTAAATGATCCGAGTGTATTGCAAGCTGGCTCTAGAATTGCTCCATGGCTTCAGGCTCCAGGTGATGTGTCCACTGTAGAGGATATGAATTCAAGTTCTTTTGAAGATTATACTCCACAATATACCTTGATGCCTCGTATTTCATTCTCTTTTCCAATTTCTGACGAGGCAACTTTCTTTGCCAGTTATGATATTAAAACAATTCGTCCGGGTGGTCAAAATGTATTGGAACCAATTAACCTTGTATATGTAGCAAACTTAAGACCTAACACAATTATCAATAATCCAAATTTGCTTCCAACTAGAACGATTAGCTATGAAATTGGATTTAAGCAGAAATTGACAAATCATTCTGCAATTACCTTAATTGCTAATTATAATGAACAAAGGGATGAAATTCAAGTTCGTAAGTTAGTTGGTGCTTTTCCACAAGATTACTTAACCTTTGACAACATTGATTTTGGAACAGTTAAAGGATTTTCAGTAGACTATGACTTGAGACGAATTAAAAATGTATCACTACGATTAAATTATACCCTACAATTTGCTGAAGGGACAGGTTCAGGGTCTGTTACTTCTCTTAATTTAGTTAATTCGAATCAACCCAACTTAAGAACAATTTTCCCTTATTCGTATGATCAACGTCACCAGATCATTACAACATTTGATTACCGTTACGGTATGGGAAGAGAGTACAACGGACCAAAAGTAAATGGAAAGAACATACTTGAAAATACAGGTTTAAATGTTGTATTTATTGCAGGTTCGGGAACCCCTTACACTGCTAGATCATTAGCAGGAAGTAGTGAGTTATTGAATGGCTCTCAAACAGTTCAACCAGTTGTTGGTGATGTGAATGGCTCTCGTTTACCTTGGACATTAAGAGTAGATGCTAGATTAGATAAATCATTCGATATTAATTGGGGAGATAAAAATGAAACAAATGAAGCATTGTGGAAAAAAGGTAAGAAACAATCTGTCTTAAATGTTTACTTACAGGTGTTAAATGTGTTGAATAGACAAAATGTTCAAAACGTTTATGGATTTACAGGTAATCCAGATGATGATGGATACTTAAATGCACCTCAATTCCAAGATCAAATTAGAAATGTAGAAACTAGTGAAGCATCTTTTAGAGATTTATACAGTTTTAGATTAATGAACCCGTTTAATTTTGAGTTACCTCGAAGAATTCGTCTAGGTGCTCAGTTGAGCTTTTAAAATATATTATTATGAGAACAACACAAAAAATAGTATTGATTTTCTTATTAGCCCCTTTTTTCTTAATGGCACGTGGGCCTGAAAAGGAAGATAAAAAGAAAAAAGATGAGCAACTACCCAGTTTAGCAGCAGGCTGTACTCCAGCTACTTCATTAATCTTTTTAGAGTTTAACAATGTAAGAACACGTGTTGAAGCAGGTGGACTTTGGTGGCAAGATCGGCCAAATTCAAGAGCTGACTACGAAGTTCCAAAAGGCTCCAATAGTTTTGCACTTTATGCTGGTGGACTTTGGATTGCAGGAACAGATGTTAACGGACAATTAAAAGCCGCAGTTTCAAAATTTGGGCAAGCAGTAGATTACTGGGCAGGACCTCTAGATACTATTGGTAATGCTGAAATTACCCCTGAAATTTGTGAAGAGTGGGATCGTTTTTTTAGAATTTCAAGAGCTGAAGTAGCACAATTTGTTGCATACAATAATGCTGTAGCAGCCGGAACAGCTGCAGAGGATTTTCCTGAATATCAAATTCCTAATTCAATTTTGAATTGGCCGGGAAATGGAAATCCATCTCTCGATCAAGCATTTAGAATAGCACCCTATCAAAATGTAGCGGGTGATGCTTCTTATGAACCTGAATTGGGCGATTACCCGTTTTATGATTTAGATGGTAGTGTTGATTGCCGCGCTGAAAGGAAGAATCGATCTGAAAGTAGTACTAGACCCCTTTTTGGAGATCAAACTTATTGGTGGGTATTTAATGATAAAGGAAATTTACATACAGAGTCCAATGCTCCTTCAATCGGTATGGAGATTCACGGTCAAGCATTTGCTTTTGCAACCAACGATGCTGTTAATGACATGACTTTTTACAATTTTGAATTGATAAATCGATCTACCTTTACGTTAACAGATACATATTTTGCAAGTTATGTGGATCCTGATTTAGGCAACCCTGCTGATGATTATGTTGGCTGTGATGTTGTAAGAGGTTTGGGTTTTTGTTATAATGGAGATGAAACAGATGAAGATTTTCAAGGACAAACTGGCTACGGTTCTACTCCTGCAGCTATTGGCATTGATTTCTTTGAAGGGCCTTATCAAGATGCAGATGGAATTAATAATAATGTTGGTATCGGACCCGGAGAAGCATTGAATGGCTTGGGTTACTTTGATCCAACTGATCAATTCCCTGATACTGTTGTTGACAACGAGCGTTTTGGAATGCGTCGTTTTGTCTATTACAATATTGGTTCTGGAAACAACGGAGATCCTACATTAGCCATTCATTATTATAATTATATGAGGGGTATATGGAAAAATGGGCAAGTAATGAGGCATGGAGGAGATGGTTTTAATGCCCTCGGTGTTGAAAATATTCCTACAGCTTTTATGTTTCCTGGTGATAGTGATCCACTACATTGGGGCACTACCGATCGAAATGGAATAACAACAATCCCTCAAAACACTAACTGGACAGAAGATAATCCAGGAGGTGGTTCTGCAAGGAATGACGAAGGAGATCGTAGATTTCTTCAATCAGCAGGGCCATTTACCTTGAGACCTGGGAATGTGAATGACATTACTGTTGGTGTTGTATTTGCTCAAGCAGAATCAGGTGGACGTTTGGCTTCTGTTGCCAAATTATATACTGCCGATGATAAAGCTCAAGCGCTATTCGATAATTGTTTTCAAGTTTTAAATGGTCCTGATGCGCCTGAAGTAGTAATTCAAGAATTGAATCAAGAATTAATTTTTTACTTATCGAATTCTGATATTTCTAATAATAGAGAAGAGTTTGGAGATCCTTATGAGGAATTAGATCCTAATATTGTAACACCTGAATTTTTACTCAATCAAACACCCCCAGTTTTTTATGACCAGTTTTACCGTTTTCAAGGTTACCAAGTTTATCAGTTAGCTGGTCCAGGTATATCAATCGGTGATATTGAAGATCCTGAAAAAGCGCGATTAGTTTTTCAAGCGGATGTTAAAGACAATGTAGCTGATTTGATTAATTATACTTTTGATGAAGAACTTCAAGCAAGTGTACCCATTAAAAAAGTTCAAGCTGCTAATGAAGGTATTTCACGATCATTTAGAATAACCCAAGATTTGTTTGCTAGTGGAAACAATCAATTGGTAAATTTTAAAACTTATTACTATTTAGCTATTGCCTATGGGTATAATCAATTCAAACCCTATGCTCAAGATGTAGCGCCCGATGAAGATAATCCTTTTGCACCGGCAAGTGATGGTCAGAAAATACCTTACATTTCTAGTAGAAGAGGAGCTGATGGAGGTGAGGTTAAAGTTATAACAGCGATACCCCATAATCCATTGTTTGAAGAAGGTGGAACAGTTCAAAATTCAAATTATGGAGATCAAATTCAAATCACTCGTTTGCAAGGAAGAGGGAATGGAGGAAGAGAATTAGAAATAGCTCAATCGAGTATTGAGAATATATTAGATGAGAAAACCTGGGAAAATGATAGCTTGAATGTAGGAGAAATTGATTATGTTGCAGGGAAAGGTCCTTTTATCGTTAAAGTTGCTGACCCTTTAAATGTCATTGATGGTGTTTTTTACCTTCAATTTATAGATGAGACTGTTATTGGAGGAAACCCTGCAATAACTGATACATCAGAATGGAAAATTTGGTTAGACGGAGGTGGAGTCGATGATACGGTCTACTCAAATAGAACCATAGCCATTGAAAATGAGCAATTATTGTTTAGTCCTAATAACTGGGGCTTAAGTATTGCTATTAAAAATGGAGTGATACCAGGAAGTCCAAATAGAGAAAATAATGGCTTTATTTCTTCAAGCATTGCTTATGAAAATGAAAATCCGATAACTCACTGGTTAACAGGTATTCAAGATACGGATCGTGAGGATCCAACAAACTGGATACTTTCGGGAACGTCTACCGCTTCAGATTTTACTTTTTATAATGATGCTTTCGTTGGACCACCCACCAATCGAATATTTATGGATCCTAATGAGGCTTATGAATCAATCATTGGGGGCATTATAGCTCCTTATCGTTTGGTTAGATGGCAACAATCTACTAACAGAATTGGTAATACCAGTTTTGATGTACAAAACTCTAGCTTAGATCGTCTTTTTTCTTTCATTATGGTAATTACGAATGATAAAAGCAAGTGGACCCGTTGCCCTGTAATTGAAACCTCAGATGAGAACAATGGGCTTAATTGGGGAATTGCTAAGGTAAATAATCTTTCAATTGATAAGGAAGGAAATCCTGTAGATACCACCGGTTTTGGTAACCTAACTATGGCTCAGATAGCTACTCAGTTTGCTTCAACAAATGAGGAAGATGCTGGATTTGTAAGTGCTACTGGAATGGGATGGTTTCCTGGATATGTGCTTAACAAAGAAACAGGCGAACGTTTAAATATTGTTTATGGAGAAGATAGTCGCTACTCAATTAATAATGGAAACGACATGCAATGGAATCCGAATTCTGTAATTAATGAAGGTGTAAATCCACAATTTGTTAATCAAATTTGGGGAGGGAAGCATTTGACTTATATTTTTAGAGAGACAGAGGCCAACCAGAGTTCTGTGTTTCCACCATTACCAGGTTTTCCACCAATTCCTCAGTATGACAATGGACTTGTGTTGAGAGATTATTTAGGAAGATCGAGCAATAATTTTCGAAGACTAGCCTGGTCATTTTGTAGTTATGTATTGAATCCTCTACTTGTGCCAGGTACAGAACTTTTAGCAACTGATGTTCAAATAGATGTAAACATTAACCGTCCATTTGCAGTAAAAGATTCTGAGTTAGAACCGTCTCTAGACAATAATGGCAAACCTGTTTATAGATTCAGAACACAGGGCGTAGCTGTTAGTAAACAACAAAAAAATGTACTTGCAGACAGATTGAAAGATATAAACGTTGTTCCTAACCCATACAGGGGTATGTCTGAATATGAACTTGATCAGCTAGATAATACTGTAAAGTTTACAAATTTACCTGAACAAGCAACTATTCGAATTTACAATATGAATGGGACGTTAATTAGAACATATAATAAAGCAAATCCTCAAAACTTTTTAGATTGGGACTTGAAGAATCAAGTTGGAATCCCAATTGCTAGTGGAGTTTATTTAATACATGTGAATGTACCAGGAGTTGGTGAGAAAATTTTAAAATGGTTTGGAGTACTCAGACCTGTTGATTTGAATAATTTCTAAATGATAACTATGAGAAGAATATATACCCTATTTTCGGTAGCACTTATTTGCTTTTCAGCTAATTTAATGGGTGGAAATGAAGACCGAGCTGGCGAAGCCGGAGCATCAGAACTCTTAATTAATCCATGGGCTAGAAGTTCTGGTTGGGGGGGCTCTAATACTGCAGGTGCAAGAGGAATCGAAGCAATGAATTTAAATGTAGCAGGCTTGGCTTTCACTAAGAACACTGAAATCATTGGAAGTTACACTTCATGGTTGGGTGATGCTGATATTAGCATTTTTAATGCTGGATTTGCTCAGAAAGTTGGAGAAACAGGTGTCTTAGGTATTTCAATTATGTCTATGAATTTTGGAGATATTGACGTTACTACAGTAGATTTACCTGATGGAGGACTTGGAACCTTTTCACCCAATTACCTTAATATTGGTGTTGCCTACTCTAAGAAATTTTCAAATAGTATCAGTGGAGGTTTTGTAATTCGACTAATATCTGAATCAACAGCAGATATAAATGCCAGTGGTGTTGCTTTAGATGCAGGAGTTAGCTATGTTACAGGTGATAATGACGCGTTTAAATTCGGTATAACACTTAGAAACGTAGGGCCTTCAATGAAATATTCAGGAAATGGATTGTCATTTAGAGCTGACATTCCAAACCAGAACCGATCACTTACAATTAACCAAAGAAGTGATGACTTTGATTTACCATCTCTAGTTAACATTGGTGCATCCTATGATTTTTACTTATCTGATGTTTCAGAAAAAAATGAAGGAGAGTATTTTTCAACGCATCGATTAACTACGAGTGGAACATTTACTTCTAATTCATTTACAAAAGATCAAATTCGTTTAGGAGCTGAATATGCATTTCAAGAAATGTTTATGGCTCGTTTTGGATATGTTTTTGAAACAGATACAGGAAATGACGAGTTAGCCACAACAACGAGTGTTGGTCCAACTTTTGGTGCTACAATAGAGGTACCAATGGGTAAATCGGGTTCTACTTTTGGCATAGATTATTCTTACAGAGCTACTAGAGTGTTTTCAGGCTCTAATGCTATAGGGTTAAGACTTACTTTCTAAATTTATTTTTTACTATCTTTGATATAGAGAATCCCGTATTGGGGTTCTCTTTTTGAATATAAACATTTTGCTAATCCATTAAATTATGGCACAAATAAACTATTTTACTGAAGAGGGCTTAAACAAGGTTAAAGAAGAATTAAAGCAATTAAGAACTGTTGAACGACCTTCTATTTCTCAACAAATAGCTGAAGCAAGAGATAAAGGTGATTTGTCGGAAAATGCAGAATATGATGCTGCTAAAGAGGCTCAAGGATTGCTTGAAATGAAAATAAGTAAGTTGGAAACTATAATTGCCAACTCCAGAGTTGTTGATGAATCAGAACTAGATACTTCTAAGGTTTTAATTTTATCTAAAGTTAAAATTAAAAACCTGGCTAATAAAATGGAAATGGAGTATACCTTGGTCTCAGAAAAAGAAGCCAATGTTAAAGAAAAACGCATTTCAGTAGAATCTCCAATTGCAAAAGCCTTACTGGGTAAGACTGTTGGAGAAGTTGTTGAAGTTCAAGTGCCATCAGGAAAAGTGAATTTTGAAATAACTTCTATCAGTAGGTAATGGGAAGTATATTCTCTAAAATAATAAGCGGTGAGATTCCTTCCTATAAGATTGAAGAAAATGATGACTTTTTAGCATTTCTAGACATTAATCCACTTGCAGAAGGCCATACACTTGTAATTCCAAAAGTAGAAACTGATTATATATTTGATATTACCAACCAAAACTATTCTGAACTTTGGTTATTTGCCAAAAAAGTAGCTTTAAAATTGAAGTCTAAAATAGATTGTAAACGCGTTGGGATAGCTGTTATAGGACTTGAAGTTGCTCATGCACATATTCACTTAATTCCAATCAATCAAGTAGCAGATATTAATTTTTCTAGCCCTAAGCTAAACCTTAGCAAAGATCAACTTCAATCAATCGCTGCAACAATAAATTCCTAAGCCTTCCGATCAGGATTGTTTTTTAGAAAAGCATCCCATCCCGAATAAGATGTCTTATTCTTAAGCGTATTTCCTTGAAAATAATGACAAACAGCAACTGCAAGGCCATCTGTAGCATCTAAGTATTTCGGAGAATCTTGATAAGGAACAATTGATTTTAACATGGATGCGACTTGTTCCTTCGAGGCTGCTCCTTTACCAGTAATGGCTTTTTTTACCTTTTTTGGTAAGTACTCAACTACAGGAACATCACGATATAGTGAAGCAGCCATGGCCACTCCTTGAGCTCGACCAAGTTTTAGCATCGATTGAACATTTTTTCCATAAAATGGAGCTTCTATTGCCATTTCATCAACCTTAAAATCATCAATTAATTGTAACGTACGTTCAAAAATTCTCTTTAATCGAACATTGTGTTCCCCTAATTTTGTAAGATGAATAGCACCCATTGCCAGCAAAGAAATCTTTTTCTTTTTGATAGATATCAGCCCATATCCCATTATATTCGTACCCGGGTCTATGCCCAAAATAATTTTATCAGCCTGATTAATTTGATTCTCCATTGAAGAAAGCAAAGCTATATAAATTAAGTAATACCATTTTAAGTTTTATCATTGCTTTACTAGCAATTTATTTCTTAGTCGACTTGATTCAGTCAAAACAAGAAGTAGTGAGCTTTGATAGTCTTTTTTCTTATTTATTCAATAATAAAGTCATTTTTATTTTTTTACTGATGCCTTTTAACTGGTTAATTGAAACCTATAAATGGTATTTTTTAACTAATCGAACTCAATTTATCACATACTATAAATCACTTCAATCTATTTTATTAGGTGTTTTATTTAGCATCTTTAGTCCTAATCGCATAGGTGAGTTAGGAGGTAGATTGGTATTCATTAAAAAAGAACACCTTTTGTCAGTCTTTTATTCTAATTTAATGTGTTCTGTTTCTCAATTATTTGTCACAATAATAGTTGGCTTGAGTGCATTCTTTTTTTTTAACAATGATCTGTTAGACTACCTACCTATCGATTCAATTCTAATAAAATTTATTGCAGTAGTATTTATTCTGCTTTCGTTGATTACCTTTTTTTATTCAAATTTATTGATGCGTATATTGCTTTTTTTCTCAAAAAAAGTACAATTAGTAAGTAAGCAGGATTTGCAAATATTTTCCACAAAAACACGCTTGCAAACAATAGGACTTAGTATGTTAAGGTATTTTGTATTTACTTATCAATTTTATCTAGCATTCAGCATTTTCGATATTAACTTAACTTGGTACATTATTTTTGCAGGAATTGCACTAGTTTTTTTTATTACTGCTTTGATTCCTACAGCTTGGATTTCAGATTTACCAGTTAGAGGATCTGTTGCTTATCTCGTTTTTGATCAATTAGGAGGATACGGAATGGAAGCTTTAGTTAGTTCATTGATTTTATGGCTAATAAATTTATTTTTTCCTGCAATAATGGGCTTGTTAGTACTACCAAAAGTGAATTGGTTAAAAATTAAAAAGTTAAAATTTTGATACTAATTACTTGCATCTTTCTAGTTTACTGCATCTTAATTATAACTTTTATAGTTGGAAACTTGCGACTAAGGCGAGAGAAGCAAATTTTTGTTAGTACCAGAAAAACATCAGTTTCTGTTATTATTCCGTTTAAGAACGAAGTTTCAAACCTTCCACTTATTTTTAATAGTCTAAAGTCTCAAAATTATCCAAGTGAGCTATGTGAAATTATTTTTGTTGACGACTATTCTTCAGATGATGGATTTAAACATATTACTGAACTAATTAAAAAGGATGGCCTTTTCAAACTTGTGAAAAATGAATTTGAACAAGGGAAAAAGTATGCTTTAGAGTATGGAATTCAAAGAGCAAAAAATGATTTAATTCTCACAAGTGATGCGGATTGCACTTTTGGTGAAAATTGGATTGATAGCATGGTTGCTGTCTTAGAATCTAAAAATGCGCATTTGGTTGTTGGCCCTGTAAAATTAGAAACTGATCTGTCACTGATTGGTTCATTAATTCAACTAGAGTTCAGTGCATTAATTGCATCAACCTCTGGTGCAATTGGAATAGGCAAAGCATTTATGTGTAATGGAGCCAATTTAGCTTTTTCTAAAAAACTATTTTTAGATTTAAATCCATTTAATACTAACAGTAAGCATGCTTCAGGAGATGATGTTTTTTTATTGCACAAAATAAAATCCGTTTTTTCCAAGTCTGCTAGCATACATTTTGCAAACCATTCAAATGCCCTTGTTTCTTCTAAAACAGCAATCGATTTTAAACAGTTTATTCATCAAAGACTGAGATGGGCAGGAAAAAGTGTTTCTTACAAAGATGGATTTTCGATTTTTGTAGGATTTATTGTTTTTTTGACAAATTTGGCACTTTTGCTTTCATTGATTACATGGCTTTTAGGATTTATTTCTGCAAGTATGTTTTTGGTTTTTTTTCTTGTAAAATGGCTGATTGATTACTTACTACTCAATTCAGTTGAAACTTGGATTAGACCCAAAAAATCATTTTTTTATTCTTTTTTACTTTCATTTTTTTACCCTTTTTACATAGTGAGCATTGCTTTATTATCTTTACTCATTCAACCTGAATGGAAGGGTAGAAAAATATAAATCCTTTGAAAAAACAACAATCAAAAGAACAGTCGCTTTCAAGAATTGCATGGATGAAATTTTTATCCAATAAAATGAATTTATTGGCAGTAGGAATCATCTTGACTTTTTTCATTGTTGCCATTTTAGGGCCTTTAATTCGCCCCGACGAATCACCAAAAGCCAACGGACAGCATTTGGAATTAGCTAGAAAAAAACCTGGGTTTAAGGTTACTACTTTGCTACTTCCAAATCCGATGGAAAAAATAAATCAAGGGCATTTTAATAAATGGTTGTTTGGAAAAATTCCTGAATATCGAGAAATCCCTATACATGATTTTGTAATAAAAGACAACTTAATAGAAATAGAAAGATATAGCGGCTCGAAACCCAATGATGGAATTATTGAGGTTTATGATTTAAGGATATGGAAAGAAAAAGGACTGAGTTTTTCTGTAGAAGAATTTATTGTTGAGAAAACATACTATCTCGGAACAGATCGCTTTGGAAGGGACATGCTAAGTAGATTAATGGCAGGAACTTGGATCTCATTTTCGGTGGGAATAATAGCCATCCTTATTTCACTGTTAATTGGGATAAGTTTGGGTCTAATTGCTGCATTTTACAGAGGTAAAACAGATGAAATTATTATGTGGCTAATTAATGTAGTTTGGTCTATACCAACCTTATTATTGGTTATTGCCATAACTCTAGTTTTAGGAAAAGGGTTTTGGCAAGTTTTTGTAGCAGTTGGCTTAACAATGTGGGTTGAAGTTGCAAGAGTAGTTAGGGGGCAGGTGATGGGTGTAAGAGAGATGGAATATGTTGAAGCAGGCAAATCAATGGGGTTTAAAGATTGGAGAATTATGAGAAAGCACATTCTTCCTAACATTACTGCTCCAATTATTGTGATTTCTGCTTCAAATTTTGCAGCAGCTATATTAATTGAAGCAGGTTTGAGTTTCTTAGGATTAGGTGCACAACCACCTCAGGCAACATGGGGAAAAATGATTAGTGAACACAAGGGATATATAATCACGGGTGATGCCTATTTGGCTGTTTTTCCGGGTATTGCGATTTGCCTTTTAGTGTTATCATTTGTATTATTGGGTAATGGTTTAAGAGATGCTTTTGATACTAAAGGGCTAAAAAGTTTGAACCTATAATTGAAGACAGTTTAGTTAAAATAGCATTAAAGCTAAAACGTAAATTAAAGCTCCTACCAACATCAACAGTAAAGTATAAGGCAATATTTCTTTGGCCTTTAAGCCTGTTATTCCCAAGAGAGGTAGTGCCCAAAAAGGTTGCAACATATTAGTTAGCTGATCGCCATAAGCCAATGCCATAATGCTTCTAGGTAATGAAATTCCTAGAGCTTCAGAAGCTTGAATGATAATCGGACCCTGCACCGCCCATTGACCTCCACCACTTGGTATAAATACATTCACTATTCCTGCGCTAAGCATCGTAAATAATGGGAAAGTAGTTTCATTGGAAATGTGAATGAAAAAATCTGATAAATCAGATACTAATCCTGACTCCTTCATCATGCCCATAATGCCAAAGTACAGCGGAAACTGAATAAGAATCCCTGAAGCTCCTCCGATAGCATCATTAACTGCATTTAAAAATTTGCTAAAAGTGCCATGAAGAAAAATTCCCAATCCTAAAAGAACAAAATTTAAATAGTTAGGAGTGATAAAATCAAAGCTTGAATTAGATGGTATTATGGCTGCTTTGTAAATGGCATAAAAAAGAATTACAAAACCAAAAGCATAAGCAAACAACTTAGACTTGTCTAGGCGTTCAGCACCTACAATTTGTTCTTCTCTTTCAAAGATTAGTATCCTTTCTTTTAAATTGGGTATTTTATTGTTACTTCCTTTTCTAGCAATGAAAAAAAGAAAAAGTGGCAATACTACTAGAACGGAAAAGCTTGCAAATCCATTCATGGCAGAGAAAACTGTTTCTGAAAAAGTGATTTGATCTGGTAAATTGGAAAGTTGAGTTGGAGTGAAAATTCCTTGCATCATCTCTTTCAAGTGTCCTGTTTCGGCTACTTTTGTTAGGGAGGAACCGCTAATTCCTCCATGCCAAACCATCAAACCGGAATAGCCTGCAGCTCCGATTAAAGGATAATTGATTGATAAATGATTTTTTTGCGCATGTTCGGCAACTTTTCGAGCAAAAATGGCTCCGAAGATTAATCCCAATCCCCAATTAAACAACGCTACAGCTATTGTAAAGAAACAAACAAGCAAAGCGGCATTTGCTGTATTTGTAGCAAATTTTACCAAAAAAGTTAGAAAACGATCGACTACTGGAGCTAAAGCCAAGACATGTCCCAGTACTAAAATTAGCATCATTTGCATGGCAAAAACCATTAAATTGCTTTGCCAAAGCCCTTCTTCCCAAAAGCCTAAAACTTCAATAGCATAATTACCAGAGCTTAAATTAGTGGGTTGTGTAAAAACTAATACAATGAGGAAAGTTATTAGGGTTAAAATCAAAGCAATGGTGAAAGGAGAAGGAAGGAGGTATTGAAAAACTTTGGTGTATCTATCGCTAAAATTCATTCGTTGAAATGTTTCAATAAAAATAGTTGAAATGTCTTTGAATTAATAATTTTAAGCATTCTAAAATTTTACAATGGAAGCAGCAGAAGCAGCAGAAAAAATTAAAACCTTAAGTCGGGAACTCAATCAACACAATCATCGCTATTATGTGCTTTCTGAGCCTACAGTTTCTGATTATGAGTTTGATATGATGTTGAAGGAATTGCAAGACTTAGAAAAAAGGTTTCCGCAATTTGCCGATGAAAATTCACCAACTAAAAGAGTAGGTGGAGAGGTGACAAAGAATTTTGAAACGGTGGTTCATAAATACCCTATGCTTTCTCTTTCAAATAGTTATAGTAGAGAAGAATTAATTGAGTTTGATGAAAGGGTTCAACGGTTGGCAGGGAAAAAAGTAGCATATACGTGCGAATTAAAATACGACGGTGTAGCCATTGGAATTTCATACAAGAATGGTAGAATGTTTCGAGCCGTGACTCGCGGAGACGGAACAAAAGGAGATGATATTACAACCAATGTAAAAACCATTCACTCTATTCCTTTGGTTTTGAAAGGCAATTTCCCGGAAGAGTTTGAAATTCGGGGAGAGATCTTTTACCCATTGAGCGTTTTCACAAAACTGAATGAAGAACGAGAAGCTGCTGGAGAGGCATTGTTGGCAAATCCGAGAAATGCAGCCTCTGGAACTTTGAAAATGCAAGACTCAGCAGTAGTTGCAAGTAGAAAACTAGATTGTTATTTGTATTATGTCTTAGGTGAAAATCTTCCCAATTCATCCCATTTAGAAAACATAGAAGCTGCCGGAAGCTGGGGGTTTAAAGTGCCTACAAAAAACCAACGATTAATAGCCAATTGCAATAGCATTGATGAGATTTTTGAGTTTGTTGATTATTGGGACCTACATCGTTCAGAATTGGATTTTGATATTGACGGAGTAGTAATTAAAGTCAATGATTATGATTTGCAAGAGGAGTTTGGTTATACTGCCAAAAGTCCGCGTTGGGCAATCGCTTATAAATTTAAAACTGAACAAGCAGAAACGCGCTTAAATCAAATTACCTATCAAGTGGGTAGGACAGGTGCAATTACACCAGTTGCAAATTTAGAGCCTGTTTTATTAGCTGGAACAACCGTAAAAAGAGCTTCCTTGCACAATGCCGACCAAATTGAAAAATTAGATATCCGAGAGGGTGATTTAGTAAAAGTGGAAAAGGGTGGCGAAATCATTCCAAAAGTAGTCGGTGTAAATCTAGCTTTTCGCTCGGAAGATTCCCAACCAACTCAATACATTTCAAGCTGTCCGGAGTGTGCTACTGAACTAATTCGATTAGAAGGAGAAGCACATCATTATTGTCCAAATGTTTGGGGATGTCCTCCTCAAATAAAAGGCAAAATGGCGCATTTTATATCTCGAAAAGCCATGGATATAGATGGTTTAGGAGAAGAAACAGTGGAACAATTGTATGAAGTTGGTTTGATTCAAAATATTGCCGATTTGTACATACTAAAAAAAGAGGATTTGTTGCCTTTAGATCGAATGGCTGAGAAGTCTGTCACCAATTTATTGGCAGGTGTTGAGGCTTCCAAACAAGTTCCTTTTCCTCGATTGTTGTTTGCAATTGGTATTCGCTATGTGGGTGAAACGGTTGCTAAAAAGTTAGCAGCACACTTTAAAAGCATGGAGGCAATCATGAATGCTTCCTTCGAAGAATTAATTGCTGTTGACGAAATTGGCGATAAAATTGCCGAAAGCATTCTTGCCTTTTTTGCTGAAGAACGCAATCGAGCCTTAATCAATAGATTGAGTGAATTGGGTTTGCAGTTTCAAATGGCTGAAGAAGCTGATACTAGCTTATCAAATAAATTAGCAGGGAAAATTTTTGTAGTTTCTGGTGTTTTCGAACGGTTTTCAAGAAATGAGTTGAAACAAGCTATTGAAGACCATGGGGGTAAAAATGTAGGGTCAATTTCTTCAAAAACAGATTATTTAATTGCGGGAGACAAGATGGGCCCTGCCAAAAAAGAAAAAGCAGAAAAATTAGGTATTAAAGTAATTGACGAAAAAGAGTTTGAGGAGCTAATTAGCTGATTTTTTGTATAATTTCTTTGTTTTGACCAATTGACTAGTCAATTTTCGATACAAATTGACCAATAGACTAGTCAATTTTTAGGATAAAATGACCAATACATTGGTCATTTTTGTATTCTAATAGTTTAAAATAATGGCTTTATAACAATTATACGAAACACATCAGCGCTTAATTAATTCGATAGATACAAAGATTCAACGGTATTTGTATCATGAAATTAATTGGGATAATCGATTAATTGCTATAACAGGACAACGAGGAGTAGCGAAAACTACTCTTTTGCTTCAGAGAGTATTTTAACTAATCAGTATTATTTTTAACCACTCAGTAATACCGATTGTGATTTTAATTCCCGAAGCAAGTTCGGGACAAGTTGTCGCATAATACCGATAGCATATACGTAATAGTCCAAATGGCTTTGGACTAAACGTCTATAGCATCGGCATTGTACTTAAAAAATACAATTAAAGATTAGTCATTCGTTTAGTACAAAATGCTCCTTAAAATCCCTGCCTGTCCGGCCGACAGGTACATCGGCATTATACTTTTGAAGATATCGAAGCGACATTAAAAAATTAAATAGAATAATAAGACTTTAGCCGCAATTAGGCTATATTATTTTTCATTTCGGTATTATTTTCATTGAATGCGACTATTATGCTAAAAAAATCGGAGCATTAGCAACAATATAAATCTATGTTTCTATGTGGTTTTAGTTTTAAATAATAGGTAAAGAGTGAAATAGCGAACTGATTAGTTACAGGGAGTATTGTATTAGATATTTGGACTAATCTTTTATTTATTGTATATACATTATCGAATAAGTAGATGGGTTTTTGATTTCTGAATACAGAGGAAGGTAAAGGTTAATTTACTTAAACCAATACTTATTCTCTTTTACTTTCAACTTGCCATTGTCTAATAAAAAATCCATCACCTTTATTACCTTTTCTTCTTTATGTCTTTTAATTTGTTGCATAATTTGAGAAAGGAGTAGGGGTTTGTCAACAAGAATTTCTTTTAATAGCTTTTCTATTTCATTAAATTCGAGTTCATTTAATTCTAATTTATTTCTTTCAAGGCACACATCACAAACGCCGCAACGTTTGCTCTCTTTTTCACCAAAATATTCCAACAAAATTTGTGAACGACAGCGATCTTGGCTTTGAGTATAATAAAGTACTGCTTCTAATTTTTCAAAAGCAATCTTCTTACGTTCATGGTAGTTTTCCTTACTAATCCTTAAAGCAGCCTGCTCTTTCCTTTGTGTTAAATAGGTTATCTTGGGCAACTTGCTTTTGGCTTCATAGTGTATTATTTCTAATTCATTGAGTCTTTTTAAGGCGCTAGTAACTTTGTTTTTGTCACTTTTTAAATTTTTAGCAAGCTGTGTTTCATTGATTTCAACAAAATGATCAAACAATCCTCCATAGGTTCTGAGTAAGGTTTTAATGAAATAATTGTGTTTAGGTTCTGATACTTGAAATTTATACAGATCTTCTTTTTCGATCTTAATGTGAACTTTGGAATTCTCTGAAAAGCCGTCCGACAAACTGATATAACCTTCTTTCTCCAAGAACTTTAAGCTGTAGTAGCAATCGTTCGCATTTAAATTATAATTTTTAATAAAGGCTTTTATATCAAACTCAAAGGACTGATTTTCACCTCCGTTTATCGGGATTTGTAAAAAATTTGACAAAGCCAAATAGCAAGTTTTAATCGTATCTATTTCGGGAAAACTTTGAACAATCCGTTGTTTTAGATCTGATCCCATGGCGGGACTGTTGAGCAACACTGCATAAGCCTTTTTTTCATCCCTTCCTGCTCTTCCTGCTTCTTGAAAATAAGCTTCTAGCGATTCAGGTAAATCCAGATGAATTACAAAACGAACATTGGGTTTGTCGATACCCATTCCAAATGCGTTGGTAGAAACGATTACTTGAACTTTATTGTGAATCCAAGCAGCCTGCCTTTCGCTGCGTTCAGCAAAACTTAAACCAGCATGGTAAAAGCTTGCAGAAATTCGATGTTCTAAAAGTATTGATGCAATTTCTTTAGTTTTTCTTCGGCTGTTGACATAGATAATTCCGCTACCTCCAACTCCATCAATCACTTTCAGCATTCGCTTTTCTTGATTTTCTTCTTGTAAAACCACGTAAGCTAAATTTTTTCTCTCGAAACTCTTTTGGATGAGGTGTTTTTTGGGAAAAGCGAGCTTTTCTTGAATGTCATCAATTACTCTGGGTGTAGCAGTTGCAGTTAGTGCCAGCATTGGCACTTTAGGCAAAAGATCTCGGAGTAAAACGATGTTTAAGTAGGAAGGTCGAAAATCATAGCCCCATTGAGAAATACAGTGTGCTTCATCTATTGCGATGAGATTGACGTTCATTTTTGCTAAACGCGCTTGAAATAATTCAGTCTCTAATCGTTCAGGTGAAACGTATAAAAATTTATAATCTCCATAAGCAGCATTGTCCAATCCAATATCAATTTCTCTCTTGCTCATGCCGGAATTTATCGCTAAGGCTTTTATACCTCTTTTCTGTAATTGACTTACTTGGTCTTGCATTAAAGCGATTAGAGGTGAAATTACCAAGCAGAGACCTTCTTGAGCCAAGGCTGGAACTTGAAAGCAGATTGATTTTCCTCCACCAGTCGGCAATAATGCCAAGGTATCTTTTCCTGCCAAAGCAGCTTGAATAATTTCTTCTTGCTTTTCGCGAAAAGAGCTGTATCCCCAATATTGAGTTAAAATTTGATGGATATCTAAGGCTTCTGACATGGGAGTATAAAAATAGCAGTTAATTTCATACTTGCTAATATAATCGAGCGTCAATAATATTTATTTACCAACTGACTACTTAATACAATTGAATGACAATTGAAAAGAATTTTCTAAAGTCGAAAGCGTAATTTCGCTCTTTTGAATAGCCCTTTATGATTACACAAGAACAACTAAAAGATTTATCGAAACGAGCAGAAGCACTTAAAAGCTATTTAAATATTGAGGATAAATTAATTGAAATTTCTGAAGAGGAGCAACGCACACAATTACCTGAATTTTGGAATGACCCTAAAGAAGCAGAAAAGCTTTTAAAGCAAATTCGCAATAAGAAATTTTGGACAGATGGATATCAAAAAGTAAAATCAGCAATAGAAGATTTAGAAGTGTTGTATGATTTTTACAAAGAAGATGGAGCTACTGAAGAGGAAGTAATGGAGAATTTTAAGCTCGCAAATCAATTGTTGGAAGACTTAGAGTTCAAGAATATGTTGAGTGCAGAAGAAGATTCACTTAGCGCTGTTTTGCAGATTACTGCTGGTGCTGGTGGAACTGAAAGTTGTGATTGGGCTTCAATGTTAATGCGCATGTACATCATGTGGGGCGAACGGAATGGAATGAAAATCAAAGAAATAGATCTTCAAGAAGGTGACGTGGCCGGTATTAAATCTGCAACTTTAGAATTTGAAGGAGAGTTTGGGTTTGGCTATTTGAAAGGAGAAAATGGGGTGCATCGCTTGGTTCGAATATCTCCTTTTGACTCGAATGCCAAAAGACATACTTCTTTTGTTTCGGTTTATGTTTATCCTTTGGTAGACGATACCATTGAAATAGAGGTAAATCCTGCAGATGTAACATGGGATACTTTTCGTTCAGGTGGAGCAGGAGGGCAGAATGTAAATAAAGTAGAAACTGGAGTGCGCTTACACCATAAGCCAACTGGAATTGTTATTGATAATACAGAAACTCGTTCACAACTTCAGAATAAGGAGAAAGCCATGCAATTGCTCAAATCTCAATTATTTGAAGCAGAAATGAGGCGGCGGATGGAAAGCCGAGCAGAGATAGAAGCGGATAAAAAGAAAATTGAATGGGGATCACAAATTCGAAATTATGTGATGCATCCCTATAAAATGGTAAAAGATGTTCGAACTAATCACGAAACATCAAACGTTGATGCAGTTATGAATGGAGAATTGGATGAATTCATAAAGTCTTACTTGATGGAATTTGGATCTAAAAACTAAAAGTCCATCTCTTTCACTAAGAATTTTTTACCTACAAAATTTTGGAGTAATTGTGCAGAACTATTAGTGTAAAATATATTAGTTACAGCTTGATTTCTAGTAGTTAAAAGTTGATTTTTTTCTAATACTGATTTTGTTTGTTGCGCAACTGCCAACCCAGAATCAATAATTTTAACTTCAATTGGTAAAAGCGTTTTTAAAATTGGAATTAAGTAGGGGTAATGAGAACAACCTAAAACCAAGTAATCAATATTTGCAACAAGCATTGGATGCAGATATTTCTTTAGGAGTAAAAGCATTTTATCAGAATGTAACTCACCTGACTCAATTAGCTCAACAATTCCTGTTCCTTCTTGCTCAATAACTTTTATTCCTTTACTATAAATTGAAGCGGTTTGAATAAAAAGTTCACTACTTAAGGTGCCTTTTGTAGCCAAAATTCCAACAGCTTTTGATTTAGAATTTAGACTAGCAGGCTTTATTGCGGGTTCAATGCCAATAATAGGAACGGTGTATTTATTTCTTAAATGCTTGATGGCATTGGTGGTAGCAGTATTGCAAGCTACAACAATAATTTTGCAATTCTTTTTTAATAAGATTTCAGTGTTCTTTTCACTTAGTGCAATGATTTCTTCTTTTGGCTTTATGCCATAAGGGGCATTTTTACTGTCGGCTAAATAGACTGTATCCTCAAAGGGCATTAATGCATGAATCTCTTTCCAAATAGATGTACCACCTATTCCGGAATCAAATACACCAATTGGGTTAATCGCTTGTTTTTTAGTTTTTTTCATAAAAAAAGCAGCCCTATTTGGACTGCTTTGAAAATTACATAAATTCTAGAATGCTTAAAGTATTCCTAGTTTCTTTTTTACCAAAGGCATTATGTTGTCAGAATCTTTTTGATAAAGTAATACTCCAACGCCTGAGTCAAAGACATAGGTATAACCATTTTCTTTTGCTACCTCTTCAATCGCAGTTTTAGCTTTATCAATTATTGGTCGCAATAGCTTTTCTTCTCTTTCTTGTAAATCTGTTTGTGCAGTTTGTTGAAATTCACTGATTCTCTCTTCAAGGTTTGTGATTTCTTTGATTTTGTCTTTTTTTATTGCTTCAGTCATTGTTGCTTCTTTCGACTGATAATCTTGTACTTTAGCTTGGTACTCTTTTGACATTGTGCCTAATTGAGATTCTAATTGTTGAGCATATTTTTTAATATCTTCTTCAACAGCAGAGCGCTCAGGCATTGCCATTAAAAGGTCATTAGAATTTAAGTGGCCAAACTTTTGCCCAAAAACAGAAGTTGTCAATAAGGTTACTGCTATTAAAATTATGTTTTTCATCGTTTTCATTGTTGTGGTTATTTAGAGTTTAATTTAGTGTATTTAATTGTTAACTTATCTTTGTTCACCGACTTTTACTCCCATTCTTCTGAGAATATCATCGCTTTTGTCATATTTTGGATTAGAGTAAACCATTGTTGCTCCGCTTGATTTGTCAAAAATAATCGAATACTTTCCAACATTTGCAGTTTCTTGAACAGCTTTATATAGTTTTTCTTGTATTGGTTTCATCAATTCTTTTCTTTTTTTAAATAGTTCTCCTTCTACTCCAAATTTTGATTTTTGAAACTCCTTAGCTTCTTCTTCTCTTTCAATTATTTTTTCCATTCTTGCATTTTTCATGCTTTCAGTTAATAAAATCTCCTCAGCTTCATAATCTTGATACATTTTCTTTATTGCTTCATACTTTTTCTCCGCTTCCTTTTGCCATTGTTCTGACAGTGCATCTAATTGCTTTTTTGCTTCAGTATATTCAGGTAATTTAGATAAAATGTATTCAGAATCAATGAAAGCAAATTTTTGGCCAAACGTATTCGAACATGCAAATAAAACAAAAAAAGTAAAAACTATTATTTTTCTCATCTGATATCAAAAATTACCAACCTCCAACATTACCGCCAATAGTGAAGTGAAACTCAGTCCTAGAACCTGGATCTGTTCTACCAGGAATATCATCAAATCGATAAGCCCAATCAAGCCCTAAAAGTCCAAAGAACGGCATAAAAATTCTCACTCCAACTCCCGCAGCTCTTCTCACTTCAAATGGTGCGAATTGATTAAATTCTAACCATGAGTTTCCTGCCTCGGCAAAAACCAGACCAAAAATTGTTGCACTTGGATTTAGTGTAAAAGGGTACCTCACTTCCATAGTATATTTACTAACCATCGTGGCACCTTCTCTTGGCGATAATTGCCTGTCTCCGTAGCCTCTTTGAGCAATGATTTCACTTCCATCTAAATTAAATCCTGTTAATCCGTCACCCCCTAGAAAGAAACGCTCAAATGGAGATTGTCCAACATCACTATTGTATGAACCTAAGAAACCGTATCCAATTTTAGTATTTAAAACTAATTTCCCTGCAAGTGGAGTAAACCAAGAAGAGTTAAACTTCCATTTGTGAAATTCTACAAATTTATATCGCTCTTGAGGTGATAAGTCTTGGTAGTTTTTATCTTTATCATCAAATAAGCTATATGGAGGAGTAAATTGCAATGACAATGAAGTCTGCGATCCTGAAGTTGGGTAAATTGGAGCATCTATTGAATTTCTAGCAAAAACTACTCTAAAGCTTAAGTTGTTAGCTGTACCATCATTAAAAACGAAATTAATCCAATTCTGAAGTTGATAGTATTGATAACTTACTTCAGTGTAAAGTGTAAAAAAGTCGTCAGGCCATTGCAATCTTCTACTCAAACCAATTGAAGCACCATATATTCCTAATGCTTGACGATTTGGATTGTCTATTCTGTTTCCATCAGAATTTGTAATCTTTTTTAGTGCTCCATTTGTCTGTTGTGAATAGTAACCGCTAACTGTAAGCCCATTTGGCTTTCTTCCTCCTAACCATGGCTCAGTGAATGAAATGTTATAGGATTGAAAAAAAGTTCCATTGGTTTGAGCTCTTAAACTTAATCTTTGTCCATCTCCTGAAGGAAGAGGAGCCCAGGCTCCTTTTTTAAAGAAATTTTTAGCTGAAAAATTATTGAAGGTAACTCCCAAGCTTCCCACAACTCTTCCTGCTCCCCATCCACCTGAAAGTTCAACTTGATCAGATGGTTGCTCTTCAACAACATACTCAATATCAACAGTTCCACTAGCTTGATCAGGAGTTGGATTAACAGCAAATTTTTCTTGATTGAAATATCCCAATTGAAGCAACTCTCTTTGAGAACGAATAATATCAGTTCTACTAAACAAATCACCCGGATTGGTTCTAATTTCTCGTCTAATTACATGCTCATTTGTTTTTGTATTGCCCACAATGGTAACATTATTTACCCTAGCTTGTTGACCTTCTCGCATTCGTATCTCAAAATCAATAGTATCTACTCTAACTTGAGTTTCCACTACGTTTGGTTGAAAGAAAAGGTAACCATCATCTAAATAAAGTGAACTTATATCTCTCCCCGAAGGATCTTGGTAAATTCGTTGATCAAATAAATCTTGATTAAAATCATCCCCTTTTTTTATACCAAGAATTCGGTCGAGTTCTGCATCACTGTATTTGGTGTTTCCAATCCATTTTATTTCACCAAAGTAATATTTTTTACCCTCTTTAATGGCTATTTCAATTGTTACTCTATCTCTACTAACTTGGTAAACAGTATCTTTTATAATTTTTGCATCTCGAAATCCCTCAGCATTATAACTGGCAATTATATTTTTTAAATCACTTTTAAAATCACTTCTAATAAATTTCGATGCCTTAAAAATTCGTATAATTCTTTTTTCTTTTGTTGATTTAAGTGCTTTTTTAATCGCTTTGTTTGATAATTCTTCGTTGCCACTTATTTTTATTTCTTTTATTTTGACTCGCTCATTTTTCTTAACTTCGATAGTCACAATGTTACTGTTTTTAATAACGGAGTCCTTTTCTTGAATAATATTTACTTCTGTATTAAAGTAACCTTTATCAACGAAGTAATTTTTAATGATTCGCTCTGTATTACTTATTAGGTTAGGTGTAATTACTTTCCCTCTAATTAGTTTAATATCTTCTCGCAGACTTTCTTGTTTTCCTTTTTTAATGCCTTTAAATTTAAATTTAGAAAGCCTAGGACGTTCCTCTACATGAATATTCAAGAAAATTAGATCACCCTGAACACTGGTAGCTGAAATTTTAACATCTGTAAAAAGTTGTTGCTTCCACAAATTTTTGATGGCATCGGTAATTTGATCGCTTGGAATTTTTATTTCCTTACCAATTTCTAAAGCGGCTATTGCTTTTAGTGCAGAATGGTCAAGGTTTTGGGTTCCGGTTACTGTTATATCACCAATTGTATATGATCTTGGAGCAGAATAGTCTAAATTCTCAAGAGCAGGATCAATGGTAACTTGTCCATATGCAACTGAACTAAAAAATAAAATAAAAATAAGGCTTTGAAGAACTCTATTTAGCATCATCTATAGAAGAAAGTAGTTGTTCACTCGTTTTTCCAAACCTTCTTTCTCTTTTTTGAAAATCCATAATTGCTTCCCAGAAATTTTCTTTTGTAAAATCAGGCCAAAATGTTTTTGTGAAATAAAACTCTGCATAAGCTGATTGCCACAATAAAAAATTACTAATTCTATATTCTCCGCTAGTTCTGATTAGTAATTCAGGATCTGGAATATTTTGTGTGCAAAGGTAGTTGTTGAAGAGAGATTCATTGATTTCAGCTTCATTTACTTTATCAGCTTTAACATCAATTAACAGCTTCTTGACTGCATTAATTATTTCCCATCTTGAACTATAACTCAGAGCTAAAACGAGCGTTAAACCGTCGTTTTTGGATGTTTGCTCTATTGCTTTATCAAGTTCAGAGATGCATTTTGAAGGTAAACTATCTATATCACCAATAGCAGAGAGTCGAATGTTATTTTTATTAAGCGTTTTTGTTTCTTTTGCAATTGTACTGACCAACAAATGCATTAAAGCATTTACTTCTGCTTTTGGTCTGTTCCAATTTTCAGTTGAAAAAGCATATAATGTTAAATAGTCTATACCAATTTCAGCTGCAGCCTCTGTTACATTTCTAACAGCCTTTACTCCATTTTGATGTCCAAAATTTCTTGCTTTCCCATTTTTTTTAGCCCCCCTGCCGTTACCATCCATAATTATGGCTACGTGCTTAGGAAGTTTGGTTGTATCTATACTCGAAGGGTAAGGCATTATTTAATTTAATTTATCAAAATCCATAATAATAAGGACATTTTCCAACTTTACTAATTCTATAGGTTAATGTAAAACCTGTCACTACAAACCAATCAGTATCATATTCTTTACTCAATTCTTGAATATCGTTTTTAAGATTTGGAAGGCCATCGATGAAATCATTATTAGTTCTTCTGAAGCCCCATTCAAAGCCCAAACTTACTTTATTTCCTAGACTTAATCGAAATCCAGGTCCAAAAGGAAGTGCTAAGGAAGATTTGCTATCAGTTTCTTCAGTAACCACTTCAACACCATTTACAAAAGTTTCAGGATTGTACCATACCATGCTTGCTCCAACGAAAATATAGGGAGTGAAGCCCTTTTTAGTTCCATTTCGATAAGGTAGAAAATTAAATTCTATGGATGCAGAAAATTCAGTAAGTTTTGTTTCAAAAGAGGCATTCCTAATTTGATTGAAGGCAAAATCAACAACTTCATCTTCTGCTCTCAGAGTTGTTCGATTCAAGTTTGCTTTAATACTGTATCGCTCATTCAAATTTCTTCTTAGCATTGCACCAATTGTGAAACTTCCAACTCCTTCACCATGATGCCTTTTTGGGTTGACTTCACCTAGGTAATATGATCTACCTAACAGTATCCCAAAGTCGGTTGTTCTTTGTGAGTAAGCAAAATTATTTACTAAATAAAAGGTAATGAAAAAGAGGATAATCCTTTTGAGCATTTTGACTAACGTGAAATTTGGTTGATTATTATTAGAACTTAGGTCGACTTCTACGTTTTTTTACAATCTTTCGGCTTAAAGTAAACATACCTGTTAAAAAGTAGTCGTTATCTGGTTTGCCTCGTCTATCCGTAGAGTTTAGTTGGTCAATGTTTTCCCATGTATTTCTATCAGAAAGTCTAGCAGCGAGATCTGCCTCGGCTGGAGAGGATCCGTTAGTGATTTTATCAGCTCGAAGTTGGTCTCTTCCGTAGTAACGACCTGAAACATCATCAATATAGTCAGTGAATGTATGTCTCATAGTTAATTCAAAACTAGCCATCCAAAATCGATCAATAGTTTTTCCAATCCCAATTCCATAGGGAATGGTTAAGGTTATACGATTGTAATTATCAGGCTGACCTGGTAAGCCCTGACCTTCAGTCCCTAATGGTTGAAGAGCAACCCATTGATTATCAATTTGCGCTTTTGGGTTAAAGTACATTAAACCGATACCTCCAAATAAGTAAACATCCAACCCTAAACCTCTTTTTCCTCTCACTCCTCTGAGATTATATAAATTACCTTTTGCATTCTGAACCATGTAAAATTCACCCATAAAATTAGCTTCAAAGAAACCAGTTCTAAAACTCAAATTTCGATTTAATCGAACATCATTTTTAGCAAATTCATCACTTCCCTTTAAAATTCCCCATTGAACATTTCCTCTTAAAAAAAGATAGGAATTTAATTGATATCTATAGCCCACAATAAGAGAAGGTCGAGTAGCAGCAAAATCTAAATCATAAGGACCATCCCTGCCTTCATCTTTACCACCGCCTAAGTCTCCAAGAAAATTAGTTGCTCCTGCACCAAATACAAATTGTCTTCTATATATTTTCCAACGCTGAGCGTCTGAAAACAAAGGGAGCATCAAAATTAATATGAATGAAAGAATTATTGGTTTTCTCATGCTTTTTCTAACAATTCGCAAATATAAAGAGATTTCCTAAAAACAATGTTAAACGTTTGAATTTCTTTTATCTAAGCCCCAGTTCAACTTGTATCGTAGGTTATTAAGGAATGACTGATGCTCAAATTGGACTAAAGAGACAGTTTGTTTGGCTTTTTTTATGGTTAGTATCTCACCATCTTTCAATTCAAGTGAGCGAGAATCTAAAGCAACTAAATTTTTCTCTCCTCGACTTTCCACTTGTATTTTTAGAATTGAATTATCACTAATTACGATTGGTCTTACATTTAAGTTGTGTGGAGCGATTGGTGTGACAACAAAATTGCCCCCCCCGGGCATTAAAATGGGACCTCCGCAACTTAATGAATAAGCAGTTGAGCCTGTTGAAGTAGAAATGATTAATCCGTCTGCCCAATATGTATTTAAGTGTTTATTATCAAGAGAAGCTTGAATAGTAATCATTGAGGAACTATCTCTTTTCATGATGCTAATTTCATTTAGAGCAACATTTTCTAAATTAAATAAATTTCTTGGACTGTTTAATTCTAGTAAACTTCGGGTTTCAATGCTGTAATTTTTAGCCACAATATTTTCTATTGCTGTATATATTTTCGAAGTTGGAGTATTTGAAAGAAATCCTAACCTACCTGTATTAATTCCTAAAATTGGAATATTTTTTTCTTTGGTATATAACATGCTGTCTAAGAAAGTGCCATCTCCACCAATGCTTAAAAAAAAGGAAACTTCATTTAATAAATCACTGTCAGTTGTTTTAAAACTAAGACTATCTTGCTGGTGTTCGATTCCAATTTTCTGCAGTTCAATTTTAAAAGGTTCGAAGATAATATATTCAATATTGTGCTTTTTTAAAGCATCAAAAAGTAACGATATTTCAGCTTTGAATTCAACTTTTACCTGTTTTCCAAAAATTGCAACTTTCATATTATAATTATATTGGTGCTACAAAATGAAAGAATAATCCACTTTGTCCAAATTTATTGATAGAAAATTCCGTGCGTATTACTATGTCGTAATAGCTTACAAAATCTAATCCAATGCCTGAACTATATTGTATTTTATTGGCTAAAGTATTCAAAGGAAACCCAGTATTGTCTTCAACATAACCCATATCTGTAAACAACCCCAAATATACTGCATAATGAACTCTGTTAAACTTTTTAGGCAATGAAGGAATTTCTTTGACTCTTGGTTGAACCAATTGATAACGAATCTGTGCTTTTGCTAGTCCAATGTTTTGGCCATCTATTACATAAAGTTCATAAGCTCGGATAGCGAAGCTACTGTATCCAAGTCCGTTTTGCAAGATATATGGCTGATTGTTGTTTCCTGCGACCACACCTCTTAAACTTCCTGCAAGAAATAATCTCTCTTTAAGCTTTAAAAATTTCTTTACTTGAACTTGAAAATTAATCAAATCAACATTGCTTTTTGTTATTCCTAAGCCATATTTTACAACATTAAAATTAAAGTAGGAGCCTTTTAATGGATAACTTCTGGAATCTCTTTTATCTGATACAAAATTGTAAAACAAACTAATAAACTGATGACTGTTTCTATTCTCCCCTAAAAAATTTTCATTGTAAAACTTAACAGAATCAATGATGCTATTTTTATTATAACTGATTCCAAATGAATGGCTGTCAAAAATTCTTCTTCTGTATATGATGTTAATTCCTCCATTTAGGTTTTTCCAAGCATCCTCATCACTTCTAAATTGTAAACGTTTGTTGTCAAATGAATTATAAACTATTTGCTCTCTTCTGTTATATGAAAAATTAAATCCTAAACCAATTTTTTGATTTTTATCGATGTAGGGAATCGAATATCTTAAACTCAATCGTTTGGTAAAGCCATATTTTACGGTAGCGCTTAATCTTTCATTTCTGCCTCTGAAATTATAATCTGTTACATTCAATCCATAATTGATTCGATTATAGTCTCTTTCACTAAGCCAAGTATTAAAGTTATTGTCATCAATTTCAAAGATTGGCAATGGTATAATGTACCACTTCTCAGTAAGGTGAATAATGATACTCGCATGAACTGAATCAATCAGTGCAATATCAACTCTTGTGAAATTAAAGAGCGATGTATTTAAAATATTTTTTCTTGATTGCTCTAATGCTTCGAAAAAGGCTTCGTTTTCTAGCATATCTCCAACATTGACTAAAATCTCACGAGTAACAATGTGATTCTTTGTTCTTTTATTTCCTATTAATTGTATTTGAGAAACTATTTTATAGGGCGCTTTGAACAATGCACTGTCTTTAGCAATCGGATCAATTTTATAGGCTTGCCCCCATAAGAAGCAGCTTAAGCTAGTAAAAACCAATAATAAAACTGTTTTTAACATCAGTTGATGAGTTGGATAAACAAATTGACTCAACTTTGAATTATCCGTGCAAAACTACATATTAAGAAAATGAAGAAATTCTTGGTAGCGTTGTTTTAATAGATCTTCCATCTCGCTTTTATGGAAACTAGCTGCAATGGAGTAGTTGTACCTTTCAAACGTTTGAATAATGCCCGATAAATCTGATTTGTTAATTTTTATAGTAACATCCATTTTAGTAGAATCAGTGTGTGTGTGAACATAAGAGCTCAAAATTTTTCCTCCATTGCTTTCTACGATGGATGCAATTTCAGAGAGTGAGTAATCATTAATGTTCAGCTCCAACTGCAAAATACCGCCAACATCATTTATAGCTGTAAGTTTAGAAATACTTTGAATTAAAATATACAAAGAGATAACACCAAGATAAATCCCGTCCTTATCAATTATTGGCATTATGCTTAACCTGCCTGAAGATATTTTATTTAGAACTTCATAAATGTGTTCATTCGATATAACAGCAATTGGGTTAAGATTCAACTTTTGTTTTCCAATTGCTAAGTCAGGATCTTTAAAATTTAAAACATCATTTTCATTAATGATGCCAATGAACAAGTTGTTTTTAACCACAGGGAGGTCAGAAACTTTATAATCTTCCATCCATTGCAGTGCCAATGTTCCTGTATCTGTTGTTTTTAAAGCAGGAATATCTTCGCTTATTAAATCAATAGCAAGCATTTTTTCTTTTTATTGTTGAGTTTATAAACATAATTTTGAACTTTCTACGGACAATATTACTGATAAATTAATGACTCAATTAAGCGTAAATATCAACAAAATTGCGACACTTCGAAATGCTAGAGGAGGAAACATTCCCAACCTTTTAAATGTTGCATTGGATTGTGAGCGATATGGTGCTCAAGGAATTACGGTTCATCCACGTCCAGACGAAAGGCATATTCGCTACCAAGATGTTTATGATTTATCAAAAACCATTAGCACAGAATTCAACATTGAGGGTTATCCTTCTGACTTTTTTATTGAAATGGTTTTAAAGGTAAAACCTACACAGGTTACACTTGTCCCTGATCCTCCTGATGTTTTAACTTCGAATGCTGGTTGGAATGCGATAGAGGATGGAGCGTTTCTTAGCAGAATTATTTCAAAATTTAAAAAAGCTGGAATCCGGACTTCCGTTTTTATGGAAACCAATCTCGAACAAATTGCTGCAGTTGCAAAGACTGGAGTAGATCGCATTGAATTATACACAGGGCCATATGCTGAAAATTATGTAAAAGGTGCTAGTTTAGCTATTGAAGAATATATAAAAGCGGCTGAGTTAGCCACAAAACAACAGCTAGGTTTGAATGCCGGACATGATCTGAATCTTGAGAACCTAAGTTATTTCAAGCAAAACATCCCGAACTTATTAGAGGTTTCAATTGGTCATGCCTTGATTTCTGATGCCCTTTATTATGGTTTAGAAAACACAATTCAGCTTTATTTGAGGTGTTTAAAATGAATGAAAGAAAAGAATGAAGTTAAATTATAAAGTTTTAGGAGAAGGACAGGCAATTATTGTTTTACATGGACTTTTTGGTTCTTTAGATAATTGGATGACTTTGGGAAAAGAATGGTCAGAAAATTTTCAAATTTGGCTTGTAGACCAACGAAATCATGGACAATCTGAGCATTCAGAAGATTTTACGTACAAAGCAATGGCCAATGATTTGAATGATTTTATTGTGGAGCATGAAATTGAAAACCCCATTATACTTGGTCATTCAATGGGAGGTAAAACAGCGATGGAATTTGCTGTCAATTTTTCTAAGAAACTTAAAAGTTTAATTGTAGTAGACATTGCTCCGGTGAGCTATCAAGTTCACCACTACCCAATTATTGAAGCGTTGGAAGCAGTTAAGCTCGATGAAATTTCTGAGAGAAGTGAGGCAGATGAAGTTTTAGCGAAGCACATTTCTGAGATGGGAATTAGACAGTTTTTATTGAAAAACCTTTATTGGAAAGAAAAGAATCAATTAGCTTGGCGGTTCAACTTAGCTGCGATTAAAAAGGAAATTATTCCAATAAGTAAGTGGAGTATATCAGAGGGAAAGTTTGAAGGAAAAACATTGTTCGTTAAAGGCGAAAACTCTGATTACATAACAGCTTCACATGCTTCTGCCATAGCTGATAAGTTTCCAAACTATGAGCTGGTTGAAATAAATAATGCAGGACATTGGGTGCATGCAGAAGCAAAGAAAGTCTTTTCGGAAACAATTTTAAACTTTATAAGTGAATAATTTCTAAAAGTTGTTTCACCACTTTTGGATTTATTATTTTTACTTTCTTAAATATTACTATGTCCTCAAAGCTTGTCATTATCCCTACCTATAACGAGATTGAAAACATTCAAAAAATCATTGAAGTAGTTTTTGCACTCAAAGGAGATTTCCATATTCTAGTGGTTGATGACGGCTCTCCAGATGGAACAGCTTCTATGGTAAAAAGCAATCAACTGAAGTTTCCCAATCGACTTTTCATTGAAGAACGGAAAGGAAAGTTAGGTTTGGGAACTGCCTACATACATGGATTCAAATGGGGTTTGAGTAAAAATTATGATTTTATTTTTGAGATGGATGCTGACTTTAGTCACAATCCAGAAGATTTAATTCGACTTTATGAAGCTTGCGAAATTGATGGTGCAGATTTAGCAATAGGTTCTAGATACAAAACAGGGGTTAATGTGGTTAATTGGCCAATGGGGAGAGTATTAATGTCCTATTATGCATCTGTTTATGTTCGAATAGTCACAGGCATGCCTTTTCATGATTCTACTGCTGGATTTAAATGTTACCGCCGTAAAGTCTTAGAAAAAATTCATTTAGATGGTATTCGATTTAAAGGTTATGCTTTTCAAATTGAAATGAAATTTACTGCTTGGAAACTGGGGTTTAATGTAGTGGAAGTTCCAATAATTTTTACTGATAGAAAAGAAGGCAATAGTAAAATGTCAAGTGGCATCTTTAAAGAAGCTTTTTTCGGAGTCATCTTTTTAAAGCTTCAATCATTTTTTAAAAAATACAAGTAATGATGTCCTCATTTTTAATTCAAGGAGCAACGCTAGTAAATGAAAATGAAATTTATAAGGCTGATGTTCGTATTGAAGACAAGTACATTGAAGCTGTGAGCAAACAAGGCTTAAATGCTAAAGCAAATGAAGTTGTAATTGATGCTAGCGGCTTGTATTTGATTCCAGGGATGATTGACGATCAGGTTCATTTTCGTGAGCCTGGACTTACTCATAAAGCTGAGATTTATACGGAAGCTAAAGCTGCTGTAGCAGGAGGGATAACAAGTTTTATGGAAATGCCAAATACAGTTCCAAATACTTTAACACAAGAATTGCTCGAAGAAAAGTACCAATTAGCAAAAGTAAAGTCCTTGGCTAATTATTCTTTTTTTATGGGAGCATCAAATGATAATTTAGAGGAGGTTTTAATAACCAATCAACGGGATGTTTGTGGAGTCAAAGTTTTTATGGGCTCTTCTACTGGGAATATGTTGGTTGATAAGGAAGAAGTTTTGGAAAACTTATTTGCTAATTGCAACTCATTGATAGCTACCCATTGTGAGGATGAACAGACCATTCGAAGAAATTTAGAAACTGCAAAATGTAATTATGGCACTAAAATTCCTTTTAGTCTTCATCCTGTAATTAGAAGCGAGGAAGCTTGCTACCTTTCCTCATCAAAAGCGGTGAATTTGGCAAAAAAATACAATGCTCGTTTACATGTTCTTCACATCTCAACTGCAAAAGAATTAGCTCTTTTTTCAAATGAAATTTCTTTAAATGAAAAACGAATAACTGCAGAGGCATGCATTCATCATTTATGGTTTAGCGATGAAGATTATGATCAAAAAGGAAGTTTTATTAAATGGAATCCAGCAGTAAAATCATCAAAAGATAGAGAGGCGATAAGGGCTGCTGTTAAAAACAACGTTATTGACGTAATTGCTACAGACCATGCTCCCCACACATTGAAAGAAAAGCAAAGTGATTACTTGAATGCTCCAAGTGGAGGTCCATTAGTTCAACATGCATTACCTGCTCTATTAGAATTAGTTAATCAGAAGGTTTTTACTTTGGAAGAAATAGTCAACAAAACAAGTCATTCTCTTGCAACTTGTTTTCAAATTGAAAATAGGGGATACATTAGAGAAGGGTATTTTGCTGATTTAGTATTGTTGGATATGAATAAACCAACTCAAGTTAATCGTGAAAATGTTTTAAGTAAATGTGGATGGTCACCTTTTGAAGGTACAAGCTTTAAAAGCTCAATTCAAAAAACATTTATTAATGGTCATTTAGCTTATGATCAAGGAGTTTTTAATGAAGAGCAAAAAGGTATGAGAATGCTTTTTGATCGATAAATTAATCTACAAATTGAAAGTATTTTTAGTAACAATAGGATTAGTATTTGTTTTTGTTTCTTGCGGAAAGGAAGAAAAAAAGCCTGATTATCTGTGGCCCAAAGAGAAATTTGTTGAGGTGATGACTGAAATTCAAATTACAGAAACTGTTATCCGACTTGGAATACACCGAGCCCAAGACAGCATTATTTTGAAAGATAGTTTGTTTGCTGCATTGTTTCGTGAAATGGAAGTTAATCGAGCAGTTTACGATAGCAACTATAATTATTACTTAAAAAGACCCGCTGAGATGGAAGCTATTTTTGATGAAGTAATGGTGAATTTAAGTGAACGTTCTGCGCTTCTAAAAGAAAAAAAGGAATCAGAAACAGAGTAAAGTTAAACCATTTCAACCTGTCTCGAACTTATTTCAGGATTTAAAATCTCAATTGGTATCAGAGGTTTCTTTTAATAATCCATTTTATTTCTTTGTCCCAATTAGCTCTTATTTGAATGCTTTCATCGTAAAGAAAAGTCTTTTCTGCTTGAATTTTCTTTCCATAATCTCCAGTATCCCATCGTCCATTTTTATTTTCATCTAAAATCAATTTCAGTCGGAAACTTCCTGGTTTTAGATGTAAAAAATTCGCTTTTAGGTCGACTAGAGGTTTGCTACGAAGAACTTTTCCTTGTTCATCAGTCAATTGAATAATAAATGATCCAGTATCTTTTTCTAAATCTACTTCCAATTCAAGTAAGCCATAGTCTTCAAAGCCATCTATACTAATTTTTTGATTCAATGTATCACTCCATGTTCTTTCAAAAACATCTGTAAATGCACCTGGTAGTAACTGAACATGATAGCTGCTATCACTTTCTTGATTAAAAACAAAGTACACTTTCTTTCTATTCATAGAATCGATGAGTACTTTATACTCAAGCGCATTGCTATCTGCTGTCATCACCATAATTTTGCTCGTGTCAAAATCTTCGATTAATCGATTGAAAATAAGAGTGAAAGGAGTATGAAATGGGGCTTTTTGTGTGAGAGTATTAGTGATTTTAAGTTTACTGCGTTTGGGTATACTATCAAATTTTAATCGAATTGTATCGGTATAAGAAGTGTCATCATTTAAAATAAGCTTGAATCTTTGAGCACTTAATTCTTTAAACCAAAAAGTCGCAGAATCATTATTTAATGAAAAGCGATAATCAATTAAGATATCTGATAAGACGGTATCTAAAAAATCAAACTCAAGATGGTTAAAAGGTTTTATATATTTTAGAATCAATTCATTTTCTTTCCATGTATTTGTTTCTATGTATTGTTTTTTAGGAGCCTCTTTAAATGTAAAAAGTGTTTGCGCTGTACTATCAGCTTTAGGCAATGAAATAGTAGCTTGATTATAAGCTATTTTTTCATCAGGTCTATCGTAAATAAAGTTGTCGTTGCTTTCTTTCAAGGCAGAAATTATGTACTTGCCTTCAGCTATGTTTGACAGTTTAAATTCTCCTGATTCATTTGTTCTACCAACATAGGTGGGAAATCCATTAAAAAGTAAAGAATCATTTTTTTCTTCTTTTACATATAAGAGCACCAAAACCTCTTTTTCCACTTCTAAACTAAATGCATCCAATACTTTCCCTGTTAATTCCAATGAGTCAATGAAAGAGCCTGTTGAGAAAACATATTGAAAATTTGGAATAGGATTATTTTCGCTAAGATCTACAAGAGCATTTCCAAAATTTAAAACATATGTAGTATTTGGTTGCAGTGTATCTTCAATTTCAATAAATAATTTTTTACCTTTTATTTTTGTGTTGAGTCCATGTTTTAATGGAGGTGACACAATAAGTTGTTGCTTTAATTGATTCAGTTTTGTGAATTCATCAAATTCAATTATTATTTCTTTTGAATCAAAATTTACACTTTCATTTTCAGGTGAAATTTTTACCACTTTAGGTGGAACAATATCTTTTTCACCACCAGTCGGCATAACAACCTGAGCACATCCTGTTGTAAATAGATAAATTGTAAGAAGTCGAAAGAAATATTTTTTAATCATCAATACTGTCAATTAATAACTGGGCAATTTCCTCTAAATAAATTCGATCAATGTCATCAAATGTTTCTTTTTGATCACTATCAATATCCAAAACACCGATTACTTTATTGTTTTTTAAAATAGGAATCACAATTTCAGACTGAGTCTCACTGCTACAAGCAATATGTCCTTCAAATAAATTGACGTCGGGAACAATTATACTCGAAGCATTCTGAAAAGCTGTACCACAAACTCCTTTTCCAAAAGAAATTCTTGTACATGCTACAGGTCCTTGAAAGGGTCCTAAAACCAACTCTTTGGAGTTACTCCAGTAGAACCCAACCCAAAAAAAGTCAAAAGCATATTTTAACACAGCACATAAATTTGCTTGATTGGCAATGCTATCAGATTCACTTTTAATCAAACTTTTTATTTGAGGAATTAAAGCTTGATACTTTTCCTTTTTACTCGCGAGTTTACTTATTGAAATAGTTGTAGACATGCTTGCAAAAGTAGCTAATAAGTATAGGCTATCGCCAATAAGCTAAGTTTTACATCTGGTATTTTTTGTAATTCTTGAGCACAAGCTTCTATCGTCGATCCGGTTGTTAACACATCGTCAATCAGTAAAAGGTGTTTGCCTTGAAGTTGAGAAGTTTTCTGTACTTCAAAAGTTGAGGAAACATTTTCCCAACGCCGAAATTTTCCTTTTCTTGTTTGCGATTGTGTATGAGTAATTTTTAAAATACTTGTTTTGTCAACTGGAATTTTAGTGATGGTATGAATTCCTTCAGCAATATAGTGACTTTGATTGTAACCTCTAATTTTTTCTTTTAGTTTGTGAATTGGAACTGGAATTAAGTAATCGATGTTTTCAAAAAAATTAATTTCCATAAGTTCAGCTGCTGCCATTTCTCCTAAAGTAACTCCTATTTCTTTCTTTCCGTCATATTTTAAATGGTGAATTAAGCGCTGAGCTTTCCCATTTTTTTCGAATTTTAAGAAAGCTGTAGATTTTTCAAGTGCTACTTTACCCCAAAATAATTTGTCAATTGCTGTATTTTTATGAATTGAATCGAATCCCCTTGGCATTTCATTCCTGCATTTCAAGCAAATATGCTGTAACTGCGAATTTATTTCTTCTTCACAAGCATAACAATGGTTAGGAAAAATAAGATGTAGCAAAGCACCAAACATGCGATTAAAATACTATTATATTTGCAGAATTATGACAATAGAAGAAGGAAAAAATACTTTGAAGGTAGAGAAAGAAGAAGCAAAGAATAAAAATAGAATTCTTTTTGGAATTATTTTTATTCTCTCGATAGCACTAGGTTTGACCTTGTGGCAATATTTTGAATTAAAGAAATCACTTGCTGATAAAGGAATTGAGATTGAGTTTATGAATGATGAACGCGTTGAGCTGGAAGATGAACTTCAAGAAATGCTAGCAGAACTTGATACTATGGAAACTGCAAATGACTCTATGAAAATGGAATTAGCAAATCGCAAATTAGAGATTGAAGACCTTCTTGCGAAAGTAAAAGACAAAGATTTTGCCATTTATAAGTTGAAGAAAGAAACAAAAACTCTTCGAACCATTATGCGAGGGTATGTAGTAACAATTGATTCATTGAATACATTGAATGTTGGTTTAAGAAATGAAAATCAACAAGTTAGAAATACACTTACTCAGGAACGAACAAAAGCCAAAGAGCTTGAAAAAACAAATGAGAATTTGTCAAGCAAAGTAGCATTGGCTAGTCGCTTAGACATTCAAGATGTTAGCGTTTTTGGAGTTCAGGTAAAGCGAAACATGACAGGCAAAGAAACAGACCGATCTAGAAGAACTGATAAATTGAGAGCTTGTTTTGTTTTAAGAGAGAATAAGGTTGCTAAACCTGAAAAGAAAAATCTTTATTTAAGAATTATTGCTCCAGATGGGCAAGTATTAACCAAAGGAACTTCAGAAGAGTTTCGTTTTGAGTTTAATGGAATGCAAGGCTATTATTCTGATAAGTTAACAGTTGATTATCAAAATGAGGCGAAAGAATATTGTTTAGATTGGGCTAAGCCTGATGATGACTATACTGTTCTTCCAGGTAATTACAAGGTTTTTATTTATGCAGAGGATTATGAAATGGCAGTCTTTAACTTGGAGTTAAGGTAAGCGGTTTTAATCAATCATTTTTTCTAAGGCCATTCCTCTTGAACCTTTTATCAAAAAGGTAATTTTTTCCTTATTAAAATGCTTGAAAAACTGACTAGCGAGCTCCCTCGTTTCAAAGAAATGAAACTTATCGTGTTCTCTTTTTTGCTTGAAAAAGTTTTTGCCTACAAATATTCCTCCATTAATGTCCTTGCTGTTTAATACTACTTCTACAAGTTTCTTGTGCTCCAAATCACTGTCTGAACCCAACTCAAACATGTCACCAAAAACAATCATTTTATTTTGAGCTGGAAATTTTTCAAAATTTTCAAAAGCAACCTTCATGCTACTTGGGTTTGCATTGTAAGCATCTAAAAGAATTTGATAATTTTCTTTCTTAACTAATTGTGAACGATTCATTTCTGCCTTGTAACGCTCAATTGCTTCATCAATTTCTTTAGGAGCAACGTCAAAGAAATTTCCGACCGCAATTGCTGCGAGTATGTTATCAAAATTATACCTACCAAATAATTGAGATTTAAATGAACCACTATTTAAATTAGTTTTCCATGAACCTTCTAAATTCGGTTCAGATTTTTCTAACACCCCATTTAAGTTAGCCCCTTTACTAATTCCGTATGAAAAAACCTTATCAGATTTACATAGAGAAAGTAAGATTGAATCATCATTGTTAATGAAAATGAATCCATCTGTAGATTCAATGAAGCGATACAATTCAGACTTTCCTTTTTTCACTCCTTCTATGCCTCCAAAACCTTCTAAATGAGCTTTACCAATATTGGTGATTAAACCGTAATTTGGCTTGGCAATCCTGCAAAGAAATTCAATTTCTCCAACATGATTGGCTCCCATTTCAATAATTGCAAATTCATGTTCTTTTTGAATAGATAGAATAGTTAATGGAACTCCAATATGGTTGTTGAAATTACCACTGGTCGAAAGTGTATTGTATTTTTTTGATATAACCTCTCTAATTAATTCCTTAGTGGTTGTTTTACCATTACTTCCTGTGATTCCTATAACGGGAATTTTTAAAGTACTGCGATGAATTATTGCTAAGTCTTGTAGCGTTTTCAAGCAGTCATCAACTAATATACACTTTTCGTTATGATTACTTCTCATTTCATCAACAATAGAGTATCTAGCACCCTTTTCAATTGCCTCAGTGGCAAAATCGTTGCCGTTAAAGTTATCTCCTTTCAATGCGAAATAAATGCAATTTTTTGGAATATTTCTTGTGTCTTTTGAAATAATCGGACATTGTAGAAATAGTTTGTAAATGTATTCTGTAGAAGCTTTTTTCATATAAGCGAAAATAAAAAAACCTTCCGGTTTGGGAAGGTTTTTTATACTATCTAAAGAAAAAATTTTAGTAATTCATTCCTGTAGGACTTCCTACTCGAATCATGGCACATCTAAATCCAAGATATGGAGTAGCTTGGTCTTCTTCTAAAAATCTTCGTGTACCAGGTGTCATCCAATAGGCTCTATCATTCCAAGAACCACCTTTGTATACTCTTGCTCGGTTGCTGATTAAAGTCGTATTTCCATAATCATACATTGCACCTTGTCCTCTTTCTGCATAAGTTTCGGCTTCCTTGTAAAAAATTGAAGATTGAAGGTCACCATCTTCATAGTCGATTACATCTGCTTTTTTGTAATTTCTTCTTTCAGCAAGATTATCATCTTCTGGGTTTACTTCTCTGTATTTTAACCTTCCTAAGCTATCTTTCTCAGAAATAATTCCATCTGGATCTCTTACTAAGGTTTTAAAGACATTTCCTCTAAAAGGTCTAAAATCGTCTGCATCTTGTCCTGTCATTGGGCGATATACATCCATTACCCATTCACTAACATTTCCTGCCATGTTATATAGGCCATAATCATTTGGCCAATATGAATAAACAGGTGCAGTTATTTCAGCATTATCATTTAAATAACCTGCAACACCCATCATATCACCTCTTCCTCTTTTAAAGTTTGCAAGCATTTGTCCTAGGTATTTATCATCAGCATTTCTAACACCATGTCCATTCCAAGGATAGAATTTACGTTCAACAATTAACTCACCGTAGGTATTACCTACTAATCCAAGAGCAGCATATTCCCACTCAGCTTCTGTTGGTAATCTGTATTCTGGCAATAAGATACCATCTTCAATTTTAACATTCCTAGTTTCTTTATTAGGGTCTAAATCTATCAATCCATCAACTCTTTTGCCACTTTCATACTGACCATTTATATAAGCGAGTGTATTAAAATTATCCTCATTTATTTGATTTGGGTTATGTTCAAATAAACCTTCTCTGATTAGAATTAATTCATTCACACGATCAGTTCTCCAAGCAGCATAATCAGTTGCTTGTAACCAATTCACTCCAACAACAGGATAGTCTGCGTATGAAGGATGTCTTAAATAATACTCTACATAAGGCTCATTGAATGCAAGTCTGCTTCTCCAAACTAGAGTGTCAGGTAAAGCTTTTTTGTATACTTCAGGGTAATCCAAGTAAAACACTCTTCTTAACCAGTATAGATATTCTCGATAGTCGATATTTCTAACTTCAGTTTCATCCATGTAAAATGAAGAAACAGTTACAGTTCTTTCAACATTATTCCAATCGTAAAAGATTTCTTGCTCAGTTTTTCCCATAGTAAACCTACCTCCTTCAATTAGGATTAGTCCTGGACCTGTTTCTTGATCAAAGAATGGTGGCTTTTCAAAACCTCCGTTTTTAGAATCATTGTAGGTCCAACCTGTTGAATTTGAACGCTCTTTTGAACAGGAAGCTGCAAAAATAGTTAAGCCGCTTATTAATAAGAGTGTAGTAAGGTTATTTAATTTTTTCATCACATAAAAGTGTTAAATAAGACATCCAAAGATAAGAAAATATTTAAACTAGAAAGAAGGACAAGATATTGTTTCAAATTTCTTAGGTCTTGGTCGACAAGGAAAGACATAGGACAACGATATTTCATGTGAACCAGAAGTCTGTACATTCGCTAATTCACTTGAAGTCATATCATAACTATAGCCAATTTTAAATGCATCTATTTCCAAACCTAATAAGGCGGTCCAAGAATCTCCAATCCTATTCCATAAACCTAAAACTAAAGGACCTTTAGTTACATAAACTCCTAAGTTAAGTTCTTGAAATTGTCCCTGTTGTTGAAAAATTACATTTGGAGACCAAGTCATATCATCATTTCTTAGACCAAATGGGAAAACGGCACCAAAATGTCCTGTATACCTTCTATCTAAAGTAGCTTGATCTATAAAACCTTCATCAGGAGATGTTAAATGATGAACAGAAAACCCAAAATAAGTCTTTCTTCCATAACCTAGCATTCCAAAGGAAAAGTCAGGATACAAAACATTATCATTATTTATTTGTTCTTGAGTTTGATAAACTATACCTCTTCTAGAATCAATCATATCACCGAATCTTAAGTTGCTAACGTCAATAGATTTTTGAAATACAGTAGCTTGGAAACCTGCACGGATGGAAAACTTTCGATTAACTTTAAACTCATATGAATACATAAAAGCGGCAGAAGTTGTATTTAATACGCCTTCGCCAGCTCGATCTGATAAAAGTTGAACACCTATTCCTCCATTTATTGCGTCTATTTGTTGGTCAAAACTTGCCGCATAGGTAATAAAACTATTGTCGATTCCAGGCCATTGGTTTCGATAGTTGAGTGTAAGACGCGGACAATTAGAAGTACCCGCAAAAGCAGGGTTCAGGTAAAGTCGATTCGCGTAGAATTGGGAAAAGGTAGGATCTTGACCAAAACTTTGTAAGCCAACTAAAAACAAAAACAACGTGTAGTAAAATCCTTTCTTCACTCCGCAAAAAAACTTCAGCATGGTCGCAAATATAAATAAACTTGTTTTAAATAAATTTATTATAAGTTTCATCATTTGTTAATACAATAAATAATTTTATGTTTCGTTTCATAGTGCAATAAATTAATGATCATGATAATCAAGTCACTTACTCTAAAATTTTCACTTTTATTTACTGCAATATTTTTTTTTAATTTATTGCAATCTCAAAATTTTAAAAGCTATTTAATTAAATGGAATGAACCGATTGATTATGGGTTAGAGGGTGAGAAATCCTCAAAGGTGTTGAATTTTGACTTAGCTCAATATGAAATTGCAGAAAGCAAGTTACCTATTTTAATTGATTTGATTGCTGAAAATAAATTTGAAAATATCTCTTCGGTTAGGATAACTAACGAGGTTTTTGAACCGCTTAGTCCAGAAGAATTAAAAGTTATTGGGACTGAAAAGTTGAATATTGACATAGAAGTCGATTTTGTTAATTCAACTTATAGAAAGAAAATTAACAGCTATGTTAAGTTGACACCTTTGAGAAGAAGTAGTATGGGTCAAGTTGAAAAGCTAATTTCCTTTGATATTGAGTACTCAACTGAGCCAATTCAAAGAAGCTTTGGACAAAAAAGTATGTCATTTGCTTCAGAGTCGAAGATGAAAGATGGAGATTGGTATAAAATAGGTGTTACAAAAGATGCAATTTTTAAACTTGATTATACTTTTTTGAAGCAACTCGGATTGGACATTGACAATGTTGATCCTCGAAAAATTAGATTATTTGGTTATGGTGGAGGTATGTTGCCGGAGAAGAATGACGAACCAAGACCTGATGACATGAAGGAAAATGCGATTATTATAGAAGGGGAGCAAGATGGGGTATTTAATCAAGATGATTTTATTATATTTTATGGGGAAGATCAAGTTGACTGGAAGTTTTATCAGAACTTCAATATGTTCAGACATTCAGTAAACTTATTTTCAGATACAACTTACTATTTTATCAATATAGCTCAAGAAAATGGTTTGAGGGTTAGGAAAGAGAGTGCTTCTGAAATTGATCCTTCAATAATTAATAACCCATTAACATATATTTCTAATTCATATGACGCTTACGACTATCATGAAGTTGACAATGTGAATATTATAAAATCTGGAAGACTTTGGCTAGGGGAGGTATTTGATAATCAATTAAGTTATAACTTTTCTTTTGGTTTCCCTAATGTTATAACTTCTGAAACAGGTAAGGTTGAATTAAATACATATGCACGTTCAGCAAGTTCAAGTAGATACACATTAGCTATTAATAATCAAAGTTTCACATCTAGTCTAGCTCCTGTTAATACATCGTTATATTGGGCTCAATTTGCAAGTGCAGCTCGAGATTTTTTTAATTTTAATCCAAATTCAACAGTTTTAAATTTCAACCTTAGCTACAATAAACCACTTTCTACTTCAAGAGGTTGGTTGAATTTATTGACAGTAAATGTAAGAAGTCGTTTAAATTTCCAATCTGGAAATTTATTTTTTAGAGATATTCGAGCTGTTGGCAATGACTTTACTGAATTTACTATTCAAACTAATAAAACAATTCGAGTTTGGGATTTAACAAATAAGTATAACCCACTTGAAAAATACCTTTTTGTATCAGGAAATGATAAAAAATTATATACAGAATCTCAAGAACTTAAAGAATTTGTAGCTTTTGATAGTTTTGATCAATTAAATGTTCATCCAATAGGAAGAGTTCAAAATCAAAATCTTCATGGAAATCCTCAAGCAGATTTAATAATTGTAACGCATCCTAAATTTATTAATCAATCAAATCGATTAGCTCAAATTCATCGAAATGAAGGTCTAAAAGTAAATGTTGTAAATGTTCATCAGTTATATAATGAGTATTCGTCGGGATCTCAAGACTTGATTGCAATTAGATCATATCTAAAGATGTTGTATGAAAGAGCTACTTCAGAAAAAGACATGCCTAAATATGTAGTAATGTTTGGAGATGCTTCATATGATTATAAAAATCGTTTATCGAACAATACTAATTTTGTTCCTTCTTATGCTTCTCGTAACTCTTTAGAGCCTATCTATTCTTATACTTCTGATGATTATTTTGTTTTTCTAGACGATAATGAAGGAGAATGGTTGGCGATAGAACCCTCAATTGAAACTGCTGATTTAGCAATCGGAAGATTTCCTGTGCAAACTTCCCAAGAAGCTGATGGTGTAATAGATAAAATCGTTCGATACATGAGCCCTTCTACAATGAAAGATTGGAGAAATAGAATAGTTTTTGTAGGTGATGATGAAGATCGAAAAGTACACATGGAACAAGCAAACAGATTGGCTATCATTGCAGATGAAATAGGGTCAAGTTTTAATGCTAAAAAGATTTATTTAGACGCATATCAACAAGTCGCCACTGCAAGTGGAGATCGATATCCTGGTGCTAATAGTGATATTGTTCAATCGGTTGAACAAGGTGCAGTTATTGTAAATTATACTGGACATGGAGGAGGAACAGGATGGACGGCTGAGCGAGTTTTAGCCATAGGGGACATTACTGCATTTAACAACCTTAATAATTTGCCTGTTTTTTTAACTGCAACATGTGAGTTTAGTCGCTTTGATGATCCATCTAGAACTTCTGCAGGAGAATTAGCACTATTAAATCCAAATGGAGGTGGAGTTGCATTGATGACCACAACTCGACTAGTTTTTTCTAGCCAGAATTTTACCTTAAATAGTTTCTTTTATCAAAATTTATTTGAAAGGAATAGTGATGGAACTGTTCAAAGAATAGGTGATGTTTTCAGAGCGGTTAAAAATCAATACAGGGTATTGAATTCTAGAAATTTTTCATTGCTTGGTGACCCTGCCTTAAAATTAGCTTTACCTGAACTAGGTGTGGTAACTTCTGAGATAAATGGAAATCCTGTAACTGTGATTGATACAATCAATGCACTTTCTAAAGTTTCTATTTCAGGATATGTCACCAATTTTGATGGAACAAAAATGCAGGATTTTAATGGATATATTTATCCTACAGTTTTTGACAAGCCATCACAAAAGAGAACTTTAAATAATGATGGACAAGGAGTATTTGTCTACGAAGAACAAGATAGTCGAATATTTAAAGGGAAAGCCTCAGTTATTAATGGTGAATTTAGTTTTGAATTTGTTGTCCCTAAAGACATCTCTTACAGTTTTGGAAAAGGTAAAATTCAGTATTATGTCGAAAATGGCGCTTTAGACGGGAATGGGAATTCTACAGATTTTATAATTGGAGGGACTGATCCAAATGCTTTATCTGATGATGAAGGGCCAGAAATAGAGTTATTCATGAATAATCGAGATTTTGTATATGGGGGGATTACTTCTAACAATCCAACTTTATTGGTTGATTTGTTTGATGAATTAGGGATTAACACGGTTGGAAATGGGATTGGACATGATTTGGTTGCAATTCTTGATGATAATACAGAGGATGCGCTTATTTTAAATGACTTCTATGAGTCTGTTGAAAATGACTTTCAAAAAGGAATTGTTCGATATTCACTTAAAGGTCTTTCAGAAGGAAAACATACTTTAACCTTCAAAGCTTGGGATGTTGCGAATAATTCTTCAGAGAAAACGATAGAGTTTGTTGTTTTAGAGGAAAGAGAAATTCAAGTACAAAACTTATTAAACTATCCTAACCCATTTACAACAAACACCGAGTTTATTTTTCAGCATAATCAAGCAGGAATTCCTTTAGATGTCAAAATCGAAATTTTTACTGTATCAGGAAAACTAGTTAAATCGTTGAATCATGTTATTGTAAATGAAGGGTTTATTTCAAGAGATATTCGTTGGGACGGTAGAGATGATTTTGGGGATAAAATCGGAAAAGGAGTTTATGTTTATAAACTTCAAGTACGTTCTAGGAATGGCTCTAAAACCGAAAAGTTCGAAAAATTAGTTGTCTTATAAACTATTTCTAAAGTTCTGTAGTTTATTATATTTGTACCCTTTTAAATTGTTGATTTGTCAAAGAATATATTAGTAGTAGGTTTTACGTTTATTTTAGGTTATTCTAGCCTAAGTAGCCTTATCGCTCAGAATACTGTGAATGTAAATTCTGTTCAAACAGAACTTCAATTAAATACAATTACCACAGCTGTTCCTTTTATGATGATTTCACCTGATTCAAGATCTGGAGGTCTAGGTGATGCAGGAGTCTCTACCTCTCCTGATGCGTTTTCTATGCATTGGAATCCTTCTAAATTAGCGTTCATTGAGGGTAGCGGAGGTGTTTCAATGAGTTATTCACCGTGGTTGAGAAATTTAGTTGGTGATATAAGTTTATCTTATGTTACAGGCTATTTTAGATTAAGTAAAATAGCTACGCTTGGTACTTCTTTGAGGTACTTTTCTTTAGGTGACATTACTTTTACAGACGTAAATGGTGGTGTAATTGGAAATTTTAAGCCCAATGAATTTGCTTTTGACGTGGCATATGCCATGCAATTATCAACTAACCTTTCATTTGGTGTTTCTTTAAGGTATATAAACTCAAATTTAACAAATGGAGTTACAGTTGACAATAATGCTACAAAGCCAGGTCAATCTATTGCAGCTGATATTTCTGCCTATTATTTTTCAGATAAATTTAAGTTAGGTGATTACGATGCAACTTTTGGAGCAGGTATGAATATTTCTAATATAGGTAACAAGATGTCATACACAGATAATCAGGACAATGATTTTTTACCAACTAATTTAAGGCTAGGACCTTCATTAAAACTTGATTTTGATGATTATAATTCTATGACATTCTTGATTGAAGCTAATAAGTTATTGGTTCCAACACCTGCGCTTTTTTTAACTGACTCAACAGGAACTGTAGTTAGAGATGCAGGAGGAAATCCTGTTGTTGTTTCTGGAAGGGATCCCAACGTAAGTGTAGTTAATGGCATTGTTGGATCGTTTAGTGATGCGCCAGGAGTTGTTACAGGTTTTAATTCAGATGGAAGCCCTATTGTAGAATCTGGAAGTGTATTGAGAGAAGAATTAAGAGAAATTACCCTATCTGCAGGAGTAGAATACTGGTACGATAAACAGTTTGCTGTTCGTTTAGGTTATTTTTATGAAAGTCCATTAAAAGGAAATAGACAATATTTAACAGTAGGTTTAGGGTTGAAGCTTTCAGTTTTTGGAATGGATATTTCATATCTAGCAGGCAATGCTCAACAAAATCCTTTAGCTAACACAGTTCGCTTTAGTTTGAGATTTAACTTTGATGATTTCAATCAACAAAACGAAAGGAATTAATTTGTGAAAATAAGAGTAGGTTTTGGGTTTGATGTTCATCAATTAAGCGATAATCAGCCTTTTTTTTTAGGTGGAATAAAGATTCCTCATAGTAAGGGAGCAGTTGGACATTCAGATGCTGACGTTTTAATTCATACCATCTGTGATGCATTGCTTGGAGCAGCGAACCTAAGAGATATTGGATTCCACTTTCCTCCAATAGATTCTAAATACAAAGGAATTGATAGTAGATTACTATTAGTTGAAGTTGTAGAATTGCTTTCAAAAAAAGGCTATGAAATTTCTAACATTGACTCAACGATTGCCTTACAGGAACCAAAAATAAATCCTCACATTCCTGAAATGAAAAAGGTTTTGGCTGAGTGCATGCAAATTGATATAGATTCGATTTCCATTAAGGCAACTACCACAGAACGACTTGGTTTTGAAGGTAGAGAGGAAGGCGTTTCTGCTTATGCAACTGTCTTAATTATCGGTAAGTAATTAAGTTATTTGTAACTAATCAGTATTATTTTTAACCACATAGTAATACCGATTGTGATTTTAATTGTCGCATTAATGCTCCTTAAAATCTACATCGGTATTATACTTTTGAAGATATCGAAGCGACATTAAAAAATTAAATTGTTATAACATAGCTTGTAAAAACTAAAAAAAACATAGAAGCTTCGCTTTACATAGGGGTCACTATGTTTAAAAGTTATTTTCTATGAACTACTTTATACCAATGTTATTTATTAAATAGCCTACTATTTAATAAATATTACAGTGGTAAATGCCGATCGAAAAAAATAAATAGAAAGAATAATAAGGCTTTAGCCGCAATTAGGCTATATTATTTTTCATTTCGGTATTATTTTCATTGAATGCGACTATTATGCTAGAAACATCGGAGCATTAGCGATAATATAAATCTATGTTTTTATGTGGTTTTAGTTTTAAATATTAGGTAAAGAGTGAAATAGCGGACTGATTAGTTACAGTTATTTATCTTTTCTTAAATTCACAAATTACTATTTAACGCTTCATAGGCATTAAGAAAATTTTTAAATGATTCAAGAAAAAATACATTCGATTTCTTATAAGTTGCTAGATTTTGACGATTTAGGAAATGATAAGAAATTAATCGAAAGTGCAAAAGCAGCTGCAAAGAATGCTTATGCGCCTTATTCTAATTTTCAAGTTGGAGCAGCAATTCAACTTTCGAATGGAGAAGTTGTTATTGGTTCAAATCAAGAAAATGCAGCATTTCCTTCAGGTTTGTGTGCTGAAAGAGTGGCTTTATTTGCCGCTTCAGCTAATTTTCCAAATATTCCATTTATAAAAATTGCTATTTATGCCACTTCTACAGATTTTGAAGATATCTTGTCTCCTTGTGGTGCATGCAGACAAGTTATTCACGAATACGAAGACAAACAAAATCAAGTAATTAAGATCTTAATTTCTAATTCTACTGACAAGGTAGTTCAATTTGAAGATTCGGAATCACTCTTGCCATTTGCGTTTAAACTTAAGGGTTTGAAAAAGCAATAAAACTAACCGATGAATAAAGGTTTTATATTAAATTTGTCATTCTTATTTTAATAAAATTATGGCGGAAACAGCAACTTCAAAAAAGTCAACAACTAGCAGTAAAGCAAAGACTTCAAAACCTAAGTATTCAAAGGAAACTTATATGAAATGGTATGAATCAATGCTTTTAATGAGAAAGTTTGAGGAAAAAGCAGGTCAGTTATACATTCAACAGAAAATTAGAGGGTTTTGTCATTTGTACATTGGTCAAGAAGCATTGGTTGCTGCAGCAGTTTCTGCAACTAAGGAATCTGATAACATGATTACCGCATATAGAGATCATGCGCATCCGATTGGTTTAGGAATGCATCCAAAATATGTAATGGCAGAATTGTATGGTAAATCTACTGGATCAACGAAAGGAAAAGGGGGTTCCATGCATATTTTCGATAATAAAAGAAACTTTTTTGGTGGTCATGGAATAGTTGGAGCTCAAATTCCACTTGGAGCTGGTATTGCATTTGCAGATAAATACAAAGGAAACGATAATGTAACGCTATGCTACATGGGTGATGGTGCTGTTCGACAAGGAGCTTTTCATGAAGCACTTAATATGGCTATGTATTGGAAATTGCCCGTTATTTTTATAATTGAAAATAATAATTATGCCATGGGAACTTCAGTAGAACGAGTTTCAAACGTAACAGATCTTCATAAATTGGCCGATGGTTACAGCATGCCCAATGAGCAAATTGATGGCATGGCTTGTGAGCCTGTTCACGAAGCGATTGAGAAAGCTGTAACTAGAGCGAGAAAAGGAGAAGGGCCAACATTGTTGGAAATGAGGACGTATCGCTACAAAGGGCATTCGATGTCTGATCCAGCTAAGTACAGAACAAAAGAAGAATTAGAGCAATATAAATCGCTTGATCCAATAGAAAATGTTTTGCAAACTATTAAGAAACATAAGTTTGCTACCGATAAGCAATTGGAAGAAATTGAAGAAAAAGTTAAATCATTGGTAAAGGAATCTGTTGATTTTGCTGAGGAATCTGAATTTCCTGATGCTTCAGAACTTTACACAGATGTTTATACACAGGAAGATTATCCTTTCATAAAAGATTAAAAAAGGGGAAATACAATGGCTGAAATTATAAAAATGCCCAAATTGAGTGATACCATGGAAGAGGGTGTGGTAGCGAAGTGGCATAAAAAAGTTGGAGATAAAGTAGAAGATGGAGAATTGCTCGCCGATATCGAAACCGATAAGGCTACCATGGAGTTTGAGTCATTTCAATCAGGAGTGCTTTTACACCAAGGAGTTGCTGAGGGGGAAGCTGCGGCAGTTGAATCCATATTAGCAATTGTGGGAGAGAAAGATGAGGATTTTTCTGATTTATTGAAAGAGAATGAATCAAAAGCCTCAAGCTCAAAAAAAGATGATGCTTCTGAAAAAGACTCAGAAAAATCGGATGAAAGTAAATCAGGCGGAGAAGAGTCTAAGGAAAAAGAAACAAAAGAAGAAAGTAGGGTTGATACTTCTGAGATTGCTGCTACCATTATAAAAATGCCGAAGCTTAGCGATACCATGAAAGAAGGTACAGTAGCTTCTTGGATGAAGAAAGAAGGAGAGGAAGTAAAGTCAGGTGAAATTCTTGCCGAAATTGAGACAGATAAAGCAACCATGGAATTTGAGTCTTTTGAAGACGGTGTTGTGCTTTATCATGGAGTCAAAGCAGGTGATTCTGCTCCGGTTGATGCTATTTTGGCAATTGTTGGAGAAAAAGGAGCTGATTATAAAAAATTAATCCAGGCTTACAGTCAAAACGGCAATAGCAAAGAGGATAATGGCAAAGAAGAAAGTAAATCAGAATCAAAGAAAGAGGATGATACATCTTTAGAAGACAAACGTGCTGAAAAAACAGAAGAAAAATCCACTGATGGAAGGTTAAAAATTTCTCCGCTTGCACAACGTTTAGCAGATGAGAAAAACATTGATGTTTCTCAAATCAGTGGAACAGGAGATGGTGGTAGAATTATTAAAAGAGACATTGAAAACTTTGAACCTTCATCTACAAAAGCTCAATCTGGAAAAGTTGCTGGAGCAAATGAAAGTTACGATGAGGTTGCAGTATCTCAAATGAGAAAAACCATTGCTAAGCGACTAGGTGAAAGTAAATTCTCTGCACCGCATTTCTATCTGACCATTGACATTGACATGGATCAAGCAATTGAAGCTAGAAAAGCGATTAATGAACTTCCGGATACGAAAGTTTCCTTCAATGATTTGGTGATTAAATCGGCTGCAGCTGCTTTAAAGAAACATCCAAAAGTTAATTCTGCTTGGTTAGGAGATAAAATTAGATTCAACCACCACGTTCACATTGGTGTTGCTGTAGCTGTTGATGAGGGTTTGGTTGTTCCTGTTGTTAAATTTGCTGATCAAAAGCAATTGTCTTCAATTACATCAGAAGTGAAAGACTTTGCTCAAAGAGCAAGAGATAAAAAATTGCAATTAGATGAAATGGAAGGCAGTACTTTCTCAATTTCAAATTTGGGAATGTTCGGAATCGAAGAGTTTACCGCAATTATAAATCCACCTAATGCTTGTATTATGGCAATTGGTGCAATTCGACAAGAGCCTGTGGTAAAAGATGGAGCAATTGTAGTAGGAAATCGAATGAAAGTAACCATGTCTTGTGATCATCGAGTTGTGGATGGCGCAACAGGGTCTGAGTTTTTACAAACTTTTAAAACCTTTTTGCAAAATCCAGTAACAATATTAGGATAGTAAATAATTCAAAATTTAAAAACCCCATTCGCTATTCGCAGATGGGGCTTTTTGCTTTATTAACTCTGAGCTAGTTTACTACTCAACATTTAATCTCCCAATCATGCTTGTATGACCTGGGTATGTGCAGATGTAGTGGTATGAACCTTTAGCAGGTGCATCAAATTCAATTTCAATGGTTTCGCCCATATTTAAAATTTTAGTGTGAACCAATACGTTTGGATTGTCTGGAATAAAATTGTTATCAGCTCCTGCTTGAATTCCTTGAGTAGAAACTTCTTGACCTGTTCCTAATTTCACTAATACAAAATTGTGGAGCATTCCAGCAGCACTACTTTGATTTTTAAATGTCAATTTAACTTTTGAATTTGCAGGAATACTCAGTGTTTTCGGTTCAAAAGAAATTTCCGCCATTGTCTCGCCTTTTGCAATTAGCTCAATACTGACTTCTTGCTTTTCTTTAACTTCAGTTTCTTCTACTACCTCTTTGGTCTCTTGCTTTTCAGTAGTTGAATTTTCCGACTTTTTAGTTGATTGATCTGAAGCTTCGCCTCCGCAAGCAATCATACTAGCTATTATAACTGTAGTTAATACTGTGTTTAAAATTTTCATAATTTTCTGTTTTTATATTTAATACCAATTTAGTTATTAAATGCCGATAATATAGTTTATTTAGGTATAACAAAGGTATAAAGATTAAGTTTTCTAGCTAATTATATTTATGAAGCGTTTTTTTAAAAGAGTATTGCAGTTTTTTTTAAAACTCCTTATTGGTTTCATAATACTCACAGTTGCGCTTGTTATTCTTTATCGTTTTGTAAACCCTCCCATTACTGGCATGATGCTTTACAAACTTTTAAATGAAAAGGATTATAGTTACGATCACCAGTGGAAAAATCTAGAAGACATCAACCCAAAACTGCCTTTATCATTTATGGCTGCTGAAGATCAGCGATTCTTTGAGCATTTTGGAATAGATACTGAAGCAATTGAAAAAGCCATTGAGCATAATAAAAATTCAAACAATAAACATGGCGCAAGTACAATTACTCAGCAAGTTGCCAAAAATGTTTTTCTGTTTCCAACCAAAAGTTTTTTAAGAAAGGGATTTGAAGTGTATTTTACTTTATTAATTGAAATTTTTTGGTCGAAGTGCCGAATTCTAGAAGTATATGCCAATGTGGTTGAATTAGGTCCTGGAGTTTATGGAGTCGAGTATGCTGCTAAAACTTATTTTGGAAGAACTGCCAAGAATGTCAATTCAAGTCAAGCTGCATTGATGGCAGCATCATTACCGAATCCTAACCGATATAGGATTTCAAATCCAAGCGCTTATATGCGAAAAAGACAAAACTGGATTTTAAGGCAAATGGGTAATCTTGGACAAGTGCAGCTTAATGAAATCTGTTACAATTAGCTTATAAACCAATTCCAAAACCTATTCTAATAACAGGATTGGTATATGGAGTGTTGATGTCATCATTTAAATTATAGAGTATTAAGATACTCGCAAATGAGTTTCCACCTAGTGATGATCGATACCCACCTCCAACAAAAAAGCTGGTTATGTTGATTCTATCTTCAAGATCATAGTCTCTTTGTAAATTTAAAACTTCGAGTTCTACATGAGCTAAAAAATTTTCTAAAATCAAGTATTGGGAGAAAACATTGCCTCCATAAATGTTATCCTTAAACTCAAGACCTGGAATTTTGCTTTCAAAATACATGTATCTTCCTCCGATACCACTTAACAGTCTATCGGTTAGCATGTAGCCTACAGTAGGTGAAATGTCAACGAGAGTAATGTCTCCAAATTGCAAACCAAAACCTCCTCCAACAATTACCCGATCCATTTGAAAGCCCTTTTTTTTCTTTTTCTGAGGCTTGTTGAATTCATACTCATTTTCTTTTGCTTGGCTGTATCCATTTACTTGAATAAATGAAAAGCAAAGCACAAATAGCACTTGCATAAGAAAGCGAATAGATTTAGCATTGAGTTTGCCCCTTTGTCTATTTATTAGTCCATTCATGTAAAATACAGTATCATTGGATGAAGTAATTTCTTATTTTCGAATAAGTTTAGAATTAGCTAAAAAAACGCTAATTCAGAGGTAAAATTATGACTTTAATACAAAAGACAAGTAATTTATCAGAATCTAGGAAGTATCAATTGTATTGGTTGACTCAATGCTTTGGATGGTTGGCCTACGTGATATTAATTTGGTTAATTAATCGCTTAGATGATTCGGATACGAATGCTATTTTTTATTATAATTTATTGACAACATATCTGTTAGGAATTTTTTTATCACACCTTTATCGCTTATTGATTTTAAAAAGAAACTGGTTATTGCTTTCTATTCCTGCAATTGTTCCAAGAATTATAATCGCCTCATTTGTATTTGGATTGTTGTATTACCTTGTTCATAGCTTATTGGGTGAACTGATGCAGTCGGGAATTCTTGAAAGCGTAACTCCTTTAACAGCATTGTTTTCAGTATTGAATTTAGCAGTAAACTTTACTCTATGGTCGCTTTTATATTTTTTATTCCATTTTATTCAGAATTATCGACAAGAAGAAATAAAGAATTTGAGGTGGCAGGCTCATAGCAGGGAAGTTGAACTCAATCGTTTAAAATCTCAAATGAATCCACATTTTATATTTAATGCCATGAATACAATCAGGGCCTTGGTAGATGAGAATCCAAAAAAGTCTAAGGAAGCAATTACTCAGCTTTCTAATATTTTGAGGAGCTCTATGATGATGGGAAGAAATAAAGTAATTCCTCTTTTTGAAGAAATGCAGTTAGTTCGAGATTATTTAAACATTGAGAAAGTTCGATTTGAAGAACGCTTACAGGTAGAAATTGATATTCCGGAAAGCTTAGAAAGGCATCTTGTTCCTCCATTAATCATTCAAACACTGGTTGAAAATTCAATTAAACATGGAATTAGTAAGCTACCACAAGGCGGAAAGCTGAAGTTAAGTGTAGAAAAAAATGACAATGGGATTCGAGTACTCATCGAAAATGATGGAACAATAGAACATGATGAAAATAAGGCTAAAGGTTTTGGAATTATCAATAGTCAAGAGCGCCTTAAATTGTTGTATGGAGATCGGGCGAGTTTGAGTATTAAAGAACTTTCATTTAACAAAGTTCAAGCTGTTCTAGAGATTCCCAAAAAGCCAAAAAAAAATTTCTTAGACCTAAATAAAAATTATTAAAAATACAGTTATGAAAGCCATAGTAATTGACGATGAACGATTAGCGCGACAAGAGTTAATGGGATTACTTAAGAGTTTTGAAGACATTAAAGTTGTTGCAGAGAGCCATAATGCAGAACATGCTAAAAAGAAAATTGAGCAATTGAAACCGGACTTAATATTCTTGGACATACAGATGCCCGGTAAAAATGGATTTGATTTATTGGAAGATTTAGAATTTATTCCTCAAGTAATTTTCACTACTGCTTATGACGAATATGCCTTAAAAGCTTTTGAAGTAAATGCACTCGACTACCTTCTAAAGCCTATTGAAGAAGTTCGGTTGGAAGCATGTATTAAAAAAGTTCGTCTAACTATTGCTTCTAATGATCATGTTAATGAAATTGAATCTGATAGTCGCTCAAAAGAAGGTTTTTTAGGAGTAGATGATCAAGTGTTTGTAAAAGATGGCGAAAGATGTTGGTTCGTAAAATTGAATCAAATTGGTGTTTTTGAGTCGGAAGGAAATTATGTGAAAGTTTATTTTGATAAATTTAAGCCATTGATATTAAAATCATTAAATAGTTTAGAAGAGCGTTTAGATCCTGCCGTTTTTTTCAGAGCAAATAGAAAATTTATCATCAATTTAGAGTGGGTCGAGAGCATTGAAAATTGGTTCAATGGAGGCTTAAAAGTTGTTTTGAAAGATGGTAAAGAAGTAGAGATTTCACGAAGACAAGCAACAAAATTCAAGGAATTGAAGAGTCTATAAAATTTTTATCGAAGATTTCACCTTGTTTGTCTTAATTCTAATTGATTAGCTCGTAATTTCTTTTTTTCATTGGATTCTTTTTTGCAACTTAGCGACTCATTTTAGTAAAATGCAACAGTTAGAAATTTTACCAACTTATAAATCACCTAAAGTTAACTTCGATCCTCTTTCAGGATTGTTTCAAATTCAAGGGAGTTCTATTTTGGTAAATGCTGAAGAATTTTACTCACCCCTTTTGAATTGGATGGATGATTTTATCAAAAACCCAACTTGCAAAGAAGTGAAATTTGTTTTTGACATTGAATATGTTAATGTTGCTTCAACTAAAAGGTTTATGCTTTTTCTAAATCGACTTGCTATCCTACACGAAAAGGGAGTAAAAGTTACAGTTGATTGGCTTCACGATGGAAATGATCAATACATGATTGAAGTTGGTGAAGACCTTTCTCAACTTTTTAAGTTGAATTTCAATTTTGTTGCTCTCGCTAGTTCTGCTGCTCCAAAAACTTAATAGTTGGCCATCCGTTTTTCATTACAAATCCACGATCAATTGGTTGTTGTTCATCAATCCACCGAACTATCATAATCTCATTGTTATTGCTCAAAAACTCACTAACTTTTTCGAATGTTTCTTGAAATTTATATTTCTCCTGTTTGTTGTAGAATGGGTAAATCCAATGCTTTCTCGATGTATGAATTGAGAAAATATGATTGGAATTGTCAAGCATTTCAAAGTTTTTAAGTTCCATCCACCATCCCATATTTATTGGATTGACTTTTGATTTTTCTTTCCATTCCTTGAAAGGTAGAAATAAAGAACCTTTCATTAATAACTTTGATTGGAAACTATAAGCTTGAAGCCCAACAGGCAACAATTCCTTGTTTTTTTCGAGAAGTGAGCATTGATGAGAAATCATTCGCTCAGTTTTTCTTTTTAGTGAATCTTTAGAACTCGGACCTAAATAAGTGAGTTCATTATTAACATGAGTTTTAAGGTAATACTTCAATGCAAATTCCAAGTGATAATCGATTTCATTAGTTAAATCTCTAAATAGAAAATCAACTTCACCGATGGTTTTTGTCTCTTGATTTAGTTGAATGTTAAAACCATGAAGTTTATAAGCAGGATGGTTTGTCAGATAAAAATGGATTAAACTTTCTGCATACTTTCCAAGAGGTAGAGATTGATGTGATTCGATTTTTTTTCTTTGAAAACTATTTTCTTTAAGCCAGTCTATCAGTTTTATTACATCTTGATTAAAGTCATAAATAAGAGCATAGGGAAGTTCGCTAAAACTAATTTTTTCAGCAAGAATTAGCCAGGCTAAATCTCTAAGTTCAACTTCTTTTAGTTGGTTAATTGTTCGGATTAAGTCATCAAATTTATGGGTCACTGATTTTTCATTTATAGTATTCTAATCTAAATATTAATAGCAAATTTGTAAGACAAATCTAATAACAACATTTTATGCTAATTGCTCGAGAAAAGAGAAAATCCAATATTATAGAATACATTCTTTACATGTACCAGATTGAGGCAATTGTTCGCTCTTTTCGTCTTGATATAAATTTGATTGAAACTGCTATTATTAATAATTTCGAGCAACCAGAAACAGTGAAATTTGAAATCAAAGCTTGGTATGAGGATATAATTGCTCAATTAAGTAGTCCTTCTTTAAAAAGTAAAGGGCACTTGCCAGAATTAGAACAATTGAAAGGCGATTTACATGATTTGCATCAAAAATTACTGACTACAATTCAAGACCAAAAATACATTCGTTTGTATGAAAAAGCTAAACCTGTTTTAGAGGAATTAGCACTCAAGTCCAAAGGTGAGCGAATCAATCATGAAATTGACTTGGCGATTCACGGCTTGTTTGGCTTGCTAATGCTTCGGCTTAGGAAAGAACACGTAACAACTGTTACCCAAGAAGGCATGGATAAAGTAAGTGCTTTTTTAGCTCATTTAGCCTTTTATTTCCATCAAAGAGAGAAGGGGAATTTTAACTTGAGTAAAGCCCAAGAAAACTAGGGCTTTACTTTAAATAGTTAAAATCATGTCCTTTTTTGATGTTTTTCAGTGTGTTTAAAAGTAAACGAATCACATTTTCAACATCGTCCTTGTGAACCATTTCCACAGTTGTGTGCATGTAGCGTAGCGGTAAAGAAATCAACGCGGAAGCAACTCCACCCGTTGCATAAGCAAAAGCATCGGTATCAGTTCCAGTAATTCTAGAAGCAGCATATCGCTGAAATGGTATTTTTTCTTTTTCGGCAGCAGAAATTATTAACTCTCTTAAATTGTTTTGAACTGCAGGCCCATAAGCGATAACAGGACCAGAGCCGCTAGAAAATTCTCCTTGTTCAAGCTTGTCAATCATTGGAGTTTGAGTATCATGGCATACATCAGTTATAATTGCCACATTTGGTCGAATGCGTTCAACAATCATCTGAGCACCTCGCAAACCAACTTCTTCTTGAACGGCATTGGTTATGTATAGTCCGAAAGGGAGTTCATGTTTACTTTCCTTAAGCAATCTGGCAACTTCAGCAATCATAAAACCACCAATTCTATTATCTAAAGCTCTGCCTACATAATAGTTTTTGTTGAGAATCATGAGTTCATCTTCATAGGTGATGACGCAGCCTACATGAATGCCAAGTTTTTCAACCTCTTCTTTGGTTTTACAACCACAGTCTAAAAAGATATTATTAGTTTTTGGAGTGCTTTCTGATTTACCTTCAGTGGTATTTCTAGTGTGAATTGCTGGCCATCCAAACACCGCTTTCACGATTCCTTTTTTGGTGTGAATGTTCACTCTTTTTGAAGGAGCTATCATGTGATCAGATCCACCATTTCTTTTTACGTAAATAAATCCATCTTTGGTAATGTAGTGAACATACCAGCTAATTTCATCGGCATGAGCTTCAATCACAACTTTAAATTCTGCTTTTGGGTTAATCACAGCTACCGCAGTTCCATAAGTATCTACAAAATGTTCGTCAACAAATGGACGAATGTAATTTAACCAAATCTTTTGACCCTCACTTTCATACCCTGTGGGTGAAGCATTGTTGAGGTATTCAAATAAGAATTTTTCTGAATTTTTTGTTATGATAGATTGCTTTTTAGCCATATGTTTGTGATTTTGAACTGCAAAGATAAATGAAAGTATTCTTGTTTTGAGCAACTTATCAATTTTCTATTTGTTCTATTTTAAATATATATTATTTTTTTACTTCAATGTCAATTATCAACCGTTTGTTAAAAGAGTTATTTCCTGAAAAACCTGAATCCACTAAAGGCTTGAAAGAAGTGTTAGTGCGCGAAATGATTCAACGCAATCAGCGTTTTTTAGATGGGTACAAACAATGGATAAAAGAGGAAATGCATTTTGGTTTATTAAATCACCTTCAGGAAAGTCGTTTGTTATCAGATAATTTAATGGACTCTCAAGTAAATTTTTTCACTCATTCTGAGGCTGCTTCATCTGGTGTTTATTTTCACGGAGAAAGACCTTGGAACTCGAGTGATTATGCCTTTTTAATTCACTATTTCATTGAACAATTAGCAAGTCTCGATTATTATTCAAATAATACCAAAAGGGAAGTGGTTGAAGAAGAAGGACATTTAAAAACGGTAGAACGCTTTTATTTAAAACCAGGTTTAAAATATAGAAGAGAAGTGCCATACAATCAACTTTTTGGAAATGTGTTAATTGAGCACCGGCAGTTGGAAGATGAAACTGTCTTGGTGAAGCTAATGGCGAATACTTACAATGATCGAAACTTTAAAAAACCCTACGATTTTGAGGACTTGTTAGATAAATTATTGGTAGTTTAACAGCATGAATACCATTTCAAAAAAGAAAATTCATTATCCTATAAAACCTCCTTTACGGAAATATTTAAAAAATTATTCTCGCGAAATGAGGCTTCCAATTGGGTACAGTGATCTAGATCACTATGAAAATGGCTTACCGCTTTTTGATAAAGATGGCAAAGACACACTCTGGGAAACTGTTTATTACAGTCAATCGGAAATGGAGGAAATTAATGCTGCATTATGTAGCGTTTATGCGCAATTGAAAACTGAAGGTGATGTTTCTGTTATGGAACACCTTTATGTCAATCGAATTGATTTTTGTCCTTTTGGAAACTCGAAACCGTTTAGAATTAGAATTACTAATAAATTCAATGATAATTACGATTACTTCTACGTGAAAAAAGCAGACTCTTCAAGAATTTATGGTTTGGAGTTAGAGCATATTTTGTCTCCCAATCGAATTAGTTATATTGTAGATGGAAATACGATTATTGAAGACCATATTGCCGGAATACCTGGTGATGCCTTTATTAAAAGTTGGTTAGACGATGAGCAATTAAACAAAACACGTTTAGCAAAAGAGTTTGTAAAGTTTAATGAAAGGTGTTTTGTGCGACTTTTAGGAGACATGCGCTCGTATAATTATGTGGTTGACATTACTCCGGATTTTGATGATATTCAGTACAGAATTCGAGCAATTGATTTTGACCAGCAAACTTATGAAGGCAATAAATCCATGTATTTGCCGCAATTTTTTAAAGACAATAATCCCATCATAGAGTTTTGTACTAACTTATTAAATCCTGAAACCATTCGTCAATATCAAAAAGAAGAGCGGGCAATGATTGCTAATAGGATTAAAGTTTCTCGCTATCGCTTAAAGGATTTATCGGATTGCATGGAAAATGATGAAATTAGTCAGCCAGAAAAAGTAAATCAATTAAAAAGTGAGTTGGCTGAGCATTTTCAGGAACCTGCTTTTTTGGATTGTGAAAGCATGGGAGAAATTCTGAGAACTCGATTATTTATTTTGCTCTACAATAATCGAGAAGCATTTACTAACGACTAGGGTAGTTCTCAAGTATTTTATTGGCTAAAACTTCAGAGAGTTTAAAATAAGACTCCTTCGTCCAACCTGCTACATGGGGGCTTAAGATAACCTTTGAAGATTTTCGCAAATACTGAAAAGCTTCGGGTAACTCAGCTGCGTTTAGACTTTCAAAAGAGGTTTTTTCATATTCCAAAACATCTAAACAAGCGCCTAAAATTTTTCCAGACTTTAAGCCATCAACTAAGTCAGAAGTCACTAAATTTTTTCCTCTCGCAGTGTTTATTAAGTAGATGGAGTGTTTGAATTTATTTAGAAAAGTATGATTGACTATTCTGTTTGTTTCTTCTGTTAGTGGAAGGTGAATGCTAAGAATCTCTGTTTCTTCAAAAAGCTGCTCAAGTGTCACCTCCTTTACAAGTGCATCAGAAAAATCTGATTTGTATTTATCGTAGGCAATCGTTTTAACTCCAAAGCCCTGTAATCGTTCAGCAAAAGCTTTTCCCATAAAACCATAACCCAATATGCCAACTTTTTTTCCTTTGAGCTCAACCCCGCGATTTTCTTCCCGCAACCATTTCCCTTCTCGCACTTCTCGGTCAGCTTTGTTAAGTTGATTGAAAAGACTCAAAAGCATGCCGATGCAATGCTCCGCAACTGCATCTCGATTTCCCTCTGGAGAGTTAAAACAACTAATGCCCCTTTTTTTAGCTTCAGCGACATCAATATTCTCCATGCCTGCTCCCGAACGGGCAATCCATTTTAAATTGGGTGCTGCATCAAAAACTTCAAGATCAAATTTGAATTTGCTGCGAATCACTGCTCCTTCATAATTTTTTAGAATGGTTATAATGAATTCTCTATTGAGTTCGTTTTTCCAATCACATTCATATCCTGCTTGTTCTAGTTTTTCAAATAAAACAGGATGAACGCTGTCTATAAAAATTACTTTAGGTTTCACTAAGCATACATTAAATGACCGATACCAAAATAGATGAAGAGTCCAAAAATATCATTGACTGTTGTGATAAATGGTCCTGTAGCTAATGCAGGATCAATTTTGTATTTATCCAGCATTAGTGGAACAAAAGTGCCGAAAAGCCCAGCAAATATAATTACAGCCATCAAGGAAACGCTGACTGTTACCGCTAAGTCATAATTGTCTTTGTAGAAATAGGCATAAATTAAAATGAGGATGCTACAAACTACACCATTGATTAAGGCAACTAAAAATTCTTTTTTCAAACGCGCAAAAAGGCTATCGAAGCCCAAAGAATTATTTGCTAAACCTTGAACAATAATTGCTGAAGATTGAACTCCAACGTTTCCACCCATCGCAGCAATTAGCGGAATAAAAAGAGCCATTTCAGGATAAATTTGCAATTGATCTTCGTACTGATTAATCACCAATGCACCCAGAATTCCTCCTAATAAACCAATTAATAACCAAGGTAATCGAGCCTTAGAAAGGACTTTTACGCTATCACCAGAATCAACACTAGTTGAGATACCCGAAGCCATTTGATAATCTTTTCCTGCTTCTTCTTTAATTACATCAACAATGTCGTCAATGGTAATTCTTCCAATTAGGCGATTTAATTCATCAACAACAGGTAACACAACTAAATCGTATTTCTCCATTATTGCCGCAATGTCTTCCGACTTTTCGTAAGCTTTAACAGAAAGTACATCAGGGAAATAGAGGTCCTTTACCTTGCTTCCATCGGGAGCCAATAAAAGGCGTTTTAAAGAAAGTGTTCCTTTAAGTTTCTCACTTTCATCTATTACATAAATGGTGTAAACGTTTTCAATATCTGCTGCCTGTTTTCGCATTTCTTTTAGGCATCTGAGCATGGTCCAGTTCACATTCACTTTGATCAACTCTTTCGCCATCAAACCCCCGGCAGAATCTTCGGGATAATTCAATAAATCGACAATATCGCTTGCCTGCTCACTGTCTTTTATCATTGAGATGACATCGTCCTTCTTCTTATCAGACAATTCTGCCATGACATCGGCAGCATCATCCGAATCCATGTGGTTAATGAACTTTTCGGCAATTTCTTTAGGACCAATGTTGCCCAAAAACTTTTCTCGAACGTCTTCTTGTAATTCAATTAAAACATCGGCAGCAATTTCTCCTTCGAGATAAGGGTAAAGTAAGAGCGCTTCTTCTTCCGAAATTTCATTGAAAATTTCGGCAATATCAGCAGGGTGCAACTCATTAATTTTAATTAAAAAGTCGGCTCTTCCTTCTTCGAGGGCGTCTTGTACTTCCTCTATATACTCTTTTGTTAACTCAAATTGCATGACCAATAGATTCTTTGACGAAAATAAGCCTATAAAGCGGAATGAAAAAGTATTTTAGGAAAGGGAATTTTAAAAGTTCTACTAAATTTCTATTAACTCAATAAATTGGTCAATTCTATAAAATCTTGCACACTGAGTTGCTCAGGGCGTTTGTTAAAGATTTCATTTTCTTTGAGTTTGTCAGGAATAATGGCTTTGAGTGAGTTGCGCATGGTTTTTCGGCGTTGGTTAAAAGCCATTTTAACTAAAGAAGTAAATTTTCTTTCATCGCAGCCCAATTTTTTTGAATCGTTTCTTCTTAAACGAATTACAGCAGATTTTACTTTTGGTGGTGGATCGAAAACTGTTTCATCAACTGTGAAAAGGTATTCGATGTTGTAGAAAGCTTGCAATAAAACACTGGTAATTCCATAAACTTTTGACCCTTCTGGAGAAGCAATTCGCTCAGCCACTTCTTTTTGAAACATGCCAACTACTTCAAGCACTTGTTCTTTATTGTCTAGCGCTTTAAAAAGTATTTGAGTTGAAATATTGTAGGGGAAGTTTCCAATAATTCCGAAAGGCTCTTCTTGAAATAAAGTTTTTAAATTTAATTTCAAAAAATCTGCTTCAATGATTTGATCTGAATCAAGTTGAACTTTATTTTGGAGGTATGCGATGGATTCTCGATCGATGTCTACAATTTTAAGCTTGAGATCTTTTCTTGCTAAGAGGTAGTTCGTTAAAACACCCATTCCAGGACCAACTTCAATGGTATTTTTAAAAAGTCCTTCAGTATTAAATGCAGCCACTGTCTCCTCTGCAATTGTTAAATCCTTTAAAAAATGCTGTCCTAAATGTTTTTTTGCCCTTACTTTATCCAAAATCAGGCTTTTTCTAGTAAAGTACGAAATGCAACGAATTTATTTTCGAAACGATCACTGTGTTCTTTTTGCAAACGGGGAGCATGATGCGCTTGATACTGGTGTAAGTCTTTCATGCTTGGGCAAGTGTATTGAATGTTGTAAGTAACACCTTCTTCCGTTTCAGCTTTCGTTAATACTTTTAATATTTGATGAGAAGTGAAAATTCCAGTTGCCATAACATCGGGAATGTGTTGCTCTTTCATCCAATTTATCCAATCTTCATGTACCTCTTCGGCAATATTTATAGTTACGCTGTATACAATCATAATCAGTTGATTTCGTCTTGAGAAAAATCTCCCCTTAATTCTCTGAATTTTTTTCTACTCTCCACAACAAATAAGCTTCCAGGATAAGTTGTAATTAAAGTTTTGAAGAGTTCCATAGCCTTCTCTTTGTTATTTAGCTTTTCTTCATGGAGTTTAGCTAATGCAAAAAGGGCATCATCGCCTAAAATATCTTCAGCATACCCACTAATTAAGTCTTCTAAAAAACCAGCTGCTTTTTCATAATCTCTTTTTTTGAAGAATATCTGGTATTTTGCAAATAATATTTCATCTTTTAGGCTAGTAGACGGAAAGAATTTTGGAATTGAGTCTAGCGTTTGAAGTGCCAAATCATAATCCTTTTTAAATATCATTAAATCAGCGAAAGCATACATTTCTAAAGGCTCTACAATGCTATCAAGCCCAACGTTATCTGTAATAAGAAGAGATAATTGCATGGCATCATTGGCAATTAATTTAGAAGTGGATCCTTTTAAAACATTTAATTGCGCCTGTGCCCAGAAGAAATCACCGGTATAAAATGCAATTTTTGAATTCTTGAATTTTGCCCAATCTCCAATTTCGTCGTATTTGAATTCTTTTTCAACCTGAGAATAGAGTAGGGATGCTTCCCAAATCTCATCTTTAAGTAACATTAAATCAGCTAAATCAATTTTTAGTGCTGCTTTGGTTTGCTTTGGGATATTGGTCATTCTTGAAGCTTCTTCTAAAAGTTTTACTGCTACAGAAATGCTGTCAATGTAATAAGCGTTTAAATTCGCAAGCCCACGAATCAATGGTAAGGTATAGCTGCTTTTACCCAAATCTGCAATTGTTTGCTCATATTTTTTCTTAAGCTTCTGAAGGTCTTCAGCAGCATAATTTGGGTTACTAATGACTTTTTCCTTAAGTACTTCAACTAACTTCATTTTTGATTGAAGGTAATAAGGTTTTGAATCTCCCAAATCAATGATGTATTGAAAAGCAGTTTCTGCGGTTTCAAAATCATTGTTCGAAAGACTGAGTTCTCCCAAAGAAAAAATTCGTTTACCATCTTCATTAAATCGACGGTCTAGTGCTTTGGCTTGAATAAATGCTGCATAAAAATTTTGGTCTTGAATGTAAAGCCACACTAATAATTCTGAAAAGATTTCATTGTCAGAATTTTTCTGAATGCGCTTTAATAGTTGATTTTTCAAAAGATCCATTTGCTTCCCTTCAGGGTCGGGATTAAGCACACGTTGGAACAAATTTTGGATGGTTTGAATGTAGCCTCTATTTCCTTCCAATATGTTGAGGTACTCTTCAATCATTTCACTTGTTTTGCCTTGATGAGCATAAACATTGGCTATCTCAAATCGGAAGAGTTGTTCGTTTCTAGTGTTTTTTCTAGCAGTTGTATAGGCACGTTCAGCTTCATTGTACTTGTTATACTTAATGAATTGATTGGCTACTGTTCTCGCAATTTGTTCGTCGCTACCAATTGCATCAATTGCTTCTTTGTAATAGCGTTCCGCAGATTTCTTATCATCTTCTTGGTCGGCAATGTGACCACGATCGACAATGTATTCAAAACGATTTGGGAAACGTTTGATTCTCTTTTTTACCAATTTATCAGCCGAACTAAAATCATTTTCTTGAATATAAAGATTGACAAGAGTGACATAATAATTTTCAGCTTCAGTTTTTGAATAAAGCTCTTCATAATAGGTAATTGCTTTCTGATTTTCACCATCGGCTTCAGCTTGCTTGGCTAGCGCATCAATGGTAACTATATCACTTTGAGTAAATCCTTGTCCAATTATAAAAAGTGAAAAAAATAGAAGAGTGATTATTTTACTCATTCGCCTTTGCTTTGTAAGCATTTATTATTGAATCCACTTTGGGAGTCATGCGTTCATATTTTTTGAGCATATTTTCATAACTAATACTAACCTGACTTGTAATTGGCAAAAGTTGATCAAAATTGTCTCTTTCCAATTTGTAATAGTCATTAAATTGATTTTCATTCACTAATCTGTTGGCTACATCTTTTTCTAAATCATCCAATTGTTTAGTAATAGTTTTAACTTCTTGTCGGATTTGAAAAAAATCATTTTTGAAAAAACGAGCTACTTTTTTCATCACCAAAAAAGAATCAAGGTAAAAAAGCGTTTCTCTTGAAAGCGTATCTTTCATGTCGTTAAGTAATAAGGAACGTCTTTCTTCATATCCTGTTGTAATTTCAATCACTTTATTGCTATCAATTTCTACTAACGATTGATAAAGTGAATCTGCTTGAGCAGACAGAACTTCAAGTTTTTTAGCTTGTTCATCGGTGATTTTTGGACCACAAGCAGAAAGGGCAGTAACAATGGTTAATGATATAATAAAAAGGGTTTTCATAGGTCTTAGTCGATTTTGGTAAACTTGGTGTAAGGTATTAAAACTTTAGGAATCTGAATATCTTGTGCAGTTTGGTGATTTTCTAACAAAGCAGCAAGAATTCTTGGAAGCGCCAGTGCACTTCCATTCAAAGTATGTGCTAGTTCAGTTTTCCCCTCTTTATTCTTGAATCGCAATTTTAGTCGATTGGCCTGAAAAGTTTCAAAATTAGAAACAGAACTTACTTCCAACCAACGCTCTTGAGCAGCAGAATAGACTTCAAAATCATAAGTAATAGCAGACGTAAAACCCAAATCTCCACCACAAAGCAAAGCAATGCGGTATTGAAGTCCCAATTTCTCGAGCAATTGCTTGATGTGTTCAACCATTTCATCTAAAGCTTTGTAAGAATTTTCAGGATGTTGAACCTGTACGATTTCTACTTTATCAAACTGGTGCAAACGATTAAGGCCTCTCACATCTTTTCCATAAGAACCTGCTTCTCTTCGGAAACAAGGGGTGTAGGCACAATTTTTTATTGGAAATTCACTTTCCTTTAAAATAACATCTCGATAAATATTGGTTACAGGAACTTCAGCTGTTGGTATTAAGTACAAATTATCTTCTGTCACATGATACATCTGTCCCTCTTTATCAGGTAGTTGTCCTGTACCAAATCCTGATGCTTCATTAACTAAATGAGGTGGAATTACTTCATTATAACCTGCTGCTTCAGCTTCATCTAAAAAAAAGTTGATGAGAGCTCGTTGCAATTTTGCTCCTTTACCTTGGTAAATTGGAAATCCTGCACCAGTAATTTTTACGCCTAATTCAAAATCGATAAGGCCATATTTTTTTGCTAAATCCCAATGTGGCAGTGCCTCAAAACTAAATTTTTTGATTGCTCCATGTTCGAAAACAATTTTATTGTCTGCTTCAGAATTTCCCGATGGAACAATTTTATTTGGAACATTAGGAAGTTGGTAAAGCAGGTTTAATTGCTCTTTTTCAATATCTTGTAACTCTTCTTTGTTGATCTGAGATTGATCTTTTAGTACCTTAGTTTTTTCTTTTAAATCGTTTGCAGCTGCTGCATTTCCAGATTTAAATAATTCTCCAATTTCCTTAGCAATTCTGTTCGATTCTGCTAAAGTTTGATCCAATTCAGTTTGCATTTGTTTGCGCAAATTATCTAAATCTAAAACTTTATCTATTTGTGCTGCAGCATCCAAATTCCTCTTTTTGTAAGCCTGGAGTATTTCCTCCCTATTTTCTCTAATGTAAGAAAGTTGTAACATGTTATATTATTGTTAGCCTACAAATTTACGAGACTTTGGGAGATGATGCCTCTTTCCATTCGGCTTTGTTAACTAGATAGGTTGGAAGCGTGAACTAGAGTAAAACGCCAACAATTACAGCAGTAAATAGAGAAGCTAAAGTGCCTCCAATTAATGCTTTAACGCCGTATTTTGACAATAAGCCTTTGCGAGAAGGAGCTAGTGCCCCAATTCCTCCAATTTGTATTCCAATGGATGCAAAATTGGCAAAACCACATAGTATATAAGTTGCCATTGTAATGCTTTTTTGTTCGGTAAATAAACCTGCATTTTTCATATCTCCCAAGGATACATAGGCTACAAATTCATTTAAGATTGTTTTTTCTCCCAACAATTGACCAACTAAAATCATGTCCTCACTTGCAACTCCCATTAACCAAGCTATTGGGGCAAATGAATAACCGATTATAAATTGAAAAGTCAAGCCGTCAAAATTTGTTGAGCCTGCAATAAGTTCATTTAAACCGCTATAATGTCCAATTAAATCTTTTAAAATGTAATTGCCCATTGTTATGAAGGCGATAAAAACCAATAGCATTGCTCCCACATTAACAGCCAACTTAATTCCTTCAGTGGTTCCGTTTGCAATCGCTTCTAGCGCATTTCCCCCAATTTTATCATTACTGATACTCATTTCATTGTTGAACTTTTCAGTTTCAGGAACTAATATTTTTGCTGCAACTACCGCTGCAGGTGCAGACATTACCGAAGCAGCTAATAAATGTTTTGCAAAATAGAGTTGTTCAAGCTCACTGCCTCCACCTAAAAATCCTATGTATGCTGCTAAAACTCCACCGGCAATTGTGGCCATGCCTCCTGACATCAAGCAGAGTAATTCGGACTTTGTCATGCCTGCTAAATACGGCTTTACCAATAACGGTGCTTCTGTTTGACCTAAGAAAATGTTACCTGCTGCAGCTAGACTTTCAGCACCTGAGAGTTTCATTAAGCGTTTCATTAACCAAGCGAAAGCAAAAACAAATTTTTGTAGAATTCCCCAATAATACAGCAAACTTGTAAGTGCAGAGAAAAAGATAATTGTCGGTAATACCTGAACGGCAAAGTTGACCAATCCGTTTTCGATTTTTTGAGTAACAAATGATTCAAATAAGAAAGCAGTTCCCGCATTGGTGAAAGAAATAATTTTAACGAAAACCATGCTGATGGCTTCAAAAAACTTCTCAGCGTATGGAACTTTTAATACTAAAAGTGCGAAAACAATTTGTAAAATCAAGCCTTTACCAACCAATGACCAATTAATTGCTTTTCTGTTTTCGCTAAATAAAAAGGCAATAAGGAGTAATGAGATTAATCCTAATAGACCTCTAAAAAATGCTTTCGCAGAAAAACCTACTAATGCAATGGGAACTTTAACTGCCTCTTCAGAAAGTGAAGAATCAACAGGAAGGAGGGTAGTTTGCTCAATAAATGCAGCACTTGAATCTTGTGCAAAAACCTGATTCGGAAAATAAAAACTTGCTGTAAAGAGCAGGGCAACAAAAAGAAATCTTTTAGTTATTGCTGCCTGACCGTTTATTGATTTCATCCCGAAGACGAGAAGCTTCTTCATAATTTTCTGTATCAATTGCATGTTGCAGTTTTTCCTGAAGTTCAGAAATCTTGAGCGAATCTATGGCTTTTTTTTCTTTTGGTTCACTTGGCTTCTTAGTTTCAGTTATTTCAGAAGTTTTTTCTTCTTCTTCTAAAATAATTCCTGCTTCTTTCAAGATAAACTCATAGGTAAAAATTGGGCATTTAAATCTTACAGCAAGAGCCACAGCATCAGAAGTGCGAGCATCTATTTCGTGTTTATCGCCACCTTTATTGCAAATTAATTTAGCATGAAAAATACCTTCCATCAAGTTGTAAATAATTACTTCCTCAATGTTTATGTCGTATGAATCAGCGAAGCTTTTAAATAAATCGTGAGTGAGCGGCCTACTTGGAGTCATGTCTTCTAACTCAATTGCAATCGCTTGAGCTTCAAATCCACCAATTATTATGGGCAATCTTCGGCTTCCATCCACTTCTCCCAAAACTAGTGCATAGGCACCCGATTGAGTCTGACTGTATGAAAGTCCAATTATATCAAGGCCAATTTTTTCCATTAATAATAATTTTTGGTGGCTGTTTCCTCAAACAGAATTAATGATCAACTAAATTAGTTAGCTGAAATTCCCATTTCTTTCGCAGCAGCAATTAATTTGGGAACAACCTCAAAGGCATCACCAACTATTCCGTAATCAGCTGATTTGAAAAAAGGCGCTTCTGAATCTGTGTTAATCACAACAATTACTTTACTTTGATTAACTCCTGCCAAATGCTGTATTGCTCCTGATATTCCAATGGCAATGTATAAATTAGGTCGAATAGCAATTCCTGTTTGTCCAACATGCTCATGGTGCGGTCTCCAATCCATGTCTGATACTGGTCTAGAACAAGCTGTTGCAGCTCCAAGCACTTGAGCCAATTCTTCAATCATGCCCCAGTTTTCAGGTCCTTTAAGTCCTCTGCCAGCACTCACAACAAGTTCTGCTTCGGTTAACAATAAATCGCTAGATTCTAATTTTTGCTCCAATACCTTGATTTTTCCGTTGCCTAAATCAGTATTAAATGCTTCAATTGAAGGGCTTTTAGAGTATTCCTTCTTTTCGATTAAATTAGGAGTAACAGAAATAATTTTTTTGTCTGTGTTAATTTTTACATGAGCAAATGCTTTTCCTGAAAAAACTGATTTTTTTATAGAAAACCCATTTTCAACATTTGGTAAGTCAACTGCTCCACTAACCATTCCTGCATTCATTTTTGCAGATAAAATTGGAGCGACAGATTTGCCATCTAAATCATGTGAAAAAATAATGATTGTAGAATTTTCTTGTGCTGCAGCATTTTGAAGTGCTTTGGCAATCAAGGTAGGTTGAAAATCTTTAAGTTCATCAGTATCAATTTGTAATAACTTATCTGCTCCGTATTGACCTAAGCTCTCCGCATTTTTAGCAGCTCCAACAAGTAAAGCGGTAACCGTATCTCCTGTTTTTTCTGCAAGTTGAGCACCATAAGAAACTGCTTCGTAAGCAGCTTTTTGAACTTGATTATCTTTTGTGCTGGCGTATACTAGTATCGACATCTCTTAAATTATTTTAGCTTCGTTTCTTAATAATTCTAACAATTCGGCAGGATTATCTGCGCTCACCATTTTGCATGATCCTTTTGCAGGAGGCAATTCAAAACTGACTATTGTAGTTGTATCTTCAACTTCAATGGGTTCAACAACATTCAATGGTTTGGTTCTCGCAGCCATAATTCCTCTCATATTTGGAATTCTTGCCTCAGCCATTCCTTTAGCAGCACTCAAAACAAATGGAGTTTCTACTTCAAGAACTTCTTTTCCACCTTGAATGTCTCTTTCAATTTTTGCGGTATTTCCATTTAAATCCAACTTGGAAGCATATGAAATAAATGGCAAATCTAATAGCGCTGCTAACATGCCCCCAACTTGAGAACCGTTATAATCGATGGTTTCTTTACCACAAAGAATTAAGTCGAAACTATTATCTTTAGCATAATTTGCAATTTGTTGAGCGGTAGATAAAGCATCTTTCGTAACAGTATTAATTCGAACAGCTTCATCGGCACCAATTGCCAATGCTTTTCTAATAGTAGGGTCATTTTCAGCACCACCAACATTTATAATGGTAACAGATCCGCCTTGAGCTTCTTTAATTTCTAGTGCTCTCACTAAAGCATACCATTCGTCATATGGATTCACAATGAATTGGATTCCATTCGTATCAAATTGGGTATTATTTTCTGTGAAATTAATTTTAGAAGTGGTGTCCGGAACTTTGCTAATGCAAACAAGTATCTTCATAATCTTTTATATATCAAAAATAACAACAGTCTATCTGTCTTGTTTCAAAGGGTAGCAAAATTAGCTAATTTCAAAAGAAATGTAAACTAATTTTCATGCTAATTGATATCATTCAAATAATAAACTTTGATGACACAGAAATTTGGATGATTCAAAGCAGTTTTAAGCAGTGTTGATTTGTGATTTTAATTTACTCTTTTATATTTTATAATTTAATACTTTTGAAGCTTCGAAAAAATTGAGAAAAAATGAAGACTTTACAATTCAGAGAAGCACTTAGAGAAGCCATGTCGGAAGAAATGCGAAGAGATGAGAACGTATTTTTAATGGGTGAAGAAGTAGCAAATTACAACGGAGCTTATAAAGTGAGTCAGGGAATGCTTGATGAGTTTGGTGAAAAAAGAGTAATTGATACACCAATTGCCGAACTTGGTTTTGCAGGAATTGGTGTTGGTGCTGCCATGCATGGATTAAGACCAATTATTGAATTTATGACTTTCAACTTTTCGTTAGTAGCCATTGATCAAGTAATCAACTCAGCTGCTAAAATGCTAAGTATGTCAGGTGGACAATATGGAGCTCCAATGGTATTTAGAGGACCAACAGGTTCTGCAGGTCAATTGGGCGCTCAGCACTCTCAAGCTTTTGATAATTGGTATGCCAATACTCCTGGATTAAAAGTAATTGTTCCATCAAATCCTGCGGATGCGAAAGGACTTTTAAAATCTGCGATAAGAGACAATGATCCTGTTATTTTTATGGAATCAGAGCAAATGTATGGCGATAAAGGGGAAGTACCAGAAGGAGAATATTTAATTCCAATCGGATCAGCGAAAGTTGTGAAAGAAGGTTCAGATGTTACTATTGTATCTTTTGGAAAGATAATGAAAGTAGCTCTTCAAGCAGCTGAAGATTTAGCAAAAGATGGAATTAAAGCTGAAGTCATTGACTTGAGAACAATTCGTCCAATCGATTATAAAACTGTAATTGACTCAGTGAAAAAAACCAATAGAATGGTCATTCTTGAAGAAGCTTGGCCGCTTGGAAATATTTCTACTGAATTGACATATATGGTTCAACGCAATGCATTTGACTATTTAGATGCACCAATCAGAAGAATCAATACGAAAGATACACCACTACCTTATGCTCCAACTTTGGTTGAAGCATGGCTTCCAAATACAAAAGATGTAATTGAAGCGGTGAAAGACGTAATGTACGTCAAGTAAAATTGCATAAAATTTACTCTAAATGTCGGGCTGCTAGTTAGTCCGACATTTTTTTGCATATCATATGAATAAAATATACTTTTGCGCCCTTTAAAATTGAAGTTACTCTTTATATAAATTTACTATGGATACTTTTCTACTTTATTTGGTGCCGTTCTTAGGCATAATTGGTTTAATTGTTATGGCAATTAAATCTGCTTGGGTTACAAAACAAAGCACAGGCGATGAAAACATGATTGAACTTGCACGCTATATTTCCAATGGAGCAATGGCTTTTTTAAGAGCCGAATGGAAAGTGCTTTCCTACTTTGTGGTAATTGCTGCAATTTTATTGGCATGGTCGGGAACATTGGTAGAAAATTCACATCCTGTAATTGCTATTACATTTATATTAGGAGCATTTTTATCTGCATTAGCAGGTTATCTAGGAATGAATATCGCAACCAAAGCGAATGTGAGAACTACTCAAGCAGCTAGAACTTCATTGTCAAAAGCGCTTAAAGTTTCTTTTAATGGTGGAACCGTAATGGGGCTTGGAGTTGCAGGATTGGCAGTTATTGGTTTAGGTGGTTTGTTCATCATCCTTTTAAGCATGTTTGGACCAGATGGAACTTTTACTGATCGAGGTAGCTATATTTTTGCAATTGAGATTTTAGCAGGTTTCTCTTTAGGAGCTGAGTCAATTGCTCTTTTTGCGCGTGTTGGTGGCGGTATTTATACCAAAGCTGCCGATGTAGGTGCAGATTTAGTTGGAAAAGTGGAAGCGGGAATTCCTGAAGATGATATAAGAAATCCTGCAACTATCGCTGATAATGTGGGTGACAATGTAGGGGATGTTGCCGGAATGGGAGCGGATTTATTCGGTTCTTATGTAGCAACTATTCTTGCAACAATGGTTCTTGGTGCAGAAATCGACGCTACAAATGATGGTTTCAATGGGTTATCTCCAATCTTGCTGCCAATGGTTATTGCAGGCTTAGGGTTGATTTTTTCTATTGTTGGAACTTGGTTTGTTCGAATTAAAGGGGAAGATGGAAATGTACAAGCTGCTTTAAATTTAGGAAACTGGTCTGCTGTGATTTTAACAGCAATTTCTTCTTATTTTTTAGTGGATTATTTAATGCCAAACGACATGGTGATTCGAGGTGAAAATTTCACTTCATTGAATGTGTTTTTTGCAATTATTACTGGATTAGTTGTTGGTGCAATAATGAGTATCGTTACTGAATATTACACTGCAATGGGCAGAAGACCTGTAAATTCTATTGTTCAACAATCTTCTACTGGTCATGCTACAAACATTATTGGTGGTTTAGCAGTAGGAATGGAGTCAACAGTGATTCCAATTCTTGTATTAGCTTCAGGAATTTATGTTTCTTTTGAGTTTGCAGGATTATATGGTGTTGCAATTGCCGCAGCAGGGATGATGTCTACAACAGCGATGCAATTAGCAATTGATGCTTTCGGACCGATTGCAGATAATGCAGGTGGAATTGCAGAGATGAGTGGATTGCCAGAAGAGGTGAGAGGTCGTACTGATAATTTAGATGCAGTAGGAAATACCACTGCTGCAGCTGGAAAAGGGTTCGCGATTGCTTCAGCAGCTTTAACTGCATTAGCTCTTTTTGCTGCATTTGTTGGAATTTCAGGAATTGACTCAATTGATATCTACAAGGCTGATGTTTTATCGGGCTTATTTGTTGGAGCAATGATTCCATTTATCTTCTCTTCTTTAGCAATTGCTGCGGTTGGAAGAGCTGCAATGGATATGGTTCAAGAGGTAAGAAGACAATTCAAAGAAATTCCTGGTATTATGGAATACAAAGCCAAGCCTGAATACGAGAAATGTGTTGAAATTTCAACCAAAGCATCGCTAAGAGAAATGATGTTGCCAGGAGCAATTGCGCTTATTGTGCCAATTATTGTTGGGTTTATTTTTGGCCCTGAAGTTTTAGGTGGATTACTTGCAGGAGTTACTGTTTCAGGTGTATTGATGGGAATTTTTCAAAACAATGCAGGTGGTGCATGGGATAACGCTAAAAAATCTTTTGAGAAAGGGGTAATGGTTGCAGGAAAAATGGAATACAAAGGTTCAGAACCTCACAAAGCATCTGTTACAGGTGATACAGTTGGTGATCCTTTTAAAGATACTTCAGGTCCTTCTATGAACATTCTGATCAAATTAATGTCAATTGTTTCATTGGTAATTGCGCCTCATATTTCTGAAGGTGGACATCATTCTCCTCAAGCTATAGATACGAGTGTGATTATGGAAGAAGACCTTGTACCAAATAATGTTATTCGCGATGGCTACTATGAGATTAGTACAGAAACTAATTATGTAGAATGGACAGGTAGCAAGTTTGGCGGTCAAGAGCATTATGGGAAAGTATACATCGTTGAAGGTGGATTTGAGATTCAAAATAAAATGATCACTTCAGGAAAGATTGTTATGGATATGTCAAATATTACTGTTGACGATCTTGAAGATGAAGAAGAGAATGCTAAATTGCTTGGACATTTGAAAAGTAATGACTTTTTTGGCGTTGAAGAACATCCGACTGCAGTATTTGATGTAAATCGTTCTTACGGGTCAGATGTTGAAGGTGAGTTACAAACTTTAGTTGGTAAATTAACTATTAAAGGAATTTCAAAAGACATTCGATTTGACATTCAATTGCTTCCAAATGGAGATGGAATTATTTTAAATGCTCCTTTTACTTTCGATCGCACAGAATTTGGTATAAAATTTAAATCAAAAAGATTTGATAAAGTGACTGACATGTTTATCAATGATAACGTTGAAATCAATGCTAAATTGATTGGCGAAAAAACTAAGAATAGTTAAAATTTACTGATTAGTTGAAATAAAAAAAGTCTCGAAAACTTCGAGACTTTTTTTATTGGGGTAAATTGGTTTTAAAATAAACCGTGAACTTCTGCATCTATCCGACTAATTACTTTTCCAAGATCTTCATTGTCGGCAATAAAGTTATTATTGTCTACATCAATTATCAATAGCTTGCCTTGATCATAAGTGCTGATCCAAGCCTCATAACGTTCATTTAAGCGCTTTAAGTAATCTAAACGAATACTTTCCTCGTATTCTCTACCTCTTTGACTAATCTGCTCTACTAGGACAGGAATTGATGCTCTGAGGTAAATCAATAAATCTGGAGGTTGTATAAATGATTCCATTAACTTGAAAAGTGAATAATAACTTTCAAAATCTCTTGTTGTCATCAATCCCATTGCATGAAGGTTAGGTGCAAAAATGTATGCATCTTCATATATTGTGCGATCTTGAATGACATTTTTTTTATTATTTCTAAATTCTTGAACTTGACTGAATCGATTATTCAAGAAATAAACCTGCAAATTAAATGACCACCGTTGCATGTCATTATAAAAATCGTTGAGGTACGGATTTTCATCTGCGTCTTCATAATGTGCTTCCCACTTGTAATGTTTGGAAAGTAAAGATGTTAAAGTTGTTTTTCCTGAGCCGATATTTCCTGCTATTGCTATGTGCATAAGTGATTTATTAGGGAGGACTAAAATAATAAAATTAGCCTGCTAAACATGGTTTTAAAATTAATTTCTTTGAAAAATACTGACGGATTTTTCTCCGGAGATAAATAGTCTGTTTTTTTCCATTCTAGCGTGCTGAATATTTGCTTTTGGCAATTCCACACAATTTGTTTGAATTTTTTTTAAATTGTATTCACAAAACTTTCCTGAATCCATGTACAATATTTTATCATCAATAAATTGTAAGTGATCAATATTCTTTAATGGGTGTTTATTGGTGTAGGTTCCAAAGTGATCAAAAATATACAAGGCTTCATCGTCACTTAAGAAGAGTTGATTGTTGTATTCTAGTAAGTTGGTTGGCTCAAATGTTTTGTTAAACCATTGAGTAAGGTTAACAGTTTCATGAGTTATCTTGAAGTTATCATCTAAGTGATAGGCTTTTTGACGCAATTGATCGAATACCCAAAAACCATTTTCTCTAGAAAGACAAGCGATGCTTACTCGGTCAAAACCTAAATCTTGCAAATTGATAGGATCCCCATTTACGCTCAAGTAATTATCCAAAAAAATGATGATGCCATAGTCTTGAAAAAAAACTAAAATTTTATACGGATCAGTCGTGTCTACATAGCTTATTTCTCCGTATTTCCTGCTATTAAAAGCGGCTATGGAATCACCTTGATTGTTGTAGAGCCAAATGTTGTTTTCTTTAATTAGGTAAAGGTTTCCAAGGCGATCAGTACTAATGTTTACCACCTTTTTTTTGATTTCAAGACTTTTCTTCCACTCGGGTTTTACCGCTTCTTGTGGGGGAATTGCAAAAAAAGTGAAGAGGTAAGGAAAAAGTAAAAGCATGAATTTCATTTCTTATGCATCTATTAAGGTTAGAATTTCTTCAAGGTATTTTCTATTGTTACTCAATCGAGGTACTTTATTTTGACCTCCTAGTTTATTTTTTGACTTCATCCACTTATAAAAAGTTCCTTTTTCAACCTGTCTTATTTCAAGCATCTCTAGCGCCATGTTCCCTTTTCTTTTGGCATCATAATCCGAATTGATTTTACGAAGTTCCTCGTCCAATGCTTCAGAAAATTTAGCTAATGTATCCGGTTCTTTTTTAAACTCGATGATCCATTGGTGCTTACCAGCTTTGCTATTTGTTAAAAAAACAGGGCCTGCGGTGTATTCATCAACTATCGCACCCGTTTTTAAGCAAGCAACAGACAATGCTTTTTCTGCATTATCAATAATTAGTTCTTCTCCAAATGCATTGATAAAGTGCTTTGTTCTTCCTGAAACTTTAATACGAAATGGGAATTTAGAAGTGAATTGGATGGTGTCGCCAATTTTATATCGCCATAATCCTGCATTGGTTGTAATAATTAAAGCGTAATGCTGATTAAGTTCAACTTCTTCTAAACTCACAGTTTTTGGCTGTTCTTTATCCCATTCTTCCATTGGGGCAAACTCATAAAAAATGCCATAATCCAGCATGAGTAGCAATTCACCTTCTGCACTAAAATCTTCTATTCCAAAAAAACCTTCAGAGGCATTATAAGTCTCCATGTAACGCATTTTCTTAGAAGGAATAATCGATTCAAATTGATTTTTGTAGGGAGAAAAAGCAATTCCACCATGGAAAAACACTTCTAAATTAGGCCAAATGGCATGGATGTCTTTTTCACCTGTATAGACTAAAATCTTATTGAGTAAAACCAGCATCCAAGAAGGAACTCCAGATAAGCTAGTTACATTTTCTTTCGTGGTAATTTCAACCATCTTAGAAAGCTTTAACTCAAAATCTTCCATCAAGGCAGTTTCTCTGTCTGGTGTGCGCAAAATATCTGCCCAAAAAGGAAGATTCTGAATAATAATAGATGAAAGGTCACCTTGATAGGAATTATTATCAGGGTCGATTGTTTGACTACTTCCACCCATCATCAATGTTCTTCCTGTAAATACTTCTGCATTTTCGAAGTTGGAACAGTAAATGGAAAGCATGTCTTTTCCACCTTTGTAATGACATTCTTCAAGCGCTTCTTTACTAACTGGAATGAATTTACTTCGATCAGCAGTAGTACCTGATGACTTTGCAAACCATTTTATTTCTGAAGGCCATAAAATATTTTGCTCACCTTTCATTAAGCGCGAGATGTAAGGTTTTAAGTCTTCGTAACTATGGACGGGCACATGCTTTTTAAAATCATTGATGCCTTTGATATTTTTGAATTGATATTTCAATCCAAATTCTGTGTATCTTCCAGAATTGATTAATTCCTCAAACCACTCTTTTTGAACCTCTACCGGATATTTAGTAAATAATTCAATCTGGTGCATTCTTTTTTTCATCCACCAGGAAAATATCTTATTAAATATGGCCATTCTTATATTTTGGAATTTTAAAATTAATTCAAAAATCCCAAAAATACACTAAACATTCACCAATATGGAAGCACAAAACTGAAAGTGCTTTTTAATCGATGATTATTTCAACAGGAAGCCTAGTGTATATTCCATTAGTTGAAAGCACTTGTTTGATATTGCCATAGTATTTTTCAGCTTTTCCAAACTCAGTTCCAAAAAGTTGAATCCTTACTTCGGTAGAAAGTTCTTTCATGAGTTTCTCAAATGGGTCTTTCTGTTCAGGAAGCTCCATAATTTTATAGTCATCCAATTCAGCTAAACGAACTGCTTCAGCAATTGCTGCATCAATTCCTCCAATCTCATCTACCAAGCCTATTTTTTTCGCCAACTCACCTGTCCAAACTCTACCTTGACCAATGCTGTCAACTTCTGCTTGAGTCATGTTTCTGCCCTGAGATACTTTTAATGTGAAGTCATCATATATAACTTCTATCATTTCTTGGATGGCTTCTCTTTCAGTTTCTGCAAGCGGTCTAAATCCACTTAAACCATCAGCATATAAGTTGGTATTTGCTTGATCGAGTGTGATTCCCATTTTTTTGTTGAATAAACCTTTTAAGTTTGGAACCACACCAAAAACTCCAATTGATCCTGTAATTGTAGAATGCTCTGCAAAAATTTTATCTGCAGCACAAGAAATATAATAACCTCCTGATGCAGCTACTCCGCCCATTGATACAATAACAGGTTTTTCTGCTTTTGCCAAAACCATCTCTCTCCAAATTACATCTGAAGCCAAGGCACTTCCTCCAGGAGAGTTCACGCGAAGTACAATTGATTTGACTTTATCGTCTGTTCTTGCTTTTTTAATCGCTTCAGCTATCGTTTCAGAACCCATCGTCCCTTCTCTACTTTTTCCACTAACAATTTCTCCTTCAGCATAAATAATGGCCACCTTGTTTTTAGAATTAAAAAGTTCTTTTATGACATTGGTAGTATCAGAAATAGTGTCAGACTTTTCAGCACTTTTTACTTTTTTGAGTTTCATTAATTCATTTAAAGCGACAGTTTCTAATTTCTTGTCTTCTTCCGTATTTGTTTTAAGTTTTAATAATTCTTCTACCTCGTCTTCATATTTTAAGCCATCAACAAAGTTGTATTTTAGAGCATCTTCGGCTTTTCGAATTTTTAAACCATCTGCAATTTCGTTTAAGAGTTCAATGCTAATACCCCTAGCTTTTGAAATTTCAGCTAATTGTTTTTCCCAAATAGAATTAACGAGAGCAGTAGTTTGCTTTCTATTCGCATCACTCATGTCTTCTCGGATAAATGGCTCTACAGCACTTTTAAATTTCCCATGTCGAATAATTTGCATGTCAATTTCCAATCTGCTTAATGCATCTTTAAAAAACATGATTTGAGCACTCAACCCTTTGAAAGTAAAGTCTCCAACAGGATTTAAATATATTTCATCTGCAACTGAAGAAAGGTAGTATATACCTTGTGAATAGTTTTCACTGTAAGAGACAATGAATTTTCCTGATTCCTTAAACTTCACTAAAGATCTTCTAATTTCTTCAAGATTAGCTCTGTTGGTTTGTAATGAAGCTACTTTAAGGTAAATTCCTTTAATTCGATCGTCTTTCGCGGCTTTATCAATACTACCAATAACCTCTCTTAAGCCAATTGGACTTTTACTTTCGAATGTGCTTAAATCAAAATTTTCGAAAGGATTATTAGAACCACGATCTTGAATTGCCTCATCTAATTTCAAAACCAATACCGTGTTTTCATTTATTTTTGCCTCTGAAGGTTTTTTGGAGGAGGAGATAACTGCACCTATAATTCCTGCAAAAATTAATACTGTTAGGAAAATTGTGATTAAAAAGCCTAACATTGAGGCGAACATGAATTTGAAAAACTGTTTCATAATTTATATTTTTTTCAAAATTAGAAAATAATGTAAGTTTTAAATTTACTTTTTTACCAATGGCAAAACAGACAGATGAAAGGTATAAGAGAGCATTTCTCGCTTTGGGCTCCAATCAAGGAAAACGAATAAAGGAACTCGAAGAGGCTAGAAGACTAATTCAAAATGATATTGGAGAGATTGTTAATAATTCTTCAATTTATGAAACCGAAGCTTGGGGGAATAGTACACTTTTGCCTTTTTTAAATCAAGTGATTGAGATAAGCTCAACTAAATCTCCTGAGAGATTACTATTAGAATGTCTTCGTATTGAGAATAAAATGGGAAGAATTAGAACTAAAACGGTTAATTCTTATGAAAATAGAGTTATTGATATAGATGTTTTGCTATTCGAGGATAAAGTTATCAGTTCGCCAAAATTAACTTTGCCTCATCCAAAATTGCATTTGAGAAAGTTTGTTTTACTTCCTTTATCTGAAATTGCACCCAATTTTAAAGTTTCTGTATATAATTTGACTGTAAAGCAACTTTTAGAGAAATGTGAAGATAATCTGGAAGTAGTTCGTTTTCAATCTAATTGACTTAATATTGAATTTAAATTTTACGATAGTTTAAATCCCTTTTGTTGGAATTATTTTTATTAGTTAATATTGCACCTTAAACTAAACTGTTTAGACTTTAAAAAAATGAAGAAAAATACATTTACAACATACTCATTTGTTGCAATTGCCTTAGCAGTAACAACTGCATGTAATCCATTAAGCAACATGACAAAAAGGGCAGAAGAAGTAACTTATTCTGTTACCCCAAACCCACTTGAAATGCACAGCGATAGCGTTGAGGTTAACATCTCGGGCGCTATTCCACCAAAATTCTTCAATAAGAAGGTTTCGGTTGTTGTTACTCCTGTGATTAATTTTGAGGGTGGTGAAACTTCACTTAAAGCATTGACTTTAGTTGGAGAAGATTCAGAAGTAGAAGGAACTAAAATTGCCTTTGAGAAGGGTGGAAACTTTTCCTACAACGATAAAGTTGCTTACCAAGAAGGAATGCAAGTTGCAGTATTGAATGCAAATGCTGTAGGTAAATATAAAGGAAAAGAAAAAGCTTTTGATCCTCGTCAAATTGCAACAGGTACTATTATTACTCCATATTGGGTGCAAGAAGATGACCGTGCAATTGTTGGTGCAGATAAGTTTACGAAGGTAACACCTGCTTCAAAAAAAGCTATTATTCATTACTTAGTTAATCGTTCTGAAGTTCGTTCAACTGAAATGAATGATGCTGACATGAAAGAATTGAAAGCTTGGTCAAAAGAAATGTCAAATAACCCAATGTTTGTTTTTAAAGGAACAGATGTTGTTGCATATGCATCACCTGAAGGTGAACTTTCTTTAAATACTAATTTAGCTAACAACAGAGCAAAATCTGGAGCTAATGCAGTTAGTGGTATTCTAAGAAATAATAGAGTTAAAGCTGCTTCTGACAAAGGATTTTTTAATGAAGTAGGAAAAGGTGAAGATTGGAATGGTTTTAAATCTGCTATGCAAGCCTCTGACATCAAAGACAAAGATTTAATTCTTCGAGTTTTAGAAATGTATGAAGACAATGCTAAAAGAGAAGAAGAAATCAGAAATCTTGCTGCTACTTTTGAAGTTATCCAAGAAAAAATTCTTCCAGATTTGAGAAGATCTGAAATTTCTGTAAATGGTGAAATGACTAGTTTTTCTGACGAAAAAATCAAAGAATATGCTAAATCTAGTCCTGATACTTTAAGCGCTGAAGAATTACTTTATGCAGCAACAATGTTTGATGATATGAACGATAAAATGGAAATTTATCAGTCTTTTTCTAAAATTCATCCAAATGACTGGAGAGGACCTAACAATGTTGCTTATGTTTTAATGATGCAAAATAAATTGGAAGAAGCTAAAAAAGAATTAGATAAAGCCAATAGCATTGCTCCAAATACTCCTGTAATAAATAACAACTTGGGAGTTTACGAAAGAGCAAATGGAAATAATGAAAAAGCAATGGAATATTATGCTGCTGCTAAAGGCGCAGGTGCTGAGGTTGGAAACAACATTGGATACTTACAAATTAAAAGTGGTGATTATGCTGATGCTGTTAGCAATTACGGAAGTGTAAAATCTTTCAATGCTGCTTTAGCTCAAACGCTAAACAAAGATTACCAAACTGCATTGCAAACTATTGATGCTTCTCCTTCTGCTGATCAAGCTGCAGGTTATTACTTGAAAGCTGTAATTGGTGCAAGAATGAATGATCAAAATGTAGTAGTAAGCAATTTGAAAAGTGCTGTTGCTGCTGATGCTTCTTTGAAAGCTAAAGCTAAGTCTGATGCTGAATTTACAGCATTTAAAGACAACGCAGAATTTCAAGCTGCAGTGAACTAATAAAAAATATAATTTAAGTTCTAAAAAAAAGCCGCTAATCGAAAGATTAGCGGCTTTTTAGTTTTATAATAAATGGGGGTTTTATTTTATGCTTTTTTTGAAGGCTTCAAAAATTTCGGAGGCAGCTTCAAAAGGGGAAATACTTTTAGCTTCCACTTTACTTTCAAGCTCTTTTAAGTGCCCTTTCAAACTAGCTGAATTGTAAAAGCTGTTGTGCATTAATTCATCGATGGTTTTTAAAAACCAAAAACGTAATTGTTTTTTTCGTTGTTTTTCAAAAAAGCCGTTGTCTTTAGTATGCGTTATATAGTCTTGAACCATTTTCCAAGCACTGTCCATGTTTATACTTTCAAGTGCTGAGCATAAATCAACTTGAGGAGTCCATCCACTTTCACTCATTGAGAACAAGTGAAAAGCATTTGAGTATTCTCTTCTAGCTTTTTTAGCATTCAATACATTTTCACCATCGGCTTTATTTATTAAAAGGCCATCTGCCATTTCCATAATGCCTTTCTTTATTCCTTGTAATTCATCGCCGGCGCCAGCTAGCATTAAAAGTAAAAAGAAATCAGTCATTTCTTTTACTTCGGTCTCTGATTGACCAACGCCTACTGTTTCTACAATTATAATTTCAAAACCGGCGGCTTCGCATAAAATAATGGTTTCTCTTGTTTGATTTGCAACACCACCTAATGATCCTGAGCTTGGACTAGGACGAATGTATGCATGAGGATTGGTACTCAATTTCTCCATACGTGTTTTATCTCCTAGAATGCTTCCTTTGGTTTTGCTGCTACTTGGATCTACTGCTAAAACGGCTACCTTTTTTTTAGTATTTTTTATAAGGTGTATCCCAAAGTTTTCAATAAAGGTGCTTTTGCCTACTCCAGGAACACCTGTTATTCCAATTCGAATAGAATTTCCTGATAATGGCAAACAAAGTTTAACGAGTTTATTAGCAAGTTCACGATCTGCTTGTTTCTTACTTTCACAGAGTGTAATTCCGCGACTAAGTGCAATAAAATTACCTGATTGAATTGCTTTAGCTAAATGTACTACATCAATAGGAGTAATTTTCTTTCGAATGAAATTTTTGTTTTGCATTTTCCAATTCTGATTGCTTCAAAAGTAAGTTTTTGAAAAGAATTTGGATTAGTTTCAATTTGTACTTTTATTCAATCATTCATTGCTGTTACAAATTCACAGTGCTAAGAAGTCTTTGTTTGTCTATTTAGTAAATTATAAACTCAATAAGTTTATATTTTTTTTAAAATTTAATTAACTGATAATTAGTATATTATTATTTTATTTTATCTTTTGTTTAATTATTTTTAATAAATATTAAACAAAATATTCATAAAGCTGTTTTGTTTGGGATATATTTTATTCTAACCTAATACTTTAAATTATGATAACATTAGATGTTTTAACGATCCCAAAGGATGATGCTGTAGCATTCACCTTTTTTACTGGTTACATGGCAATGATGGCTGCCTCAGTATTCTTTTTCTTTGAAAGGAGTCAAGTAGATCGAAAATGGAAAATTTCGCTTCTTGTCTCTGGTTTAATAACTTTTATAGCCGCAGTGCATTATTATTACATGCGCGACTATTATTTAGCAACAGGAGAGAATCCAACAGCTCTTCGATACATTGATTGGACATTGACAGTTCCATTAATGTGTGTAGAGTTTTATTTACTCACCGTAGTTGCGGGTGCAAAACGCAGTTTGATGTGGAAATTAATAATAGCGGCTGTTTGGATGTTAGTATTTGGCTACATTGGTGAAGCATTTAATCCAGAAGGCGGAAGTGCTAGTCATTCAGTAATTTATGGTGTATTGTCAACTTTGGGATACATTTATATTTTATATTCTGCTTGGTTTGGTGAAGTCGCTCAGCTCGCTAAAAAATCAAATAGTCCTGTAGTTCAAAAAGGAGTTAGAACTTTAGCATGGTTTGTATTAGTAGGTTGGGCAATTTATCCAGTCGGTTATATGTGCATGCCTGGAGGTTGGTTAAACACTTCGTTGGGATGGGGTTCAGAAAATGTTGACCTGTTTTACAACATTGCAGATGCTATTAATAAAATTGGGTTCGGTTTAGTAGTTTATAACATTGCTATAAGCGAAACTAAAAAAGCTGCTGTAACAGCTTAAATTTAATTCTATTAGGGAGACATTTTATATGCCTCCCTTTTTTTTTGTGTATGACAAAAGTTATTTTTCTCTTTATTTCCATCTTTTTTATTCTTCTTGCAATTTTTTCAGGAGGGTTTGTAGTAAATTTAGAACAACAACTTTTATTTGCTTTAATACTTATTATTGTTTTTGGAATTCCTCATGGGGCAATAGATAATGTCATTTTTCTCCAGCAAAGTAAACTTTCTAAATGGAAGTTTTATTTAAATTACATTGGAGGAGTTATCATTAATATTTTATCTTGGATTTATTTTCCTGAATTTGCATTCATGCTTTTTATCTTAATTTCTGCATATCATTTTGGACAATCGCAGTTTAGTAATTATAACTTTAAAGGCACACAATCAAAATTGCTATTTATATCATGGGGTATGGCTTTGTTACTTGGAATGTTGAGTTTTAATCAACTAGAAATTATAGAAATGACAAGTCAAATGAGCGAATTTGATCGACTATCAGCATTTTTAAGTGGATCCTTTTTAGAAATTGGATTTTTAGCTTTCTTTATTCTTACTCTTTTTCTACTGTTTAGGCTAGTAATTCTTAAGAAGCTTAAAATTGAACAGTTTCTAATGGAAGTTTTCGTTTACTCTTTAGCTTTTGCAGGTTTTTATGTTTTTCCACTTTTAGTTGGATTTACGTTGTATTTTGTTGTGCTTCATTCAATAAAAGTGTTGAATGAAGAGTATTTATTCGTATCTCATTTTATTAAAAGAAATTTGAGTCTGAGTATTTTCATAAAATTACTAATTCCATTTACATTGATTTCAGTCTTCGGATTACTGGGTATTTACTATTTGAGTCAGACGGCCTTGATTCAATTCCCTTTTGGATATTCCTTACTAATAATGATATCATCGATTACCTTGCCACATGCATTTGTGATGGAGCGATTTTATACCATTTCATTACCACAAAACTAACTGAACCTAAATTTTCCTTATTACCATCAACCCATCTCTAACAGGAAATAGCACATTTTCTACCCTAGCATCATTTTGGACCATTTTATTAAAATCTACCAATGCTTTGGTTTCTTCATCCAGTTTTTTGTAATCGTTTATTACTTTTCCACTCCACAAAACATTATCGGCGATGATAAATGCACCGCTAGGGAGCTTGTCAATAAGTAATTGGTAATAGTTGGAATAATTCTCTTTGTCGGCATCAATGAAAACTAAATCCCAATCTTGCTTTATTTGTGGAATGATGTCGATGGCATCACCAACGTATAATCTAATTTGATTTTGGAAGCCAGCTTTTTCAATGTATTTCTTACAAAATTCGTGGAGCTCCTCATTAATATCAATAGAGTGTAGCTCGCCATTTTCTGAGAGCCCTTCAGCCATGCAAATTGCAGAATATCCAGTATAGGTGCCAATTTCTAAAATTCTTTTGGGCTGAATCATTTTACTAAACATGCTTAGAACTCTTCCTTGTAGGTGGCCACTCAACATTCGTGGTTGGAGTACTTTTAAATTTGTTTCGCGATTTAATTCTTTTAAAACCTCATTTTCTGGAGTACAGTGGTTTTTTACATAATTTTCTAATTCTTCATCTAAAAATTCCATAGTTTACGTTTTTGTTTCTTCAATAATACTTGTAAAATAATCTCTGAGTGATAGTTTAGCAGCTTCAACTTGCTGTGGAACTAAGCTTGTTGCCGATAAGCCTGGAACTGCATTTATTTCAATAATGTAGGGTTGATCCTCTACCAACATAAAATCAATTCTCACTCCTCCTCTTAAATCAAACTTTTCATAGACTTCTCTACTGATTTGTTGAATTTGCAAATATGCATTTTCATCTATTCTCGCAGGTGTTATTTCGATTGAGTTTCCCATATATTTGGCTTCGTAATCGAAAAATTCTCCTTTTGGAATAATTTGAGTGATGGGTAAGGCAATTACTTCTCCATTTTTTTGGTAAACCCCACAGGTAACTTCCTTTCCAGGAAGGTGTTCTTCAATCATAATTTCATGATCAAATTCAAAAGCTTTTGTAATAGCTAAAAGTAATGCATCAGCAGTTTTTACTTTTGTTATTCCATAACTACTTCCACAAGAACAAGGTTTTACGAAACAAGGTAAGCCCAATTTTTCTAAAATGGCTGCTTCCTCAATTTTATCGCCTTTTCTCAAATACTGAGACTTTGCAACGGTGTAGCCCAATTGTTTTAAAAGGGTATTGCAATACCATTTATTGAAAGTTAAGGTAGATCCAATGTGATTCGGTGAAGAGTAGGGGATTTTTAATAAATCAAAATATGCTTGCAGTTTACCGTCCTCACCTGGTGTGCCGTGAATGGCGATAAACACATAATCGAAAAGCACTTTTTTGCCTTCAAATTCAAAACTAAAGTCATTTTTATCAATTGGAAAAAAGGCATCTCCTAATTTGGCCCGCCAATTTCCTTCTCGCATTAAAACAAGAATTCCCTCATAGCGATTTCGATCAATGTGATCATGAACTGTTTGAGCAGATTTTAATGAAATTTCTTCTTCAGCTGAATCACCTCCTGCTGCAATCGCAACAACCATTCTCATAAATTGTAGTTTAAATTCTTTTCAAAGTAAATCATTCTACTTTTGTGAATTGTTTAAGTTGACATTATTAATTAACAAGAGCAGGCTAATATTCCTATTTTTGAATTTTATTTAGCGCTTTAGGCTATGACTCATTTTTTTAAATTTCTATTTAGCAAAACCTTTTTGATTAACCTCATAATTGCTTTATTGCTAATTTCTCTTGGGCTTTTTGGTACCATGCAATATTTGGAAAACTATACTTTGCACGGTAAAAAAATTGAAATTCCCGACTTAGTTGGTCAACACATGAATGATTTCGATACCTTACTTGTGGATAATAATCGTTTTGCCATTGCTGTAAATGATTCAATTTATGTGAAAGGTAAAACTGCTGGATTGATCTTGGAACAAAACCCTATTGCGGGAACAACTGTTAAACAAGGAAGAAAAATTTATTTGACAATAGCTGCAGCAGAACCTTCAAAAGTTACCATGCCCGATTTGGTGGACATGTCATTGAGGCAAGCGACCACTTTACTTCAAACTTATGGTTTAGCTGTTGGTGAATTAGAATATATAGCAGATTTATGCGTTAACTGTATTTTAGAACAGAAATTAGATGGAGTGGACTTGATGAAAGGAACAAAGGTGCCTGCTGGATCTGAAATTGATTTGGTCGTTGGCAGAGGTCTTGGAGATGAATTGGTGAGTGTCCCATTCTTAATTGGAATGAATGTTGAATTCTCTAGGGTGTTATTAGTTTCAAAATCCTTAAATCTTGGAACTTTAATTTATGACGAAACTGTGATGACAGAAAACGATACAGTCTCTGCTAAAGTTTACCGCCAAATTCCATCTTACCAAGAAGAGCCAAACGTGCGAATGGGAAGTTCTGTTGACTTATTTTTAACTGCTGACAGTACTCGAATAGACTACTCTGGTTTGCCAAGTGATACTTTATAAGGGAATATGAGAATTTTAATTTTCAGTACACTTTTTTTTCTCATTGGATTTGAGTTAATGGCTCAGGATTTTTTAACAAGTCCGAGTAGTAATCCAGTGCTATTTCCTAAAGGCGACTTTTTTCGTCAGAATGAGAAATCCTTTGTGCAAAAAGAGAATTTTGTTTATCAATTTGATACACTTTCGCTCCCTTTTATTGATGATTTTTCTACCAATCATTTTCCTAAAAGAATTACAGACATTAATGACCCTAGAGTAAGTGACACAACTGTTTATTCAATAATAATTAACGACACCATTTATAGAGAACCAGCTGGGTTTACATCGGATTCCTCATTCAGGTATGTAATTAATCCAGCAGACAGTTCAATTATTTTTAAGTTATTTTTAGATACGGAAAGGAAGATAGATTTTCACGAGATATCAAAATTTCCCACCACTTTTGACACCTTAACTGTTTTTTTAGCTTATGATATTTACGATACTTTAAATGGAGGATCTGATACCTTGCTAAAAACACCTGAATATTTTGCTGATTCGGCAGCTTATTTTATTGTTGAAAAAAATAGCAATGATTATTATACCGACCGTTCTGTGCTACTAAGTAATACTTATCCTATTGAGCCACCGTCTATTGGTGTTGCAACATTTGATGGGCTCGATGAATTTGGAATGGCTTACGATTTTTTGGATCCAGAAACTGTTTCTGCAGATCAGCTAACTTCTGTTCCTATAAATCTTTCAAATTTATCAAATAAAGAAGTTTTTTTTAGTTTCTACTATCAACCTCAAGGAATCAGTTTATCAAGTCCCGGATTAAGAGATTCGCTAGTATTGGATTTCTTTAATGCTTCTACACAAGCATGGAGTAATGTTTGGAGAGTTCCAGGAAGAGGGTTAGATGATTTTAAGCAGGTAATTATTAGAGTACCAGATAGCATTCAGCATAATGGTTTTCAATTTCGTTTTCGCAATTATGCCAATTCTACAGGAAGTTTTGATCATTGGCACATCGATTACATTTATTTGAACAATAACAGAAGTGTTGATGATACTATATACAGAGATTTAGCCTTTGTTTATGATGCTCCTTCTTTATTGAAGAACTATACTGCAATGCCTTGGTTTCATTTTAAATTGAATCCGGCTAGTTTTATGGTCGATGATTCTGTTGCCACACGAGTTGTGAATAATTCCAACGAGAATATTCCAGTTTACAATAAAATAACTGTGACGGATACTGTTTTTAACACGATAATCTATCAACGTCCACTGAATACAAATTCTTTTGTGATTTTTTCACCTTTCATGAGGTTTGATCTTAAGTATCCCATTGACTTTTCTTATAATTCGAATCAAGTTGATTCTGCTGGTATTTTTGAAGAAGTTTATGATGTTGATTTTAGGCCTCCTGCACAGCAACAACCAGATTTTATTCGAAGCAATGATACCATTATTGGAAAAACGGTACTAAAAGATTACTATGCATACGATGATGGGACTGCAGAGGCAGGTTATGGAGTAGTGCCTCAGCCTAGCCAAGAAGGGCTTTTTGGTTTTATGGCATTAGAGTTCAATGCTCCTATTCAAGATACGATTGGGGGAGTTCAAATTTATTTTTTACCACAAACGTTTGATGTTCGCCCTCAACCATTTGAGCTAATTGTGTGGAATAGTTTAAATCCTCCAAATGTTATTTTTAGAATGCCTTTTCGCTACAACCCAATTTATACAGATTACAATGCTTTTATCTCTTATTCCTTTGATAGTCTGGTGCCTGTCAATCAAACTTTTTACGTTGGTTTAAAAAGCATTGGTCCAAATTCTATGAATGTGGGCTATGATTTAAATACCAATAGCCGCGATAAACTCTTTTGGAGTTTCGACGGAGAAACGTGGAACATTCCTTCTGCCGGAATTCGAGATGGTAGTTTAATGATGCGACCAATTTTTAGAAGAACAGGAATGCCAGTTGGGTTGAAAAAAATAAAGAAAATTGCAGAGCAAATTAAAATCTTTCCAGTTCCTGCAGCTGATCTAATTAATATTGAGGGAATTTCTTATGATGCTGCTCAAACAATTCTTATTTACGACATCAGAGGTCAATTGGTAAAGGAGCAAGCATTTGAACAACAAGTAGCAATCAACGAATTAAAAAATGGAGTCTATATTTTGCGTATTTTCAAGCACGATGGTTCTATAATTAACCAAAAATTTATCGTTTCTCATTAATGACTACGCAAGATACCAACGAAATAGAAGAGGAAGAACTTTTTGAGCACTACAACATAGTGGCTGATAAAGGTCAAGCAGTATTGAGAATTGATAAATTCTTGAGCGATCGTTTGCCTAATTCATCTAGAAATAAAATTCAGCAGGCAGCCATTTCGGGGAATGTCCTTGTAAATGGTGAAGTTGTAAAATCGAACTACAAGGTTAAGCCAATGGATGAGGTTTCCATTGTATTGCCTTACCCTCCTAGAGAAACAGAGTTGCTTCCTGAAAATATTCCATTAAACATTGTTTATGAAGACGATGCGCTTTTAGTGATAAACAAGCAAGCAGAATTAGTAGTACATCCTGGTTATGGCAATTTTTCAGGCACACTTGTAAACGGATTGATTTATCATTTTCAAAACCTTCCTGAAGCAAAAGGGAATGAAGGTCGCCCTGGTCTTGTTCATCGTTTGGATAAAAACACAACGGGTATTATGGTGATTGCGAAAACAGAGCATGCACTGACGCATTTAGCCAAACAATTTTTTGATCGTAGTTCTGATCGTCGTTATCAAGCTTTAGTTTGGGGCGACTTAAAAGAGGATGAGGGGAAAATTGAAGGTCATATTTGGCGTTCTCACAAAAATCGAAAAGTAATGGATGTTTTTCCTGAAGGAGATTTAGGAAAGCCTGCCATCACCAATTATAAGGTGTTGAAGCGGTATGGATATGTTACTTTGGTGGAATATAAATTGGACACTGGTAGAACCCATCAAATTCGAGTACATAGTAAATGGATAGGTCACCCACTTTTTAACGATCCGGAATATGGCGGAAATAGAGTGCTTAAAGGAACAACCTTTACAAAATACAAACAGTTTGTTGAGAATTGTTTTCAGTTGCTTCCAAGACAAGCATTGCATGCCAAAAGCCTAGCTTTTACACATCCTGATACCGGAAAATGGATGGAATTTGACTCTGAATTACCCGAAGACATGCAAGCTGTGTTAGCTAAATGGGATCGCTATTTGAGTGGAAGGGAACTGGAAGGTACTAGCGAATAATACCGATATACCTGCCGGACAGGCGGGGATTTTAAGGAGCATTTTGTACTAAACCAATGACCAATTCTTTTATGTATAATGTCGATGTTATTGACGTTTAGTCCAAAACCATTTGGACAATTGCGTATAAGCTTTCGATATTATGCGACAACTTGTCCCGAACTTGCAATCATAATCGGTATAATTACCTTAAATAAACCGTCTCAAACTTTGCCAAGGCAGCTCTCTTGCCAACAATCAATTGCATGGAATCTTCCCCATTCATAATGAACTGCTGTGTCATTTGAAGCGCTTCATATAAAGATTCATCATACGATTCAAATTGACACTCCATTTCAGATCGGCCAATATCCTCTAATTTGAGCCAATTTTTTTTCTCAATTTGAAATTTTCCGAAAAAACTGTTGCAGCCTCCTGTTCCAGAAAATTCTCCATTAAAACGAAAAATAAGGTGCGGTTCTCTTTTCATTCCCTCGTTCATTTCTACTTTTATTCCCATTATCTCTGTTGCTCTCCAATACTTATTTAGGATAGCCGCTTCTCCTTTTTTAAGTAGGTAGCTTTGCTCTAATTCGCCAATAATTTTCTGTTTATCAGTATCTAAAAATCGAAGTTGATTTTCTTCCACTTTAAAATATTGTCTTTCTCCATTTTGAATATAGCTAAATGTATTCCCATCTTTTTCCCATTCAAATGGCAATGTGATAGTTTCTGAATTTTCTCCATTAAAATCCTTTCCTATGTAAATTGAAGTAATTTCTATAGTTTGATCAGTATTAACTTTGATTTTAGTTTGAATTCCCATGCAATCGGCGCAAGGTAAAATACCTGAATAAGTTCCCATCCAATCCAAGCTATTTTGGCTGTTGTGTTCCATGTCAACCACAGGACTGTCTTCTTGCATAATCTCTAAAGAATTAACTCCAGAGCTTTTGGTTTTACAGGAAAGTATGAGGCTTAAAATTAATGTAATTGAAAATATTGTTTTCATATTTTAGGAAGCTTAGAGATACTTATAATTTTTAAAGTTAACCCATTAAAGTTTATATACTAGAAAATGAACTTTATATTTTTTTACAACTTAATTTATGAGTCAATAAAAATCAAATTAGTCAAATTTTTATAGGTATTGCCATTGAATAAAATACTAACTCCTTAACTAATCCTTTTGATTTAAAGACATTTTACTATCTTCGTTTTCTAAAATAGTTTACATGAAACGACCACTTAAAAGTGCTTACAATTATTAGTATGACTATTGAAGGGCGTTCCAAGGGACCGATAAAAATCAATTATAGACACATGAAAAAGCAGTTAAATTTTATTACAATTGCCATCTTTCTTTTTTCTTGCAGTCCAACAGCAAAAAAAGATGAAGTTAAAAGTGAAGCTTCCCAAGAAGTTGATACAGTTAGTATTGACGATCGTTTGTCGAAATATGTTGAGGTTAAGTTGACAACAGACATCAGTCGATTGTCTGAACAACAGAAAAAAATGCTGCCACTAATAATTCGTGCTGCTCAGCAAATGGATGCAATTTTTTGGCAACAAGCCTATGGAAATCCTTCAGAATTAATGAACCAGTTAAATGATGAGAAGCTCAAGAAGTTTGCAAAAATAAATTACGGACCTTGGGATCGTCTTGCCGGAAATGAGCCTTTTATTGAAGGTGTTGGTGAAAAACCTTTGGGTGCTAATTTCTATCCTAGTGATATGAGTAAAGAAGAGTTTGAAGCTGCAGAAATCGAGGATAAAACTTCGCTTTATACCCTTTTGAGAAGAGACGAAGATGGAGCATTAATGAGTTTTCCATATTATGCTGCTTTTTCTGAACAGGTAAAAATAGCCTCTGATTTGCTTATTGAGGCATCAGAATATGCAGAAAATAAAGCTTTGAAAAACTACCTTACGTTGAGAGCAGCGGCTTTGTTGAAAGATGATTACACAGCAAGTGATCTAGCTTGGATGGACATGCAAAACAATCAAATTGATATAATCATTGGTCCAATTGAAACTTATGAAGATCAATTGTTTGGATACAAAGCAGCCTATGAAGCTTATGTGTTGGTGAAAGACATGGAATGGAGCCAACGCCTTTCTAAATATGCAGCAATGTTACCTGAATTGCAGAAAAACTTGCCTGTTGACGAAGCTTACAAAAAAGAACAACCTGGAACAGATTCTCAATTGGCTGCTTTCGATGTTGTGTTTTACGCAGGTGATTGTAATTCCGGAAGTAAAACCATTGCCGTGAACTTACCTAATGATGAGGCAATTCAGTTAGAAAAAGGCACAAGACGTTCTCAATTGAAAAATGCTATGAAGGCAAAATTTGATCAGATATTAATTCCAATTAGCAAAGAATTAATTGATGAAAGTCAACTACAATACATCACTTTTGATGCTTTTTTTGCAAATACCATGTTTCATGAAGTTGCTCATGGATTGGGAATTAAAAACACTATCAACGACAAAGGTTCGGTTCGCGAATCTTTAAAAGAACATGCTTCAGCGTTAGAAGAAGGGAAGGCAGATATTTTAGGTTTATACATGATTAATCAGTTGCACCAAAAAGGGGAAATTAATGGAGATTTAAAAGAATATTACACCACATTTATGGCAAGTATTTTTCGTTCCGTCCGATTTGGAACATCATCTGCACATGGAAAGGCCAACATGATTCGGTTTAATTTCTTTAAAGATCAGGGTGTTTTTGTTCGCTCAGAAAATGGGAAGTATAAAATTAATTACGAAAAAATGACAGATGCCATGAATGCACTTTCTGCCAAGATATTAAAATTGCAAGGAAACGGTGATTACGATGGGGTAGCAGAACTTGTAAAAAATGAAACACTAATTCGTACTGACTTAAAAGCTGATTTAGAACGCTTATCAGATTTAGGAATTCCTGTTGATGTGGTTTTTGAACAAGGGATTGAGGTATTGGGATTAAGTGAATAAAATAACAAACAAGAAACTGAAATTAGAAATTTGAAAAACAGAAAATCTTTACTTATGAAATTAACCTTATACTTATGTACTCTCTTCATGTTTGCAATTGCTTGTCAGCAAAAGCAAGCTGAATCAGATACGAAAGAACCCAAAACAAAAGACTTAGAAATTGGTGAGACGCTTGTTTTAGGCGATAAAGAATTTAAGCAACCCAAAGAATTGAGTAATGAAGAGTTGTCTGAATACAAAACGCTAGCTGAGAATTATTCAAAAGAAGCGCAAGCTGCATTAGGGCAAAAACTAATAAAAAAAGTGGGAGAATTAGGAACTGCAGGAGCCGTTGATTTTTGTAATATACACGCTATCCCATTAACTGATAGTGTTGCTAAACTGCAAGGAGTAACCATTAAGCGATTGACTGATCGACCTAGAAATCCGGATAATGAAGCTAAAGAAAATGAATTGATGTTTTTGAAAAATTACATTGCCAGTCTTGAAAATGGTATCGAATTAAAGTCAGCCCTGCACATTAGTCCTGAAAAAGTAAATTTTTACTTTCCAATTCTTACAAATTCATTCTGTTTAAATTGTCATGGAACACCAAAGGTGCAAGTTAACGAGGCTACTTTAGCTGCAATTTCAAAAAAATACCCCAATGACAAAGCCTTAAACTATTCTGATAATCAAGTTCGTGGAATGTGGAGTATCTCTTTTGATAGAGAGTATGAATAAGTATCAGTAGCAATTATTTTTAATTTTCTTATTAGGTAACAAAGGTTACTGTGCAACTTAAAATGCACAGGTAATTTTGCGGCCTAATTTGAGAAGAAATGATAAAAATCCACATTGCCTTTTATTTTGCTTTACAATTAATTTTTACAAATCTTGCTGCTCAAAACTCTAAGATTAGTAAAGAAGAAGTAGTCGAAAAACTATTATCCAACAATTCGACTTTAAAATCAGCAGCTCAAGATGTACTATCTGCTAAATCTGTATTACAACAAAGCAATGCAGTTATATTACCTCAAGTTGAACTTTCTTACACTGCAATAACTACTACAAATCCTCTAATGGCATTTGGTTCTAGGTTAAATCAAGAACGCTTAGTCGCCAATGATTTCAATCCTGCATTATTAAACGACCCTGATAGAATAAATAATTATGCAACTGTAGTTGAGGTTCAACAACCTATTTTTAATATGGATGGTATTCATCAACGACAAGCTGCCAAATTAGGCTATGAAATTTCAACACTTCAAGAGAATAGGAAAAAAGATTTCATGATTTTAGAGGCTGAAAAAGCCTACATGGACTTGCAATTAAGCCATGAAGCTCTAAAAGTTTCAAAACAAGCTTTAGAAACAATGAGGGCTCAATTCAATGTTGCAGTTCAATTGGAGGTTGAAGGAATTATTCAAAAAGTAGACTTGCTAGAAGTTAGTATAGCGCTCAGTGAAACAGAAAATAGACTTTCAAATGCTAAGTCTAATCTTCAAAATGCCTCTGACTATTTAGCTTACCTTATTCAAGCAACTCCCGAAGGAGTTTATACTCCTAAAGACTCTTTAAAAAAGAACATTACTTTGGTTGATACTTCTGCGATAATTTTGCCAGAAAGAAGAGCGGATATTATTGCACTTGAACTTGCAGAGCGAGCCAATAATAGCAATTTAAAGTCAAGTAAAGCAGCTTTTATCCCAAAAATTAATGCTTTTGGGTCATATCAACTCTATGATGATAAAGCATTTCAAGCTGATGCAAGTGGCTATTTGGTAGGTGCTCGACTGAGTTGGAATTTATTTCAAGGAAATCAAAGAACAGGTAAAATCAACCAAAGTAAAGCAGAACACGAAAAATCAAAAATTCATTTAGAAAATTACAAGGCTCAAAGTCAGATGGAAATTCGCCGAACTCTTAGACGAGTTCAAGATGCTAGCGAACGAATAGAAACCTCTAGATTAATGCTTAAACAAGCCAAAGAATCTCTGAGAATTCGAAGCAATCGGTTTAAAGAAGGAATGGAAAAACCTGCTGACTTAAGTGCTGCACAAAGTGCATTTTCAAACAAACAACTCATTTATTATCAATCAATTTATGAGTACAATTTAGCATTGGCTCAATTAAATTTTTTAACTAAAGAAAATTAAATCAACCTTACAATTTCAATCTATGAAAACAAAATTCATTCACCTTTCTTTATTGGCAATAATCATAGGCTTTTCTGCTTGTGGATCAAAAGAAGAAAAACAAGTTGGTACTCAAAATCAATCATTAGAAGTAAGCGTTCTAAAAGTTAAGGAGGTAACTACTAATAACAAAATAAAAATTAGTGGTATTGTACAAGCATCGCAACAAGCCAATATCAGTAGTCGCATGATGGGAGTTGTAGAACAAATTAATGCAGGAGTTGGAGAGCAAGTAAAAGCTGGTCAACTAATTATTTCACTACGAAGTTCAGATTTAGAAGCACAAAAAGCAAAAGCAAATGCAATGCAAGCTGCAGCAGAATCCAACTTTTCAACTGTTGCTGATAATTTAAAAAGAGCAGAGAATTTATTTGCTAAAGAAAGCATTAGTTTACAAGAGCTTGAAGGAATGCAAAATAACTTTAACGCTGCTAAGGCTAACTTGGAAGCTAGTAAACAAATGCAATCAGAAATTGAAGCCAATCTAAGCTATGCTAAAATTATGGCTCCATTTGACGGTGAAATTGTGAATCAATTCATTGAAATTGGTGACATGGCTAGTCCCGGGCAAACACTTCTAGCGATAGAGCAGTCTACTATTTTTGAAGTTCATGCTGGAATTCCTGAGCGCTACATTGCTGAATTAATGGAAGATAGTTTGGTGGAAGTGAAAATTAAATCCATTGGACAACAAATTAATGGAAAGCTAGTCGAGTTAAGTCGATCTTCGAAGAATACAGGAGGGCAATTTATGGTTAAAGTTCAACTAGCACCTTCTGCAAATACAATTTATTCTGGCATGTTTGCTGAGTTATCTCTGCCCTTAAAACAATCAGATGACTTTGAGAAAACTATTTATATTCCTGAAAATGTATTGATTAAAAATGGGAGTTTAAGTGGAGTATACACACTAAGTGAGTCGAATACAGCAGTTTTAAGATGGTTGCGACTTGGTGAAAAGGTAGGCAATCAATTTGAAGTTTTGAGTGGCTTAATTGGTGGAGAAGAAGTAATTCTCAACAGTTCCGATAAGCTATACAACGGTGCATCAGTAAGTATAATACAATAGTTTCAAACTGCTCATTAATAGAATTCATTGAGCGTAATTAAAAAAAAATGAAAGAAGGAATAGCAGGAAAAATCGCCAAACTTTTTATCGGTTCAAAGCTGACGGTTTTATTGATGATTGTTTTTATGGTAGTTGGGGTTTATAGTTCATTTTTAATACCTCGAGAAGAAGAGCCTCAAATTGATGTTCCAATGGCCGATCTTTTTGTAGCATACCCTGGAGCGAGTCCATCAGAAATGGAGTCAAAAGTGGTAAAACCTTTGGAGAAACTGATCTCAAATATTAAAGGAGTGGAGTATGTTTATTCAACTTCTCAAGAAGAGCAAGCGATGGTGATTGTCCAATTTTTTGTTGGAGAAGACATAGAGCGTTCTTACGTTAAACTTTACAATGAAATTGCAAAAAATATGGGGCAATTTCCTAAAGGAGCTAGTATGCCTTTAGTGAAAACACGTTCAATTGATGATGTACCTATTTTAGGAATCACGTTGTGGAGTGAAAGTTATGATGATTTTCAATTGAATCAACTGGCAAAAGAGTTAAGCAATGAAATTAAAAAAGTAGAAGATGTTGCCATAACTCAAAACATAGGAGGAAGAGATAGAAAATTAAGAATTGTATTAAATCAAGCAAAGTTGGCTGCTGCTAACCTTGACCTTTTGGCCGTTTCTCAAATGATACAAGCAAACCATCAGCAAGGTCATGGAGGTTACATCCAGAATAACGATTATGAGTTTTCAATTTCTTCAGGAGATTTCTTAAAATCTGCCGAAGATGTAGAGAGTTTGATTGTTGGCGTAACTAATGGTCATCCAATTTATTTAAATCAAGTAGCTGAGGTAATAGATGGACCTGAATTGCCAAATAATTATACTCAAATAGGATTTGGTGCGGCCTCAAAAATTAAAAATGATTATCCTTCTGAATACGATGCTGTAACTATTTCTGTAGCTAAAAGAAAAGGGGCAGATGCTATGAAATTGTCCAATATCATACTTGATAAAATTGAACAATTAAAAACTTCTTTAATTCCTGATGAAATTCATGTAGAGGTTAGTAGAAATTACGGTGAAACAGCTTCCCAAAAAGTGTCAGAACTACTTTTGCATTTAATTGGAGCAATAATAGCTGTAACGCTTGTTGTAATGTTGGCGATGGGTTGGAGAGGTGGTTTGGTTGTATTTCTTTCTGTACCTGTCACTTTTGCACTAACGCTTCTCAGTTATTACTTGTTAGATTACACTCTTAATCGCATCACGCTGTTTGCATTGGTTTTTGTGACAGGAATTGTGGTAGATGACTCCATTATTATCGCTGAAAACATGCACCGGCATTTTAAAATGAAGCGCTTGCCTTTTAAACAAGCTGCACTTTATGCCATAAATGAAGTAGGGAATCCGACAATCTTAGCAACATTTACAGTTATTGCTTCAGTGCTTCCAATGGCATTTGTGTCAGGTTTAATGGGACCATACATGTCGCCAATGCCAATAGGAGCTTCCATTGCCATGATTTTGTCCCTTTTTGTAGCCCTAACAATAACTCCTTACCTTGGTGTGATTTTTTTGAGAGGAAAAGCAGGTGAAAGTGAAGTTTTAAAAGAGGATGAAAGTGATTCTATTCAACAAACTAAGGCCTATAGAATTTATGAGCGTTTTGAAAAACCACTTTTGGAAAATAAAACGAAACGATGGGCTTTCTTAGGGGTCACCTTTTTCTTGTTAATAGGTTCGGTTGCACTCTTCTTTACGAAAACAGTGGCTGTAAAAATGTTGCCATTCGACAATAAAAATGAATTTCAAGTAGTAATTGATCTTCCTGAAGGAAGTACTTTAGAGAGAACTGCATTAGTTGCTAAAGAAATTAGTCAGTTCATAGCGAAGCAAGATGAAGTTGTAAATTACCAAACTTATGTAGGTACTTCTGCGCCAATCACTTTTAATGGATTAGTGCGGCATTATGATTTGAGAAGCGGGAGTAATGTAGCTGATATTCAGGTTAATTTAACTCAAAAGGGAGCTAGAAAGGCTCAAAGCCATGAAATTGCAAGAGCTTATCGTCCCGGTATTCAGGCCATTGCTAAAAAGTTTGATGCCAATGTTAAAGTTGTAGAAGTTCCTCCTGGACCTCCAGTTCTATCAACCATTGTGGCGGAAGTCTATGGACCAGATTATGAAGCTCAAATACGATTGGCAGATAGTATCAAATCAATTTTAATTGCAACTCCTGATGTTGTAGATGTTGATTGGATGGTAGAAGCAGATCAAAAAGAGTTTCATTATAAAATAAATCGTGAAAAAGCTTCTATGTATGGTGTTAGCCCTTTTCAAATCAAACAAAGCATTCAGTTAGCTTTAAAAGACATCCCTATTGCTCAACTTTATGATGAAAACTCAGCAGATCAAGTAGCCATTGTTTTGCAATTGGCAGCTAAAGATAAAAGCTCAATAGGAGCCATTGGTCAATTAAAAGTAAGGTCATCCAATGGAAATTTGATCTCACTCATTGATTTAGTGGATGTGGAAGAAAGAACAAAAGCTAAAAGCATTTACCGGAAAAACCAGAAGCGTGTAGTTTATATCACAGCTGACATGGCTGGTAAATTGGAAAGTCCCGTTTATGTTATTATGGGGATGGAAGAAAAATTAAAAGCCATTGAGTTACCAAAAGGGTATGAATTAGAAGAAATGTATTTAGGACAACCATTATTAGAAGATAACTTTACAGTTAAGTGGGATGGTGAGTGGCAAATCACCTTGGAAGTGTTTCGAGATTTGGGAATTGCTTTCTTGGGAGTCATCATTATCATTTATTTGTTGATTGTTGGTTGGTTTCAGAATTTCAAAGCACCAATTGTGATGATGGTTGCAATTCCACTTTCTCTTGTTGGGATTGTTTTAGGGCATTGGGTCATGGATGCCTATTTTACAGCAACTTCATTTATTGGAATGATTGCTCTGGCAGGAATAATGGTACGGAACTCTGTTCTGCTAATCGATTTTATAAAAATTCGCTTGGAAGATGGAGTTAGTTTAAAACAGGCAACCATTGAAGCAGGGGCTGTGAGAACTACCCCTATTTTATTAACTGCCGGAACTGTTGTGATTGGCGCTTTTGTTATCTTATTTGATCCCATTTTTCAAGGACTTGCCATTTCACTAATGGGAGGAACCATCGTTTCAACCTTTCTTACGCTTTTGGTAGTGCCTTTAGTGTATTACCTGATTGAAAGAAAGAATCATCGAGCTTAAGCCATCATAAATTATAAATCTTGAAAACATGAAATTATTAATTGTAACAGCAGTGGAAGAATTTGAAAAGGATGTTCTCCGCTTATTTAAACAAGCTAAAATTGAAGCTTTTAGCGGTTCTGAAATCGATGGGTATAAAAATAGTGCAACCTTACTTATGACTTCAAGTTGGTTTCCTGGAGAAAGAGGAGGAAACGCTTCCAAACTGTTTTTCTCCTTTTCAGAAACTGAAAAAATCAATGCATTATTTCCAATGATACAAGCATTTAATCAAAACTTAGAAACAAATAATCCAATTAAAGCGGTAGTAGTACCAATTGAAAAATCCCTATAATTATGAAAAATAGAATCGTAAGAGCCGTTGCTGGTAGTTTTGTGTTAATTAGCCTACTGCTTGCAGTTTATGTAAATATTAACTGGTTGTGGTTTACTGCCTTTGTAGGCGCTAATTTGTTGCAATCATCTTTCACTAAATGGTGTTTAATGGATCAAATCCTCAATAAATTAGGAATAAAAGATTAGCAATCATTGTTGTCCGATAAAAATATAAGACAGGTCAATAATTAAAAAAATCTAGCCATACTTATTTGATATAATAATATTTAATGTGTATCGCATCTTCATTTTGAAGTTGTTATTCTCTTATAGGGTGTCTTTTTCCAATTTTAATTTTTCATTTTTTTCGCCGTGAAAAAAACGTAATCGAAGATTCATGAACACAAGTCAATAAATAAGAAGTGAGCTAAACAAAAAAAACTCGTCCTGTGAATTTTTATTTTTTCCAAATTTTATAAATCCCAAGTTCAGCCGGGTGATCTTTAATCACAGATTAAAGCTTCCCGGTTTCTCTAAGGATTTATTTCATTTTCCAAAAAACAAATTCAAGGGACAAAGTTAAAATCGACATCCATTTCCAAAATATTTTTTTTTATCGGACAATAGTGAATAGCAATATAATTTTTTGTAAAAGAGATTTATCTAAAACTTAAACTGCAACCTTATGTTTACTTGTCTTGAGGTTAGGAAGTTGGGAACAGCAAATTGTCGGTTGGTGACATCAGTCACCCAAAGGTGAGAAAGTGTATTGTTTCTTTGCAAGAGGTTGAAGATTTCCAATCCCAACCAAATGGATTGGAAATCTTTGAAGATATTTTTGGGGCCAACTTTTGAATCTGGTCCCAATAAAAGTTTGGAAAAACCCATATCGACACGCAAATAAGCAGGAATTCTCAAGGTGTCTTTGTAACGTTCTCTTGAAGGAGGGCCGAATGGCAATCCACTGCCGTAGTGGAAGGTCATCGACATTTTATAAGTTGGATTTTTTGGAAGGTAATCTTGAAAGAACAAACTGAAGTTGAAACGTTGATCTGAAGGTCGGGGAATGTATCCAGGTTCTCTTCTTATACTATCGATAGGAGTATCATTGAAGGTAAATCCAGGTATTATTTTCTCTCCATCACTATTAAAATAATCAACATAAAAATCATTTTGAAGGTCTTCTTGAACAGTCAATAAACCAAAGTTGACCCATGAGTCTACCCCTTTCACAAACTCTCCATTGATTTTGAAATCGACACCAACTGCAAAAGCATCAGCAATATTTTCTGCGAAGTAGCGAATGCGCACATTGTCGATTTCATAAGGAATGATGTTGTCCATTTTTTTGTAATAGGCCTCGCCAACAAACTTAAATGGTCTGCCCCAAGCCAAAAAATTGTAATCGCCGGCAAAAACAAAATGGATGGATCGTTGGGCTTTAATGTCTTTGTTTAATTCGCCTTCAAAATCTCTTAATTCTCGATAGAATGGAGGTTGGTAGTAATATCCGGTACTAAAACGAAAGAGCCAATCTTTCTTCCATTTTGGTTCCCAAGCAATGTTGGCTCTTGGGCTAATTACGGTTTCTTGGTTCAAATCCCAATAGTTTGCACGAATCCCTCCAGTGAGTGAAAATTGATCTTCTCGATTATTTTTCCACCGAAGATTTCTTTGGGCATATCCCATCACTCGGTTAGAAACGAGGTTGTTTCTTGCTTTAAAGCTGTCGAATAAGTTCAGTTCAATCGGTCGGTTGGGTGCTTGCCCTGGTTTTTGTGGGGTTTGTGGAAGTGAAAAACCAGCAGAATCGATTAGGTTCCATTCACTCAAGCGGTCTTCAATGGATTCATGCTGAATGCGTCCTCCCCATTCCCAGCTTCCGTTGTCAACCAACCACCGACCTCGATGTTGAAAATTGAGCACTGTAGCGTCTAAGAAATTGCGAGCATGATTTAGAAATGAGCCAACACCTCTACTAAAAGCCACATCGCCAAAATTGTCGCTGCTGAGGTCGCGCTCCAGTTCATCAATTCTATATTGCCCTAAAATGTCAAATGTTTCTGTTTCAAAAGAACGAAAACCTGTTAAGGTGAAATTTAAATTGACGTTGCCCTTCGGTTTAAAATTGGCTGAGAAAGCACCAAAATAGGTTTCAAAATCTGTGACTTCTTGACCTTCAAAAAATATAGTCAACTTTAATGCTTGTTGAATGGTTCCAAAGGAAGTCTCTCGGGTTTCGGGAACAAATTCGTATTTATTTCTCGCGTAGTTTCCGAGAAATGACAATTCCCATTTTTCAGATAGGTTATAAGTTACAAAAGTTTGAGCATCCACAAAAGTTGGTCGGTAGTCGCCGTCGGTATCTAAACTTCCTAACACATAGCGGTTGGTGTGGTAACGCACACCATTGATGAAAGTTAGTCTTGCATCTTTCGAGCGTCCTTCCACATGCAAAGATCCACCTTGTAAACTCCCACTAACTGTACCGCCAAATTCTTTTGGTCTTCTGTAGGTAACTGCCAGCACCGACGACATTTTGTCTCCATAGCGCGCCTCAAAACCACCAGCTGAAAAATCAATGTTGTCTACCATGTCAGCATTGATAAAACTTAGGCCTTCCTGATTGCCACTTCTAGTTAAAAATGGTCGATAGACTTCAATATCATTTACATAAACCAGATTTTCGTCAAAATTTCCACCTCGAACATTGTATTGTGAAGTCAGTTCGTTATTAGAATAAACTCCTGGCAAAGTTTTTATAACAGCTTCAAAATTGCCCGAAGGATTAGGAACGTATTTCAGGTTTTTTGGATCAATGCTTTCCATTGGTTTATCCCTGTTTTGTTCCACTTCCACTTCTACTTCTTCGAGCTTGAAATCCGATTCTTTTAAACTGATTAATAATTGGCGTTTTTCTCCAGCTTGTAAAAAAAGTTGCAATTGTTTTGCTTGATAAGAAATGTGTGTAAAACTGATGGTAATGGTTTCCATTGCTGGAACTTCTAAACTAAAAGTACCGTTAGGGTTAGTAATTGTACCTTTGGAGCTTCCTTCAATGCTAACACTCACTGCATCAATTTCTTTTCCGTTTTCATCGGTCAATTTTCCTTCTAAAGTTGCGGTAGATTGAGCAATTAGATGTGTCAAAGGGAAAATTAAAACTAGAAGAAAAAGAAGGGATTTATTTTGCACGCGTCCAAATTAGTAAAATTGTATGCTTTAATGAATCGATTGTTAACGTAAGTGAACTTAAATATTGTATGATGAACAGTAAAATTAATGGCTATAATGTTAGAGTGTATGGGATTTTAATAAATGCTGCGACAGAAGTTTTGCTTTCGAGCGAGACCAGAGGTGATTTTTCATTTACTAAATTTCCAGGAGGAGGACATCAGTTGGGAGAAGGGTTGAGCGATTGCCTTAAGCGGGAATTTAAAGAAGAACTTGGAATTGATATTGAAATAAAAGTGCATTTTTATACCACCGATTTTTTTCAGGTTTCACAATTTGATGAAACAGATCAGCTTTTAAGCATTTACTATATTGTTAGTACTGATGAGATGGATTTAATTGAAAATGGTCGTGTTGCAAATGATGCTTCTGAAAAAAATCCCAATCATTTTTATTGGAGAAAAATTGATGAACTTCAATCCTCAGAATTGACTTTTCCAATTGATCGAATTGTTTTAAAGAAGCTTCAATTAATAAATCGCTGAATGCTTGGTATTCAGCAAAAATAGAATAGCTTTACAGTATACAAATAAACCTTTTTACCATGAAAACTAAATCAATAAACACTTGCCTTTTTGGCTTATTCCTTACGCTTTTTTTTTCTTCTTGCAGCTACCTATCAAATTGTGTTGAAGGAGAAGGAATGGTAGTTGAGAAAGAAATTCAACTAGAAAATTTTCAAAATTTATTGCTTTCTAATAATGTGCAAGTTGAGCTGAGTCAGGGAGCAGTTCAAGTAGTTAGAATGGAAGCAAATGAGAATTTCTTTGATTTATTAAATACTGAAGTGGTTAATGGAGAATGGGATGTTCGTTTTGAGCAATGTGTTAAAAAAAGTGGAGATATTAAATTATTTATTCAAGTTCCGACCATAGCGGCGATTAACATTAAAGGAAGTGGAGATGTTAAATCTATTGGGAAGCTGAATCTTGACAATTTACACTTAAAAATTAATGGCTCAGGTGATATTGATTTAGAACTCGAAGCTAATCAAATTGAGACTTCAATTAATGGATCTGGAAATATTCAACTGCTTGGAAGTGCAAACGATCACACAATTAAAATCAATGGTTCAGGTGATTTGAAAGCAGGTAAATTTTTGACAGTAAATACTGTAATTAAGACAAATGGCTCGGGAGATGCCAAGCTTTTTGCTTCGGAAAGTCTGGAAATTAAAATTAATGGAAGTGGGGACATTGATTACAGCGGAAATCCTAAAACAATGAATTCAAAAATTAATGGCTCAGGGAAAATTAGTCAATCCAACTAACTCAAATTAGAAAAGAAAGTTTTAAGTACTTGTTGAAGTTAAATTGACTTAAGTTTAAAGTAAAAAGTTGTTTTTTAAATTACGAATCTGGCAATTACGAATGTTCAATGTTTAGTTATCAATTAAGAATTAAGAAATTGGATGAAGGACTAAGGATAAAAGATGAAGGTGTAAAACTTTTTGATAGTTTTCATCACTTTCTCTTTTCTTTGTTCTCTTCTCTCTTCTCTATATTTTCTAAATTCTACTGATAAAGCAAGTATTTTTTTCGCATTGTTTTAAATTCTTCCAATCCGGATTGCCAACTTGCTCGAATTTCTTCTTCTGTTTTGCCTGATTTTATGGCAGTTTGCAATGAGGAATTTCCTGAAAGCAAGTTAAAAAAGTTATTGAAAAATTTTGTTCGATTTGAACTCGCTTCATAAAATGAGATGAGGTAAGTCAAATCCAATTTCCCTTGATTGCGGAATTGTGCAGCATCTATTTCACTGAAATCAATTCCAAAGCATTTTTCTCCTTCGTATTTAGGATTTTTAGCTCCAAAACTCGCTTGTGGCACAAAGGAATGTTCAAAATTATTCAAGTTTGGTGCGCCAATTTGTTGAAAGGGAAAATTAGTTCCTCTGCCAACACTCACATTGGTGCCTTCAAAAAAGCAGAGGCTTGGATAGAGGTAAACAGCGCGTGCATTTGGTAAATTAGGGGAAGGAGGGATTTGAGGATCGTAACGCATATTTCGATCGTAGTTCAGGCAGGGAACTACTACAAGTTCGCATTTAACTTTATTGGCCAGCCAAGCTTCGCCATTTATCATTTGGGCATATTCCCCAATTGTCATTCCGTGAACAACCGGAATAGGATGTAAGCCAACAAATGACTTATATTTTTCTTCTAAAATGGGGCCATCAATAAAATGGCCATTAGGATTGGGTCGATCTAAAACGATTAGACTAATTTTAGCTTCAGCAGCTGCTTCCATCACATAATGTAAAGTAGAAATATAGGTGTAAAACCTTGCACCAACATCTTGAATGTCAAACAGTAGAATGTCAATATCTTGAAGTTGACTAGTGGTCGGTTTTTTATTGTCACCGTAAAGCGAAATAATCGGCAAAGATGTAGCAGCATCAATGCCACTACTTACTTTTTCTCCTGCATCTGCTTCGCCACGAAAACCGTGCTCTGGACTAAATACCTTAGTGATTTTGATGTCTAATGACAAGAGACTATCGACCAGGTGAATGGAACCGATTTGAGAAGTATGGTTGCCAACAAAACCAATGCGTTTGTTTTCTAGCATGGGAATATAGGCGCTTAATTGTTCATTTCCCAAAATAATTGGACTTGGTGCTACTACTTCACTTTTTACTGTTGAATTCTTATTTTTCTCGATTTGCTGACAAGCTCCAAAAGTTTGGAATCCCATTAAAAGCAAACAGCAATAAATAAGCCTAATTGGCTGAATCATTTTGTTAAATTTGTGCTTCACAAAAGTCCACATTCTTTGAGTTTCGAATTATTTTTTGCGAAAAAAAGCTTAAACGGCAATAAACACGCATTCAGCAAGCCAATAATACGCATTTCAATTCTTGCAATTGCTTTGGGTGTTGCCATGATGACCTTATCACTTTCTATTGTTCAGGGCTTTCAAGATGAAATTCAGAAAAAAATAATTGGATTTGGCTCACATATTCAAATCAGCAATTACGAATCTAAAGGCTTATTAGAAAATAAGGCGATTTCTAAAAATCGAGATTTTTATCATCAGTTACCAAAGGTAGATGGTATACGGCATGTTCAAGTTTTTGCAAGCAAAGGAGCTATACTGAAAACAGAGGAAACAAATTATGGAGTTGTGCTAAAGGGAATTGACGAAAACTACGATTGGACTTTTTTCAATCAATACATTATTTCGGGAGCTTCGCTTTTAATCGATTCTTCCAAAACGACCAATAATATTTTAATTTCAGAACAAATTGCCAAAAAACTTGATTTGGATGTTGGTTCTTCGGTGGTGGTATACTTTCTTACTCAACCTCCACGAATTCGAAAATTAGAAGTCAGTGGGATATACAATACCGGACTGGGTGAAATGGATGAGCGAATGGCATTCATCGATTTGAGACACATTCAGAAAATTAATGGTTGGGACAGCACACAGGTTGGCGGTTTTGAAGTGTTGATTGATGATTTGGATGAATTGGAAGCAATGGACGAATTGGTTTATGAAGCCATCGACTATGACTTAACTGCAACTAATATCAAAGATGCTCGACCAGACATTTTTAAGTGGTTGGAATTACAAGATGTGAATGTTCTAATCATTGTCTCTCTTTTAATTTTAGTTTGTGGCATCAATGTTATTTCTGCTCTTTTGATTCTAATTTTAGAAAAAACTGAAACAATTGGAATTTTAAAAGCTATTGGAGCAAAGGATTCAAGCTTGCGGAAGATTTTTATTTACAATGCGATTTATTTGATCGTACTCGGTTTATTTTTTGGCAATTTGATTGGCATCGGTTTGTCTTTGGCTCAACAGGAGTTTGGCTTGTTGAAATTACCTGCTGAAGCCTATTTCATCGATCAAGTCCCAATAAAAATTGATTTGTTTAAGCTGCTATTACTCAACTTGGGCACTTTGGTGATTTGTTTCCTGATGTTGATTATCCCTTCTGGAATTATTTCCAAAATAGCTCCGGCGAAAGCGATACGTTACGAGTAGATAGGGGTGAGGAAGTTAAAAGGTTTTTATTAAGAATTACGAAATAAGACTTTAGAGTTTAGACTTTAGAATAGAGACAATATGATTAATCCTGAATTTGGTTGTCACATTTAGTTCTTCGTTTTATAAAAGTAA
>CAXBCF010000008.1:0-120843 GCA_963973975.1 uncultured Flavobacteriales bacterium
TATTTATTAAAGTCAAATCAATCAACTGATTCATGCTGAGCTTGTTTCAGCATCTATGTTTTGATTTATACTTATTATGATTTCAGGTTGTCGCATAATGTTTCTTAAAATCCCCGACTGTACAGAAGGTATATCGGCCTGATTACCGACAAAAGCAGGCATTATAACTAAAGAAATTCTATTAACGGCATTTAAATGCTAATTGGTATTATTTATTACGATCAATTTTTATTGGGTTTTGTCGAGTATCAAATACGTCAGCTATCTTAATGAAATTGTTTTTTTCATCAACATAGTAGATTAGTTTATAATTATTATGGATAAAGTATCGATAATTAATTTTTCTGTGCTCAAGAGATTCTTCTTCTTGTCCGATATATGGTGTGTCTATCAATAGATTTGGGGCATTGATAATTCCCATAAGAAGTGTTTTAGCTACTCTTATACTCGCTCTGTTTTTGTAGTATTCGTAAATTTCATCGAGTTGTTTTTCTGCAAAATCAGACCAAATAATTTCAAAATCATTACTCATATTTTGCTAAAAGTTCAGCACTACTTTTAAATCTATTGTTTTTAAAATCAGATTCTGATTGATCAATTCGCTTTTCTAGTTCATCTTGATTCATGGGTGAAACTACTCGATCAGGTGTAGCATTTTTTTCTTTTTTTAAAATTTTTTCAAAACGAGAAATTGCTTCTTCACTTTGAAGTTTTAAAAATTCTTGTATAAATTCTATTTTACGAGCTTCTAAATTCATTGTTAATAGTCTTTGTATCAAAAGTACAAAAATTATTTATGAGTAATTTTCAATTAGAATTAAGAATTAAGAGATGAATTTCTAAATTTTTACACTACTGTCAAGTCGAGCTGTCACATCGAATGACTAATTTTTTACTACTGTCAAGTCGAGCGGAGTCGAGACTGGTTTGTGGAAATGAATTACGAAATCAGAAAAAGGACAAAGGGCTAAAGATGAAAGAATTTTGAATTGGTAATTTTTAGTTTTTAATTAGCTAGTTGGAAAAATAGTAATTCCTTCTATTTATTTATTAAAGTCAAATCAATCAACTGATTCATGCTGAGCTTGTTTCAGCATCTTTTATCAGTTAAATCAATTCAAATTATTAGTTTATTTTCATGTTCATTTTTTTGCTTCTCCAAAAAAACGAACCAAAAAAAGGAGACTTTTCCCAAATGAATTCTTCTCAGTCTACGCTTGTGCCACACCCCACTGAGAAGACCTCAATCAAAAAAAGGCGTTCCGCTTCGCTTCTCTGTCTTTCCTTTTTTTGCTTGTTATTCATGGGGAAAAGCGCATCAATGCGGGGCATTGATTAGATGTTCGTTTTCATAATTAGTATTGGAAGAAATTTATACATCTATTAAGCTGATTGTGTATCTTTTGCAGAAAGTACTATAGTTTTAACTTACAAATTAATGCCAAATCAAACTACTGAGTCATGCTGAACTTGTTTCAGCATCTAAGTCGTGATTTAGATGCTGAATATCAACAAATACCGATTGCGAATATAATACAGTACAAAAGAAGAACTGTTTATATTCTGTATCGGCCTGTCTGCCGACAAAGGCAGGTATTTACCACTTCTAACATTATAAAACATTAAAACTGTTTTATAAAGAGAATTGGTATAATACAAGATCCTGAAACGAGTTCAGGATGACACTGCGTTTCATAATAAACATTTTATACCTATATATGAAGAAGAAATAAATAAACATTTGCCCAAAACCTGCAAAACGACAAAAATTCGTTTCTTTGCAGCTTATAGTTCAAGTGTATAAATGAACCAAAATTCCTCTTCGGCTTTTCAAATTGATCCCAAAGTTTTTCTGATTTATGTGTTGCGCTATTGGTACTTGGTGCTGATAGGTTTGTTGGGTGGTTTTGCTTATGCTTTTTATCAGGTGCGCTATACTCCTGCTACTTATAGCGTTAATTCGCGCATGCTGGTGAAAGACGAACATTCTTCTTGGGGGCAGGAATATTTTTTACCGGGTATGGAATTGGTGAGCGGTAGAAACCGCTTGGTGAATGAAATTGGGATTATTCGCTCTTTCCCCTTAATGGAACGAGTAGCTAAAAAATTAGACATTCCTTATTCCTATTATAAAGTAGGTAATATCAAAACCACTGAAATGTACCCCAGAGGTGATTTTTCTTTGACTTTGAAGGATGGGGAGCGCATACCTGGCGCTTATTTCATCGATTTTCCTAAAGAGGGCTTTTATCGCGTACATGCTTCAGAAGAAGAACTTAAAAAAGCGCCTGAAAAACGAATAAGTGAACCACTGAAAATTGGAGAGAACAGCTACCAGTTAAACGTGCACTCCAATGCGGTGTATGGGGAAGATTATTACCGCTTTACCATTAATACAACAGGAGGTTTAGCGAGGCATTTGCAAGGCTCCATTCAGATTGATGTGGAGAACCAAGAGTCTTCCATTTTAATATTAAGCCATCAAGAGCGTACTCCGGCAAAATCAATTGATTACTTGAATGTCTTGATGCGAGAGTACATTCAGTGGGGCAAGGACCAGAACAATGAAATTACCAGTAATACCATTGATTTTGTGGACAGGCAATTGCGAGAAATTGCCGATTCTTTAGTGGTGACGGAGCACCGCCTGGAACAATTCCAAAAGAAAAACTTTCAGGATCGAATTTTTATTCAAGAAGAGAGCAATAACATGGAAGTGGTGTTTGAATTAGAAGATGCGCTCACACAGCGCAGTATTCAAAAGGAATACTATTCCGCTTTGATGAAAACCCTGCAGCAAGATGAGTTTACCGCCTTTCCTTCCGCTGCGGTTTTTGGTTTTCAAGATCCCAACATTGATCGAATGATCGAATTGTTGGTGAAAGCATTGGATGAGAAAAAAATGACTGCCTTTAACTATAAAGACAATAGTACTATGTATGATAGGGCTGAGGCAGCAGTTGAGACTTATCGTAAAGACTTAATGGAGGCGGCAGCTGCCAATAAGTTACAAGTAGTGGCCTTAATTGATTCTTTGAAGAACTTAATTAACCGAGAAGAGCAGAAGGTGCTGAAAATACCTCAAGAACAACGAGAATACTTTAAGATTTTACGGGAAAATAAGTTATTGACGGATTTGTACACCTTTTTGTTGAACAAGCGCTCTGAGGCGAGCATTGCTAAAGCTTCCAATGTTGCCAAAGCACAAATCTTAGATTTTGCTGATACCTATCGAGTAAGCTACATAGGCCCTAAATCTGGTTCTATTTATTCGTTTGGGATTTTTAGCGGTTTAGCCATTCCCTTGGCATTGATCTTTTTGTTTTATGTGATGAACACCAAAATTGTGGATCCTTCCGACTTGGAAAAATTGACCAATATCCCTGTTTTGGGATCGGTGATGCATAAAAAGGACTTGGACAATAACATCATTGTCGCTAATTCGCTTAAATCACTAATGGCAGAAGCGTTTAGAAGCATTCGAACCAAATTGAATTTTATGACGGTGGGTTCGGAATGCACGAAGATTTTGGTGACTTCCTCCATTAGTGGGGAAGGAAAAACCTTTACATCCATAAATTTGGCTGCCATTTATGCCGCCTCCGGTAAGAAAACGGTTTTGTTGGGAGCAGATTTACGCAAGCCGAAAATTTTTAAGGATTTCGGCTTGAGTAACGAGATAGGTTTGAGTACTTATTTGATTCGCAAGGCGAATTTAAAAGAAGTAGTTCAAGCCACTAAGTTAGATAATTTAGATTTAATTGCCTCCGGTCCCATACCCCCCAATCCAGCTGAATTGATTGAAAGTGCCGCCATGCGGGAATTGTTTCAAGAATTAGAAGCGAAGTACGAGGTCATCATCATTGATTCCCCTCCTCTGGGCTTGGTGACCGATGCACTTTTACTAAAAGTTTATGCAGACGCTGCCCTTTACATAGTTCGCCACAATTATACCAAGAAATCTTATTTGGAAAATATCAATCAATTGTATCAAGATAAGGTGTTTACTAATATTGGCATCGTAGTAAATGCGGTGCAGCAAAAATCCAGTATTGGCTATGGGGCTAATTATGGCTACGGCTATGGCTATGGTTACGGTTATGGTTATTACTCAGAAGATAAAAACTAATTGGCTCGAATGAATAATTTAAGAGGTCGAGCAAGTAATGCTTTGTTTTGGGATTTATTTGGGAATTATGGTGGGCAGCTTAGTTCATTTATCATTTCAATTTTTCTAGCACGATTATTAAGTCCTTCTGAATTTGGCTTAGTTGGCATGTCTTTAGTTTTTATTGGTATGTTAGAAATTTTCAAAGACATGGGTTTTGCAACGGCTTTGATTCAGAATGAGAATAATACTTCTTTAACCTATTCTTCGGTATTTTATTTAAATGTAATTGCAGGTATAATATTAACTGTACTGATTTATATTTCTGCTCCTTGGATTGCTGAATTTTTTAATAATCAAGCTATTACTGAATTAGTTCGATTGCTTTCCTTTACTTTTTTTTTAAGCAGTTTTAATATTGTGCAAGCTACCATTTTGAGTAAAAAGCTTGATTTTAAAAGTTTGACTTATCGAAATTTAATTGCTCAGATTTCTGCTGGTTGCATTGCAATAGGTTTTGCCTTTTATGGTTATGGTGTGTATGCATTGGTCATTCAACAAATTATTGGAGCTATTGTATCGACGATTTTATTGTGGAAGCTCTCTGATTGGAAACCAAAATTGGAATTTTCGTGGAAAGAGCTTAAGAAGTTGAGCAGTTTTTCTATTTATGTATTTGCTGCAAGTTCGGTAAATAAAATTATACAACAAATGGATACTTTAATTATCGGAAAGCTTTTCTCACCTGCAATTTTGGGTTATTTTACTCGGGCAAATAGTTTAAACAAGTTAGTTATACAGAATTCTTCTAGTAGTATCTCTAAAATTTTTTTTCCAACACTGGCTCTAGTAAAAAATGAACCTAAACGATTTGAACGAATCTACTTAAAAGTAATCAACATCGTTTCTACTATTTCAATCTTTTTAACTGCAGTTTTTTTTTTAATTGGAGAAGAGTTAATTATTGGCTTATTTGGAAGTAAGTGGCAACTGTCAATTCCTATTTTTCAAATTTTGATTCTAAAAGGGTTCACCTTTCCTGTTAGTGCAATGATTGTGAATGCATTTTTAGCAAAAGGAAAGAGTAAGGCTAATTTTCACTACGGCAACATTCGAAAAGTATTGCAGTTGATTCCATTTATTTTTGCTTACTTTAGTGGATTCTATGCTTTTTTATATGCTAATGTTGGGGTTGCATTTTTAGCATGGATATTAAATAACTTATTAGCGAAAATTTCATTGAATATTTCATTAAAAGAGCAATTCTTAGCCGTTGTACCTCATTTGTTTTTTGCCTTTTTATTTGTTTTTGTTATAATTTATTTTTTGCCGAATGAATTCAGTTATTTTTGGGCTATAGTAAAAGTGATAGTTTTTAGCTTATTATTTTTGACCTTTCTAAAAATAAGTAAGTCCCCAATTTTATTAGAAGGAAACTTATTGATTGATAAATTAAAAAAACGATTGAACCTTGTTAGATAAAGTAAAGTCTTTAACAAAAGCTTTAAAAGTAATCTCTGCTCCTAAAATATTTTGTATTTCTGTTCAAAGAACTGGAACTACTTCTGTGGGCCAATTTTTTAAAGATCATAATTTTCAAGTTGCTACATGGGGTGTTTCTAGAAAAAATAGTTGGACAGTAAATTGGTTTAAGGGAGATTACGAACGTATTTTTCAAAGTAGGGATTTTAAATTAAATCAGGTATTCGAAGATGATCCATGGTTTTGTTTAGACTTTTATAAAGTATTGTTTCATCGCTTTCCAAAATCAAAATTTGTTTTAATAGAAAGAGACGCTGACAAATGGTTTGACTCAATGGTTAGACACTCTACTGGAAAAACATTGGGCAATACACACCTACATGCATCAATTTATGGGCGCTTGAAAGAATTTAATGATTCCAAATTTGAAAATAAAAATCGATATTCATCCATAATCGATAATAGATTGACACTTGATGAGTCACATCGCTCATTTTATAAAGAAATTTACGAAAATAGAAATCGAGAAGTTAAGTTTTTTTTTGAAGAATTTGGGAATGACAGAATTATAAATCTAAATCTTGAAGATAAAGATAAGTGGCAAAAGTTAGGTTCTTATTTTAATTTTCAAGTTGATAAAGATTATAATGCACATATTAGATAAAATATAATTGATTATTTGTTATTTATTTTTATTTTCTGGACATTTCCATAGCGAATCAACTTCATAATATTTTTCCATGCCTTCACCAATATAATTTAGGTAAGATATTTCTGAAATATCTTTACTGGAGTGGATGATGGATCGATTAGAGAAATCTAATTCTTTGATACAGAAGTTAGTTAACCCATCCTTTTTCTTTGTTAAAATAGTTTGCTCTCTTACTAAAAACTGATGGTGTACTTCCTTTGCTTTTAAATGTTGCCTAAATATATAAAAAAAGAAAAATAATAGTATAGCAAGAATCAGATAGGGCTTTAATTTTTTTAATAGCGAGAAATTAATTGATTGAGATGTTTTTTTTGCTTTTTCTTTAAAGAATGACGTTAAATTAATAAGGCCTAAAAGTAAGATTAATGCATTCGGCCAAAAACTTCTAATTTCATATTTTTCAGCTATCGCATAAGGAAATAGTAGTATTAAGTATACAATAGTAAAAAAAGAAAATTCCTTAACTATATTTTTACTAAATAGCTGTGTTTTAATATCCCATATTAAACCTAATAGTACACACAGAAGTATGAATATTTTAAAGTCATCAAATAGTTGAAAATTATATTGGGTGTAATTGTTTAATATTTTATTAATTAAGTTAGGTAAGCTCAACTCTTGTAGATTAAAACCTCTTTTAGAATTACCTGGTGCAATTAAAATCATGCAAAAGCCAAGAATCGAAAAAATTAGATATTTTACTTTTCTAATTTGAAATGTTCCGTTTTCTATATAATTATTAAAAAATTGTATTAATATTATTGAGAAAGCAATTAAGAAATTATTTGGACCGGCAAAGCCAAGTAAAAATGCTAAAATTATAACCCAAATACTTTTTTCCTTTTTTCTATTGAGCGAATGAAGAAATAATAGAATAATTAAAAATGAATAAGCATATGAGCCACAGGTCCAATAAATCATATCAGAAACGCTGCTACGAAGCCCAAAAAAGAAAATAAATACGATTAAAATCATATTGATTAAACTAGCCTTGGATTTAAATATCAGTTTTGATATAAGGTACATAGAATAGATAAAAACCAATGATTTTATAAGGATTGTTAATTTAACTGGAAGATATTTATAGGTGAAAAGCATAAATAGTCCTTCTGGAGAAATAATTCGACCATCCCAATTCAAGTAAAAATATTTCGCTGTTGAAAGTATATCATTATTCCTAATTAGTGCAAAAATTCCATAGTCGTCAGCCCATGGGAAAGTCCAATAGCTTAATGATAAAAGTGAAACAATAATTAGTAGGCTGAAAAAAAAGTTAAGTCTTTTCACTATATCTTGCATATACGTTATTTTTAAGTTCTATGTTTACGAGCAAATAAATACAAATACTATGACTTGCTTGTTAAAAGTGCAAAATAAAAGGTTTACTTACTTTAAAGGTTAACTAAAGTTATTTTTATTTTTACAAAATTTAATACACTAATTTTGTTAGACCTAAAGTTTTAGTTTAGTCTCCGATATTACTTATTAATTATTGTATAGCTTGATTCCTGTTACCAAATCTTTTTTACCACCTATAGCGGAATACCTAGCCCAGATTGAACGGGTGTATGCCAATGAGTGGTTAACCAATCGGGGTCAGCTGGTGCTTGAATTGGAAGCGAAACTGGCAACTTACCTAGCGCTAAAAGAAAGCAATGTTTTAATCACCAATAATGGTACGGTGCCCTTGCAAATTGCCTTGAAATTGTTGGGAAAAGGAGGAGAGATTATTACCACTCCATTTTCTTATGTGGCAACTACCTCTGCCATTGTCTGGGAGAATTGCACCCCTGTTTTTGTGGACATACACCCAGAATATTTAACCATTGATGAAAGCAAAATAGAAGCAGCCATTACGGAGAAAACCACTTGTATTTTAGCGACCCATGTTTTCGGAAACCCTTGTGCGATAGAAGCCATAGACGCTATTGCCAAGAAACATAATTTAAAAGTAATTTACGATGCTGCCCATTGTTTTGGAGTGAAATACCAAGGCAAGAGCATCTTTGAATTCGGTGATCTGAGTACTTGTAGTTTTCATGCCACAAAACTATTTCACACCGGTGAGGGAGGAGCGATTTTTTGCAAGGATAAGGCTTTACAGCATCAAGTCTATTACAGCCATAATTTTGGACATGATGGGCCCTTAGCTTTTCACGGCTTGGGCATTAATGGAAAAATAAGTGAATTACAAGCTGCTATGGGTTTGAGTGTGCTGCCTTACATGGATGAGATTTTAACTAAAAGAGAAAAACTAGTAGCTTTCTACGACCAACACCTAAATTTTGACACATTAGATACATTAGAAATTAGAACTAACACCAATTGGAATTATAGCTATTACCCCATACTTTTTCCCTCAGAAGAAGTTTTGTTGGTAGTACAGCAAAGGTTGAGTGATTTAGACATAGCTACAAGAAGGTACTTTTACCCCTCACTCAATACCTTGTCATATGTTTCCCCTCAAACCTGCGAAATTTCTGAGGACATTGCTCAGCGGGTTTTGTGTTTACCTTTGTATTATGAATTGAGTGCTGAAAGCCAGCAGGCAATAATAAGAGAAATAAATCATCATGGTTAAAAATGTAGTCATCTTTTGTGCCGGACCACATGCAAGAGTGCTTTTAGATATTTTAAAGGAATCTACTATATTTAAGGTTGTTGGAATAATCGACTCTGTTTTAGGAATTGGCAGTTTATTTTATGGCTATCAAGTAATTGGTAGACAAAATGAGCTTATTAAATTAGCAGAAACCTATAATTTTAATTCAGGCTTTGTAGCTTTAGGGGACAATTACTTAAGAGAAAAGGTGGTGGATGAAATCTTAACTCAAAAAAATGATTTTGATTTTATAACGATTATTTCAAAGTACTCTTATGTAAGTGATACTTCAAAAATAGGGGTGGGAAATGCCATCATGCCAGGAGTTATAATAAATTCAGAAGCAACAATAGGCAACCACTGTATTTTGAATACCAATAGCTCATTAGAACACAACTCTGTTATGGAAGATTTTTCGTCTCTTTCAGCTGGGGTAACTACTGGTGGTTATTTTAAGTTAGGTAGGTACTCAGCAATTGCTTTGGGCGTTACCATTTTAGATCGAACTACTATTGGAGAAAATGTGGTAGTTGGAAGTGGCTCTTTAGTTACCAAGGACCTAGAAAGCCATGGGCTATATTACGGTAGTCCCGCAAAACGAATAAGAGATCGTAAACCATTTGAACGATTTTTAAAGTGATGTCATCGACAAATCATAATCCATTAGTTTCAGTATGTGTCATTACGTTCAATCAAGAGGCTTACATTGAAGAGTGTTTGAAAAGTATTTTATGTCAAGAAACTAAGTTCGAATTTGATATTGTAGTTGGAGAAGATTGTTCAAGCGATGCTACCGCCAAAATAATTGAATCGCTTTCAAATAATCATCAAAATATTCAACTGTTAGATAATCATATCAATTTAGGTGTGTTGCCCAACTTCATTCGAACGCTTAATGAATGTAAAGGCAAATACATTGCTTTCTGCGAGGGCGACGATTATTGGATTGATGCGCATAAATTGCAAAAGCAGGTCGACTTTTTAGAAGCCAATAAGCAATACGGAGGAGTTTCTACCAATAATCGTTGGTTTTTTGAAAAAGAAAATACTTTCAAAGACAGTTTGTTAGATGAAGGAGAAATTACCTTTAAGGACTTGTGTCATTCTAACCTCATCAATTCCCAAACGATTTTATTTCGAAGAGAATTGGTTAGAAACATTGATTGGATGAAGAGACTAAAAATTGGAGACTGGGCATTACATCTTTTAGTAACAAGTCAACAACCGTATTATCGACTTTCAGATATTACAACCGTGTATCGTGTGCATGAAGGTGGGACTCACTCTTTGCTAAAGGAAGAATTTAAAATACGAAATCGAATAGAAGTCTTGATTACAATTCTGAAGCACGTAGATTTAACGTTGAAACGCAAAGATTTAGTAAAGGCTTCAATCCGCGACTTGTTAAAAAAGCTAATGAATTATAATTCTAAAGATTTAAAAGCGGCCCGAAATAAATATTTTGAGTACGGGGGATCATTTTTTAATAAAACAATATTTAAAAGTTACATTCATGAACTATTCTGAAATTTATATAGGCCAAAAAGCTGAAGTGATTCACCAAATTACAGCAAGCGATATTCAAAAGTTTGCTGAACTAACCGGTGATGACAACCGCTTGCATGTGGATGCCACCTATGCCAAACAAACGGCTTTTAAGAAGCAAGTAGCGCATGGCATGTTGGGGGCTTCTTTTATATCCACCGTAATAGGTACTAAATTGCCAGGCGATGGGGCCTTGTGGTTTTCCCAAAGTTTGGATTTTTTACTGCCTGTTCGGATTGGGGATACCATTACTGTAACAGCAGAAGTACTCCAAAAAAACGACCGTGAGGAAAGTATTGAACTCTCAACGGTAATTGTGAATCAACACAAACAGAAGGTTACCACCGGAACAGCGAAGGTTAAAATTGTACCCTTAGAGGAAACTGAAACTATTGAAACGAAAGAAGCAAGTGAGGAAACTAAAATGGCATTGGTAATAGGTGCTTCAGGAGGAATTGGTATTGAAACTACTAAGCTAATGCTGCAATCTGGTTACAGTGTAATCGCACATTATAACAAAATGAAAGAGGACTTGAGTGAATTGAAGCAGTCATTGGAATTTCCGGAGCGACTAATTTTAATACAAAGTGATTTAACTTCAGCTAGCGGCTTAACTACGATTTTAGAAACAATCAAGCGCTATACCGCTCGTTTAGATGCATTTATTTATACTGCGACACCATCTATACCAAACATCGATTTTCAGCTGTTGGATTGGTCCGATTGTCAAACGCAGTTAAAATTACACGTTGAAATCCCATTTTTATTAACTCAAAAATTAGAACCCTACCTTTCTAAAGGTGCAGCAGGAATAGTTTTTATCACTAGCCAATCGATAGAACAACCCTTTGCTAAATTGACACATTATACCCTTGCAAAGGGAGCTTTGTTGGGCTTAACTAAGTCTTTGGCCACTGATTTGGCAAGCAAAAAAATAAGAGTAAATGCGGTATCACCAAGTATTGCAGATACTGATTTAAATGCTGACTTACCTCAGAAAATAAAATTACTGAGTGCTGCTAAAACCCCTCTTAAACGCTTGGCTTCTCCAATTGATATTGCTCAAGCCATTGCATTTTTAGCAGATTCCTCAAAAAGTGGATTTATTACCGGTGAAACCATTCGTGTGAATGGGGGACAAGTAATGTGGTAAACTAAAATATATACAGTATAATCTAACCCTAGAATGAACAGCTATTTAGATCTTTTAAAAGCAAACTCCCAAATTAATCAAGCCGAGCTTCAACATAGCTTAGACATCCTCGTGCTTAATAACATCACTACCCAACCAATTAACGAGTATTTGGAATACAGCTGTGCGGTACATCAGATTCATGCAAAGGTCAATTTTGGCGATTATGACAACATTGTCCAAAATACCCAAGAGTGGGAAGTGAACGATAAAGTAGTTATTGTTTTTTGGGAGTTGGCCAACCTCATTCACGGCTTGGAATATAAAATTGACAGTTTTAGTCCTTCGCATTTAGCTGCATTGGAAGAAAAAATTCAAACGGAACTAAAATTGACCTTCAAGGCACTTTCTAAAGCTGCATTGGTGATTATGAATCGTTTTACAGCATTGCCCTTTAGTTTTTTACAAACAGAAAGTGGTGCACTAGAAGGACTTGCCAATCGTTTAAATGGCTTTTGCGAGCAAGAAGCTCCTACTTTTATTAAATGGCTCAGCATTGATAAGTGCATTGCTCAATCAGGGATTGACCAGACCATTGATTTTAAGGGCTATCTAAAAAATAAGCTGCTTTACAAGCATGCCTTTTATTGGAGCTATGCACAACTCATTCAACCTTATTTAACTGCCTTGACGGGGCAGGTGAAAAAACTCCTCGCATTGGATTGCGACAATACCTTGTGGAAAGGTATTTTGGGGGAAGATGGAGCTGAGGGAATTGAAATGGATGAAAATTCTTTCAAGGGTCAAGCTTTTGCAGCTGCTCAATACAGGGCATTAGCTTTAGGGAAAAAAGGGGTGCTTTTGGCTTTGGCCAGTAAAAATAATGCTGCTGATGTGGATGCCATTTTATTGAAGCACCCAAGGCTAACAATTAACGAAAACGCCTTGGTTGCCAAAAAAGTGAACTGGGAACCAAAGGGAGAAAATCTGAAACAATTGGCAAAAGAGCTCAATATTGGTGTGGATTCCTTTGTTTTTATTGATGACAGCGATTTTGAAGTGCAATTGATGTGTGATCAAGTTCCTTCTGTAACAAGTTTGCAAGTACCCAAAAATGCAGTTGACTATTATGTTGTGCAACAAACTTGGAGCAATTATTTTGTGCAGTTGAACCAAAGTGAAGAGGACGGCAAGAAATTAGAGCAATACCAACAAAATGTTAAGCGGGCAAGCGAAGAACAAAAGTTTCAGAATTTTGAGGGCTTTTTAGAAGCCCTCAATTTAGAGTTGTGCATTCATCAAAATGATGCTGGACTCATTTCTCGCATGGCACAGATGACTCAAAAAACCAATCAGTTTAATTTAACTACACAGCGATACACTGAAGCTCAACTGACAGAATTCGTAAACAATAAGGACTATGATTGTTTTGCTTTTAGTGTTAAGGATAAATTCGGAGATAGTGGAATCACCGGCTTGTGTATTATCGATTATACCAACAAGCAATCAGCTAGCATTGACACTTTGTTGATGAGTTGTAGAATTTTAGGGCGCAACATTGAATTTAAATTTTTAGAGGAAATACTTTCTAAGGTTTTTGAGAAGTCAGCGCTGCTCTACGCCACATACAAGCCAACAAAGAAAAATACACAGGTGGCAGACTTTTATGCAAAGCTTGGCTTTGAGCTTGTAGAGAAATCAGCCGAAATGAGTTTGTATTCCATGAAAGCAAGTACCTTTGTGCCGTCTAATTCATACAATTATATAACCTTACAGCATGCATAATATTGAAGAGAAGCTAAGCGAGATCATGGCATTGGTATTTAAAGTGTCCCAAGAAGAAATTAATGAAACTACCGGTCCGGATGATTTAGACAATTGGGACTCTATTGGTGCCATCATGCTAATCAATGCATTGGAAGAAGCCTTTGAAATTGAATTTGAAGAGGAAGATGTGTTGGAAATGCTCAATTTTCAGTTAATTAAAATCAAGATTGAGGAAAAATTAGAGGCATAGTGGCAGTTGTTTTACGAGAAGTTAAACATTCGGATTTCAAGAATATTCAAAATTTATTTTTTGAAGTTTATGGTAAAAATGCTTCTCTTGGTTTTGAGAAAGCATTTTTTAAGCATGAGCAATTACTGGGGTTTTGTTTACATGATGATGATTCAATAGCAAGTGAAATAATTGTAGGCTACTTTGGATGCTTTACTTACAAAAGAAACATAGGAGGAATTGATTATCAGTTTTACAACACCCATACTTGGATTGTTCAACCTGATTATCGTAAACATTCCTTAAAACTGTTGCTGCCTTTTTTGCGTTTGAATGATGGAATCATTACTAATTTTAGTGCTAATGGGAAGGTTGCACAGATTTTAGAACAATTAAAATTTTCAAAGTACAGCATTGTAAACAATGTCTTAATACAATCTTTCTCTTGGAAATCGTATCATGATCAGAGAAAGATAAATGCACAGATTTTAAAGCAAGATATAGCTATATGGCATAAAGCCTATGAATGCCTTTGTTTAAATTTAAGTCTAGGTCATTCAAAACAAAGCATAGAACTAATTTTAAAACCAGTTGCTAGAAAGCCCAAATGGGTTCAAAGTATCAATCAATTATCAAAATTGATAATCCGAAAACCTATAATTACTAAAAGCTATTTTTTATATAAAATTCACTTTGTAAGTGATGCTGACTTATTGATGAAATACATTAATGCCTTATCACATTACTTATTTCTAAAGAAAAGAGTAGGAGGTTTGATACTTCCAGAATCAATAATAAAAAATCTATCCCCCAACTACATTAAGAATCACTATGAAGATGAGGTGTATGTAAGAACGAATTTAAATCACTTACCTCCAATAGACTATTTGTATTCAGAGGTTTTTTACCTTAACATTTCTGACAAATAATGATCAATCAATTTAAAAATAAAATAAAACAGTACCTCATTCCTCAATCGAAGTTAGTAGTATTAAACTATCATCAGCTAGGTGAAGTTTTTGACCCTAAAATTCACAATAAGGCGATTTGGAATGAGTGCTCTTTTTTTGAGGAGCAGATGACCTTTTTGAAAAAGTATTATAAAATTGTATCATTAAAGCAAGGAATTGAAGCTTTAAAAAAGGCTACATTGTCTGAAACTTTGGTAGCTATAACTTTTGATGATGGGGATGTTTCAATAGTTGATTTAGTAATGCCTCTGTTAGATCGCATGGACATTCCAGCAACATTTTTTATTAATACCGCTTATGGTTCTGAAAAAATGGGCTATTGGTATAATTTGGGTCCTTATTTTGAAGATCAAATTTTAATGAAAGCAGCCTCTACGATTAGAAATACTTCAGACAGTTCCATTTATAAAGAACTATTGAAATTAGAAGCTACTTGTAATGAAAAACAGGCAAAAGTTGATTCGCCTTTTTACTCCAATTATCAGCTATTTGAAAACTGTACTAATCCCTTGTTTGATTTTGGATTACACGGTCATGAGCATTTGCGCTTTTCTTTGCTCTCCTATGAAGAACAAAAACAAAATTTAGAAAAAAATATTGAATCAATGAGTCATTGGCCGAATTATGTGCCCTTTTTTGCCGTTCCTTTTGGTCAACCGAAAGATTGGAATACTGATACATTGAAGCTTGCTAAAGTATTGAAGCTTATCCCATTTCTCGCTTACAAAGGGTACAATACAAGCGATCGTACCCCGTTTTTAAGATTTTCTGTAGATGGGATGGATTTACGTTCCGTTTTCAATAATCTTAGTCCTTTTCAGAAGCGGTATTATCAATTGAATAATTTAAATCTTAAATGAATCGGCTATACTACTTTACAGATTCTTATCCTTTTTCTGTTGATTATACTTGGAAGTCAGCAGAGATTGAAGCTGCAGCTAAGCAATTTGCAGAAGTAATTATTGTACCTTTTACTTTTAAAAAGGACAATCTGTTTAATTTTCCTAAGAATGTAAGGGTTGTTGCACCAACCATTAAACAAACCTTGTATGCAAAACCTAAATACCTTAAGCATCTGTTTTCTAAATCTCAACCACAGAATTGGTTATTAGAACTTTTTAGAGCCTTTTTTAAGGGAAAACAAGCCATCATCGCTTGGTATTTAGCAACGGTTTACAGCGATCTAATTGTAAAAAACGCTGTTTTTGAAGAATTAAAAGTATTGGAAGATAAAAAGAAGACCGTTTTATTCTTTCAATGGACGATAAATAATGCATTGCTCATTCCATTATTAAAAAAATGGGGTTTCCAACAGATTATTTGTAGAATGCACGGATTTGATTTATATGAGTTCAGGCATGCCAATTACCTTCCTTACAAAGCAGCAATGCTAAAAGCTGCAAGCATTTGTACATTTATTAGTGAACATGGAAAGAATTATGCTCAAAAAATCTATCCGTTTATACAATCAAAGAGTCAGGTACATTATTTGGGTGCCAAGTCCATGGATAAAAATACCCTTGACGCCAATCAGAAATTTCACTTACTTAGCATCTCTAGGGTAGTGCCCTTAAAGCGTTTAGATTTAATTGTAGAAGCCTTGAGGCACATTAAAACGCCTATAAAGTGGACGCACATTGGAGATGGGGCCAATTTGAATGAACTAAAAGAAAAAGCAAGCTCCATCAAAGCGAATATTACAACTTGTGAGCTTAATTTTCTGGGATGGTTGAGTCCGAAAGAAATTGCTTCCTTTTTTTCTCAAAACGGGATAAATGCCTTAATTTTAGTTAGTGAAACAGAGGGCTTACCAGTAGTAATCATGGAAGCTTTTTCGGCAGGAGTACCTGTGATTGCAACAAATGTTGGAGGGGTTGCTGAGTTGGTAAATCAAAAAAATGGAGTTTTATTGAGTGCACAACCTACAATTACTGAAATTGCTGCTGCTATTGATGGCTTAGCCAATGAGTCCAAAGACTTAATGCAGCAGAGAAGGGGTGAGGCTTACCAGTTATACTGTAAATCATTTAATTTAGAGAAAAATAGTGAAACATTTATAAACTTCTTATCTGAGCAATGCCATTAGTTTCCATCATTATCCCAAACTACAATAATTCGAAATGGCTTTCAAGCTGCATTGAAAGTTGCTTACTACAAGAAGGAAATTTTCAAAAAGAAATCATTGTGGTAGATGATCAGTCTACCGATGATTCTTGGAGAATTCTTGAAGAATACCAGTCGAATTACCCCAGTGAAGTTTTTATTTATAAAAACCCAAGCAAAGGAGGCAATCAAGCACGAAATTTTGGATTTACTAAGGCTAGTGGCGATTACATTCAATGGCTGGACAGTGACGACTTGCTTTTACCTGGAAAATTAGCCACTCAGTTAAAATTCTTAGTAGCTCATTCCAATTTAGACATTGCCTATTCCGATTGGCGAATGGATTTTTATGAAGGGGCTGTAAAGACAAGAGAAGAAGTTAGAATTGAAAAAAAATATAATTCTTTCTTAAAGGCATTAGTTGAAGATAGATGGCTGCCGAACAACAGTTATTTATTAAAAAGAAGTATCGCAAAGCGATTACATGAAATACAGGCATGGAACCCCAAGCGAAAAGTGGGACAGGATCGTGAATATTTTACGATGGCAGCAATAATTGGAGCTCGATTTACATATGTACTTGGTGTTTTCTCCGTTTATAATCGTTGGTCATCAAAGTCAGTTTCATCAATAAATTTTAAATTTCGACTAAAGTTAAACCAAGACTTGGAACTTAAATTTATGGAGTCAATAGTAGCTGAAGAGTGGATCAGTCCACCTGATAAAAAAGAACTACTAGCACTGCTTAAAACACATGGTTTAAAGGCCTGTTATTACCATCCCAAATTGAGGTTGTTAAGCCCCATGTCATTTTTTGAAATTAAATGGGGGATCATTCATAAAAAAATGAGGGTAGTAATTCCATTTATTTGGGGATTTCAGACGGTATCTTATTATGTTAACTCTATTTCCAAATCTTAATTTCTCTTCCAATAATCTTTTCTAGTTCTAGAATATCTCTATAAAAATATTTTTCTGTAATAGAGTTTATTTGTTTCTTACTTAGCTTATCAGGTGCTTTTTGTAAGTTTTTCTCAACTTTTCGATTAATTGATTTTAAAATTTTAGTGACACCAAAAAAATGAAAAATTATTTTTAGTGGATTTAGAATTCGCTTTATTTTGATGTAAAATAATTTTAGATTCTTATATCTAGGCAATTGGCTTGCATTACTTTTTGTGGGATTTGAAATTAATTGCACTAAATTTAAATCAAGAAAGTGTTCTAATTCTTGAATAGATTCTTTTGTTTTTTGTAAAAATAATTCTTCAAAGATGACAATGTGAATGTTCTTTTGGTCAAAGTAATTCAAAAAACGCGCAATTTGAGGGGTGTAAATACTTCTACTAATATAATTGGCAGGAGTATACCAATTGGTAAACTTATTTTGTTCTAAGTCGATTTCTTCATTTTCGATAGCTTTTTTAAAATCATATTGACTCTCAACTCCATGCATTCGAAAAAAGTTAAATTGAGAGTAGGCTCTATTGACAGGATGTCTAAGAATAAAAATTATTTTTATGTCTTTGCCTAATTGTTTATAGATTCGTTCAGCTGACCAACTATAAGCCATGTAATCCGGGGTGAAATCTCCAATGTATTTTTGACCAGTGTAATCTTTAAAATGTTGAGCATACCAATTTATTCCCTTCTGATAATGCTCATCACGATGAAAAAATTTAATTTCTTTGACAGGTAAGTGAAATTCAGGATGGGTTTTTAACAGTTCATAAAGCGAGGTAGTACCTGCTTTTTGAGCACCAACTACTAGTAAATTTGGTAAAATCAATTTTCTCTTTATTTAGCACGCAAAATAAAGAGAAATTACGAGAAGATAAATAGGTTGATTGGTTATTTTCGCAGGTAGAATAAGTTCTAATTAAGTATTGTGACCAAGTCTAAAATTCTATTTATAACAACAGCAAGTATTTCAACTAATCCGAGGTTATTAAAGTCTTATTTATTCTGGTCTGCTGAGGGTTTTGAATGTCAGCTACTAGCCTTTCGAATGAATAATTGGGCAGATGAGCTAGATGATGCCTTGGTAGATAAATACCAATTGAAATTTACAAGTATTCCTGCAAGTAAACAAGCTTATGGTTTTTGGTTGAAAGGCAGTGTGCTTAATCGCTTGTTAAGTTTTCTAGATTATAATTTTCTGTCAACTAAGAACTTGGCATTTGCTTCAAACAAACGTTCTTGGCAATTAATGCAGTATTTGAAGAAAAGCACCTTTGAATTTGAGCATATTGAAGCGCATACCTTGGGTGCACTTTATCCGGCTTTTCATTGGGCAAAAAAAAAGGGAGTCACTTTTTCATTTGATGTGGAAGACTTTCATCCGGAAGAGAAAATTACTTATCAAAAAATCAAAGAAAGGCAAAGGCGTTATCGCTTGATGAAAGACTTATTACCCTCAGCAAAATACATCACTGCTGCTTCACCTTTGATTGCTCAAGAGACTGAAAAGCTAATAGAAAGAAAGGTAATCACCATCAACAATGTATTTCCTGAAAATGAGTTTAAAATTACAAGTGTTTCGAAAGAAAATGAAAAACTAAAACTTATTTGGTTTTCACAACACATTTCTTTTGGTCGTGGATTAGAAGAATTTATAGAAGCTGCTTGGAGGTTTAAATCACAACTGAGCATAACATTGGTCGGTCATTTAAATTCTGATTTTGAAAATAGAATCATAAAACCAAAACAATCGTTTATTAGCACAATAGATGCAATGTCTCAAGAGGATTTACATGCACTACTAGCCGATTTTGATGTAGGTCTTGCACTAGAAAATGGGAATGAAGATTATAATCGACAAATATGTTTGACCAACAAGATTTGGGCTTATTTTCAAGCAGGCTTGTATATTTTAGCAACTAGTACCAAAGCTCAAATTGAGTTTATTCAGCAAAATCCAATTCATGGTCAGTTGATAACACTAGAAAAAGAAAATTTAATGAATGGTTTGCAAGGTGTAATTGATGAAAAGAGATCAATAGTTGAGGACAAAGAAAAGCGGTTTACTGTTGCAAAAAAACATTCTATTGAGAACGAAATGAGACAGGTAAAAGGATTGATATTATGAGAAATATTTTAATTATTTATCCTCATTGGCCTCCATCCAATTTAGCCGGGGTACATCGGGCGCGTTTAATTAGCAATTTCTTGCCGGATTTCGATTGGCACCCCATTATTTTAACTGTCCATGAGGCCTTTTACGAAGAAAAATTAGATGCTGCTTTTTTAAAAACGGTTCGCGGTACTACTGAAGTAGTCAAAGTAAAGGCTTTTAAGAGGAAAGGAGCTATTGGAGACATTGGCTTAAGGGCTTTTTTTCAGTTGAGAAAAAAGGCCAAAGAAATTTTATCAGAACGCCGCATTAATTTTATCTGGGTGCCAATCCCTTCCTATTATACTACTTTAATGCTGCCAGGATTGTATCAGAAATTTAAGGTGCCCTATGGTATTGACTACATAGACCCTTGGGTGAAACCCAGAGATGTGTTGGGACGTTTTATGAGCAAAGCCTATATCAGCAATCTGGTCGCTAAAGTATTAGAACCTTATGCCGTATCAAAAGCTGCTTTAATAAGTGGAGTGAATGAAGCTTATTATCGACCTGTTTTGGAACGAAATTTTAAAGATAAAAGCATTGAGCATGTCGGAATGCCCTATGGCTTTGATCCGAACGACCATCAAATTCAATTGGAGAATGTGACCTTGCCTTGGGCAGCGGGAGAAGACGCCTATGTGTATGCCGGTGCTTTTTTACCCAAATCGCATTTATTTTTACAAAGCTTGTTTGCTTGCATTCGTGATTTAAAAGAGAAAGGGGAGTGGCCTGCTAATAAGCAACTGTATTTTCTGGGAACCGGGAATTATCCGGGCAAACAAATAAGTGAATACGCCTCAGAATATGGGATTGAAAAATTGGTTAATGAAAAAAATGAACGCTTCCCTTTTTTGCACATTCTCTTTTTCTTAAATCAGGCAAAAGGGGTCTTAGTTTTAGGAAGTACAGAGAAACACTATACGGCCTCTAAAATATTTCAATCCTTGCTAAGTCAGCGGCCTGTATTTGCTGTGTTTCATCACTTAAGTTCTGCTGTTAAAATATTAGAAGAGTGTAATGCTAGTAATTATTTATCCATTTATTCTGAAAAAATGTCCTATGAAGAGCTGGTTAAATCGCTTAGTATAAATACACGGAAGTATTTTTTTGCTCAAGATAATGATTGGAAACCTAGACTAGAATTTTTGGAAAAGTACTCTGCTAAAGCATCAGCCCATCAATTAGTTAACGAGCTTAATAAAGTGTCTTAATGAATAAGATAAAAGAATTACTTCATTTTTTTTATTATATAAACTTTTCAAATGGGGGTAAAGTTGGAGCTTCTAATGCAAAAATTTTATCAGTTTTTGCAAGTCCTAGAGGTGGTTCTACCTGGTTGGCGCAAACATTGAATCAAATACCAAATTCAGCTTTAGTTTGGGAACCATTATTCAAATACAATAAATATAAGATAAATACATTCAATCCATTTGCCTACCCTGAAAGACATGAAGTCGATATTTCATGGAATCAATACATTCCTCAAGATGCTAAATGGAAGGATGCTGAATTGTTTTTTAAAAAACTCTTTGATAGAGCAATTGTAAACCTCAAACTTTATCGATTTAATGATTTAAGTCAGTTGGCTGAATCAGATACCTTTATTTTTAAGTTTTGTTTTGGGAATAATTTATTGCCGTGGTTAGTCGAACGTTTTGAAATAAACCCAATTCTACTTGTCCGACATCCTTGTGCTATTGTAGCATCTCAACTACATTTTGGAGCATTTGACTGGCATAAAACCAATTATAAGTATGACTATAATATGCGCATGTTTGCGGATGAGTTCTATGCTCCATACAAAGATGTACTTAATACGATTAGTTGTGTTGAAGAACGTTTAGCAGCAGAATGGGCCATGAATGTGTTAACACCAATTAAAAGTGAATGGAACGATAAAAAATGGGTTACCCTTTCTTATGAACACCTGATCAAAGATCCAAATAATGCATTTCAGAAAGTTTTTAACCGGTATAATATTGAAGAGCCTAAAGGGTTGTATGAACAGTTAAGTAAAACAAGTTTTACAAAAAGTTCTTTTGAAGGTAAAGGAAATGATGAACGTTTAAATAGCTGGAAGAAGCAATTGACTGAGAAACAAATTGACATTATTTTATCTTTTGTAAGTCGCTTAGGGGTTGATTTTTATTCAGAGGATTTAGAACCTGATTATAGTAAAATTTACGCTCATGGCTAAGCTTGCAATCATTGTCTCTCATCCCATCCAATACTATGCGCCTTTGTTTGCTACCATGAGCAAGGAATTGGACTTAAAGGTTTTTTATGGCTTTCAACCCAACGCTCAACAACAAGGTGCAGCTGGTTTTGGAAAAGCTTTTAAATGGGATGTGGATTTGCTCAGCGGCTATGTCTATGAGTTTTTAGACAATCGGGCAAAGGCACCTTCATCCGCTTATTATAAAGGTTGTGATACACCTGCCATTGGCGAACGAATTAGGAATTATGGGGCATCGCATGTAGTTACTTTTGGTTGGCACCTAAAAATGTACCGCCAAGCATTGCATTATTGTAAAAAAAATAAAATACCTATAGCCGTTCGTGGTGACTCTCAGCTCAATCCACAATTGCCTTTGTGGAAAAAAGTGATCAAAAAGCTGTATTATCCATCCTTTTTACGAAAATACGATGCGTTCTTGTCAGTGGGCAAACGGAACCGAGATTACCTTAAACATTTTGGCGTTCCTGATCAGCGCATTATTTTTTCTCCGCATGCGGTTGATCAAGTTTTTTGGAAAAATGATGGTATAAAACGAGCTGAAAGTTCATTTACATTTATTTGGGTGGGTAAGTTTATTGGATTAAAAAGACCCATGGATGTAATTCAAGCGTTTAAAGAATTATCAGCCAAAATACAATCCATTAAATTATTAATGATAGGTACAGGTGTACTTTACGAAGGCTGTATTAGTAAGGCAAGTGATGCTTCAAACATATCCTTTTTAGGATTTAAAAATCAAATTGAACTCAAAAAATATTATACTGAGACAGATTGCTTGATTCTAAGCAGTGATTCTGAAACATGGGGTTTAGTTGTAAATGAGGGGTTTGCAGCAGGCATTCCTGCTATTGTATCGGAAGCGTGTGGTTGTGGACCAGACTTAATTAATGAGTGGACTGGTGTTTCTTATAAAACAGGTGATGTTCATGAACTTGAAAAAGCTATGTATTTTTTATATAATAGGCTAGATTCACCTGATGAAAGAGCTAAAATAGTAGAAGCTATTAAATGTAAGAATGAAGTATATTCATATAATACCATTATAAAATCGTTTAAAATTTTTTTAAGTCAGTTTTGAGCTACTTTTAAAGTCATTTTATTACCTAATTTAATTTCAAATTCGTATTTCTAAATGAATATACAATTAAATACATTTTTATTAGCTAGCCTATATTTTATCTACAGTGCTTTACTTTCTAACAACTTATTAATTACTGCTGTTGGAATTTCATTTACCTTGTACCTCTTTTTAATTTTTTTACACAAAATTGGAAAAGAATTGCCAATCAAGGAACTAATTGTTTTAATTGCAGCATCTCAGTGGATTGTAGGGGCGAAAATTGGCTACAACATTGGTAAAGTTCATTACAAGTATTATATGTATGTGGAGGAAGAAACATACATGAGTTTTGTAGTTCCGGGTGTCATTTTTTTCTATTTGGGATTAATCTTGCTAAAAAATAGCTTAAGTATCTCGGCAATTACTACTTATGTTGAAAGAAATAGAGCGAATACTTTACAAAGCGCAAAGCTAGTTTTAACAATAGGTTTAATTTCTTTCTTGGTTTCAAGAACCATCAGAATTCCGCAAATTTCATTTATCTTCTTCCTTTCTAACTTGCTTATTTACGTTGCTGCAGCACATTTTATGTTTCTTTTTCCAAAGCACAAATTCCGCATTTTTTTTTCCGTACTCTTGTTTATGTTGATCCTATCCCTCCAATCCGGGTTTTTTCATGATTTAATTATCCTTGCAGCCTTTCTTTCTTTCTTTCTTTTTTCAGACCGTACCACTTATATTGTAAAATTAGCTGTTATCAGCTTAGGGTTCTCAGGCTTATACATCATACAAGTAGTAAAAAGTGAGTACCGCGCAATTATTTGGGAATCGCAAGGAAATGTGAGTGTATTTGCTGCATTTTACAATGTATTGGAAAATGAATTTACACCCAAGGCTACTTACACCACTGTAAATTTAAACCCCAATCAAGAAGAGGAAGAAACTGCTAATGTCAATACCCGCTTAAATCAGGGTTGGATCATCAGTAAGATCATGGAGAATGTTCCGAAAAACCAAGCTTATTTAAAAGGGTCTACCATTACAGAAGCGATAGAGTCAGCCATTTTACCCCGTTTTTTATTTCCCAATAAAAAAGGTGCTGAACAAGCACTCATTAACTTTAGAACCATTAGTGGCATTGATCTGAACAAGGGAACTTCGATGGGCTTATCGGTAATTGGGGAGTTTTATGCGAATTATGGAGTTTATGGTGCTTGGTTGGCAATGTTGCTTTATGGCTTGTTCTTGGCACTCATCATTAAATTATTAATCAAGGGCCTTGCAGGTGGGTCACCTATCATCTTGTTGTGGTTTCTACTCTTCTTTTTTCAAGTGGTAAAAGCTGAAACAGATTTTATCAAAATCTTCAATCACTTAATAAAATCCCTCTTGTTTTTTGTTTTGTTGAGATTTGTACTCAAGTTGTTTAACCTTCAGTTGTTTCCACAAAATCCAAAAGAAATTGTCCAATAAACTACTGGTCTTTCGAAAAAATATTGCCTCTTTCCACAGCATTGAAAATGTGTTTGGAGCAATATTGTCTTATTTAGTAATTGAAGCAGTTGAATTGCCTTTTGAAAGCAAGGGGCTGATTAACAGAATTAAGAACATTCAATTTATCAAAAAGCAAAAAGCAGCTTTGCTTCACATCAGCGGACATGATCATTATTTACTGTGGTATCCTTTTAAAAATGCTATCCTCACCATTCACGACATTGAAGCCTTAAAAAGAAAAAGGGGTATCAAAAGGTGGCTGTTTCAAAAATTGTGGTTTGATTGGCCGATTCGTAATGCGACATTGGTTACTACAATTTCGGAGTTTAGTAAAAGAGAAATCTTATCTCTTGGGAATTTTCAAACACCCATTCAGGTCATCTACAATCCACTTACTTTGCCGTTGAAATACAGTCCTAAAGTATTCAATGAAGCAAAACCACAGATTTTACACATTGGCACCAAAGCGAATAAAAACCTGAGCAGACTAATTCAAGCCTTAAAAGGAATTAGGTGTGAACTAATTATTATTGGTGAAGAGACCGAAGAGTTGAAAGCTGAATTAGACCGTAATCAAGTCGATTCTACCATTAAAAGTAATTTGAGCAATTTAGAAATGATTGAAGAATACAAAGCTTCGGATTTGTTGGCTTTTGTTTCGACCTATGAAGGCTTTGGTTTACCCATTGTGGAAGCACAAGCAGTCGGAAGACCTGTCATTACTTCCAATGTGGCTTCTATGCCAGAAGTTGCAGGAGAAGGAGCTTTGTTGGTAGATCCTTATTCTGTAGCAGCTATTCGTAAAGGCATTTTGCAGCTTATTCAAGATGATATATTACGGGAAGTATTAATTGAAAAAGGCTTGGAGAATGTGAAACGGTTTGATGCGGAGAGGATTGCTGAGGAGTATTTGGAGATTTATAAAACAATTGACAATTAAGAAGTGGATGAAGGATTAAGGACTAAGGATGAAGGAGAAAAGATGAAGGATGAAACTAGAAATGAGAAACTTGAAAAAGAAAGAACGAATATTCAATGTACAATTGACAATTAACGAAATGAATTATGAATTTTTTAACTTTAATCAGGTTGTTCAATAACTTTAAACTTTGTGACTCTTTGTGTAAACCTTTGTGACCTCTGTGGTTAAAAAAACTTTAATTCAATTCATATACTGAATAAGTTAAAAGTGACTTAAGTTAAGAGTAAAAAGTTTTTTTAATTAAGAGTTTTTAGCGTACAGTGTAATGTTCATTAATCAATCTTTAATTAAGAAGAAGGTTCTACTTATATGTGTTAAATCCATCCATGTAAAGTAACTTCCGATTTTTGAATTTGAAAACCCAATTTGGAATAGGCTGCATTCACAGGGAGATTGTTTGCAAGCACATTGTGCTCAATGCTTTTACAAGCCATTTCTTTTGCCCAGTTCATTGCTTTTAAATTGATGCTTTTAAAAAGACCTTTGTTTTGGTGCTTTATTGCAACTGCTCCCATTCCACCTATTGCAACGTTGTCGTTAATTTTAAGGGAAAGAAATCCAACAGGTTGTTCACCAATTGTTGCAACAATAATTATATCTACTAATTGTTTATTTAGACAGCTGTTTCTTGCCCAATCTTTGTAAATTTCAGGAGTGTGTTGTTTTAGTTTTTCATCAGCAAAGTAGTGACCGTATGTTGCAAAAGCAGTAGCAGCAATTTTCTCAATTTCAGGAAGGTCGCTTGCTTGAAAATCTCTGATTTCTGCAAATTGATTTTTAATAGCTATGGGTTCGTAGTTTTCTAACTGAAAACCTTGTGTCAATTGAACGTCTTTTAGTTCAAAACCTTCTCGCTCTAGTTCATTAATTAGTTTTAATTCATTGATGTTTAATCGACTAATAACGAGCTTTACTCCCTCATTTTTGAGACCTTGAATGAATTCCTGTAAGTTACCTGTAGGGAAAGAATTTATTTTAAAAACCTTATAACCAAAACGCTCACTATCTAATTTGCTGTAATATTGATTCATGTGTTTCTATTTTTATTGTGATTTTTGATGATTTAAAATAATAATAAAATCCGTTTATTTTTTCAGTAGCCTAAAAGCAAAATTAATATTCTGTTTATGTTCATTTTTTTGCTTCTCCAAAAAAACGAACCAAAAAAAGGAGACATTCCCCAAATGAATTCATCTCAGTCCACGCTTATGACATGCCCCACTGAGAAGACTCCCGCTAAAAAAAGCGGGACAGGCACAATCAAAAAAAGGCGTTCCGCTTCGCTTCTCTGTCTTTCCTTTTTTTGCTTGTTATTCATGGGGGAATGAATATCAATGCGTAGCATTGATTGAATGTTCATTTTCAAAACGGGTACTAGTAGCAATTTCCACATTTAAAGTAGTATATGAAATTAGTAATAATTACGGAAATTCATTTTTTATTTTCATCAGTTACATCTGACCTTTGATGATTAAACTAATAATAGAATCCTTATATTCTTAAATAACCTAAAGACAAACTTAATATCCTCTTTAAGTTCATTTTTTTTGCTTCTCTAAAAAGATGAATAAAATAAGCCTTTGTAGAGGTTTTAAATTTCTTAAAGGCCATTTTTTCATTTTCATAAGAAGCATTGTAAATACTTTTACTTCTAATTTGTTATTTTAATTATATCGTTTTGATGTTATAAAATTGATTTTTAATGGTCATATTTCTGTTTGCCACTACTTTTCGTGAACTTTTCATATTTTATTTTGAGATTTAATTTCCCCAACACTTGTTCTAATTAAATACAAGGGGCGGTCTTTGGTATTGTCGAAAATTCTTCCAATGTAAATGCCTATTATTCCTAGGGAAGAAAGAATTACACCGGCTAAAAACCAAATGGAAATAATTAAACTGGTATACCCTGAAACTAAAACATTCCCACCTAAATACTGAACTAAATAATAAATACCAATCAAAAAAGCTGTAATGGAGATGCTACTCCCAATTCGAATCATCAAACTCAGAGGCTTGTTGGAAAATGAGATAATAATTTCAAATGCCAATTGAATTAATTTTCGATAATTATATGAAGAAGCACCTTTCCCTCTTGCTTTATGGTGAACATCAATAGCTGTTTTTTTGAAACCAACCCACTGCAGTAAAATCGGAAATACCCGTACTTTATCCTTCATGAGTAAAATGGATTGAATTACCGTTTTATGATAGATTCCAAAATTGGCAATTGTTTTGTCGTATTTAGTATCAGTGAGGTATCCAAAAAGTAAATAGAAGAATCTTGAAAGTGTTTTCTTCGATTTTTTATCTTGACGGTCGGCTCTTCTAGCAGATACTATGTCGTAACCTTCTTGAGCTTTAGTATACAGTTTTACAATTTCCTCAGGTTGATCTTGAAGATCACCATCCATCACAATAATCCATGTTCCGCTTGCATTTTCAAGTCCTGCACTAATGGCCATGTGTTGCCCAAAATTTCTGCTCAGTTGTATGCCTTTAACTTCAGCGTATTTTTCTGAAAGGTGTGTAATAATTTCCCAATCATTTTCCGGACTGTGGTCATCTACAAAAATTATTTCATAGCTCTCTCCGAACTTCCCTAAAACATTGACTAACCTTTGAGTGAGTTCTTCAATGGATTGGCTGCATTTGTATACCGGGACTACTATGGAAAAATACATGGTCGAAATTTAGCAAAAATCAAGTAAATGAATTTATTAATTGTGTAATTTGAAGGCATTGAGCTTCTTCAAGTTCATAATAAAGCGGTAATCTTAAAAGTGAACTACTATACTCATCAGAATATGGAAGTATCCTGCCATCGTGTTTATTTTGATAAAATTCACTTTTATGTAAAGAAAGGTAATGAAAAACCGATATAATGCCTTGTTCCTTGAGCGCCTGAATCATTTTGCTTCTGTCTTCTTTGTTTTTGAATGTGAGGTAATACATGTGTGCGTTGTTGGAAGCATATTCAGGTAGCTGAGGTTTAGTAAATAGCGTGCTACTTAAATTTTTATGATAATAGTTCCAAATGGATTTTCTTTTGTCTTGAATTTCATCAAGATGCTCTAATTGAGCCCATAAAAAGGCAGCTGTTATTTCAGAAGGTAAAAAAGAAGAACCAATGTCTACCCAACCGTATTTATTTACCTCGCCCCTAAAAAATGCGGAGCGGTTGGTTCCTTTTTCCCAAATAATTTCAGCACGTTCTTTAAATTTCGGATTATTGATTGCCAATAAACCACCTTCCCCTGAAATGATGTTTTTAGTTTCATGAAAAGAGAAGGCAGCTAAATCACCGATGCTACCTAAAGCCTTTGTAGTTCCATCACTAAAGGTATAATAACTGTCAATGGCTTGGGCGGCATCTTCAACCACAAAGAGTTGGTATTGCTTGGCAAGCTGTAGGATTTTTTCCATATCACAAGCCACTCCGGCATAATGAACAGGAACAATTGCCTTGGTTTTGTTGGTAATTAATGCTTCAATGGTATTTTCATCCATTCCCGGATGGTCGTTACGGCTATCGCAAAATACAATTTTTGCACCTCTCAAGACAAAGGCATTGGCAGTAGAAACGAAGGTGTAGGAAGGCATGATCACTTCGTCACCTTCTTTAATGTCTAATAAAATAGCTGCCATTTCTAATGCATCTGTGCAAGAACTGGTCAGAAGCGCTTTTTTTATATTAAATTTTTCTTCAAAAAAAGTTTGGCACTTTTTTGTAAAATCCCCATTTCCGGAAATTTTACCAGAAGCAACAGCTTGTTCAATATAGCTTGATTCTTTTCCAATGAGGTAGGGTTTGTTAAAAGGAATTTGCATAAAAATTCATTTATTTTTTTGAGCTATTAAAAAGCAACTGCTTCCAAAAGGAATTCGTTTTTTATTCTTTATACGCTTTAATTCCCATTTCCAAACTCGCTCCAATAGTGCATTTACTATGCCTCCTCTTTGCTGATGCTCTTTTTGATACTTTTTCAGGTCATGGGATTTTCTTTTTACCCTCAATTTTGATGGGATGGAGCGGAATAAAAAGATGGGGAGCACTAAGGGAGAAAAAAAGTAAGTGGAATAAAGGGGTTTAAATCCTGCTTTAATTAAAACTTGTTCCGCAGTTTTTAGGGTATACCTTCGAAAGTGTCCTGCATCATCATCTTCATTTGACCACAATAGGTTGAAAGCAGGAACAGAAATGTACACAATACCATCTTTTTTAAGATAAGTATGAATGTTTTTTAAAAAACCTAAGTCGTCTTCAATGTGTTCAACAACATCGAACATTCCGGCTGAATCAATGCTTTCTTTTTTGAAATGAGCATCTTCCAATGTAGCGCATATTACTTGATTTACATTTCTCAATTTAGCATATTTAGCACCTTGTACTCCAGGTTCAATCAACACTACATCTTGTCCATTTTCTTGAAGTCCCTTTGCAACAAAACCATTGCCACCACCAATATCAAAGAATGTTTTGTTCTTACTATAGGTATTTACTGCTTCGAGTATTACCTTATTTCTGTGGTTAAACCAAAAACTATCTTGTTCTAATTGAAAACAGTTAACATTTCCTTCTTCAGGATATGAAATCTTCGAATGGGTCTTGGCAAAGTAAATTCCGTCTTTTCCCAATTGTATATTTTCCGCGATCTCTAGAAGGTCTTTCACTTGATTATTGAGCTTAATTAATTTGCTTTCATTTCAGCTGGTAAACTTATTATAAAATTTCCGGAATTTAAATTCAGTTTTCAATGTTCAATTGACAATTAACGAAATGAATTATGAATTATGAATTTTCAATTAAGAATAAAAGAATTATGAATTTTCAATTTTTAGTTTTTAATTAAGAATTAAGAAATTAAGAAATGGATGAAGGAGAAAGATTGATAATTAAGAATTAATAAATTAAGAATTAAGAAATAAGGATGAAACTAGAAATGAGAATCTTGAAAAAGAAAGAACGAATATTCAATGTACAATGGACAATTGACTAAACGAATTACGAATTTTTGAACTTTAATCAGGTTGTTCAATAACTTTAAACTTTGTGGCTCTTTGTGTAAACCTTTGTGACCTCTGTGGTTAAAAAAAACTTTAATTCAATTCATATACTGAATAAGTTAAAAGTAAAAAGTTTTTTAATTAGGAATTTTCAGTGTACAGTGTTCAGTGATCAATCTTTAATTAAGAATTAAGAAATTAAGATATGGATGAAGGAGAAAGGATGAAAGAGAAAGGATGAAAGAGAAAGGATGAAAGAGAAAGGATGAAAGAGAAAGGATGAAAGAGAAAGGATGGAAGAATTACGAATTATCAAATATTTACTTGAAGCTTCCTATTTCATACTGGGAATCAAATGTGACAACTAAATTCAGGACTAGTCAAAATACCTAAGGTCTAAGTACGAGGCCTCATGACTAAAGTCTTTATATATTGTTTACTCCATTAAGCAAAAAAGTGAAAAATTGTTTATTGCAATAAGCAATATGTATTTTCGCCAGGGAAAGATTTAAAGTTTTTAAAAATTATTTGGCTGTTTTAAGTCAAACAACTTTTTACTTTTAACTTTAGGCACTTTAAACTTTCAGAATAACTTCAAACTCCAAGTACTTCAAACTTCCAACATAAATGCCAATTACAAAAATCCTCGTTTTCATCGACTGGTTCTATCCTGCCTACAAAGCTGGGGGGCCGGTGAAATCGGTTTTTAATTTGGTGCAGGCGCTACAGGGTGAATTTCAGTTTAGCATTGTTACTTCCAATTGTGATGTGGATGGTGAGGTGCTGAATGTGATTGCAAACGAGTGGACAGAATTTCAGGGAATAAAGGTCATTTATCTGAATAAAGAACAACAACGAAAAAAAGTTTATCGAAGCCTTTTTGAAGAAGTGCAGGCGGATTGTATTTATTATAATAGTTTGTTTTCTAAGAACTTTACATTAAAACCTTTTAGGACCTTAAAGCGCTATAAACGTCAGCAGATTGTTGCACCCCGAGGCATGTTGGGCAGTGGTGCTTTAGCGATTAAACCAATTAAAAAGAAAGCATTTTTGAATTATTCTAAAAGTTTGCTTTTTAACACCAAACAAACGATTTGGCATGCTACTTCAGCGCAAGAAGCGGATGAAATTCGAGCAGTTTATGGAAAGAAAACCACTATTCGGGTTGCTCAAAATATATCTTCAGCAATGGTTGAGCGATCAATTATTAATAAGGAAGAAGGCAGATTAAGAATGGTTTTTGTATCTCGCATAGCAGAAAAGAAAAACCTTTTTTTCGCTCTGGAACTCTTGCAAACTTTAGCTAATGAAACCGCTTTGAGTTTGGATATTTATGGTCCTATTGAAGAAGAAAGCTATTGGAATAAATGTGAAAAACTAATTGAAAAAGATTCCCGCATCCAATACAAGGGTGTTTTGGCACCACCTGAAATTGCAGTTACTTTACAGCAATACCACTTTTATCTTTTGCCAACCTTGCATGAAAATTATGGACACAGCATTGTTGAGGCACTTTTAGCTGGTGTACCAATCATCATCAGTCAAGCTACACCCTGGCGTGATTTAAAGTCAGCTGGAATTGGTGCTGATTTGGATTTGGATAATAAGGCTGAATGGGTGGATTATTTCAAAAATACCATAGATATTGGGCTTAAGGAGTATAAAGACATGGTACGTAATTGTTATGTATTTGCAGAAAAGTGGATTTTAAATCCAGAAGTATTGGAGGATAGTAAAAATCTTTTTGTCTGATTCTCGACTCCCTTCCCGTCCGACAGGCTCTCGAATTGACAAAAAGTAAATATGGGCAATTAAAAGAATGGACAATTACCAGTAAGTTTCTCTATTAAATAAACTGTCTTAATTTCCTCAAGGGCTTAAATAAAAACGTTAAGGGACTTGGTTTTAGTCCATTGATTTCCCAAGCTTTTTTGTCTTCTCGATTGGCTCTAAGCCTATTTTTTAGGGAGCTGTTGCTCATTCCGCCAACTCTCATTTTAACAATCACCCGGTTGAGGTAACAGAGAGAAACTTCGTATTTGTGAATCATGCGTAGCATCAATTCATAGTCAGCGGCTGACTTTAAGCTTAAATTAAAACTGCCGTATTGTTCATAGCAGCCTTTCTTGATAAAAAAAGTAGGATGTGGCGGCATCCAACCTTTTAAAAAATGGCCTTTCTTGTACTCCCCAGATTTCCAATATCGTTTTATCTCTGAAGTATTTTCAGCAGCAACATAGTGTAAATCTGCATAAAGAGCATCGCAATTACTCGTCTCAATTTGTTTTACAACTTCCTCAATTACCGTTTCATCAGCATAAAAATCATCGGCATTTAAAATGCCAATTAAGTCCCCACTTGCTAGCGCAATTCCTTTGTTCAGCGCATCATACATCCCTTTGTCTGGCTCTGAGATAATTCTTGAAATTTTATTTTCATAAGACCTTACAATCGACAAGGTTTCATCGGTAGAATTTCCATCAATCACCAAGTACTCTATACCTAAATAGGATTGCCCTAAAACTGATTCGATGGTATCTTTAATCGTTGCAGCGCTGTTGTAACAAACCGTGATGATGGAAATTTTCAATTTTAATTTAATTCTTAGTTGTTGATTCTTAATCTCTATTAGAAATTACTTCTCAATGATAATTCTACCTTTAACAAACACCGCTGGATTACCTTGATAAACACCATAAGCCTCTAAATTTTTCGTCGCTACAGAAGCAGCAGCTAATACTGAATGTTCTTTAACTATTACCCCAGGACAAACAATTGCTTTCGCTCCAATCCATGCTCCATTACTAATTACTATTGGTTTAACGATTAGATCAAAAGTGGTTTTTTTATAGTCATGATTACCACAAAGTAAAAAGGCCTCTTGAGACAAGCAAACATTGTTTCCAATTTCGACTTGAATAAGGTTATCAATCCAAACCTTTTCACCAATCCAGCAGTAGTCGCCAACTTTCAAGAACCAGGGATACTTGATATTCACATTGGGCTTAATGATGCATGCCTTTCCAACTTTAGCACCAAATAAGCGCAATAGAAAAACTTTTAAGCCATTGAAAGGGAATGCATAAGAGTTGAAAACCATTGCATTCACAAAATACCATAAAGTACGAATCAACGCTCCTCTTCCAGGATTGAACCAACTGTTGTTGTAGGAAGATATGTCTGTTTTATTCTCCAATTACGTTAAGAATTTCAAACTTCAAATTTAAACAAAATACAAGCCCTGAAAGAGCGAAAGAAATAAAGATTGAACTGGAAGATGAATGTTTAATGTTCACTGATCAATGTTTACTAAGAATAATCAATTAAGAAAGAAGAATTAAGAATGTTCAATTTTTAATTAAGAATCTGGTAAGTAAGAATTTATTTTAATTGAAAAGTTGTTCTTTAGATACGTTCATTCCAAATCTCAGGGTTTCTACTTGTATGAAAAATTGCAATAACATTGATCTTTGAATTTACTACCTGATAATAAATGATGAACGGATATTTATTTACCACGAACTTTCTTACTTCTTCTTGGTAAGCAACTGGAAAAACAAAGGGATTTCGTTTTATATCCTCAAAACTTTTGTTGATTTTTTTAAAGAAAGTATCAGCTATTTTTGGGCTTTCCTTAAAAAAATAATTGTATGATTTATCAAAGTCAATTTGAGCTTCGTCTGATAATTCAATACTAAACTCATTTGATTTCATAATTCTCTTTAATCAAATCCCAATTTTTAAAAGCGGTTTTTCCATTTTTAATTTTTTGCAGTCTTTGATCCAATAAGCTTTTATGTTCTAAAGGAATATCTTCAGTATTTTCTTTTACATCTATAATTTCGATGTAATCCATCTTATTAATTAAGTTTAAAAATCTTGCAATTTTATTTTGCTCCTTTATGTTAATTGTTAGTCTCATAATAATTGCTTTCTAACAAAGGTACATATTTGGACTTAATTTTAATCTTTCAATTTTTGCCTCTTGTTAATATTATGAATTACGAATGTTGGATTTTTTAAAGTATGCTGATTAGACCTACTGAGTCATGCTGAACTTGTTTCAGCATCTAGGTTGGGATATAAATGCTGAATACAAGATCCTGAAACGAGTTCAGGATGACATTGCGTTATGAAAAGTCATTTGTAGTATATATTGGGTTGTATTTTTATAAATTATACCGATTGAACTCATAAATGCCGCATACTTCCTTCGTCGCATGCTTCTTTATGACTACTCGGCATAAACCAATTATACCATTGAAATTTTACAATAAAATATTTATGAGGCATTTCAAAGGTTAGTTGGTATTATTTATTCTCATCTCCTCAATTTCTGCTTCAGTATACCAATCTTTTGCTAGGTCAATTAGCTCAGGATTTTCCTCTTTGATTAAATTCCATTTCCATTCTTTATGCCAATTTTTAAGTTGTTTTTCCCTATCAATACAATTCATCATACCATGTATACGCTCATAGTACAAAAGATCAGTCGCTTTATATTTAGATGGGAAAATAGCACCAACAAGCGCTTTGTGTTTTAATACTCTTGCTTCAAGATTATTGGTCATGCCAATATACAAAACAGTTCGATTCTTGTTACTTAGAATGTATACATAGCCGATTTTCTGCATTGTATCTAGTTAAGTCAAATGTGTTTTAAATATAATAGTCCACCTATAAAATATCTTATAAATACAAATCTATGAACTTAGACTGTGAAACAAATTGGTAATTGGTAATTTATTAAAAAGCTGTTTTGATTCGCTTATTTTTAAAAATGCCTCTTTTCTTTGGGACATAGAAGTCTTTGCTTGCTTTGATGATGTATGAGAGGGTGATTTGAGCTACAAAGTAGCCATCGTTGTTGTCGGGATTGCCACGAACCCTTCCTGGGGTATAGTATTTAGGATCTGGTAAATCTTCGCTGCCTTTTGCAAAAGCTTCGGCGCTTCGGTTGGCAAAAATAGCTGATTCGATAAATGGCAATTCTTTAGGATCAGCAAAAACAGTGCTCACATCGTCTAGGTAATCTGTGAACGTAAAACGGTAGCCGAATTCCATTCCCAAGCGAATTTTGTAATTGAATGTAAAGTCAAATGCCATTCCCATAGGAACAATAACTGTCATTTCCGAATAGGATTGGCCTTCTGTTTGCAAAGGACGAAGAGCAAACCATTGTTCGTTGGATTGGGCAAAAGGGTAGTAAAGTAAAGCGCCAATGCCTGCAAAGGTTCTTGCTTTAAAATTCACTTGCTTGCGCGCTCTTTTTACGATGTTTCTTTTTTGATAGAATGCGTATTCTCCAGTAACAGCAGCTTCTAACAAATCGGTTCGAAAACTCAAATTTCTTCCAACACGTGCAGGGTTGCCGGAGGTACTGTCGGCTCCTTGTATTCGGGCAAATCCTGCTGTAAATTTTAATGCGAGGTTTCTTGAAAAACTGTAACGGTAGAAAGCGCTTAAAGCAATGTTGGTTTTCTCCGGGCGAAAGTCGTAAATAAAACCTTGCCCTTGACCGCTGAAACCACCAATGTCGCCAAGGTAATTAGCGCCACCCAGTTGAATGCCCATATCCATTTCATATTGGGCTTTCAGAGGAGCTGAGGCAATGAAAATTAGTGCAATCGCAATCAACTTCAGTTTCATACTTCAAAAGTAATTTAATTTGAAATATAGCAGGTTAATTAATTGATAATTAAATTCTACATATGTGTTTTTTGATTTTAGAATACCTTGTTTAAACGAGAACTGAAGAATATAGTTTTGTATTATGAATATTCATTTTCTTACAGAACATATGTAAAAACTTAACACCTAAAGTTTTGTTTGCGAATTAGGTATGCTTTCGGATACAAATTCCTTTATTGTGTCGAAGGATATTGCAATTAATGGGAAGTAACTTATTTTTGTTTATTAAAAGGGATATTGAAAAAACAGCTTTATACTTATATACTTACTTTTTCAAAAATGTTTCACCACATAGACACATAGTATTGGGATTAACACAAAAACATCTTGATGAGTTAACTTATGAGTTAATAGGAGCTGCTATTGAAGTACACAAAATAATGGGGCGTGGATTATTGGAAAGTGTTTATCATGAGTGTTTAAAGGAAGAGTTACTACATAGAAAAATAAATTTTTTATCAGAGTTAAAAATTCCAGTTGAGTATCGAAATAAAAGATTAGCTATTGATTTTATACCGATAGCATATACGTTATAGTCTAACTAAATTGGACTAAACGACTATGGCATCGGCCTGGCTGACAAAGGCAGGCATTATATTTTAGTATTGATCATAGCGACATTTAAAATTGTATAAGATGTGATTTTTTTGTAGAAAATGCTATAGTTGTTGAACTTAAAGCAATCTATGAATTTTCACTTATTCATGAAGCGCAGCTTCTGAACTATATGAAACTACTGAAAGCTCCAAAAGGCATATTAGTCAATTTTAACTGCAACAACATCTTCCACGAGGGACAGAATACTCTTGTTAACCAGTATTTCAGTAATTTACCGAAAAAGTAAAACTATGTTTCTATGTGGTTTAAAACAATTAATATCGATATCTTAAATCGATTAGTTTATGGTTATTTTATTGCTTCTCCAATCCTTTGGCTTCGTTTTGATTAAAAATCAAACTTCTTAAAGGCCATTTATTCATTTTAATAATAATCTTTATATGGAAATTTAATAATCGTTTTATTAAACGGAACAATAATGTTTTCTATGAAACGCAATGGTCGGCTTTTAGAAAATTTTGTAAAAATCAAGCAGGTAGGGCGGACATTAGCTAAAAAACTGTTTGATTCACGATTTTAATCGGGGAGAGTTTTTTTTAGCTGTGGTTGGTGGCTGCGTAGATTTTCTTGAAATTTTATAACGCCGTGGGTTTTTTGTTTCTTTTTGTACCACACAAAAAGAAATTTAGAAAAACAGAATTATGTCTTATATTTTGTTGCTTCTCTAACCCTTTGGCTACGTTTCTATTTGAAATCAAATTTATTATAGGCCATTAATTCATTTTCATGATAAGCATTTGAAGAAAAAGCTGTGCTAAATCTTAATTATAGACCTTTAGGTACGCTATGAGAGATGAATAAAAAAGCGATTAAAACTTCGTACGCTTACGTTTGCGGTTGATTAAACTGTTGTAACGCGGTTTATAGAAATCGTTACCAGATTTAATGACATATGAAAGAGTAATTTGCGTTATGAAATAGCCATCATTGTTGTCGGGGTTTCCACGTCTAGATCCTGATGTATAAAAGCCTCTATTAGGTAAATCAGGAATTCCTCGGGCAAATGCTTCATCACTTCGATTGGATAATGCAACTGCTTGCGGTGTTAAAAGGTCTTCTTGTTTTGGGTAGCGTGTACTAACATCATCTAAATAGTCAGTAAATGTGAAACGGTAACCAAACTCCATTCCTACTCTTAATTTTTTATTGAAAGTAAAATCAAAAGCCATTCCCATTGGTACGATGATAGAAATCTCATCATAAGCTATACCTTCTGTTTGTAAGGGTCTTAAAGAATACCAAGTTCCATTTAATTGTGCCTTAGGGTCAAAGTAAATAGCACCTGCTCCGGCAAAAACACGTGATTTGAAATCAATGCGTTGTCTGGAACGTCTAGAAAAATCGTTTTTCTGTAAAAAAGTGTATTCCCCGACCAAAGAGGCCTCTAATATATCTGTTCTGAAGCTTAAGTTTCTAGCAAGTCTGGTGGGTGCATTTACAGATAAACTGTCTGCTCCTTGAATTCTTACAAACCCTGCATTGAATTTAATGGCAATGTTACTAGAAAAACTGTACCTAAAAAAAGCTCCAACAGCCATGTTTGCTTGGCTTATATTCATGTCCAATAAAAAACCTTTTGGCTCTCCTTTTCCTCCGATATCCCCTACGTGTAGGGCTCCTCCTAATTGAAGTCCATAGTCAATCTCATACTGTGCAAGCGCAACTGAGGAACATAAAATTGTTGATAAAAAGAAAGTAAACAGTTTCTTCATAGCTGCAAATATAATGGAATTGATTTAACTATTTAAAATTTACTAAAATTTTTAAAGTGACTTTAGATTTTAGACCTAAGATTTTAGAGGTTTAATGGACAATGATCAATTATTAATTAAGAATCTACAATTAAGAATTAAGAGAAAGGAGTAAGGACTAAGGATGAAGGAGTAAAGATAAAACTAGAAATGAGAAACTTGAAAAAGAAAAAAGAGAAGAGAACATAGAGAAGAGAAAAAGAATTATGAATTTTCAATTTTTAGTTTTTAATTTAAGAACAAACAATTAAGAATTAAGAAGAAGGATTAAGGACTTAGGATGAAGGAGGAATTAAGAATCTGGGAATTACTAATGTTCAATTTTTAATTAAATATTAACCAAAAACGGTCAACGCTATTTAGGGAAGTACAATATTTAATGTACAATTGTCAATGATTAATTATTAATTAAGAATCTGGATGAAAGACTAGGGAAAGAATTAAGAAAAGAGAAAATAGAACAGAGAGAAGTTCAAATTACGAATGGAAAATTTACAAAACCTTTTCGAACTTGGCGCCTCCTTTGAATTCCCTTTGCGGTTAAAATAGTTTGTTATAGAAATGCCATCTTTTGATACATAAATATTTCATCCTTTAATATTTCTAGTTTCCTATTTCAACTTTTTAGTTTAGGTAATTTAAATACTTATAACTTTCAAGTAAGCTCTTCGTTTCCTTTTAAATTAAAATGCTTTTTAATAATTCCGACAAAAAGGTATAAAAATGGGGTGTCGAAAGCGGCTATTAAAACCTTAAAGAGAAAACCACTCAACAGCAGGCTCGCAAATAAGTCCCATTTAATCGCACCAAAGCTACAAAGAAGAATCAAAACTGAAGCGGTGTCAACAAATTGAGAAGTCATGGTTGAGGCGTTGTTTCTCAACCACAAGTGCTTACCATTGGTGTAGTTTTTCCAGAAATGGTAGATTCGAATGTCGATTAACTGAGCGATTAAATAGGCAGTCATGGAAGCGGTAACTGCCAAGCCTGTTAATCCGAAAACAGATGTAAAAGTTTCTTGATTTACAGGCGACCAATCCGTTGCTGGAACACGATTTGACAACCAGATAATTCCTAACACAAAAACGGTTGCGAACAGTCCTGCAATCACTACTTGATTGGCTTTTCGTTTGCCGTAGATTTCTGCAATGAGATCAGTGATTAAAAATGTGAGGGGATAGGGCAAAATTCCTACCGATAATTCAAAGGTATGTAGTCCGAAAAAGTCCCAATAAAAGAATTTTTGGAAAATAAGGTTTCCACAAACCAAGGAAGCAATAAACAATGCTGCTAAAATCAAATAGAGTCGCTCAGCCTGTCGGTTTAGTTTTTCTTGAGCCATTGAATTTTTATTATCTTTTTTGTTTTTGAATCAATTTTAAAACGTTCATCCATTCTAATTCCAAGGATCCAGACTACTTGATTTTCTGATAAAAGCACATAAATCTCCTCTTTTTCGTGCAGGGGAATTTTTTCATCAATCAATACATCGCTGATTTTTTTCTTGCCCTTCATGCCCAAAGGAATCATCCAATCGCCTGATTTCCATTTCCTTAATTCTAAGGGGAATTTTATTTTGTCTGCATCGAATCCTTCCTGTATTTTTGAGGCTTTAAATTGAAATTGACTTGCTTCGATTTCAGTTATTTTTAAGCCTAAAGGTTTTAAAAGGGATTTTGTTCCGCTTTCTATCAAAATAGCAGCGTTTTTTTCACTGACTGATTTTTCTTCTTGTATAAAGAGTTTTTCTCGGTCGAGCGTTATTTTAATGTTTTTAGATTTGAAAGTACTTCCAATAGATTTGTTGTTAATGGATTGAATGATTTGAGAAACAGTAGAAAAATTAAAACCGAGTGGTTCCAATAGAAATTGAAGTACCAATTCTGGATGACTTAATTGCTGAACTGAAGCTATTGAAAGGAATCCTTGAGAAAGCTGTTTTTCAAGTTCTGCACTGTCTTTTTTTAGTTGAAAATCCACAAAATCATTTATAGAGTTTAAATGATTCATAGTTGTTTGCATGCTTTTTAAAAAATCGGGATTTCGATCTTTCCAAGGACTTATAATTTTATGGCGAAACCAATTGCGTTCGTATTTGACAGCCGCATTGCTTTGGTCTTCTCGAAAGGAAATTTTTTCTGTTTCGGCATAGGTCCTAATTGCTTCTTTACTTAAATTAAGCAATGGACGAATTATTTTTTCAGTTGAATGAATTCCTGTTAAGCCATTGACTCCTGTTCCACGGTTGAGGTTGATGAAAAATGTTTCAATACTATCGTCAAGGTGGTGCGCAGTAACTAAATAATCAAAGCCATTTTCTTTCAATAGTTGATCAAACCAATCGTAACGCAATTCTCTTGCAGCCATTTGAATGGAGATTTTCTTCTTTTCCGCATAAGCAGTTGTTTCTACCTTCTTGAAAAAAATAGGACAAGCATATTTTGCTGCTTCACTTTTCACAAATACTTCGTCAGCATCACTCTCTTTCTCTCTAAGGGAAAAATTTAAGTGTGCAACTGCATGTTGAATATCAGTTTTCCGAAAAAGCGACCACACTACCATGGAATCCACACCACCACTAATTGCCAAGAGCAATTTTGATTCTGATTTTAGATTTAGTTTTTTAAGCTCAGCTTGAAATTCTTTTAGCACCTGTTTGATTTTCTATAATTCAAAGATAGCTTTTGCTTTTAAAAGACATTCACTGTATTCACTTTCTGGTTCAGCAAGGTGGGTGATGGCACCGCCAACCGTGAGTGATAAGTAATTGGTTCGCGCAGAATAAATTAAACTTCGAATGACCACATTAAAATCAAAGTTGCCATTAGGGTCGATGTAACCAATTGAAGAAGAGTACATTTCTCTTCGACTTTTTTCGTACTGATCAATGAGTTTCATCGCACTAATTTTTGGAGCACCTGTCATGCTGCCCATTGGAAAGGCGTGTTTAATGGCATCTGTGAAATGATAACTTTCATTTAACTCACTGCTGATGCTTGAAATTAATTGATGTACTTGAGGAAAACTGTATACACCAAAAAGTTCTTCCACTTTTACACTTCCTTTTGCTGCTGTTCGAGATAAATCGTTTCGTACCAAATCCACAATCATTACGTTTTCAGTTTGCTCTTTTAAACTACTTCTCAAATCCAATTTGATGGCTTCATCTTCCAATACGTCTTTGCCTTTTTTTGCTGTGCCTTTAATGGGTTGTGAAATTAGTTTTCTGCCTGTTTTGTTCAAAAAGCGTTCTGGTGAAGCTCCAATTACTGCCTCCTGGTCAAATTTGTAAAAGGATGCAAAAGGCATGGGAGAATGGTTATTTAATTGGCTAAAAAGCGCTTCTGTTTGCAAATTTTCCACTTTAGAATAAAATTCTTGACAGTAATTGATTTCGTAAATGCTTCCTAGTTGTATTTCATTTTTTAGTTGATTTACTGCTTTTAAATAATCCTGTTTACTAATCCTAGCTTGCATCTTTGGCAAGGTTTGAGTTGGAAAAGGAGTGGCTTTTTCTTTGGTCTGTTTGGCGAAATTTAACAATGGTTCAGGCGCTACATCTTGGTTGCACCAGAACTCTACAGCATTTGAATTTCTTTTCTGAAGCAGGAGGTAAGCAGGTTCAAAAAAGCCGAGTAGAGGAAATTGAAACTTTTGTGGATATCGACTTGAGAGCGCTTCTAAATCGTTTTTTAAATCGTAAGAAAGGTGACCGAAAAGCCAAGAAGGTTGTTGTTCGTAGTATTCCTTTAATTTTAAGAAAACAACTGTATCTGCAGCAAAAATTCGGTATGCTCCAAAGGCAGCCATCAATTCATATTGACCGTAAGGATCTTCGTATTCATTCGATTTTAGAATGGCTGAATACTTAAAATTCTTAGAAAAGCGCAAAGCATGGATAAGTAGACTTTCATTGCTTTTAACTTTAACTTCCTTGATTTTTTGCACGAGGCAAATTTAGTGAAACGGCTAATGAAATGTTGAGTTTAGAACTTAGAACTTAGACCATAGAATTTTGAGAAAAGAGAAAATGGAGAAAAGATGAAGGACTAAGGATTAAAGATAAAACTAGAAATGAGAAACTTGAAATGAATTACGAATCTGGGAATTATGAATTACGAATTTTCAGTTATCAATGATCAATTAAGAATAAGGAGAAAAGATGAAGGATTACGAATTTTTAGTGTGGAGTTGTCAATCTTTAATTAGATGGGCAATTATCAAATTAGTAAATAGTGATTTTTTAAAAAAATGTCCTTTTTAACTTCTCCTACTAATCTCTTAATTTAGCCGCAAAGAAAATATGATGAAGAAAATATTAGTAGCCAATCGAGGAGAAATAGCATTGCGAATTATGCGTACTGCGAAAGAAATGGGAATTAAAACGGTAGCGGTTTTCTCCGATGCTGATCGCGAAGCTTTATTTGTTCGATTTGCTGATGAGGCTGTTAACATTGGTCCTGCTCCATCATCAGATTCTTATTTAAAAGGCGATAAAATTATTGAAGTCTGCAAAGATTTAGGGGTTGATGGCATCCATCCAGGTTATGGGTTTTTATCTGAAAATGCAGCTTTTGCTCGAAAAGTAAAAAAGGCTGGATTAATATTAATTGGGCCTTCTCCAGAAGCCATGGAAGTGATGGGAAGTAAATTGGCAGCAAAAGCTGCTGTTAAAGAATACAATATTCCCTTGGTTCCAGGTACCGATGAGGCTGTAACGGACATTGCAGCTGCTGAAAAAATTGCCAAAGAAATTGGGTTTCCAATTTTAGTAAAAGCTTCAGCTGGAGGAGGTGGAAAGGGAATGCGCATTGTTGAACGTGCTGAAGATTTTAAAGAGCAAATGGATCGAGCTGTTTCCGAAGCGATTTCTTCCTTTGGTGATGGCGCTGTTTTTATAGAACGCTACGTTGGATCACCACGACACATTGAAATACAAATTTTAGCTGATACTCATGGAAATATAGTTTATCTGTTTGAGCGCGAATGCTCCATTCAACGTCGTCATCAAAAGGTGATTGAAGAGGCGCCTTCTGCTGTTTTAACCCCAGAGTTGAGAAAAGAAATGGGAGAAGCAGCTGTGAAAGTTGCTAAGTCTTGTAATTATGTTGGAGCGGGAACAGTTGAGTTTTTATTGGATGAAAAGCTAAATTTTTATTTTTTGGAAATGAATACGCGTTTGCAAGTAGAACATCCAGTAACTGAACAAATCACAGGGCTTGATTTGGTTCGAGAACAGATTAAAGTTGCCAGAGGCGAAAAACTTTCATTCAAACAAGAAGATTTACGCATTCAAGGGCATGCCTTTGAAGTGCGTGTTTATGCTGAAGATCCTCAAAATAACTTTTTACCCGATATTGGGATTTTAGAAACCTATATTCGTCCGCAGGGACTAGGTGTTCGAGTGGATGATGGTTTTGAAGAAGGCATGCAAATTCCAATTTATTATGATCCAATGATTGCGAAATTGGTCACTTTTGGGAAAGATAGAGAAGAAGCCAGACAAAGAATGTTGCGCGCTATTGAGGAATATCAAATTAAAGGAGTAAAAACTACCTTGAGTTTTTGCCGCTTTACACTTGAACATGAAGCGTTTATTTCAGGAAAATTTGACACCAATTTTGTAAAACACCACTTTAAACCTGAATATCTCGATCAACGAAAAGAAGACGAAGAATTGGTAGCTGCACTTTTGGCAACTAAATTAGTAAGTGAGCTAAGTATTGCCAATACTAATAAAAGCGAAAAGGCTTTGCAAACTTCAAAGTGGAGAGCCAATAGAAGCTGATTTTATAACTATTTTACTTATAGGTAATTTAAAATTAGCTAACTCTTAAACAAATCTATTTAAAGTTTTAATATTCTTTTGGTTGAATTTTAAAAACATTATTTTTATAATAAAATGTCAACCCTCGTTAAAAAGAGTTCCGGAGATTTAGTCGAATTTGATGAGCAAAAACTGCGAAATTCTCTTTTACGTTCTGGTGCTAACGATACAGCTGTTGAGGAAGTTGTAAATGAAGTAAAGTTAATTCTGAAAGAAGGGCTAAGCACTAAGGAAATTTATAAAACAGCCTTTTCTTTTTTAAAGAAAAGTTCTCGGCCTTCTGCCGCTCGCTATAAATTAAAAAAAGCAATATTAGAATTGGGACCAAGTGGGTATCCGTTTGAGCGTTTCATAGCAGAAATTCTAAAATATCAAGGGTTTAAAACGGAAGTAGGTGTTCAGGTTAAAGGGCATTGTGTGACTCATGAACTCGATGTAGTTGCTGAAAAAAAAGAGCATCACTTTATGGTGGAATGTAAATTTCACAATACATTTAACAGACACTGCGATGTGAAAGTGCCACTTTATATTAACGCTCGATTTGAAGACATTGAAAAACAGTATTTGAAAGACGAGTCTCATGATCATAAATTTCATCAAGGTTGGATTTTTACCAATACACGTTTTACATCAGATGCCATTCAATATGGAAATTGTGTTGGCTTGAAATTGGTGTCCTGGGATTATCCAAAACAAGGGAGTTTGAAGGAGCGAATCGATTTAGCTGGATTGCATCCGATTAGTTGCATTACTGGATTGAATAAACGAGAAAAGGAAAAATTACTATTAAATGGAATTGTATTGTGCAGGCACTTGTGCGAGCAACCAGCAATTCTCGATGAGCTTGGAGTAAATATTAATCGCAAAAAAAGTATACTGAAAGAAGCAGAAGGTATTTGTGAAGGAGCCTAGATTAAACTTAACTTTGAATCTCATTAGCATATTTATAGCTTTTTAAGTTAAAAAGTATAATTCCTTAATTATCAAGAAAGCATGTCGACTCAACCAATAGATCAAACTCCAAAAACTGATATCCTAAACCTAGAAGCGGTTAAAAAATTGGTTGATGCTTTTTATGAAAAAGTTCAGGAGGATTATTTATTGAAAGATATTTTTAACGAACGCATCGGGGATCAGTGGTCCAAGCATTTGGAAAAAATGTACCGTTTTTGGCAAACCATTTTATTAGACGAGCATACTTATAGTGGAAGTCCATTTTTACCACATGCTACGCTTCCAGTTCAAAAAGAGCATTTTCAACGTTGGCTCCAACTTTTTTATGAAACCATTGACGCTACTTTCGAAGGAGAAAAAGCCGAAGAAGCTAAGAAGAGAGCCGAAAAAATGGCCGCTATGTTTCACTACAAAATCGAGTATTTTAAAGAGAAAAGTTCTAAACCTATTTAATAATTTAAGAAAATAGGGAACCAATTAATTCATGAAGAGAGTGATTTTTTCTGTAATTTCTTCATTCAAAAATGTACTTGATGCAATAATCTCTCTCCCATTCAACCAATTATCTTTTCCAGAAAAGTCGGAAATTTTACCACCCGCTTCTTTTACAATTAAAGCTCCTGCAGCAACATCCCAAGGATGCAAGCTGTATTCAAAAAAGGCATCAAATCGACCACAAGCTACATAAGCAAGATCGACAGCTGCAGACCCCAACCTTCTAATACCTCTACTGTTGTGAGCTAAATCTTTCAGCAAACCGAAATAAGCATCAACTCGATCGTAATCATAATACGGAAAACCTGTTGCGAGTAAACTGTCTTTTAATTCAGTATTTGTACTGACTTTGATTGAATTATTATTTAAAAAAGCGCCACCATTTTTCCACGCATAAAAACATTCGTCGCGATTGATTTCAAAAACTACTCCCAATACAATTTCATTCTCATCTTGTAAGGCTACACTCACAGAATAAACCGGTAACTTGTGAAGAAAATTTGTGGTTCCATCCAATGGATCAATAATCCAATTGAAACGCTCTCCTTTTTTGGTTGAAGTTCCCTCTTCAGCAATGAAACCAGCTTCTGGAAGTAACTCAGCTAAACCTTCCACCAATTGTTCCTCCGCCACCTTATCGACATAGCTCACTAGAGAGTTAAGCGATTTTTCCTCAATGTCTTTCTCCGAGATTCGCTGTTCTTCAATTTTTATTTGAATCCCAACTTCTCGACTAAGCTCAACGACATCCAGACAAAGTTTTTTTAAATCTAAACTCATGCTGTTTCAGTTTTTGGAAGGTATTTATTTTTGTTTTTCGAAAAGTAAACCATTCCAACAATTCCACAAATAAATAATGTGATGGATATTAATTCTGCTTGAGTTGCGGCAATTCCGAAAAAGTGGTAATCGGGATTAATTCGAATTTTTTCAATGAAAAAGCGCTCGATTCCATTAAAGCTGAGGTAAAGACTGAAAATAAACCCGGGAATTGCAATTCTTTTGCGCAGACTCCAAAGTATACCGAAGATAATAAAAGCCATAACCGTTTCATAAAATGGGGTAGGCCAAGCTTTGCCTGTTAAGCTTTCGTAACCCATGCGTTGAAAATCTTCTTGAAGATCAATTCCCAAAACATTGTTAGGGTAGTCAAAAGCCCACATCCAATCAGGAAGAAAACTCATCCAATCCGGCTTTGGTGCGTCATTGGGTTGTCCCCAATCTCCGTCGCCAGCCAACTGACAGCCAATTCTGCCAACTCCATAAGCTGCCATTAATCCAGGTGCACAGGCATCTGCGACATGCACCCATCCCAATCCATTTTTTACAGCATACCATAAAACGGATCCACCACCTACTATCAAACCACCATAAATACTCAATCCGCTAAAAGAGGTCAATGCTCCGATTGGATCAACCATAAATTCATCAATATTTTCGAAGTTGTGAAAAAATTTAGCACCGATGATACCTGCAATGGCTGCAATCATGGTCATATTGCCCACCATTTCATGTGGTCTCAACTTCTGCTCAATGAGTTTTGGCTGTGCTAATTTGGCTTTTTCCTTCTCAAGGTATTTTAAATAGGCAAAAAGGGCAGCTCCTAAAATACCTCCAAGAAAGTTTCCCTGTGTAGAAAAGACAAAGTCCTGAGGATTTTCTACAAAAGAGCTGTAATTGGTAAATGCTTCAACTAGTTTAAAACCAATTAGAAAACCCATTAAGCCGTTTCCTGCTAGTTCTCCAAATGAAGCTTTTTCACCCACTTTTACTTTTATTGTTTGTGCTTTTAACCATCCCAAAGCCTCTTTTCTTTTAAGTTCTTTAGTGAAAAAATAGGCTGCAGTTAGAAAGGCTAAAGCTACTAAAAAGCCAAAAGTTGGAAAAGGAAGTGGAATATTGACTCCGAGAAGGTCTCGGAGCATATCAGATACTGTTGGATACATGCGTTTAGTTTAGTTGAACAAAAGTAAGCTTGAAAATTCAGTTAAGGGAGATAATTTAACAGAGTTCATTTTACCACAACTTTTTTCTATTTATTGACTAGTAAATTCAACACTCTATTAAGATTGATGCTAATAAAGCAATTAATATCGGTTTAGATATAAATTAAATTAATGCCAATGATAGACTATTTTTTAAAAGTTTCCATTTCATCGGCTGCATAAGCTAACTAATCTTAGAAATAGAGCGCTTAGTATAAGTTCACCTTTTTTTAACAATGGTGGCTGCTGTAGTTGGTAAACCGCTTCTAATTTTGGGGCTCACTTAATTTCAATTAGATTGAAAAATTTCAGAGGACAACTCATTTTACTGCTTAGTGGATCAATTTTTCTTGGCATTTTAAGTTCAGTAATTACTTCATTTTACTTTTTAGAACGAGAAGAACTTCAAGATATAAATAATCAAACACAGCAATTAGAAGTACACATTCTGAATTCTTTTAAAGAGCAAGAAAATTATTTCAACTTCGAGCTGGGGAATCAAGCCTACTTTATTAATCACCACAGTAGCTACTTAAATAATTATGAGAGATTATTAATTAAAGTTCATAACCAGATTGGTAAGCTGGAAGGGCAGAAAGACTTGCTTAACGAACCATTTCAAATTAAATTGCAGTTAATTAAAGATGGAATAATAAAATGTGATTCCATATTTAAGGAAATTATTCTTTTAGTAAAAAAGCGAGGTTTTAGAGATTATGGTTTAGAGGGAGAGATGCGCAAAAATGTTCATCAATTAGAAAATGTAGCAGAGTTGAAGCTTTCTGATGTCTTAACTTTAAGAAGACATGAAAAAGATTTTATCGTTCGGCAAGACAGTATTTACATAGTAAAGCTGTTAGAAAAACATCGTGAAATGGTCTAGCAATTGATGAACAGTTCGCTTTCTCAAATTCAAAAAGATTCAATAAAACAGAAATTAGATAATTATAAGCAGCAGTTTTTATCACTTGCACAATTAGAACAAGAAATTGGACTTAAAACAAATCGTGGATTAAAGAATCAAATGAATCAATCCTCTAAAGAATTGATTCATAATCTAAATGAATTTAAGAGAATACTGCTAGCGTATCAAGTTAAAACTCACTATCAGCAAAATCTAATTCAACTATTCTTATGGCTATTTTTCTTGTTAGCTGCTATGATTTTAATTATTCACTTTTCCAAAAAATTTACTGCACCCCTTCAAGCTTTAACAAGAAGGATAAACTACTTTGTTAATACCAATTTTACAGCTCGTTTAAAAAGTGAGTATTATGCTAAAAATGATGAATTGGGTCTATTGTGGAACAATTTTATAAAAATGGAGAAAGAAATTATCAACTATATTGATCTTTTTAAGGAGAAAGTAGATGAAAAGACCCTAGAGCTTTCGGCAAAAAATAAAGAAATAGCAGAACAAAAAAATAAAACAGATGAGAAAAACAAAGATTTAATGGATGCGATGAAATATGGATGGAAACTCCAAAGAAGCATGCTGTTAAGTCCAGAACGATTAAAAAAACAGCTTGGTCATGCATTTATTTTTTTTCAACCCAAAGACATTGTAAGTGGCGATATTTATTGGACTCATAAGAGTGTACGTAAAGAAGGTACTTTACATATTTTAGCAGTGGTGGACTGTACAGGTCATGGAGTCCCAGGTGCTTTTATGAGTATATTAGCCATGAATGCTCTCAATGATGCCGTTATTACTAAAAAACATACCCAGGCTCACCACATCGTTCAATCAGTTAATAATTTTGTCTATAAATCCATGAAGTACCATTTGAATGGTAAAGATGAGAATCACTTCAAGGATGGAATGGATCTTTTGGTTTGTAAATTAACAACCGAAAAGAATGAATTGGAATATTGCGGAGCCAATAGGCCTCTTTTTATCACTAGAACCTTGTCGCAAGATAAGAACTCCACTTTGCTAGACGGTGAATTTACTAACTCCTACAAACAAGAAATAAGTGAAGAAACCATGCTAATTGAACTCAAACCGACTAAAAATACTGCAGGAACTTTAAGTGAATCTCAATCAATGGTATTTGAAAATAATCACATCTCATTAAAACAAGATGATATGATTTATCTTACAACAGATGGATATGCCGATCAGTTTGGTGGACCGAATAGTAAGAAATTGTTGGTAAAAAAGCTTAAAAAATTATTCTTAAAGATTCATGATCAAACTTCTAAAGAGCAGGAGTCTGCAATTACTAAAACCTTCTTGAATTGGAAAAGTTCTGAGGATCAGATTGATGATGTGACAGTATTGGGTTTTAAAGTATAGCTTAATAGTGTTATGTTTTATCAATCTTTATTTCCTTCTATCTTGTTTTTCATGAATTGAAGTAAAGAAAATTACGTAGGTTTATCATAAGTTAAACCTTTTGAGTAGCTATTCTTTTTAAATGACTGTAGAACGAAAAATTTCGAAGATATTTAACCTAACTGATGAAAATTGGATGAAACACGTTAACCCTTGGAGTGTGTGGACAAGGTATTCTGTTTTGCCAATAATTGTTTTTGCCTTTTGGAGTAGAGTTTGGATTGGTTGGTGGTGCTTAATTCCCGGTATCTTATCCATTTTATGGATATTTTTTAATCCTATAGTTTTCTCAAAACCAAAGTCAACAAAAAATTGGGCATCAAAAGCTGTTTTGGGAGAAAGGGTTTATTTGAATCGCGATAAAGTGGAAATACCTGAAATTCATAGAAAACCAATTCATAAACTGTTAAACGCTATTTCATCTTTAGGTATGTTGTTGACAATTTGGGCAACAATTTATTATTCAATATGGGGCGCAATTTTAGGAATTGCCTTGGCTTATTTAGGAAAAAGTTGGTTTTTAGATAGAATGGTTTGGCTCTATGAGGATATGAAAGACGTGAATGAAACCTACAAAAGCTGGGATTTTTAAAATTGAATCAATTGTTTCAAAAAGTATCATTGTTGTCCGATAAAAGCAATATATTAATTTAATGTTACAAAATTTTTTCGATTTAACTACTTGATTTTAAATTTTTTTTTTAAAAATTAAACTATTACAATTGAGTTATTTAAATCAATTGGGGTTCTTTTTAAAAAGTATATTTTTCATTTTTTTCGCCGTGAAAAAAACGTAATCGAAGATTCACGAACACAAGTCAATAAATAAGAAGTGAGCTAAACAAAAAAAACTCGTCCTTTGAATTTTTATTTTTTCCAAATTTTATAAATCCTAAGTTCAGCCGAGTGATCTTCCATCACAGATGGAAGCTTCTCGGTTTCTCTAAGAATTTATTTCATTTTCCAAAAAACAAATTCTAGGGACAGCTTAAAAATCAACATTCGTTTTTTAAAAACATTTTTTTCGGACACTTTTGAAAAAGTATATATTTTGATTTTGAAAATAGTGAAATTTGAACAGGTTGATATGTAAATATTGGTTTAATTTAGAACCAAAAAAGAACTTAAATGGAAGAGAAACAAAATATTATCATTTACAATACCGCTGATGGAAAAGCTTCAGTTTCTTTATTTGCTAAAGATGGCAATGTTTGGATGAACCAAAATCAACTTGCTGAACTTTTTGACACCTCAGTACCAAACATCAGTATGCATGTAAGAAACATACTGAAAGATAGAGAACTAGACCTCGTTTCAGTTGTTAAGCAATATAAAGTTACTTTTTTTAACTTTTTAGATAATAGAGCGTTTCAAGTCATATTCAATAACTTTACCCATTCAATTTGTTTTAAGATACACTACTTTGGGAAAGATTCTAGCACTTGATTTTGGAGCTAAGCGAACAGGAGTCGCTATTACAGATAAATTGCAAATTATAGCGAGTGGTTTAACAACTGTTGAAACAAAGAAATTACAAGAGTTTATTATCGAATTACTTGGAAAAGAAGAAGTAGAAACCATTGTAGTTGGTCAAGCAAAGCGAATGAACAATGAGTTGTCTCAAATTGAGGAACAAATAGTTCCATTCATTAATTTTTTGAAGAAACGGTTTCCCAATATAGCTCTTGAGCGAGAAGATGAACGCCTAAGTTCTCATCAAGCTGTGCAAGCTATGGTAGCTGGAGGAATGAAAAAGCAAAAACGCAGAGATAAGTCTATGATTGATCAAATTAGCGCTACTATTATACTGCAACGCTTTATGGAACGTAAAGCTTGAAACAAAAAAAGTCGACTAGAATATTTCAAGTCGACTTTTTTATTAAGGTGTTTCTATAATTATGAACCCATTTGAAGAGTCGGCTGATTTCCATCGCTTCCTTCAACTTCATTTACATTTGCTGTAACTCTTAATACAGTTGTTTCAGGATCTGTATTTGCAACGATAGTTACCGTTTTTGTTTGTTGATTTTTCTGGTTACCTGGACTGTATACCACTTCAATCTCTCCTGTTTCTCCTGGAGCTATCGGTTCTCTAGGATATCTTGGAACAGTACATCCACAACTTCCTTTTGCATCAGAAATAATCAATGGCTCAGATCCAGTATTTTTAAATGTAAATACTTTTGGGTTGCTGGTGTTTTGGTCAATGGTTCCAAAGTCATATTCAGTTTCAGTGAATTCAATACTTGTTTTAGGACCAGTATTTTGTGGAGGTAATGTAGCTTCATTATCAAAATTGTCCTGAGACATTGTTTGATTGTTTGCTGCATTGTTCTGATTCGGTGTTGTTACCGAAGTTTTTTCATAAGATACTCCGCTGTCAGAGGTTAATATCATTCCTGTATTAATGATGGTTAATGCTGCTACAGCGATTAGGATTCCATTTTTTACACTATCTGTCATGTCTAATTATATTTAAGGGTTATTAATTGCAAATTTATTTTAATTTTCTTGTAAAAAGGCTTTCTCAAAATCATCACCACCTTCTAAAATTGATAATGCTTTTAAATATGATTCATTTAAGTTATTGATGATTTCAAAATAGGCTGAAATTGAATACAAATTTCTAGCATAAAGTGCTACTAGCTGCGTGTCGATTAAAACTTTACTTTTAAGGTACTGCTCGTCATTTCGTTCAACTTTTTTCTTCTCAGCAAATTCAAAAAACTTGTCTAATAATTCCTGATCTACTTTAAAACCTTCTTTAAAAACAGCAATATTAGGAAATTCTTTTAGCAATTTCTTTCTGTTTTTGTCTAGCTGTGCCAAAACAAAGTCGTTGTAAACACCTCTTCTGATAAGGTTGCGATTCAATTCTGAGTTCATGCTCGTGTCCACAGGCACAAAAATGTCTGGCATAATACCACCGCCTCCATACACGATTCTTTTATTTGGTGTAAAATACTTCAACGAATCAGGGAAATTAATACTGTCAGCCACCATATATTCACCATGTTCAAATCTTCTTTGAAATTCCTTGTAATATTCTTCTTTCCCATCTTCATAAGGACGTTGAATTGATCTTCCGGTTGGAGTGTAGTACCTTGCAGTTGTAAGTCGCACTTCAGATCCATCAGGTAAAGGGAAAGGTTTTTGAACCAAGCCTTTTCCAAATGTTCTTCTGCCAATTACAATACCTCGATCCCAATCTTGAACAGCTCCTGAAACAATTTCACTTGCAGATGCAGAACCTTCGTCCACCAATACAATTAATTTCCCTTTTTCGAAATTTCCAATAGACGTTGCTTTATACTCTTGCTTACTTTGTTTCTTACCTTCAGTATAAACAATCATTTTATCCTTTTCAAGAAACTCATCAGCTAAGTTAAATGCGGTTTGTAGATAACCACCACCATTTCCACGTAAATCTAAAATTAAACCCTTTGCACCATTACTCTTTAAACTATCTAATGCCATGCTGAACTCATCCATGGTATTTTTTGCAAATCGATTTACTTTTATATAGGCTATTTCAGGAGTTGCCATGTAAGATGCATCTATGCTATAAATTGGAATTTCATCACGTACAATATCGTAAGAGATTAATTTTATTTCCCCATTTCTCTTAATCTCTACATTGACTACTGAGCCTTTTTTTCCTCTTAATTTCTTTTGTACATCTGAGTTTGTCAAACCTGTACCGGCAACATTAATACCTTCAATATAGATTATTTTATCACCAGCTTGTATTCCTAATTTTTCAGATGGACCTCCAGATATTGGAGAAATTACAGTAAGTGTATCCTTTAAAATATTAAATTGAATCCCGATTCCTTCAAAATTTCCTTCCAAAGGTTCGTTCATCATTCTTTTTTCTTTTTCTGGTATGTAAACTGAATGAGGGTCTAACTCTTCAAGTAGTGCAACAATAGCATCTTCAGACATTTTATTATTGTCCACATCGTCTACATAGGCATAATTAATCAAAGTAAAAATTGCATCGATTTTTGCGAGCGCATCGCCTTTGCTGAGTTTTTTTGGTGCATCATTTTGTGCAAATAGGATTGATGTTGAAAAAAGGGTGCAAAGCAACCAAATGCCGAATGTAGCTATTTTCATAAAATAATTTTGAAATCCAAATTTAAGTAAAGCTTAAATTGATTGAAGTTAATAAAAGTTAAGCAGCTAAAGCGAGAAATGTAAAAAAATTATTTCCCAATAATTGGATCTGAGTTTAATGATTCAACACCTACCGATTTTAAAGAAACTCGCTCACCACCTTTAAAAGCAACGACAAATGCACCTTTATAACCTTCTACAATCATCTTAACTTTGTGTTTTGCAGCATCGCCAAAATTATTAAACGAACCAGATAGGTAACGGAAATAACTGTTAGATTCTTCGATTAATAAATTTGGAATTTTACTGTAGTTCTCGCTTGTAGGTTTATTCTTGAAAGCACCAAGTTGAACTCTAAACACAACTTCGTCAGTTTTTGGAAGCTCTTCAGTAGTAGTAGTTTCTCCACTTGTAGACTGAGTTGGAGTTATTGGACTTGAACTAGTAATTTCGCTAGCAATGTATACCCCTTTAGCGTCTTTCTTTACTATTTCAGCTTCGTTAAATCCTTGTTGTTTCAATTGATTTAACCTTGAACTTGCCTCTAACTGAGTTTTGTAATTCCCTACAGTGTATAAAGTCTTGTCCTCCTGATCAACTTTACTTAAATCAGAAATACCGAGTAGTTTGCTCATGTCTTTAGGAGTTTCACCTCTTGTGTACTCTCCAATTTTAATACGATATTTTGGAGCACTTTTTCTTCTTTTACCTGTAAAATCTCTTTCAATGGTTTCAGCAAACTCCAATGTTGAATCTTTGTATCGCATGTAAGAACGATAAATCATTTCATCGGTAACTTCAACACCTTTATCATTGGCAAATTCAGGATACCTCGTGTTCATCTCCTCATCCTTGTAATCAGGAACTCCATCACCATCAGAGTCGATTGGACAGCCTGTAGAATCTACCGCAATATTTTTTGGTGTATTAGGGCATAAGTCTACTAAGTCTATAACTCCATCTCCATCAAAATCTTCTGTGTTTCCATATGCTAGATAATCGATTGGCTCAAATTTCAACTTCTCTTCTTTTTCGAAAGGATCAACTCCTTTAACTTTTTGGAAGTTATAACTCAATGATATTCCACTGTAAAGAAAATGGTCATTATTTCCATTGGCTCTTCTGTTTTGCACTAAATCTCTTGAAGTTTTATTGCTTACTCCATCAATTTCATCTGAAAAAGATAAATGCATGATGCTTTCAAATCTAAAATCAAATTGATCGTTTAAGTGCATGGTTACACCAATTCCAACGGGAATGGCAAAAGCTCTTGAGTTGGTAGATGTAGTTGAATTAAAGCCTGATTCTCGTATATCTGTTTCATAGGAATAATCTCTTCGAATTATCTGTGACTGCTCAGCATTTGAAGCTCCTTCTTTCATATTTCGAATACTTCCGTCTGACCAATAATTGTATTTATTTCCACTCGCATCCATCAAATCAGATTTTGGACTAAATTCAATCATCTCAATTCCAGCAGTAACAAATGGAGTGATGTTGCGTTGTTCGGGTAAAAAATTGGAAAAATTATATTCCAACATGGCCGAACCAGCAAAAATATCGGATTTAAAGTTCAAGTTTCGTTCTAAAGAACGTTCTTCTTCGCGAATATTACCCTGAAGAAAATTGAATTTTAAGCTGAGAAAATCATTTATAGGTTGAACTACATATAGGTTAAAACCTGGATTAGCTGAAAAAGGACTCCCATAGTTTCTATCATTTAAATCTCCGTAAAATCCAATCATGCCAACGCCCACACCAATGGTTGGACTATATGCTTTATTGATTTTTTCTGTTTCTTGCTCAGTTTCTTGGGAGAAAACTTGCAAGGATAAAATACAAATAGCAGTGAGCAGTATAGAAAATTTCATGCTTCAAAATTCAAAGCCCTAAAGATAGCAGATTTTTTTTTAATAGGCTTATTTATACCATTTTTGCTTGCTTATCATTAATGCTTCTTGAACAGAAATCCGCTCACCTGAATTATAGGCGGTTACAAAGGCATCATCAATTTTGTTTTCGGCTTCCCATATCATATTTCTTTTATCTCTTGCTTCTTTATAAATAGGATAAGATCCTATAGTATATTTATACCATGTATTATGGTATTCAATCGTAACATTTTCAGTGATTTTGTGTCGATCGACAAAGTATTGTTGTTGTACTTCTTTTTTACCTGCTGCGATTTGAACTCTGTATGAAACACTAGTTTCAGGTGCTGGGATATTGCTGATTGATTCTTTCAATTTTTCTTCTTCATCAACTGCTGTTTCAGCAATAATTTCTTCATCCACAGTTTCAATCACTTCCTCAGTGATAGCTTCAATTTCTTCAGTAACAACTTCACTTGGTGGAAGGCTTTCAGCTATTTCTTCTTCTTCAACTTCTTCTACTTCAATTTCCTCTTCCATCGCAATTTCTTCAGGAGCTACAAATGTGTTATCAAAGGTGCTAGGATTTAATTTCAATTGCATGGGTAAATCCTCTTTTAAATAGGAAAATACACCGTGAAGTTGCGCTTCATCTAATTCGTCAGAAGTGCTTTCCATAATATACTTAATGGTCAACTCATCTTTTTCTGGAAGAATCATCCACAAAAATTTAGCAACATTTCGATTGAAAGAGAACATGGCGTTTTCATTTTCAAGTTCTGAAGCCACAAATTTTGGCGGAAGGTATTCCTCAACTTTCCCAAAGCTATTGATAGCTGATTTGTCAATTACAAGAGTTACTTCGTATTTAGAATTTTCTAAAGGAGTAATTATTCGAGTGATTGTAATGCCATCTTGTTCACCAACAATTTGATCTTTGGCGTACTTGTCGTTTTCAGTACTTTCCTCTTCTGTTTGTATTTCCTCTACTATCTCAGCTTCAGTTTCTGTAGCAACAACTTCTTCAACTACTTCGCTGCTTTCGTCTTCACTTTCAACTTCTTCTTCCATTGCTAAAGCGGCTCCAGACAAAACTTGAATAGTTTCAGTTTCTGAGCTGATGTCTTTGCGTTGATTGTCTTCGATGTATGAAAACTGACCTTTAAATTCAAAAGATCCATTAAGTTCAGTGCTAGTTGTTATGTCAAAACTGATAGTGAATACTTCCTTTTTTGGAATGGTCATCCAAATCACTTTAATTTCTTGATTTTTGAAAGAGAATGTTGCTCCTTCTGTTTCTTTTGCTTTTGCAATAAATCCTTGGGGAATAGATTGTTGCCATTTTGCAAAGCCTTCACGACTTCCCTTTTCAATGGTCACTTCGAGTGTAAAACTTTCGCCTGCATTTATCTTTTCTGGTAGGTTTTGTTCAATATTCAAATCTCCTCCAAGAAAAAGTTTATAAATAAGGATGAAAAATAAATTAAAAGCGACTAGTATGGCTTTAGTCATGACTGTTTATTTTAGAGTAAGTGAATGCTTGAAGAATAAGTGAAGTAGTTGATTCTGAAAAAGAAGTATAAATGAACTTTAATTGAAAGTTGAAATTTTGAGTCATTTTTATGAATTAAATGATAACTTAAGAATCACATTCAAAACTATAGATAGGAATAAGTGAATTCTAGGTAAATCCTTGAAGTTATTAACTCGAAACTGTTAAAAGTAAAGTGAGTAGAATCTTATTCTTTTTTAGTATGGTAAGAATAGCGCTTAACTCACCTTCTTGCCTAGGAAGTGGATGATGCCGTACATGGCTACAATTCCGAAAATCATCCCAATCCATGGAGGAATTCCGAAACCACTAGGCAATGTTCCAAAGAGAATGGCAACTAATCCTACTGTTAAGGCATAAGGAATTTGTGTTTTTACATGCTCAATGTGGTTGCATGAGCTGGCTAGTGAACTTAAAATAGTGGTGTCTGAAATTGGAGAACAATGATCTCCCAAAACTGCTCCAGCTAAAACACAAGCAATTGTGCTGTGAAAAATGCTCATGGTTAAAGCAGGGTCTAAGCCATTAAAAATTGAAATCGACCAAGCTAGCGGAATCATTATGGGATAAAGAATGGCCATTGTTCCCCACGATGATCCAGTAGAAAATGCTACCAAAGCAGCCATTATAAATGTAATGCTCGGAATTAAATGTGGACTGATGTATTCAGAAAGTGCAGAAGTTAAAAATTGAGCAGTTTGCATCTCTTCTATAACAATAGCTAATGACCAGGCTAGCACCAATATAATGATAGCAGGCAGCATAGTCTTAAAACCACTAATGATGGATTCTATGGTTTGTTGTAAACTTAGAATTCTTCTCAATAAGCTTAATTTAATCGCTACTAATAATCCTGCAAGTGATGCCCATAATAAAGCTTGATATGAATCTGAATTGCCTATTATTGTTGACAATTTTTGAAATATACCAAGTTGTTTATCATCTACTACCTCCTGATTCCAACCAGTATATAATAATCCCGCAATTGTTCCAAAAATGACTACCAAAATTGGAACCACTGCATTAAATGCTTTTGGTTGAATGCCTTTTTTAATCTGAAATGCTTCTTGTTCAGCTGATGAAGTTTCATCATCAAAATCATTTTTTAATGCTTTTCTAGCTTGCATTTCTACTTGATACATCGGACCGAAATCTTTCTCCTTGTAAATCAGAATAAACATAAACGCAATGGTGAAAATCGGGTAAAATGAATAGGCAAGTGAAGAAATGAAGGTAGCGTATACCCCAGCATTTAAACCTTCAATTTGATTGATTCCATTTTCAATGTAGCCTAACTCTGCTCCGATCCAAGTTGTGATTAGAGCAATAGCCGCCATTGGTGCAGCCGTAGAATCTACAATGTAGGCAAGTTTTTGGCGAGATATTTTTAGCTGATCAGTTATCGGTCGCATGGTATTTCCTACAATTAATGTATTGGCATAATCGTCAAAAAAGATAGCAATGCCTAAACCAAATGTAGCTAATTGACCGTTTTTCGCATTGGTGGCATATTTTGAAATTCGGTTCACAACTCCTTGCATACCGCCATTCTTTGAAATTAGACTAACCATTCCGCCAATTAGTAAGGAAAAAAGCACAATGGATAAATGACCTGAGTCATTTAATGCTTTAAGTATGTAATGATCAATGGTTGACATAAATCCCAAAAGCAAACCATCAATGAAACCACTTGCATAAAAATGAACTACAAAGGCTCCAAAAAATATACCTATTAGTAAGGAAGTGATGACTTCTTTAAAAACAAGTGCTAATAGAATTGCAATTAAGGGTGGAATGATAGAAAGCCAAATTGGTAAAGGGTTTACTTCTGTATCAAAACTCTGGTTGTTTATAGTGAAAGTGTACTTGCCCTTTTCATCGAAGACCATTTCAAAGGAAGCTTGTTGGTTTTTATCAAAAAAAACTTCTATAGTGTTCTCAGAGTTGACAACTACTTCAAGTGGATTTGTTGTTTTTTGAGAAGCAGAAATGATAATTTCATAAGGAACTCCTTCAACAATTAGTTCAGGTATTTCAAACTCATAGTTTGGTTCATTAACTTCAATCGCAAAACTGTAGGAGAAGAAAAAGAGGGAAAGAATGCAGTAAAAAAGTTTTTTCAATTATAGAAAATTTGTGAACTGTAAATATATAAAAAGCCTTTATTTTGAAGCATGGCAAAAAAGGATATTGTAATAATTGGTGGAGGAGCAGCAGGATTTTTTTCTGCGATAAATATTGCAGAAAAAAATCCAGAAGTTAGGATTGTAATTTTAGAAAAGACCAACCAATTACTGACTAAGGTAAAAGTTAGTGGCGGTGGTCGCTGCAATGTTACTCATGCTTGCTTTAATCCAAGTGAATTGGTTTTAAATTATCCTCGGGGAGAAAAAGAGATGCTTGGTCCATTTTATAATTTTGCGGTTGATCAAACCATTTTCTGGTTCAATGAAAAAGGAATTGACTTAAAAGTGGAAGATGATGGAAGAATGTTTCCCACATCAAATTCTTCTCAAACCATAATCGACTGTTTTTTGAAAGAAGCTAAGAAGCATTCTATTCAAATTCACCTTTCAACTGAAGTAGTTAAAATTGAAAAAGCAGAAAAGTTTTCTGTTGAGTGTAAAGGTGGTAAGATCTATCAAGCAGATTTTGTTGTAATAGCAATAGGAGGTAGTGCAAAACTAAAGCATTATGGTTTTGTTGAACATTTAGGACATGAATTGATTGAGCCTATTCCTTCGCTTTTTACATTTAATTTGCCAAAACATCCTTCCAATCAATTAATGGGTTTGTCGGTAAATGCTTGTGTTCAGCTAAAAGACACAAAATTTGAAGAGTGCGGCCCATTGCTTTTCACACATTGGGGAATGAGTGGTCCAGCTATTCTAAAACTATCTGCAAAAGCTGCAGATTACCTTTTTCGAAAGAGTTATCAATTTGAATTTGTGGTAACTTGGATGGAAAATACAGCAGACTACATTCTTAATCAAAGAAGTGAAAGAGCAGGAACTAAAATTTGGCAATCGAAACCTGAAGAATTGCCGAAAAGATTATGGGAATACCTTTTAACTAGAAGTGAGATCAACAAAGCACTAAACTGGGCTGACTTAAATCGAGAACAACTGCAAAATATAGAATTGGTTTTGGGACAAGACACATACCGTGCAAATGGAAAAACAACGTTTAAAGAAGAGTTTGTAACTTGTGGAGGGGTGAAACTGAAGGAGATTAACATGAAAAAAATGGAGAGTAAAAAAGTTGAAGGCCTTTATTTTTGTGGTGAAGTAATTAATGTTGATGCAGTTACAGGTGGGTTTAATTTTCAAGCTGCTTGGACAACAGCATTTTTAGTAGCTGATAGTATTTCGAACGAAGTATAATAAAGTGTATATTTTTAAATTTTGATGAAACTAGAGCTTCAAAGTGTCATTTTTGAGTTTCAAATTTTAGAATTAACAAATTGCGTTAAAATTTGAGTTGAAATTCATTAAAAACTGTTTTAATTTCGACTCAATAAATTCCTTGTATTCGTTGTTCAGCCTCCAATTGTATTTATTTTGATAATTCCTTTAAAAAAAAAGGAATACCGCGTTGAAATAAATAAAAAATCTTGTACATTTGCGACCCCAAAATTTGGGGTATTTTTATATTGACCTATTTAAACGCTTATGCCAACGATACAACAACTTGTAAGAAAAGGTAGAATTAAACTAGAAAAGAAGAGTAAATCTGCTGCTTTAGATTCATGTCCACAACGAAGAGGGGTATGTGTGAGAGTGTATACAACCACACCAAAGAAACCTAATTCTGCGATGAGAAAAGTAGCTAGGGTTAGATTAACCAACCAAAAAGAGGTGAATGCTTACATTCCTGGTGAAGGACACAATTTGCAAGAACACTCGATTGTATTGGTGAGAGGAGGAAGAGTAAAAGATTTACCCGGTGTTAGGTACCACATTGTTAGAGGTGCATTGGATACTGCCGGCGTTGAAGGTAGAACACAAAGAAGATCTAAATACGGTGCTAAAAGACCTAAAAAATAATTGATTGTTTAAGCAGAAAAGATGAGAAAAGCAAGAGCAAAAAAAAGACCATTACTTCCAGATCCTAGATTTCAAAGTCAGGAAGTGACAAGATTTGTAAACAACCTGATGCTACACGGAAAGAAAAGCATCGCTTATGGTATTTTTTATGATGCAATTGACATTGTAAAAAATAAAGTAGAAGACGGTGGTTTGGATACCTGGACAAAAGCATTAGAAAATGTTACTCCACAAGTTGAGGTAAGAAGTAGAAGAGTGGGTGGAGCAACCTTTCAAATTCCACAGCCTATTAGAGATGATCGTAAGACATCAATGGGGATGAAGTGGTTGATTCTTTATGCTAAAAAGCGAAATGAAAAAACAATGGCTGAGAGATTAGCCGGCGAAATCATTGCTGCTGCAAAAGAAGAAGGCGCTGCACACAAAAAGAAAGAAGATACACATAGAATGGCTGAAGCGAACAAAGCATTTTCGCATTTTAGATTCTAACTAACTTATAAAAAGGAAAACCTTTTAAATAAAATGGCAAAAAGAGATTTAAGACTTACTAGAAACATTGGAATTGCAGCTCATATTGATGCTGGTAAAACTACCACCACTGAGCGTGTTTTATATTATGCCGGTGTGAGTCACAAAATTGGAGAGGTTCATGATGGTGCAGCAACAATGGACTGGATGGAGCAAGAACAAGAAAGAGGTATTACCATTACTTCTGCTGCAACTACCGTTTTTTGGAACTATAAAGATGAGCAATACCATATAAACATTATTGATACTCCAGGTCACGTTGATTTTACTGTTGAAGTAAATAGATCACTTAGAGTATTAGATGGTTTGGTTTTCCTTTTTAGTGCTGTTGATGGTGTTGAGCCTCAGTCAGAAACTAACTGGAGATTAGCAGATAACTACAATGTTGCTCGTTTGGGTTTTGTCAATAAAATGGACAGACAAGGAGCTAACTTTCTTAACGTGTGCAAGCAAGTGAAAGAAATGTTAGGCAGTGTTGCTGTTCCTTTACAATTGCCTATCGGTAATGAAGAAACTTTTAAAGGAGTAGTTGACTTGGTGAATAACCGAGGAATTATCTGGAATGAAGATGACATGGGAATGACTTTTGAAGAAGTTGATATTCCTGAAGACATGAAAGAAGAAGCAGCTCAATATAGAGAGCACCTTCTTGAAGCAATCGCTGATTTTGACGATACTTTAATGGAAAAGTATTTTGAAGATCCAAATTCAATTACAGAAGAGGAAATTTTAAGTGCATTGAGAGCTGCAACTATTTCTTTGAAAATAGTTCCTATGCTTTGTGGTTCTGCCTTTAAAAATAAAGGTGTTCAAACAATGTTGAACTACGTAATGGAGTTGTTGCCTTCTCCATTAGATGCAGGTGAAATTATCGGAATTAATCCAGATACAGATAAAGAAGAATCAAGAGAAGCTGACGTTGATCAACCTTTTGCTGCTTTAGCTTTCAAAATTGCAACTGACCCATTTGTTGGTCGTTTGTGTTTTGTTAGATCTTACTCAGGTTTATTAGAGTCCGGTTCTTATGTGATGAACATGAGAACAAATAGAAAAGAAAGAATTTCTAGAATTTTCCAAATGCACGCCAACAAGCAGAATCAAATAGATTCATTGCATGCAGGAGATATTGGTGCATTGGTAGGGTTTAAAGATATTAAAACTGGTGATACATTGTGTCGTGAAGGACATCCAATTATTTTGGAATCAATGAACTTCCCAGATCCTGTTATTGGTATTGCAATTGAGCCAAAAACTCAAGCAGATGTCGATAAATTGGGAATGGCTCTTGGAAAATTATCTGAAGAAGACCCTACTTTAACAATCCATACTGACGAAGATTCAGGTCAAACTGTATTGAGTGGAATGGGTGAGTTGCACTTAGATATTATTTTAGATCGTTTAAAAAGAGAATTTAAGGTAGAATGTAACCAAGGTGCTCCTCAGGTTGCTTACAAAGAAGCAATTTCTGGTAGAGTTACTCACAGAGAAGTTTACAAGAAACAATCAGGTGGGCGTGGTAAATTTGCTGATATTCAAGTTATCATTGAGCCTGTTGAAAATGCAGAAGAAGCTAACGGTTTAGAGTTTGTGAACGAAATTAAAGGTGGAAATATTCCAAAAGAATTTATTCCATCAGTTGAGAAAGGATTCAAAGAATCTATGAAAAATGGAGTACTTGCAGGTTATCCAATCGATAGTCTTAAAGTAACTTTAGTTGATGGATCTTTCCACGCAGTAGATTCTGACCAATTATCATTTGAGTTAGCTGCTAAAATGGCATTTAGAACTGCTATTCCAAAAGCTAGCCCAGTATTGTTAGAGCCAATTATGAAACTAGAAGTAGTTACTCCTGAAGAAAATATGGGAGATGTGATTGGAGATTTAAATAGAAGAAGAGGTCAAGTTGATGGCATGGATGATCGTGCTGGAGCGAAGGTTGTAAAAGCTAAAGTTCCATTATCAGAAATGTTTGGATATGTAACTTCATTAAGAACATTGTCATCTGGTAGAGCAACATCAAGCATGGAATTCTCTCATTTTGATCCAGCTCCTAGAAATGTATCTGATGATGTGATTTCAAAAGCAAAAGGTAAAGTAGAAGCTTAATTATAGAAAGTATGAGCCAGAAAATTAGAATAAAATTAAAGTCTTACGATTTCAACTTGGTTGACAAGTCTGCTGAGAAAATTGTAAAGACTGTAAAGTCTACAGGAGCTGTGGTTAGTGGTCCAATTCCATTGCCAACTCACAAAAGAATTTACACTGTATTAAAATCTCCTCACGTTAACAAAAAAGCAAGAGAGCAATTTGAGCTTTCTTCTTACAAGCGTTTATTAGACATTTACAGTTCTACATCAAAAACTGTTGATGCACTAATGAAACTTGAGTTGCCAAGTGGAGTAGATGTTGAAATTAAAGTATAACGAATTAATAATAATAAAATGCCGGGTTTAATAGGAAAAAAAATAGGAATGACCAGTGTTTTCAGTGCCGAGGGTAAGAACATACCATGCACAGTTTTGGAAGCTGGTCCTTGTGTAGTCACACAAGTAAAAACCGAAGAAACGGATGGCTATAGCGCAGTACAAATTGCTTTTGGCGAGAAAAAAGAGAAGCATACTTCATCAGCAATGATGGGGCACTTCAAAAAAGCCAATACAACTCCAAAACGCAAGTTGGTGGAAGTTGATGGTTTGTCTGATCGAAAAGTAGGAGACGAAGTGAATGTTGAAATTTTCAGCGAAGGCGAATGGGTAGACGTTAGTGGAATTTCAAAAGGAAAAGGTTTCCAAGGTGTAGTAAAACGACATGGTTTTGCTGGGGTTGGTGATGCTACTCACGGTCAGCATAACCGTTTAAGAGCACCTGGATCTATTGGAGCTGGTTCTGATCCTTCAAGAGTTTTTAAAGGAACTCGTATGGCAGGACAAATGGGAAATGAAAAAGTTACCATTCAAAACTTGAAAGTAGTTAAAGTATATCCTGAAAAAAATATCCTTGTTATTAAAGGCTCTGTACCTGGTGCAAATGGATCTATGGTAATTATTAGTAATTAATTCGAGGAGGAAAATAGAAATGGAATTAAGTATCTTAAATAAAGAAGGCAAAGACAGCAAGAAGAAAGTAAAGTTGTCTGATTCAATCTACGCGATTGAGCCGAATGATCATGCGATTTACTTAGATGTAAAGCAACACCTTGCCAACAGAAGACAAGGAACTAGCAAATCTAAAGAGAGAGCTGAAGTAACTGGTAGTACAAGAAAGATTAAAAAGCAAAAGGGAACTGGTACAGCAAGAGCTGGTAGCATCAAATCTCCACTTTTTAAAGGAGGTGGTACTGTGTTTGGACCTAAACCAAGAGATTATTCATTTAAATTGAATAAAAAATTGAAGCGTTTAGCGCGTTGTTCAGCTCTATCATATAAGGTAAAAGCAGGTGAATTTCAAGTTGTTGAAGACATCACTTTTGAATCACCAAGAACTAAGGAGTTTATCAGTGTATTGGAAAATCTTAAAGGTAACGATAAAAAAACCTTATGGATAGTTGCTGATAAGGATAAAAACCTATATTTGTCATCCCGAAATTTAAAGCAAACGAAAGTTGTAACAGCTTTAGATATAAGTACTTATGATTTAATGAATGCTAATTATGTCATTGTTTCAGAAGGTGCTTTAGAGAAAATTGAAGGAAATTTAGCTAAATAAGAGATAAAGTCATGGATATATTAAAGAAGCCTTTAATCACCGAAAAGATGTCCGCTTTGACAGAGCGTTTCAATCGTTATGGTTTTTTGGTGGATGTTAAAGCCAACAAAATTCAAGTCAAAACGGCTGTTGAAAAGATGTATGGAGTTACTGTCGATAGTGTGAATACAATGAATTACAAAGGAAAGCACAAAACGAGGTACACCAAAACAGGATGGGTTGAAGGAAGAACTAATAAAATTAAAAAAGCGGTTGTTACTTTGTCTGAAGGTGAAACCATTGACTTTTTTAGCAATATTTAAAGGAATAGAAAATGGCAGTAAAGAAATTAAAACCAACCACTCCGGGACAACGTCATAAAGTTGCTTCAACTTTTGAGGAGATTACCGCGACAGCACCTGAGAAATCATTGCTTAAAAGTGCAAAGAAATCAGGAGGAAGAAATAATTCTGGTAAGATGACAATGCGTTATATCGGAGGTGGTCACAAACAGAGATATCGTTTGATTGATTTCAAAAGAGATAAATTTGGTATTGATGGCAAGGTTGCTACAATTGAATACGATCCAAACAGATCTGCAAGAATTGCACTTATCAATTATGTTGATGGTGAAAAAAGATACATTATCGCTCCTAAAGGATTAGAGGTTGGTCAAACAATCAATTCTGGAAAAGGGGTTGAGCCTGAGGTTGGAAATGCAATGTATTTATCTGAAATTCCAATGGGTTCTATGATTCACAACATTGAGCTAAAACCATCACAAGGTGGAAAATTAGCGAGAAGTGCAGGTAGCTATGGACAGTTGGTATCTCGTGAAGGTAAATATGTTGGTGTTAAAATGCCATCAAGTGAAGTAAGGTTGATTTTATCAAGTTGTTTGGCAACGATTGGAATTGTTTCCAATTCAGACCACATGTTAGAGCGATCTGGTAAAGCAGGAAAATCTAGATGGTTGGGAAGAAGACCAAGAGTTCGTGGAGTTGTTATGAACCCTGTAGATCACCCAATGGGTGGTGGAGAAGGACGTTCTTCAGGAGGTCATCCAAGATCAAGGAAAGGTATACCGGCTAAAGGTTTCAAAACCAGAACACCGAAAAAACCTTCAAATAAGTACATTATTGAAAGAAGAAAGAAATAAGATATTAATATGAGTCGATCGCTTAAAAAACCGCCATTTGTTCACTATAAGTTATCTGCCAAAGTAGATGATGCTCAAGCTTCAGGAAAAAAGAGTGTTATCAAAACTTGGTCAAGAGCTTCAATGATTACTCCAGATTTTGTGAGTTTAACAATTGCAGTCCACAATGGTAATAAATTTATTCCTGTATATGTTACAGAGAATATGGTAGGACACAAATTAGGTGAATTTGCTCCGACAAGAACCTTTAGAGGTCACGGAGGAAAGAAAGATAAAGGTAAAAGATAATACAATTATAGCATGGGTGCAAGAAAAAGAAATAGAGCAGAAGCAAGAAAAGAGGCTAATAAAAGCCATTTCGTTGCGACTTTAAAGAATTGCCCAACCTCGCCACGAAAAATGCGATTGGTTGCGGACATGATTCGTGGAGTTGAAGTTTTTAGAGCTTTATCAATTCTACAATACAGTCCTAAAGAGGCTGCTTTGAGAATGGAGAAGCTGTTGCGTTCTGCCATTGCAAATTGGGAAGCTAAAAACGAAGGAGAAAGTCCTGAAGGCAATAGTTTAAAAGTTGCTGAAGTTAAAGTGGACAGTGCACGTATGCTTAAGCGTTTACGTCCGGCTCCACAAGGAAGAGGACATAGAATTAGAAAACGTTCGAATCACATTACTTTGGTAGTTGATCGAATGGTAGAAGAAACTGTTAATAATTAAGATTAGTCAATAATAAGCATGGGACAAAAGACAAATCCAATAGCAAATCGTTTAGGAATTATCAAAGGATGGGATTCCAACTGGTATGGTGGAAGAAACTACGCAGATAAAATTGCTGAAGACAATCAAATTAGAAAATACATCATGGCTCGTCTTCAAAAAGCCAGTATTTCTAAAATCGTCATCGAGCGTACTTTGAAATTGATTACAGTCACAATTAATTCTTCTCGTCCGGGGATCATTATCGGAAAAGGTGGAAAAGATGTTGACATGCTTAAAGAAGAATTGAAGAAATTAACTAAGAAGGATGTTCAAATCAATATTTTTGAAATTAAGCGTCCTGAATTAGATGCAAAATTGGTAGCTGATAGTGTTGCTCGCCAAATTGAAGGAAGAATTTCTTTTAGAAGAGCTGCTAAAATGTCTGTTGCTTCAACTATGAGAATGGGTGCAGAAGGTATCAAAATTATGGTAAGTGGTAGATTAGGTGGAGCTGAAATGGCAAGAACTGAATTTTACAAAGAAGGTAGAATTCCATTGCATACATTTCGTGCTGACATTGATTATGCTCTTTCTGAAGCACACACTACCTATGGTAGAATTGGCGTGAAAGTATGGATTTGCAAAGGAGAGGTTTATGGAAAAAGAGACCTTTCACCAAACATAGTATCTAACAAACCTGTTGCTGCAAAACCTGCTGCTGCTGGTAGATTTAGAGATGGGAAAAAAAGAAAATAATTGTAGAAGGGATATCCTAAAATTAGTGTAAAATGTTACAACCTAAAAGAACAAAATATAGAAAAATGCAAAAAGGACGCATGAAGGGCAATGCTCAACGTGGGAATCAAATTGCATTTGGAAGTTTCGCTATAAAGACATTAGAAGAATCTTGGATAACTGCTCGTCAAATTGAGGCGGCAAGGATAGCAGTTACAAGATTCATGAAGAGAGAAGGGCAAATTTGGATCAGAATTTTTCCAGACAAACCGGTTACGAAGAAACCAGCTGAAGTTCGAATGGGAAAAGGAAAAGGTGCTCCAGAATTATGGGTAGCAGTTGCTCGTCCGGGAAGAATTTTGTTCGAAGCAGATGGTGTGTCTTTGGATATTGCTAAAGAAGCAATGAGATTGGCTGCCCAAAAACTTCCTGTAAAAACGAAGTTTATTGTAAGAAGAGATTATAAAGTGAACTAGACAAGTTCTAAGAAATATATAATAATGAAACAGACAGATATTAAAAATTTAAGTTCCGATGATTTGCAAGAAAATCTAGCTGAACAAACTAACTTGCTTGTGAAGCTCAGAATGAATCATGCTGTTTCTCCCTTGGAGAATCCTATGCAAATTCGTGCAGCTAGAAAAACAGTTGCAAGATTGATTACGGAATTGAGAAAAAGAGAATTGTCTAAATCTGAAGTGAAACAAGACTAATGGAAGCAGTAAGAAATTTAAGAAAAGAGCGAGTCGGTGTTGTTGTGAGTAACAAAATGGACAAGTCCATCACAATTGCAGTTGAAAGCAGAGTTAAACACCCAATGTATGGGAAGTTTATTAAGAAAACGTCAAAATTCATGGCGCATGATGAAAATAATGATTGCAGTATCGGTGATACAGTAAAAATTATGGAAACAAGACCATTGAGCAAGAACAAAAATTGGCGTTTAGTTGAAATTATTGAAAAAGTCAAGTAATTATGATACAGCAAGAATCTAGATTAACTGTTGCGGATAATAGTGGAGCTAAAGAAGTGCTTTGCATTCGAGTATTGGGAGGGACAAAGAGAAGGTATGCTTCAATTGGTGATCAAATTGTGGTATCAGTAAAGTCTGCTTTACCATCAGGAAACATTAAAAAAGGTGCCGTTTCTAAAGCTGTTATCGTTAGAACTAAAAAAGAAATTCGTCGTCAAGATGGTTCTTATATTAGATTTGATAACAACGCTGTTGTATTGTTAGGCCAGACAGGAGAAATGAGAGGTACACGTATTTTTGGACCTGTAGCTAGAGAATTAAGAGAAAAGCAATTCATGAAAATTGTTTCTTTAGCACCAGAAGTTCTTTAATCGATTAAGAAAGTTGAAAATGAAAAAATTAAATATTAAAAAAGGAGATAGGGTTAAAGTGATTGCCGGTGTTTCAAAAGGGCAAGAAGCTAAAGTCATTCGAGTAATCCGTGCTAAATCAAGAGTTATTCTTGAAGGAGACGGTATCCGAAAAGACAGTAAGCACACAAAACCTAATGCCAACAATCAAGAAGGTGGAATTATTAAGCAAGATGCTCCTATCCACATTTCTAATGTAATGTTACTTGACCCTACAAGTGGTGAAGCAACACGAGTTGGTAGAAGACAGGAAGAAAATAAATCAGTAAGGTATTCTAAAAAATCCGGGGAGGTAATCAAATAATGGAAAAGCCTAGATTAAAAATTATGTATCAAGAAGACATTAAGAAAAACTTGATGTCAAGCTTTAACTACAAAAGCAGCATGCAAATTCCGCGTTTGCAAAAAATTTGTATCAACCAAGGTGTTGGTAAAGCTGTAGCAGATAAAAAGTTAATCGATTCAGCAGTGAACGAAATAACTTCTATTGTCGGACAAAAAGCTGTTCCAACCTATTCTAAGAAAGATATCTCCAATTTCAAATTGAGAAAGGGAATGCCAATTGGTGTTCGAGTTACCTTAAGAGGAGATCGTATGTACGAATTCTTAGATCGTTTGATTTCTGTTGCACTTCCAAGAACAAGAGATTTTAGAGGAATTAGCAACAAAGGATTTGATGGAAGAGGAAATTACACATTAGGTGTAAAAGAACAAATCATTTTCCCTGAGATTGATATTGACAAAGTAAATAACATTAGTGGAATGGACATTACATTCGTTACTACAGCAGAAACGAATGAAGAATCAAAAGCCTTATTAAAGGAATTTGGAATGCCTTTTCAAAAAACTAAAAACGAAGAATAAGCATGGCAAAGGAATCAATGAAAGCACGTGAAAGAAAACGTGCAGTAATGGTTGAAAGATATGCAGAGAAAAGAGCTGCATTGAAAGCAGCTGGAGATTATGAAGGGCTTCAAAAATTGCCTAAAAATGCTTCTCCTGTTAGAAAACACAATCGCTGCAGTTTAACTGGTAGACCTAGAGGATATATGAGACAATTTGGAATTTCTCGTGTAACTTTTAGAGAAATGGCAAGTGAAGGCTTGATACCAGGGATTAAAAAAGCTAGTTGGTAAATAATATATAAGGAACAATGACAGATCCAATTTCAGATTTTCTGACCAGAGTTAGAAACGCATCAAAAGCAAGACATAGAATAGTTGAGATTCCAGCTTCTAACTTGAAAAAAGAAATAACAAAAATCCTTTTTGAAAAGGGATATATTTTGAATTATAAATTCATTGACGGTGAAAACCCTCAAGGAGTTATTAAAATAGCTCTAAAGTATCATCCTATGTCTAAGGTTTCAGCTATTAAAAGTTTGACTCGCATCAGTAAACCGGGTTTAAGAAAATATGCTAAATCAGATGGATTACCAAGAGTAATCAATGGATTGGGTATTGCAATTTTGTCTACTTCTAAGGGAGTAATGACGGATAAAGAAGCAAGGAAAGAAAAAGTAGGTGGAGAAGTACTTTGCTACGTTTATTAAATAATAGAAAAAGATAAGTTATGTCAAGAATTGGTTTAGCTCCTATTGAAATACCCAGCGGTGTTGAGATTAAAATTTCAGATAACAACATTGTTAGTGTGAAGGGTGCCAAAGGTGAATTACATCAAACTGTTGATCCAAACATTACTGTTAAAACAGAGGATAACAAAGTTGTTGTACAACGTCATACTGAGCAAAAAGATCATAAAGCAAAACACGGTTTGTACCGTTCTTTAATTAATAACATGATTGAGGGAGTAAGCAATGGTTGGAAATTGCAATTGGAATTAGTTGGTGTTGGATACCGTGCTGCAAATACAGGTCAGCGATTAGAATTATCATTAGGATTTTCTCACCCAATTGTATTTGAATTGCCACAAGAGGTTGTTGTTACTACAACTTCAGAAAGAGGAAAAAATCCAATTATCAGTTTAGAGTCTTATGACAAGCAATTAATTGGACAGGTAGCTGCTAAAATTAAATCGTTGAGAAAACCAGAGCCATACAAAGGTAAAGGAGTTCGTTTTGTTGGAGAATACATTAGAAGAAAAGCAGGTAAATCTGCTGCTAAAAAATAAAAATCATGGCATTAGCAAAATTAGATCGTAGAATAAGAATTAAGAGAAGAATCCGTAAAATCATTACCGGAACTGCAGAAAGACCTCGTTTGTCTGTTTTTAGAAGTAATCTAGAAATTTACGCTCAGTTAATTGATGATACGTCAGGTAAAACCATTTTGGCTGCTTCATCGAGAGATAAAGAAATTTCTTCTAAAAAAGCACCTAAAGTTGAATTAGCTGCACTTGTTGGAAAAAGTATTGCTGAAAAAGCAATTGAAGCTGGAATTAAATCAGTGAGCTTTGATCGTAATGGTTATTTGTATCACGGAAGAGTGAAAGCTGTTGCTGATGGAGCAAGAGAAGGTGGTTTAGATTTTTAATAAAGAAAGAATTAAAGAAATATATTATGGCTAACGCAAATACCAAAAGAGTAAAGTCAAGCGAAATAGAGCTTAAAGATAAATTAGTTGGAATTCAAAGAGTAACTAAGGTTACTAAAGGGGGAAGACACTTTAGCTTTTCAGCGATTGTAGTTGTTGGAAATGAGAATGGAATTGTTGGTTATGGCTTAGGAAAAGCGAACGAAGTAACAGAAGCTATTTCTAAAGGTATTGATGATGCAAAGAAGAACTTAATTAAAGTTCCTATTGTAAATGGAACTGTACCTCACCAACAAGAAGCAAAATATGGTGGAGCACAAGTTTTTCTTAAACCAGCATCGAATGGTACAGGAATTATTGCAGGTGGTGCAATGAGAGCTGTTTTAGAAAGTGTTGGAGTACACGATGTATTAGCAAAATCTAAAGGATCTTCAAATCCACACAACGTTGTTAAAGCAACTATTAAAGCATTGCAAGAGATGAGAGATGCTTACACAATAGCGAAGCATAGAGGTGTTGAATTAGATGTTGTATTTAACGGTTAATAATTATAGGCATGTCAAAAATTAAAGTAACTCAAGTAAAAAGTAGAATTAAGAGACCAAAAAGACAAAAATTGACTTTGGATGCTCTAGGTTTAACTAAAAATCAAACTTCAGTCATTCATGAGGAAACTCCTCAGGTGTTGGGAATGATTAACAAAGTGAAACACTTGGTTAGTATTGAAAAAGTATAATTGAATTAAAGAAGAATTAATCATGGATTTAAGTAATCTAAAACCTGCACAAGGTTCAGTAAGAAAAGGCAAAAGAGTTGGCCGAGGAGAAGGATCCGGAAGAGGAGGCACTTCAGCAAGAGGACATAAAGGAGCAAAATCAAGATCTGGATATTCTAAGAAAGTTGGTTTTGAAGGTGGACAAATGCCTTTGCAGAGGAGAGTGCCAAAGTTTGGTTTTACCAATATTAACCGCAAAGAATTTAAAGGAATTAATTTAGACACCCTTCAATTAATCGCCAATACAAAAAAGTTAGATGCTATTGATATTGATGTGTTAATTGATAATGGTTGGGCAACTAAAAATACCCTTGTTAAAATCCTCGGAAGAGGAACTCTAGAAAGTAAGATTGACGTAAAAGTTCATGCTTTTTCTAAAAGTGCTAAAGAAGCAATTGAAGCAAAAGGTGGAACTGCAGAAACGATATAGGCTATGAAGCGATTTTTCGAAACACTTAAAAATATTTGGACCATTGAAGACCTAAGAGTCAGAATCATCAATACCCTTGGCTTGTTGTTGATTTATCGATTGGGTTCTTATGTTGTTCTACCAGGTGTAAATTCTGCAGCATTAGAAATTGCAAATGCAGGAAACACAGGTGGAATTGCAGGTTTATTAGATCTTTTTGCAGGAGGTGCTTTTTCAAGAGCATCAATTTTTGCATTGGGAATTATGCCTTATATTTCTGCATCTATTGTTGTACAGTTGTTGGGTATTGCTATTCCTTACTTCCAAAAATTACAGAAGGAAGGTGAAAGTGGACGTCGAAAAATCAATCAAGTTACGCGAATGCTAACAATTTTGATTGTTGCATTTCAAGCTCCTGGATACATCGCTTCTCAAGTACCTGAACTAACTGGTGCAGGGGAAATTGTTCGCCCTGATACCCTTTTTTGGTGGATTTCCACTGTTATTATTTTAATCACAGGAACCATGTTTGTTATGTGGTTGGGTGAAAGAATTACCGAAAAAGGACTTGGAAACGGAATTTCATTAATAATTATGATAGGAATTATTGCGAGTTTACCCTTTGCATTCGTTGCTGAATTTGCTTCTAGAATAAAAGGAGGTGGATTGGTAATCCTATTGGTAGAATTGGTAATTTTGCTCCTCGTTATAATTGCCACCATTTTATTGGTGCAAGGTACCCGAAGGGTGCCCGTGCAATTTGCGAAACGTGTCGTTGGAAATAAGCAGTACGGTGGAGTTAGACAATACATTCCACTAAAAGTGAATGCAGCTGGAGTAATGCCAATCATTTTTGCACAAGCAATTATGTTTATACCCATTACACTAGCTGGTTTTGCAAGTACCGATTCTTTAACAGGAATTACTGCTGCTTTGAGTGATTATACCGGATTTTGGTATAACTTGATTTTTGCATTGATGATTATTGCCTTCACTTATTTTTATACGGCTGTAACGGTTAATCCGAATCAGATGGCGGATGATATGAAGAAGAATGGTGGATTTGTTCCTGGTGTAAAACCTGGTAAACAGACAGCTAAATTTTTGGATGATGTACTTTCGAAAATTACACTGCCTGGATCAATCTTTCTTGCAATTGTTGCAATTTTGCCTGCATTCGCAGCTCAAGCTGGAGTGAATGGTCAGTTTGCACAATTTTATGGAGGTACTTCCCTGTTGATTATGGTAGGTGTTATATTAGACACTCTACAGCAAATTGAAAGTCATTTATTAATGAGACATTATGATGGCTTAATGAAATCGGGAAGAATTAAGGGACGTTCAAGTATAAATATGGCGGGTTAGTCTATGATATATTTGAAGACGGAAGAAGAAATTGAATTAATAAGAGAGAGTTCTTTACTTGTTGGAAAAACTTTAGCTGAAATAGCTAAACTAATTGAACCTGGGGTTTCTGCACTTAAATTAGATCAAGTTGCAGAAGAGTTTATTCGAGATCACGGAGCAGTTCCGGGATTTAAAGGATACAATGGTTTTCCGAATACAATTTGTGCATCAGTGAATGCTCAAGTAGTTCATGGTATACCTTCCCAAAAACCGCTAAATAACGGAGATATTATTTCTGTTGATTGTGGGGTTTTGTTGAATGAATTTTATGGAGATGTAGCATATACATTTGCTGTAGGTGAAGTTAGCAAAGAGATTAGTGAGTTGATGAAGACAACTAAAAAGTGTCTTGAAGAAGGAATTAATGCAGCAATTGTTGGAAATAGAATCGGAGATATTGGAGCTGTAATTCAATCAGTTGCTGAGGAGAAAGGCTACGGAGTTGTGAGGGAGTTGGTAGGACATGGTCTAGGTAAGAACTTACACGAAGGTCCTGAAGTTCCAAACTACGGTAGAAAAGGCAACGGAATGAAGTTGAAAGAGGGTTTGGTTTTAGCGATTGAACCCATGATTAATCTTGGCAAACGACAAGTTAAACAAGATGAAGATGGTTGGACAATAGTTACTGCAGATGGATTACCTTCAGTTCATTTTGAACACAACATTGTTGTAAGAAAGAATAAAGCTGAAGTTTTGTCAACGCATGAATTAGTTGAAGAAGTTTTAAAACAAAAAGTGAATTAGAATATATGGCGAAACAAGCCTCGATTGAACAAGATGGAACAGTTACAGAAGCATTGTCAAATGCAATGTTTAGAGTGGAGCTTGAAAATGGGCATTTAATAACTGCTCATATTTCAGGAAAAATGAGAATGTATTATATAAAATTATTACCGGGAGATAAAGTAAAAGTTGAAATGTCTCCTTATGATTTAACAAAAGGAAGAATTTCATATCGGTATAAATAAAAACTAAAAAGATGAAAGTAAGAGCATCCATTAAGAAAAGAAGCGTAGACTGCAAGATTGTTCGCAGAAAAGGTCGCTTGTATGTTATTAATAAAAAGAATCCAAAGTTTAAGCAAAGACAAGGATAGTAAAATACTTTATTTATGGCTAGAATAGCAGGTATTGATTTACCAAAAACTAAGAGAGGCGAAATTGGACTAACCTATATCTACGGAGTAGGAAGAAGTTCTGCTAGAAAGATTTTAGCGAAAGCTGAAGTGAACTTTGATAAAAAAGTTCAAGAGTGGGATGATGATGAATTAGCTAAAATTCGTAAAATCTTAAATGATGAATTTACTGTTGAAGGATCACTTCGCTCTGAAGTACAATTAAACATTAAAAGGTTAATGGATATTGGCTGTTATAGAGGTGTTCGTCATAGATCTGGATTGCCTTTAAGAGGACAAAGAACTAAAAACAATTCCAGAACTCGTAAGGGAAGAAAGAAAACAGTAGCGAACAAGAAAAAAGTTACTAAATAATAAAAGCGAATAACGTTTTATACGATGGCAAAATCTACACAGAAAAAAAAGAAAAATGTATCTGTTGAATCAATTGGAGAAGCGCATATTCATGCATCTTTCAATAATATCATCATTTCATTAACCAATAAGAACGGACAAGTTATTTCATGGGCATCAGCCGGTAAAATGGGTTTCAAAGGTTCTAAAAAGAATACCCCATACGCTGCACAATTAGCTGCTGCTGAATGTACCAAAGAAGCACATGACTTAGGTTTGAGAAGAGTTAAGGTATATGTTAAGGGTCCTGGAGCTGGACGAGAGTCAGCGATTCGAACCATCCATAACAATGGCATTGAGGTTACTGAAATAGTGGATATTACACCAATTCCACACAACGGTTGTCGTCCACCTAAGAGAAGAAGAGTTTAATAGTAAAGCAAAAAAGTAAAGATAATGGCAAGATATAGAGGTCCAAAATCAAAGATTGCAAGAAAGTTCAGAGAACCAATATTTGGTCCTGATCGCGCATTGGAAAAGAAAAAGTACCCTCCAGGACAACACGGTCCTACTAGAAGAGGTGGAAAACAATCTGAATATGCTGTTCAGTTGCTTGAAAAGCAAAAAGCGAAGTATACTTACGGAATTTTAGAAAAGCAATTTTCTAATCTTTTTAAAGAAGCTTCTAGAACAAAAGGAATTACAGGTGAAAACTTGTTGCAATTATGTGAATCTAGGTTGGATAACGTTGTTTTCAGAATGGGATTAGCCCCATCAAGAAGAGCAGCTCGTCAGCTAGTTGGACACAGACATTTTATAGTGAATGGAACTGTAATGAATATTCCTTCACACATTCTTAGAGAAGGTGATGTAATTGAAGTAAGAGAGCGTTCAAAATCGCTTGAAATTATTACTGAATCATTAGCTAACAATAGAGATCATTATGATTGGTTAGAGTGGGATGTTCAAAGTTTAAAAGGGAAATTTATTAACGCTCCTGAGCGTGCTCAAATTCCTGAGAATATTAAAGAACAATTAATCGTTGAACTTTACTCTAAGTAAAATTCTAAATAATAAAATAAAATTATGGCAATATTAGATTTTCAGAAGCCTGACAAAGTAATTATGATTGAATCAACTGATCACAACGGTCAGTTTGAGTTTAGACCACTAGAACCAGGTTATGGCATTACGATTGGTAACGCAATTAGAAGAATTTTACTTTCTTCATTGGAAGGTTTCGCCATTACCGGAATTAAAGTTGAAAATGTTGATCACGAGTTCTCTACTATAGAAGGAGTTGTTGAAGATTTAACTTCAATTATCTTAAATTTGAAACAAGTTCGTTTCAAACAACAAATTGATGGAACTGATAAAGAAAAAGTAAGTTTAACTATCTCAGGTCAAGAAAAATTGACTGCTGGAGATATTGGAAAATTTACTTCTGCATTTCAGGTGTTAAATCCTGATTTGGTAATTTGCCAAATGGAGAGATCTGTCAAAATTAAAATGGAAATCTTTATCGAAAAGGGTAGAGGATATGTTCCATCGGAAGAGAATGAAGTTGAAGATACTACTGTTGGATTCATTGCTACTGACTCTATTTTTACACCGATCAAAAATGTAAATTACAACATTGAGAATTACCGTGTAGGTCAGAAAACGGATTATGAAAAATTGGTTTTGAATATTGAGACTGATGGTTCAATTCATCCAAAAGAAGCTTTGAAAGAAGCTGCAACTATTTTGATTCAACACTTTATGTTATTCTCTGATGAGAAAATTGCTTTAGAAACAGAAGTGAAGTCAGCGGTTGAAGAGTTTGATGAAGATTCATTGCACATGAGACAATTGCTTAAAACAAGATTAATCGATATGGATTTATCTGTTAGAGCTTTGAATTGTTTAAAAGCTGCTGATGTTGATACATTGGGAGAATTGGTTCAATTTAATAAAACTGATTTATTGAAATTTAGAAATTTCGGTAAGAAATCTTTGACAGAATTGGACGAATTAGTAGAAAGTAAAAATTTAACGTTCGGAATGAATGTTGCAAAGTATAAATTGGATAAGGACTAAGAGTTATGCGACACGGAAAGAAATTTAATCATTTAGGGAGAACAAAATCTCACAGAAAGGCAATGCTGTCTAACATGGCTTGTTCTTTAATTCAACATAAAAGAATTAATACAACCCTTGCAAAAGCTAAAGCTTTAAGAGGATTTGTAGAACCCTTAATTACGAAATCAAAAGACGATTCAACACACTCTAGAAGGGTTGTTTTTAGTTATTTGAATGACAAAACAATTGTTGCTGAATTATTCAGAGATGTTGCGCCTAAAGTTGCTGAAAGAGCAGGAGGATATACTAGAATTATTAAGACTGGTAATCGTTTAGGTGATAATGCTGAAATGTGCATGATGGAGTTGGTTGATTTCAATGAATTATACACTTCTGACAAAAAAGCTGGAACTAAGAAGAAAAGAAGTAGAAGAGGTGGTGGTACTGCTTCAATAAGTACTGATAAAAAAACTTCTGAACCTAAAACAGAGGAAGTTACAGAAAAATCTATTGATGCTGCTGCTACTGAAGAAGCTCCAAAAGCTGAAGCTGCTGTAAAAACAGAAAATACAGAAGCAAAAACTACTGACACAATTACTGAAACTACAAAGGATTCCAAAAAAGAGGATAATAATAAGGATAAGTAATGATTTTTAGTTGATAAGTTAATACATTAAAAGGATAAAACTTCAAGTTTTATCCTTTTTTTTGACCAAAATTTTTTTGCCTCTAAATCCATTATTTGGGGCTTGTTGAATTAAAAATTTTAAATTAGAAAAGATGAAATACAGAACTAGAACTAAGGGGATTGTTGTTTTAGAAGATGGTACCGTTTTTCATGGCCTTGCTGCAGGTATCTTAGGCACAAGTACTGGAGAAATATGCTTTAATACTGGCATGACAGGGTATCAGGAAATCTTTACAGACCCATCTTATTTTGGTCAAATAATGGTTTGCACTACCGCTCATATTGGAAATTATGGGGTGTATACAGAAGATGTAGAATCGGATGGTGTTAAAATCTCAGGATTGATTTGCAAGAAGTTTTCTGAAACCTATTCAAGACCTATTGGAACAGGTTCCTTACAAAAATATTTTGAAGATAATAATATCGTAGCAATAAGCGACATTGATTCTAGGGCTTTAGTTCGTCACATACGTGATCGGGGTGCTATGAATGTGATAATTTCTTCTTTGGAATTTGATGTAGATACGTTGAAAGAACAATTATCAAAAGTTCCATCAATGCAAGGTTTGGAGTTATCTTCTAAGGTTGCTACTAAAGAATCTTATCAAGTTGGTGACGAGAATGCTTCAAATAAAATTGCTTTAATAGATTTTGGAACCAAGAAAAATATTATTCGATGTATGAATGAACGGGGAGCATTGGTTAAAGTTTTTCCGATGCATAGCACTCCTGAAGAAATTTTGAATTGGAAACCCGATGGCATTTTATTGAGTAATGGCCCTGGTGATCCTTTTGCAATGAAAGATTCAATAGAATTAGTGAAAGCTTTACTTCAATCAAAAATTCCTTTGTTTGGTATTTGTTTGGGGCATCAGTTGCTCTCTTTAGCAAATGGTTTAACTACTGTAAAAATGCATAATGGACACCGAGGTATAAATCATCCTGTGAAAAATTTACTTACTGGAAAGTGTGAAGTCACTTCTCAAAATCACGGTTTTGTAGTTGATCGTAGTTCTGCTGAGCAAAGTGACTTAGTTGAAATAACTCATGAGCACTTAAACGATAATAGCATTGCAGGTATTCGCATGAAAAATCAGGCTGCTTTTTCAGTACAGTATCACCCTGAGGCTGCTCCTGGACCTCATGATTCCCGTTATTTATTTGATGACTTTATTCAATCCATTGAACAATACAAAAATTAAATACAATGACACTAATTGCCAATATTCATGCCCGACAAATTTTAGATTCTAGAGGTAATCCAACCATTGAAGTAGATGTTCTAACTCAAAACGGTGTCTTGGGAAGAGCTGCTGTTCCCTCAGGCGCTTCTACAGGCGTTCATGAAGCAGTTGAATTAAGAGATGGCGATAAGCAGGTATATCTTGGTAAAGGAGTGCTTAGAGCTGTTCAAAATGTCTCGAATAGTATTAATCAAGAATTAAATGGCTTTAATATTTTTGATCAACAAGGGATAGATCAATTTTTAATTGAGTTGGACGGAACGGATAATAAATCCAATTTAGGAGCTAATAGTATCTTAGGAGTTTCTTTAGCTGTTGCAAAAGCTGCTTCGAATGAACTCGGAATGCCCTTATACCGCTATATTGGTGGGATGTCAGCAAACACCCTTCCAATTCCAATGATGAATATTTTGAATGGAGGATCTCATGCTGATAATAGCATCGATTTTCAAGAATTCATGGTGATGCCGATTGGAGCTCAATCTTTTAGTCAAGCTTTGAGAATGGGGACGGAGATTTTTCATCACTTAAAAAATGTATTGAAAGCTAAGGGTTACTCAACCAATGTTGGCGACGAAGGAGGGTTTGCTCCTAACTTAAAGTCAAATGAAGAAGCAATAGAATTCGTTTTGAAAGCAATTGAAAAAGCTGGATACAAACCTGGAGAAAATGTATTTATTGCAATGGATGCAGCTGCTTCTGAGTTTTATTTGAAAGAGGAGAATGTGTATCATTTGCACCAATCTACTGGTGATAAATTAAGTCCTTCTGAAATGGTGGATTATTGGAAAGATTGGACTAAGAAATACCCCATTATTTCTATTGAAGATGGTTTGGATGAAGATGATTGGGACGGTTGGGCTAAACTCACAAAAGCAATCGGGTCAAAAGTTCAATTAGTGGGTGATGATTTATTTGTTACAAATGTCAATCGCCTACAGCAAGGTATTAATCAGCAAGTAGCTAATTCAATTTTAATTAAAGTAAATCAAATAGGAACTCTTTCTGAAACGATTAGTGCTGTTGAATTGGCTAAACGAAATGGATATACTTCTGTAATGTCTCATCGTTCAGGTGAAACTGAAGATACAACAATTGCGGATTTAGCAGTAGCTTTAACAACAGGCCAAATTAAAACTGGTTCTGCTTCTCGCTCTGATCGTATGGCAAAATACAACCAGTTGTTGAGAATAGAAGAGCAATTGGGAACTGCTGCTAGATTCCCTCAATCTTTGTTTTAGAAATATTTCGCCATTTCTTTTTGGATTTTCTCAGATGCAGCGGCTGCTGCTTCTTCAAAATTCGCTATTTCATTGGAAGCATAGATAATTCCTCTAGAAGAATTGATTAATAAACCAATGTCTTTGTTAAGTCCGTATTTGCATACATCTTCTAAACTTCCCCCTTGTGCACCAACTCCGGGAACGAGTAAAAAGTGATTGGGAATTAGTTTACGTATTTGTTGTAGTTCAGCTGTTTTTGTAGCACCTACTACATACATCATGTTTTCATCCGTTCCCCAAGTTTTTGAAGTTTCTAAAACTTTTTCAAAAAGTTTTTTCCCACTTTTCAAGTCTTCAAACTGAAAGTCTGATGCACCTTGATTAGAGGTTAAAGCCAATAAAATTGCCCATTTATTGGGATGTTTTAAAAATGGCTCTACTGAATCACTACCCATGTATGGAGCTACTGTTACAGAATCAAAGTTGTATGTTTCGAAGTAAGTTTTAGCATACATTAGCGAAGTATTGCCAATGTCTCCACGCTTGGCATCAGCAATGGTAAAAATGGTATTGGGAATGTAATCAACTGTTTTTTTAAGGCTTTCCCATCCTTTTGCTCCCATTGATTCATAAAAAGCAATGTTTGGCTTATAAGCTACACAAAAATCCTTTGTAGCATCAATGATTCTTTTGTTGAACTCAAATATCGGGTCATCAAAGTCTAAAAATGAAGCAGGTATTTTTGCGATGTCGGTATCTAAACCAATGCAAAGAAAACTCTTCTTTTCTCGAATGGTATTTATGAGTTCTTTTCTAGTCATACCTGAAATTTAATTTAAATTTTTTACTCTCCAACAGCATTTCCGTCTTTGAGACCTTCTTTTAATTTTTCAGCATTCTCTGCCATTCTGAGTGATTCAATGATTTCATGAATTTCTCCTCCAATAATTGCATCCAAGTTATATAAAGTCAGATTAATCCTGTGATCGGTCACTCTTCCCTGAGGGTAATTATAGGTTCTAATTTTTGCAGAACGGTCACCTGTTGAAACTTGAGACTTTCTACTTGCAGCGATTTCTTTTTCTTTTTTCTCTACTTCAGCTTCGTACAGTTTAGTTCGAAGTACTTTCATGGCTGTTTCGTAGTTCTTTAGCTGAGAACGACCATCTTGGCATTCAACGACAACTCCTGAAGGAATGTGTGTTAAACGCACTGCAGATTCCGTTTTATTTACATGTTGCCCACCCGCTCCTGACGATCGAAACGTGTCTTTTCGAATATCAGCTGGATTGATTTTTACATCCACTTCGTCTGCTTCAGGAAGTACTGCTACAGTAGCTGCAGAAGTGTGCACCCTGCCTTGGGTTTCTGTTTGTGGAACGCGCTGAACACGGTGAACACCGGATTCGTATTTCATTACACTGTATACATTCTTACCACTTACTTCAAAACTAATTTCTTTGAAACCACCCGCAGTACCTTCATTAATGGTGGTTATTTCATGTTTCCAACCTCTGCTTTCAATGTATTTCGTGTACATTCTATAAAGGTCTCCAGCAAAAATACTTGCTTCATCTCCACCTGCTCCAGCCCTTATTTCAATGATTACATCCTTATCATCGTCAGGATCTTTTGGAATGAGCATTAATTTTATTTGTTCTTCTAAAACTGGTAAACGGTCTTCTAGTTCATCCAATTCCATTTTAGCCATTTCACGGAATTCTTCGTCTTTTTCAGTTTTTAACACTGATTTTGAGGACTCTATGTTATTGAGAACATTCTTGTAATCTTCATAGATATCAACGTATTCTTTTAAATCGCTGTATTCTTTATTAAGCTTAACATAGCGATTCATGTCGGCAATAATGTCCGGATCTACAATTAATTGAGATACTTCTGTCCATCGATCTTTAATCGATGCTAGTTTCTCTAATAGGTTACTCATTTCTTAATAGTTAAATTCTCCATAAGGAGATCGAATCGTTAATTTTTTCTGCTCGGAACGCTCACACCTACCAATGATTTGTGCTGCTACTCCAAAGCTTTCTGAAATAGAAATTACTTCTTTTGCAGTAGCTTCATCCGTGTATATTTCCATGCGATGTCCCATGTTAAATACCTTATACATTTCTTGCCATTCTGTTTTCGATTCTTCTTGAATCAATTGAAATAAAGGGGGGATTTCAAAGAGCTTGTCTTTAATGACATGTAAATCGTCTATAAAGTGCAATACTTTCGTTTGAGCTCCTCCGCTGCAATGCACAATACCATCAATATCACTTCTGTGCTGCTCAAGAATTCTTTTCATTATTGGAGCATAGGTTCTTGTTGGCGAGAGCACTAATTTCCCGACATCAATAGGGCTTCCCTCAACTGAGTCTGTTAGTTTTTTTGAACCGGAGTAAATTAATTCATTGGGAACTTGAGGATCATAAGATTCTGGAAATTTTTCCTTTAAGTAGGAATGAAATACATCATGTCTTGCTGAAGTCAATCCGTTTGAACCCATACCGCCATTGTATTCGCTTTCATAAGTGGCCTGACCAAAAGAAGCTAAGCCAACTATAACATTTCCTACTTTGATGTTTGCGTTGTCGATTACTTCACTTCGTTTCATTCTACAACTTACTGTTGAATCCACTATGATGGTACGAACTAAATCACCAACATCAGCAGTTTCTCCTCCTGTACTGAAAATTCCTATTCCATGCTTACGTAAATCATCTAAAATTTTTTCAGTTCCATTGATGATGGCAGAAATTACTTCACCTGGAATAAGGTTTTTGTTTCTTCCAATTGTGGAAGAGAGCAATATATTGTCAGTTGCTCCAACACAAAGAAGGTCGTCTAGGTTCATTGTAATGGCATCCATTGCGATTCCCTTCCATACAGATAAATCTCCAGTTTCCTTCCAGTACATGTAAGCTAAAGCGGATTTAGTTCCTGCTCCATCGGCATGCATAATGATACAATGATCTTCGCTTCCACTCAAGTAGTCTGGTACAATCTTACAAAATGCTTTTGGATAGAGTCCCTTATCAATTCCTTTGATGGCATTGTGAACATCCGTTTTATCAGCCGAAACTCCCCTTAAGTCATACCTTTCTTTGTTCTCCATGGTATTAAATAAAAAAAACATCCAAATTCATAGTGAAATTGGATGTTTTAATAGATTTTAATTTACGCTAGTTGTTTTCTTCTGCAGGGCTTTCATTTCTTTGATCCTTGGGAACATAATCAAAACTTAAAACGCTGAACTCAGTTCTACGATTTAATTGATGTGCAGCCTCTCTTTCCTCTTCTGTTGCCAGTTTGTTTATTTCTTCATCAGAGATCAATAAATTGGTTTCACCATACCCCTTTGGTTCCATTCGGTCTAATTCAATTCCTCGGCTAGCTAAATACTTCACTGCTGACTCAGCTCTTCCTTGAGAAAGCTTTAAGTTGTATGAATCGCTACCTCTAGAATCCGTGTTTGCTCTTAATTCAATTACAAGTGTTGGGTTATCAATTAAGATATCATACAAGTAATCCAAAGAATCTTTCGCTTGTTCTGTAAGTGTAGTTTTGTTGAAATCATACAGAATCTCAGGTAATTTTATTGGCTGATCTGTAATTGGAATTAATTCATATCGATGTGCAAATATTTTTGATTCAGTAACATTTACAGTACTCTCTTTACCTTTTGCATTCAAGTAGTTTGGTTTACTAACTGTAATGGAGTAGGAGGTATTTTCATTGATGTATGATTTGTCTCCATTTCTAGCGAACTCAAAAGTACCATCAGTAGCAGTTTGTTTTTCGGCAGAGGTTCCATCTGTTCCAACTAAGCTAACTGTTGCTGCAGTTAATGGCTCACCGGTTTCTTCATCAAGTACAATTCCTTTTAATACAAAAAGGATTGGTGGTTCTTGAAACTCCCAAATATCATCTTGTCCTCGGCCACCTTCACGATTTGAACTAAAGTATCCTTTCTCTGAGTTACCATCGAAGACAATCCCAAAGTCATTTGCACTAGAATTGATTGGAGCTTTCATGTTTCGAACATCTCCCCATTTTGCTTCACCTTTTTTCTTAGCGTGAAAGATATCTAAACCTCCCATTCCAACATGTCCTGTGGAAGAAAAGTACAAATCACCATTTTCTCTAATGTAAGGAAACATTTCATCTCCTGGAGTATTAATCTCTGGTCCTAGATTAATTGGCTCAGACCAATTATTTCTAGATTGCTCTTTAACATACCAAAGGTCTTTTCCTCCTTGACCACCTGCCATATCGGATACAAATACTAAAACTTTATCATCTGGGGTCAAAGTTGGATGTGCTACTATCGCGCTATCTGAAGCAATTGGGATTAATTCTACTTGAGCAAATTTGCTACCTTGTTGTTTTGCTGAATAAATTTGGCAACCTAAATAACCGTTTTTTTCAAATTTACAACGTGTAAAATACATGGTATTTTTTCTTGAATTAAATGCTGCAGCACCTTCACTAGCTTCAGTATTCACTTCTTCACCTTCAACCAACACCGGTTCACTCCATTTTCCTTTTTTATCTCTTTTGGTATAATATAAATCGTCAAAATTGTCGCCAGTAACTTCTGAAATTTTGTTCCCTATAGAACCCTCTCTGGTTGAAGAAAAGATAATTTCATCGTTCTTTTTATCAGCAAATATAGGTCTGTAGTCGTAATACTCTGAATTAATTAATACAACAGGCTCTACGATAAAATTTTCTGGGTTATCAACCCAATTTTGAGCTTCTTGAGCAGACTCAATTCCTAATTTTCCTCTTGGATCAGCAGGTTTAAGAGCTGCGTATTTTTGATATTCAACTAAAGCTTCATCATATTTTCCCCTTCTCATTTTCATATCAGCTAAATATAAATGAGCAGTAGGGTCGTCATATTGAGCAATAATCGACTTTTCGTACCAAACTTCTGCTTGTTCAGCTTGATCGCTCATGCGATAAGATTCGGCAATCTTGTAAATAATTTCGGCCTTTACATCCCTTCCTTTCTCTTTTACATATGCTTTTTTGTACATTTCAATTGCCTCAAAATACTTCTCTTCCTGATAAAGTTTAAAATCAGCTTCATCTAGATAACTTTTCTGTGCAATTGACTGGAAAGAGATAAAACAAAAAAATAAGGGAATTCCAACAATTCTTAGTATGCTCATTTGCGTTTGGTTTTTCTGTGGCTGCTAAAATAAACAAATTTTCTTTCGATTTTATTCAAAATTTAACGCTATATAAATATGACTTAAAAGAATTGTAAATTTAATATGACTTAAAGCCTATTGATTGAACAATAACTCTCTGTATTTTGGCAGCGGCCACATTTGATCGTCTACTGTTAATTCTAGCTTGTCGGTACTATATCGAATAATATCAAACAGTGGTTTTACTTTGTCGCAATACTCATTTGCCTTATCTTTTGCTTCAGGTAGTTTGTTTATTCTTTTTCTTTCATTGATTAATTGCTCAACCGTATTTTTGATGATTTTAACGTGTTTTGAAATATTTTTTATCATTTCCAACTGAACTTCTGCAGCTTCTTTAAATTCTTCCTCGTTTAGAATAACTTTTAGTCCCTGAACATTTTCGATGAGTTGATTTTGATACCTCAATGCAGTTGGAAGTATATGGTTTTGAGCAAGATCTCCTGCTACTCGAGCTTCTATTCTTATAAGATTAGTATACAATTCATATGCAATTTCTTGTCGTGCCAAGCTTTCTCTTCTTGTCATTACGCCTAGTTCTTCGTACAATTTAAGTGTTTGCTCTGAACCAAATTCTGCAATTGCTTGCGGACTGGTTTTTAAATGTGACAAACCTCTTTTTTCGGCTTCCTTTATCCATTCCTCGCCATAGCCATCACCTTCAAATCGAATATTCTTTGATGAAATGGAATATTTGCGAAGAATTCTAAGAATTGCTTCATCCTTTTTTATTCCTTTTTTGATCAAAGTGTCTACTTCTTTTGAAAATAATTTCAATTGTCGAGCAACAATTGAATTGATAACAATCATAGCAGATGAGCAATTGGCAGAAGAGCCTACTGCTCTAAATTCAAATTTATTTCCTGTAAATGCAAATGGAGAAGTTCTATTTCGATCGGTATTGTCGAGTAAAATTTCAGGAATTTTACCGATGTTTAATTTAAGTTCTGTTTTTTCTTCTGCGGTTAATTGTTTGTTTTCTTTTACTTTAGATACTAATTCGTCCAACATCTTGGTCAATTCTCTTCCGATGAAAACAGAAACAATTGCCGGCGGTGCTTCATTTGCTCCTAGTCGGTGTTCGTTTCCTGCTGTGGCAATACTTGCTCTGATTAAACGCTCGTTGTCGTGAACTGCTTTAATTGTATTAACTAAAAACACTAAAAATTGCAAGTTAGACTTTGGATTTTTTCCTGGACTCAATAAATTAACGCCTGTGTCAGTTGCCAAGGACCAGTTATTGTGTTTTCCCGAGCCATTTACTTTTGCAAATGGTTTTTCATGAAGTAAAACTCTAAGTTGATGTTTTCTAGCAACTTTATCCATAATATCCATTAACAACTGATTGTGATCAACTGCTAAGTTTGCTTCTTCAAATATTGGCGCACATTCAAATTGATTTGGAGCAACTTCATTGTGTCTCGTTTTAACTGGAATACCCAATTTCATGCACTCTATTTCAAGCTCAATCATAAATGCTTGAGCTCTTTCAGGGATTGATCCAAAATAATGATCATCTAACTCCTGGCCTTTAGCTGGAATATGACCAAAAATTGTTCTACCAGTCATTACTAAATCAGGTCGTGCTGCATAAAGCGCTTTGTCTACCAAAAAGTATTCTTGTTCCCAGCCTAAAGTTGCATTTACCTTTTTTACATTTTTGTCGAAAAGCTTACAAACTTCCGTTGCCGCTTGGTCAATTGCGCTTAATGCCTTTAGTAAAGGTGTTTTGTAATCTAGCGCTTCGCCTGTGTATGAAATATAAATTGTTGGGATACAAAGCGTTTTTCCAATAATAAATGCAGGTGAACTTGGATCCCATGCGGTATAACCTCTTGCTTCAAATGTGTTTCTTATTCCACCATTTGGTAAACTAGAAGCATCTGGTTCTTGTTGCGCAAGTTGGCTTCCGTCAAACTGCTCAATTACATAATTGTCATTTAATGGTTCAAAAAAAGCATCGTGCTTTTCAGCAGTAGTCCCGGTTAAAGGTTGAAACCAATGCGTGTAATGTGTAACTTGCTTTTCCATTGACCAAGCTTTCATGGCAGCAGCTACCATGTTAGTTGTTTTTCTATCCATTTGTAAGCCTTTTTCAATGGTTTGAAGCACTTGCTTAAAGACATCTTTTGGCATGTATTCGGCCATTTTATTATTGTCGAACACATTAACTGCATAATAGTCTGATATTTTTGGAGAAGGTGGGTTAACTTCTCTAATTGAACGATTTAATGAAGCTTCGATGGCTTTGAATCTTAATGTTGACATATTGAATTTTTTCACAAAAGTATTTTCTTTTTAGATAGAATATCTTAAAAGATCAATATTTTATCAACATGCCACTAAAAAAATAGGGGGTAAGGTGTTTTAAAGTATAATATTATAGAGTGCACCCCCTTAAATTTCTGCTATAATAGAAAAGTAAATGTAAATAACATAAATACTTAATAGAATTAAAGCACTTCGGTAAGTCATTTTTTTCCCGAAATACATTAATGGAAATAAAATAACGGTGATGCCTAACAAGAAATAATTATCAAATTCATTAATTGAATCTGATATGGCAATGGGATGAATGATTCCAGTGATGCCTAGAATTGCTAGGATATTAAATATATTGGATCCGATTAAATTTCCAATTGAGATATCAGTCTCTTTCTTAAATGCTGCAACAACTGAAGTGGTTAATTCAGGGACACTAGTACCAAAAGCAACTACTGTTATACTTACTAATTTTTCACTTATTTCAAAATCTTTGGCAATACTAACTACGGAGTTAATTAACCATTCAGCACCAAAGTAAAGTCCAAGTATACCTAAAACGATAAATGAAATATCTTTAAAGATAAAATTCTTTTTGACTTCAGCAACTTCTTCTATTTCTTTTTCTAGCGCTAGTTTTTTTCCTTTTTTCCTTGACCTATAGATAATCCATGAAATAAATATAACTAACAAAATAACAAAAATCACCCCTTCTAATTGACTAATAATCCCATTATTAGCAAAAAAGTAGTATAAGATTGCGCTGATAAGCATCATTGGCCAATCAATAATCAAGCTATCTCGATTTACTATGAGTGGAAATAATAAAATAGTTATTCCTAATACTAGACCGATGTTTGAAATATTTGAACCAACTACAGCGCCAATTGCTACATCGGGATGATCGTTTAAGACAGACTTAAGACTTACTAATAATTCTGGTGCAGAAGTACCAAAAGATACCACTGTCATACCAATTACTAATGGTGAAATTTTAGCCCTTAAAGCAATTGTTGTAGCACCCCGAACTAATAAATCTCCTCCAAGAATTAAAGTGATTAGACCGAGTATTAAAAAAAGGTAAGTCACTGTTTGTTATTGGTTTTTGCAGTGTCTTTTGAATTGTCGACTTTGGCAGTATCAGTAATCTCTTTCGATGTTTTTCTAATTTCTTCCTGAATGTCGCTAGTTGCATTTTTAAATTCTCGAATTCCTTTACCAAACCCTCGAGCTATTTCAGGAATTTTCTTTGCTCCAAAAAGTAGAACAAGCACAACAACAGCAAATAATATTTCGGGAGTTGAAATAAAGAGTAGCATAACTTTTTTTCAAAATTAACAAAAAAGCTCCGTCTTAAATTTAAGACGGAGCCATTCTTTGAAATAAATTATTTTCTATTTTTTAGCAATTTTTTCTCTGTCTTTGTTTTTCGTTAAGTCGATAATAATTGGAGTGGCCACACACAATGAAGAGTATGTTCCGACTGCAACACCTATTAACAATGCGAAAGCAAAACCTCGAATTATTTCTCCACCAAAGATGAAGATCATTAATAATACAAAGAAGGTACTTATAGATGTATTGAATGTTCTACTAATAGTGCTGTTCAAAGCATCGTTTACAACATCATTCATCGGACGCTTTTTGTAAGAACCTAAGTATTCTCTAATTCTATCGAAAACTACCACCGTATCATTGATCGAGTAACCTACAACTGTTAGAATTGCAGCAATAAATGCCTGATCTACATCTAATGAAAATGGTAAAATGCCATGCAATATTGAGAATATTGATAACACTACTAGAACATCATGGAATACGGCTGCAACAGCACCTAAACCATATTGCCACTTTCTAAATCTCAATAAAATGTATAAGAAAATAACAACTAATGAAAATAACATTGCCCAAAATGAAGAGGTTTTTATATCGTCTGCAATAGTAGGACCTACTTTTTGAGAGCTCATTATTTCAAAGGGAATATTAATTCCTTCCAAACCACTGTTAAGTCTACTTTCAACTTCATCGTCTGTGGTAACATCAGAATTATCGATCATGAAACTTGTTGTAATTTTCAACTGGTTATCACTACCAAAAACTTTAATTTCAGGAGTGTTTTTTACACCTTCATCATCAATAAATGCATTACCTAGAGTTTCACGTACCTCACTAATTGGAACTGTTTGGTCAAAACGCACTAAATATGTTCTTCCACCTGTAAAATCTACACCGTATGAAAATCCTTTTGTAAAGAATGATCCAATTCCAACTAAAATGATGATAGACGAAATGATGTAATAGATCTTTCTATTCCCTACAAAATTCCATGAAATATTTTGAAATGCATTTTCAGTAAATTTACTTGAGATAGAGATTTTTTTCTTTTTGTCTAATCTCCACTCAAATACCAATCGAGTAATAAAGATGGCACTAAAAAGAGAAGTGATAATACCAATAACTAAAGTTTTTGCAAAACCTTCAACTGGACCGCTACCAAAGTACCATAAAATAACACCAGTAAGTAAAGTAGTTACGTTGGCATCAATAATGGAGGAGTAGGCATTTTTGTATCCATCAGCAATTGCCAATCGTATTCCTTTTCCGGCTCTGAGTTCTTCTCGAATCCTTTCATAGATAAGAACGTTGGCATCAACCGATATACCGATAGTTAAAACAATACCAGCAATACCAGGTAGCGTTAAAGCAATGTTAGTAGAAGCTAGTACTCCCATTATAAAAAACAAGTTAGCCAAAAGAGCTAAGTCTGAAGCAATACCCGCTTTTCCGTAATAGAAAATCATGTATAACAAAACAATTAATAATGCAATTAAAAAGGAATTTAATCCAGCATTAATTGCTTCTTGACCCAAAGATGGTCCAACTACAGCTTCTTCAACAATTTTTGCAGGGGCAGGTAGTTTCCCAGCTTTTAAGATGTTGGCAATTAATTTTGCTTCATCAATACTGAAATCTCCTTCAATACTTGAAACACCTCCTGTAATTGGTGCATTTACTCTTGGGAAAGAATAAACATAATTATCAAGTACAATTGCAATGCTTTTGCCAACATTATCGGTAGTCAATCTTTTCCAAGATGTTGTACCAATCGCATTCATTCTCATGGTAATTTCAGGTCTTCCCCCAAATTGACCAAAATCTTGGGCTGCATCTGTAATTACATCACCTTCTAACGGAGCTTTACCATCTCTACTAGTAACTCTTATCGCTATTAGTTGTAAAAACTTCTCATTATCATCAAATGGTTTAGCTGTCCACAATAAAAGCATATCATTTGGAAAAATGTCTTTTATTTCAGCCATTGCTAAATAAGAGTTTACTTTTCCTGTATCTTTTATTGCGGCATATCCAACAACTGGGCCTTCTCCGGGTGTGTAATTTCCGTCTTCATTTTGAAAAATAGAAGGAGACAAAACAGCAAAAAGTGGATTGTCTTTAGAGAAGTCTTCAAAAGATTGGTTTGCTAAAGAAGTATCTGAATCTGAAGTTTCATCGCTAATTAAATCTTGTAATGAACTTTCTTCTTCTTCTTCTTCAGCTAACAATGTATCATCTGAAGCTATCAAGTTACTATCATTTGCTACAATTTCTGTAGCAGTTTTTTCTAGTTCAGTAATAAAATCTTCTTTTCCAACAGTGTCTAATTCAACATCAACTTGATCTGTTGCTGTTTCAAGAGTATCTTGAATTTCTAAATTCTCACTACTTTTAATGAGGTTTAATTTTTCATTTGCTTGTGCAAGAAAAGGATAAACTTCTCCGTTTTCATAAGTTTCCCAAAACTCTAACTTTGCAGTTCCTTGCAGCAATTGTCTTACTCTTTCTTTGTCTTTAACACCAGGAAGTTCAACTAAAATTCGGTCAGAAGCTTCTAACTTTTGGATATTAGGCTGTGCGACTCCGAATAAGTTAACACGAGTTCTTAAAACCTCAAAAGTTCTATTAAAAGCAGCATCTGTTTCTTCTTGAAGAAATTCAATTACTTCCAAATCTGTAGCATCTCTACTGATATTGTCTTTATTTTCTAAGGTAAAGAAAATTGAGGCCAATTTTTTTCCATTGGAAACTTCTTTCCACGACTCATCAAAAAGCGCAACAAAATTTACTTGACTCTCTCTTTGTTTTTGTCTTGTTAGCTCAAGTGCTTTTAAAAATGTTTCATCTTCACTGTATGATGATAAAGACTTCACAACATCATAAACTGATACCTCAAGGGTTACGTTCATCCCGCCTTTTAAGTCCAAACCGAGGTTGATTACATTTTTTCTAACTTCGTTATATGTAAAGTCGAAAATCGGATAAACCGGCACACTACCCATTGAATCAAGATAGATTTCTTCTTTTTCTGATGAACCCTCTGCGTATTCTACAGCATCATTTTCAACATTTGAAGCTACCCACGTAAATGAGAGCTGATACAAACAAGCTAAGGATAGCAAAGCGATGAATGTCCAAATTAAACCTTTATTTTGCATAATTTTTTAAATATATTGGTGTCTTTTTTGAAGCCTGCAAATATAGAATTTCCATGACTAAATAACAATCTAAGCGATGGAATTGCAAAAGTTTTATTTTTGTTAACTTTATATACTTATTTAAAATGTTATTTCTTTTCTAAAGAGGCAACGAATAAGAAGTGTTTACGTCACCTGATTATAGAAACTAATTTATGAAGCTAATACTAACCTTTTTTATTTCATTTATTTTCCTTAATTCATATGCTCAATATTCTTATTTTGAAGTTGATACTACTATAAAAATTACTATAGATGGTAGATTTATCAGTGATCCTTTTACAGGAGGATATAACACCGCTCAAGTAAATGCTTTTGATGTGAACCAAGATGGAATCATGGACTGGATAGTTTATGATCGTGCAGGCGGACTTGTTCGACCTTATATTAATAGAGGTATTCCTGACTCTGTTTCATATTACTATGCACCTGAATACGCATCTAAATTCCCGCCACTTAGAGATTTCTTTAGAACGGCTGATTTTAATGGTGACGGAAAAATGGATATCTATGATGGAAGTTCCAACATTCAAGTTTGGGAGAATAAAAGCACTTTAGCTGATGGAATAAAATTCGAATTGGTCACTAAACTTAAATCGCTCTACAATCCATCAAATTCATTGAAACTAGATATTAATCCAGGTAGAGAAAACTTGCCTGGTATTTATGATATAGACAACGATGGAGATTTGGAACTATTTATGTTCGATGTAGATCCTCGCAATGTTAGTTATCACAGAGACCTTTCAAAAGAAAGAGGTGATACACTTCTTTTTGACTATGAAAGAAGAAATACCTGCTGGGGGAATTTTATTGAAGGTGGGGTTAATAATGCTATTTTTTTAGATACGTGTATTGGACCAAATAATCCACCGGGAGAAATATCTGAAGGTACATCTGACAATAAACAATTATCTTATTACTCAAAATCAAGTAAACATGCTGGAAGTACTGTTAATCCGATTGATATCGATAATAATGGAACCATGGATTTGTTGATTGCCGACATCGATGCATATGAATTGAAGTTATTATTGAATGATGACACAACAGGAAGAAATTCACACATTTATGCAGTTGAAAGTAATTTTCCAAATTATGATGTACCTGTAGATATTCTTTTCCCTGCTGCTTATTTTTTAGACATAAATAATGATGGGTTTAATGACATGCTTAATGCTTCAAATGTTTCTAACCCTAATTCTACTTTATTCCCACTTGGGTATGATGATATTTACTATTACGAAAATATAGCAACAGATGGTAGTTTTCTTTTTCATTTTAAACAAAACGATTTTTTATTGAATCAAACATTGGATTTTGGAAGAAATTGTTATCCAATTTTTTTCGACCATAACAATGATGGCTTACTTGATTTATTGATTGGAAATGATGGGTATGTGGATTCTACCAAACAAAATTATATTGGACAGTTGGCACTTTTTGAAAACATTGGTACTGTTCAAGTGCCAAGGTTTAAATTAATTGATTTAAACTACTTGAATTTGCCTAGTTTGAATTTGGATTTAATTGATAATAAACCTGCAAGAAATATTATTCCAACTGCTGGAGATATTGACGGAGATGGGGATTATGATTTATTAATTGGTGAATCGAATAACAATGTTTTCTTTTTTGAAGATACTTCATTAAATGGGCAACCGGCAGCTTTTAAATTTCATCCAAAGCCTTTTCAAGGTATCAATTTTCCAAATTTTTCAGTTAGTAATTCACTGGTTTTACATGATATTAATGAGGATGGATTATTGGATTTAATCGTTTCAGCATCAGGTAGAAGTGTTAATTATTTCATCAATTTTGGAACAAGTTCTAATCCTATTTTTAACATAGAACTTGATTCAATTGAATTTTTACAGGGAAGTAAGTTTAGGTACCATTTAAAGGATATTCCTAACTATTCATTTTTTAAGATAGGAGATACGCTTGCAACGAACGGTTCATCTAATTTGAACAATAACCCTTTTATTGAATTGATTTTAACTGAGATTGACTCTACTAATCACTATTTTGAGTGCAACAGTACTTTGCAGACTCAATTTGATGCAAGCTATAATAGCTCTGATGGATTTATAAATTTTTTCAATCGTGAATGGGGATACTTATACACTTCTACTTCATCTCTAAACCAGCCTCGGATTTTTCCTTACAAGGATGCATCCGGTGAAACTCATTTAATTGTACTTGATGGTCAAGGAAAATCTTATTTTTTCAATAATATTCCTGCAATTACTCCTGGAGTTAGAGATACGTTTGAATTACAGTACAGCAATTATCTATTAAACTACGGCATTAATGCATCTATTGGTGGTGCAGATCTTAATAATGATGGCATTGTTGACTTAGCAATTGGTAATGAAGCTGGTGGATTTAAATTGTTATTTGGTACTGAGCCAGTCGGTCTTTTGGAGTTTAATGAAAACAAAAAACAAGAGCAACAATTGTTTAAAGTTTATCCTAATCCGACAAATAACATTGTTACGATTGAATTAATTACTCCATCAAATGAGGCAATTGAATACAAAATAATCGACATGGGTGGTAGAATGGTTCGGCAAGCTAATTTTAAAGGAAGGTTAAAAAAACTTGACTTGAGCTCATTTCCCAAAGGCATTTATTTTATACAATTACAATCTAAAAATACAAATAGCACAACCAAACTAATTCTTACGCCTTAGTATTTAGCAATCAGTGCATTTTAGCCCTTTGCTAGTCATCAACCAATAGTGATTAATCATATCTCCATCATAAACATCTCCACTATTTTTAATATCGTAGATAATTTTTCTAACTGAGTTATCAAGATATACTGTTTTACCAACAGGGATTGCTAATTGAATTTCAGCACTCTGAAAGCGGAATCCATTTTCTTTATTAGTCGAGATATATGGAGATAAAATTATTGTTTGATCAACTAATTCGAATTCAATGTTTATTGCTTCAGCTGATGTTTTCGCCTCCGATTTATTTCTTCCTCTAGCATTTTTGAATACTTTTAACATGCTCGTGCTGTCTGCAGACTGAACAATGGTAATTGTGAGATCATTTGTTTTAATATGGTCATCTTTTAGCATAACACCCATTTTATTGAGCCATTTCTCTTGTCCATTACTTTTCAATAAAATGGTATCTGATTTTAGATTGACTAATTCAAAATTTTCTTCAACTTCTTGAATGCTTGAGTAATTAACTGTTGTAAAAGTTAAGCCAACAAACAAGCCAACTACACTTGCAATCCAGATTACTAAAAGGCTGCTGTTTAGATATGATGATTTTAATTTGAATTTGAATAGTACTTTCAAGCTAAAATAAATTAGACTTAAAATTGGAATTAAAACGAATAGAAATAAACTAATGAGTGTAATCCAAACTATTTGAGGGTTGGAATTAAAAAGCTGAGCTAACTCTATCCAATTGTATGCTTGAAAACTCACATCGTTTATCTGAAAGTTAGATGGTTCAAGTAAACTAGTAAATAACAAAACGATTAATAGAGAAATACTTGCAATTAGTAGAGCGAAAGCGAAGATTTTTGAAATGAATTTTAATAAGTAGTACAACACATTTCCAAACCAAGCTAATACTTGAAGAAACCCATTTTGAATTTTTTTGGCTGCTCCTTTGCCATCGACATCATCTACTTTTTTTTTTAGTGATTCGAATTCTTCTTTAATAGTATTTCCAATATTTTCAATATTAACCGGCTCGCCTTTCATTTCTAATTTTTCTGCGGTTGTTTTAGGTATTGGTATAATGATCCACAAAATCAAGTAAACAAATATCCCAGTTCCAAAACCAAAAAGGGCAATTAAGAAGGCTACTCGAAACCAAATCCGATCAATTCCGAAATAATAACCCAATCCAGAGCAAACTCCTCCAATTACATTGTCGTCAGGATCTCTAAATAATCTTTTTGACATAAAGCCAGCTTTACTTTTTTCTTTTCCACTAGCTGATGGCTCAGCATCCTCATCGATGTATTGTTCAGGCTCGCCCATGGTTTCAATAATGTGATTAACATCATTCATATTGACCACTTCTGCAGGACCTGCTTTTAGTAACTCGGCTATTCTAGCTTCAATGTCTGCCATAATTTCATCAGCACCTTCAGCGCTTTTGAAATAGCTTTTAATGGTGTTTAAATAGTTGTTCAACTTCTCATAAGCATCGACTTCAATGTGAAATACAATGCCACTTATATTTGCTGTTACTGTTTTATTCATCGTTTTAATTACTTAGTTTTTCAATTGATTGATTTGGTTGACGGCATTTACTAATTCTTGCCAAGTTTTATCTAATTCTTTTAAAAATTCATTTCCCAAAGGAGTAAGTGAATAATATTTTCGTGGTGGGCCAGATTTAGACTCTTCCCATCTATAGCTTAAAATTCCAGTATTTTTTAACCTGGTTAATAAAGGATATAAGGTACCTTCAACAATTATTAATTTCTCCGCTTTTAGTTTTTCAATTATATCCGATGGATAGGATTCCTTCTGTTTTATAATTGCTAAAATGCATAATTCCAGAACTCCCTTTCGCATTTGAGCTTTTGTGTTTTCTAATTTCATCTTTAAACTTTTCTATTTAGAAATTACGATTGGTATTAATTCTTGGCAAATATAAAACAATTATAAAGTATTATGCAATACATAGTACTAAATATATTCATATTATTTTTTAATTAAATGATTATGAACAATTTAATATAAATTTAATTTAATTGTACTTTGTAATTAAATTCTAACTTTGTCAAAAAATGTAGCAAAATGGAAATTTTTTTATTACCAGAAACATGGATTAGTTTATTGACCCTAACATTTCTAGAGGTGGTATTAGGAATAGATAATATAATTTTCATATCCATTATTTCCGATAGACTTCCTGAGTCAAAGCAAGCTACAGCAAGAAACTTAGGTTTGACTCTAGCTATAGTAGTTCGTATTTTGTTATTGATGAGCATTAGTTGGATTGTACAGTTGAAAGAGCCTCTTATGACTATCTATGAGTTTGAGCTGAGTATTCGAGACTTAATACTAATTCTTGGAGGCTTGTTTTTATTGGCAAAAAGTACTTCTGAAATACATGAAAAAATTGAAGGAGATAATGCCAAAAAAGAAGCGAAAAGCCCCAAAATATTAACAATGAAGCGGGCTATTTTTCAAATTATTTTGTTGGACATTGTCTTTTCTTTCGATTCGATTTTAACAGCTATAGGATTATCGAATCAAATAATTATTATGGTAGCAGCTGTCCTAATTTCTCTTGTAGTAATGCTATTATTTGCTAAGAAAGTAAGTGATTTTGTAAATAAAAAACCTACAGTAAAAGTATTGGCACTTTCATTTCTATTGATGATTGGAACACTGTTGATTCTTGATGGAGTGCATGTACATGTTCCTAAAGGGTATATTTACTTTTCTTTATTGTTTTCTTTATTAGTTGAGTTTTTAAACCAGCGTGTAAGAACCAAAACAGATTAATTTACTGTTTGATGAATTTTTTATTGACTCTGCCTGTTTTGTGTTCCAGCTGCAGCATGTAAATGCCTTTAGGCAATGCGTTGAGATCTATTTTTTTTGAAACCACATTGTAATTAGTCGGAATTTGCTTGCCCTCAATTCTATATAAATTAATGTTTGATACTTTTAGTTCATCAGGGAACTCTATAAAAAGATAATCCTTTGCAGGGTTTGGATAAATTTGAATAGATTGCTCAAGAATTGATAAGGCATCAATAGAAGTGATGATATTATTCAGCGCTAAAATCCAGTTTTCGGGATCAAACTCAACTTGCTGGATGTTTTGTGGAATTAATAAATTGAAAACCTGACCTGAAAAAGTTGGATTAACAATAATTGTTGTGTCAAAAGACGCTCCTGATAACCTAAACGGAAGTGGGATATTAAAAAATGAAACGGAAGTGTCGCTAGGTGTTTGGTCAATTGTTAATTGAAAATTTGATGAATTTTGCGACCAAGAGATGTTGTACATTGGATAACCTTTTCCAAAAATCCAATCATCAAAAAACTCATCTAAATTTTGGTTTGAACTATTTTCAAAGTGTTGTTTTAAATCTTCTGTGTAAGCGAACCCATATACTAAACTGCTATCATTGATGTAATTTCTAACACCTGAGAAAAAAGCACTGTCGCCAATAAGCCATCGAAGCATGTGCAGACTGTAAGCCCCTTTAGAATAAACTTGCCCATTAAATAAGTTTCTGACATTAGTAGTGTCTGTTCGATACACAGAACCATTTCTGTAATTTAGTGCATTTCCTTTTAATCCATTCAAATAGATTTGGTAATAGAATGGGTCGTGAACTGCTCCAAATTCATATGTAAGTGCAGTAAGATAAGTGGCAAAACCTTCATTTAGCCATAAATCTTTCCAAGAGCCACAGGTGATTTTATTGCCAAACCACTGGTGTGCTAATTCATGAGCTTTTAATTCGCCACCATAACCGCCCATAAAACTCATGGTTTGATGTTCCATGCCTGCGCCTGCTCCAAGCGTAAATGATGCATGACCATATTTCTCTTTAATAAATGGATATTCTCCAAAAAGGGAATCAAAAAAATGAAGAAAACCTGCTATACCATTACTTGAAAGGGATAAAGACTCATTTTTAAATAAAAAATGCTGCATTAAAAGACTGTCTTTTCCAAGAGGGATTTGTTCTTCATAAAAATCATATTCAGATATTGCTATAGCCACCAGGTAAGTTGCAATGGGATAAGTTGTTTTCCAATGGTATCGGACGAATGTTGAAATTGTGTCAATATTCATTAACAAACCATTTGTAGCAACCTTGTACTTAAGCGGAGTTGCCACAATAATTTCAACTGAGTCTGCTTTGTCGGTTAGACTGTTTTTGCAGGGCCACCAATCTAAAGCGCCGTAGGGTTCAGAAAGTGTCCATAGTGTAGTATCTCCTAAAGTATTTGCTTGGGTAACGAATGATCCGAAGCCATTACCTAGGGTTGGAATTCCACGATAGAAAATTGTAATCGAATCCAATTGGTTCTTTTGAAGGCCATTTGGAAGTTGGATTGAAACTGCATTGCTTATAGACCGGTTGAATGGGACGGAGTTATTTTGGTAGCTAACAGAGTCAACAACTAATTGCTGACTTAAATCGAAAACTATTTGATTTAGCCCACTGTCTAAAGCTGTGAAGTAGCTTGTTACTTTTCCTTCAATAAATCGCTGTGTTGGGTTTTGTACTATTAATTCAAGCCGATAATAATTGACATCATAAAAAGCTGTTTGTGGAACAGATTTTAGGTTGTATAACCTATTTCCTTTTTTTGCTTCACTTTCCATGATTTTACACAATTCGAAATCATGGTTTTGAGCAGTTGCTTGAACTAATAAAAGTGAAAAAACAGCTGAAAGAAATGCTTGAATCAATTTCATTTTTTTCTATAAAATTAGGGAAATTAAAGAGTTGAATATTTTTGTGTATTTATGAATAGTAAATTTCTAATATGAATATCCACATATTTACCTAATAATTAATGTTCTTGTTTGAAAATAGGGTATGTTCATTTTTTTGCTTCTCCAAAAAAACGAACCAAAAAAAAGAGACTTTTCCCAAATGAATTCTTCTCAGTCCATGCTCTTTCAAAGCCTTTCTGAGAAGACTCCCGCTAAAAAAAGCGGGACAGGCACAATCAAAAAAAGGCGTTCCGCTTCGCTCCTCTGTCTTTCCTTTTTTTGCTTGTTATTCATGGGGAAAAGAATATCAATGCAAGGCATTGATTGAATGTTCATTTTCATAATAAGCATTTGTAGAAACTTCTATATCTAATGATTTTTTAAAAAATTAGGTAACTTGCAGACATACAGTTTTTAATTTAAGTCATTAATTATTAATGTTTTGTATTTTACTCAAAAAATTACTTTCTCTATAAAAATTCAAACAACTGTGAAGTTGAGTGCGTTAATAATTTTCCTACATTTGCGCTCCTATTTTAGGAAGCCCAAATAGCGGTATTTTGGGAAATTTTAAACACTTTCGTTTCCATACCGATTCAGAAACGGAATACAAAACCAAGTCTTAATGGCTGAATCTAAAGAAAAAGCTTCTGAAAAAGAAGCAGCAGAAAAACCAAAAACTGCAAAAAAAACAGTAGCATCTAAAACTACTGATAAGCCTCAAAAAGAGGAAACAAAAAGTCCAAAAACAACAAGCAAAGCAGCACCAAAAGCTAAAAAAGAAGAAACTCCAAAAGCTGATGCTCCAAAAGCAGAAGCTAAGAAAACGGAGGCTAAAGAAGCTACTGCTAAGGTAAAAGAAACTGCTTCTGACATCAACTCAGAAACCTTAAAGGCTAAAAAGCCTAGACAAAAGGTAGCTCCTAGAGATGAGGCAATTGTTGAAGATAAAACTACTGAGCCAGAAGAGGTAGTTGCTGAAGCACCAAAAACAAAAGAAGAACGTCTGAAAGATCAAGAAGATTTCAGAAAAGACTTTGATTGGGATGCTGTTGGTAAATACGACGATAAATACCCTGAAGCTGAGCAGAAAGAGCTTGAGACCATGTACGAAGAAACCATCAACTCAATCAATGAGCAAGATGTTGTAGATGGCGAAGTTGTGAGCATTACTCCTCGCGAAGTTGTTGTCAACATTGGCTACAAGTCTGATGGTGTAATTAGTAAATCTGAATTGCGCTACAATGAAGACCTTAAGATTGGAGATAAAGTTGAAGTTTTCATAGAAAATCAAGAAGATAAAAATGGGCAATTAGTGCTTTCACACAGAAAAGCTCGTGCTTTAAGAGCATGGGATCGTGTGAATGATGCATTGAACACTCAAGAAATTATTAAAGGTCACGTTAAGTGCAGAACTAAAGGTGGTTTAATTGTCGATGTATTCGGAATAGAAGCTTTCTTACCTGGTTCTCAAATTGATGTGAAGCCAATTAGAGATTACGATGTCTATGTTGATAAAACCATGGAATTTAAAGTGGTTAAAATCAATAAAGAATTTAGAAACGTTGTTGTTTCTCATAAAGCACTTATTGAAGCTGAGCTAGAAGTTCAGAAAAAAGAAATAATTTCTCAATTAGAGAAAGGACAAGTATTGGAAGGAACTGTGAAAAACATTACTTCTTATGGTGTCTTTATCGATTTAGGTGGAGTAGATGGTTTGGTTCACATTACAGACCTTTCATGGGGTAGAGTTAATCATCCTGAGGAAGTTGTACAGTTGGATCAAAAAATTCAAGTAGTTATTTTGGACTTCGATGATGATAAGAAAAGAATTGCTTTGGGAATGAAGCAATTAGAAGGTCATCCATGGGAGAAATTAGACGATAAACTACAAGTTGGCGACAAAGTGAAAGGAAAAGTTGTTGTTGTTGCTGATTATGGTGCTTTCGTTGAAATTCAACCAGGAGTTGAAGGATTGATTCACGTTTCTGAAATTTCTTGGTCGAACCAATTGCAGCCTGCTCAAGCTTTCTTTAAAGTTGGCGATGAGGTAGAAGCTGAAATTTTAACCCTAGACAGAGAAGAAAGAAAAATGTCACTAGGTGTTAAACAATTGACAAACGATCCTTGGGAAGGAATTGAAGACAGGTACCCAATCGAATCTAAGCACACAGGAAAAGTTACCAATATCTCTGATTTTGGAGTTTTCGTTGAGTTGCAAGATGGGATCGACGGATTAGTTCACATTTCAGATCTTTCTTGGCAAAAGAAAATCAATCACCCGAAAGAAGTTACTGCTGTAGGTGAAGAAATGGAAGTTGTTATTCTAGAACTCGACAAAGAAAACAGAAGGTTGAGTTTAGGATACAAACAATTGGAAGAAAATCCATGGGAGACTTTCGAAACAGTATTTGAAATTGGAAGTATCCACAAAGGAACCATTTCTGAAATCAATGCTAAGGGAGCTACAATTATTCTTCCTTATGGAGTTGAAGCTTTTGCAACGCCTAAAAACTTAATCAAAGAAGACAATACAACTGCAGGAAAAGATGAAGAACTTGATTTTAAAATCATGGAATTCAACAAAAATGCAAAGAAGATTGCCGTTTCACATACTCAAGTTCACAAAGATGTAGAGTATGAAGAGAAAGTAGAAAAACGCAACCAGGCGAAATCCAATCAGCGTGCTACTGAAAAAGCAATTAAAAGTATGAATAGCAAACAGGAACGTACTACTCTTGGAGATTTAGACGCCCTAGCCAATTTAAAAGGTGAATTGGAAGAAGGTGAAGCAAAATCTAAAAAGAAGAAATAAAAATTCTGTTTAGATAATTATTTTAAAAGCGGAGAAGTGAAGACTTCTTCGCTTTTTTTTGCTATTTTTCCAAGTACATGAAAATTATATCTATTAGATTATTTTGCCTTTTCATTCTATTGATATTCTCAATAAAGAATCAAGCACAATCGAATATTGTTTACAATTCAGGTTTTGAGCAGATTAAAGGCTCAAATGGGACTAATGTATTACAATTAGATGCTGCATTGTTTTGGGAACAAATGAATAGTGCTGATGTATACATAAAAAAAGTTTTAGGTGATATCCCACATGGTAATATTGCACGATTAGCAACTTATTTTAATGAAGTGATGATTGGTTCGCTTAAAAGAAATTTGATGAAAGGCGAGAGAATCACTTTTAAATTTGACTTGTATTCCGAAAAGAGTAAGCAATACAATAATAATTTCAGTTTGTTGTTTTGCGAATATCAATGTGATTCGGTTAGTTCAATTCCTATCCCAATTAAAAAAATAAAGAAAGGGTGGCAGACAATTTCAGTGGAAATGATTGTTTCGAATACAACTGATACTTTTTGCTTTATTGGATCTTCAAAGAATATTGAGGATACATTTTTTTTAGATAACATGGAAATAATTGCAGAAGATGTTTATCACAATGATTCAACTACAGATTTTTAGTGTTTTCAAGCTAAAATCTCGGCCACATTCTCCTTAATTTTAAGGCTTAAATTATCGGTAGGCAAGTCATTGCTATCAGTCCCAAAAGGATCTTCAATTTCTTCAGCCAACAGTTCTAAACTTCCTAGAATGTATAAAACAAAGGTTGCAATGGGAATGGTCCAATAATGAAATTCGTGCGCTAAGCCGAAAGGGAGAGTAATGGTGTAAATAAAAATAAATTTCTTAATGAATAAATTGTAGGAAAAGGGGATGGGGGTGTTTTTAATTCGCTCGCATGCTCCAATAATATCGGTCAGCGCTTTAATTTCTTTGTCTATTGTTATGAGTTGATCTCCACTTAGCCTTTTTTCACGATAAGCCGTGTGAAGCTCTTGATACATAAAAGAAGCAATCTTATTAGGAATGTGTTTGATTTTGCTCAATTCCGATTTAGGTAAAAATGCAGTCTCCTCTAATTCTTCTAAAATAACACCTTCACGCAGATGCTCCTTCATAGCTATTACATAGTTTGGAATTAAAATTTTAAAGCGAGCTCTGATTGGGTCGTTTTCACTGAAAATAGCATTGACTTTAATGGCTAAGTTTCGGCTGTTGTTAACGAGAGCACCCCAATTTTTTCTTCCTTCCCACCAACGTTCATAGGCTGTGTTGGTTCTAAAAACCAATAGAAGTGCAATTACAAAACCCAAAAGAGAGTGAACCTGTATGCTGTTCGAGAAAATATCAAGCTGCTGAAAATGCAATTCAGCATAGGCTAAAAGACCTGTGCAGATGGCAAAGAAAAAAAGCACCCAAAACATTTTTCTGAAAGTATCGCTTCTGTGGAATTTAAATATTAAGCCAAACCAACTGCGGGGATTGTATTGAATCATTTATTAAGTTTAGAATTGTGAAAGCATTGAATTTGCCATTGGGATTGAACATTGGCAAACTAGTATATGAAAAACGACCACGCAAGCGTGGCCGTAGTAAGTGTTTTCACAACGGAATAATCCTTATTGTGAATAGCTTCAAAATTGTGCTTCAAATATAATGAGATATCATTAAAAATAGTTCTTTTATAAAAAAAGTTTATTTTTAGGCTCATTTAAAAATTTGAATATGAAGAGAATATTAGGTTTGGATTTGGGAAGTACTTCTATTGGGTGGGCATTAGTGAATGAAGCTGACTTAGAAAATGAAAGTTCATCAATCATTAAAACAGGAGTTAGAGTTATTCCTTTAACAACAGATGAGCAAGGTAATTTTGAAAAAGGTAAAGCAATAACCACCAATCAAGATAGAACTGCAAAAAGGAGTGCTCGCAGAAATTTACAACGCTATAAGTTGAGAAGGAATGAACTTATTAAAATTTTAAAATCAATAAACTTTATAGAGGACTCATCAATTCTTTCAGAAGATGGAAAAAGGACAACTTTTCAAACTTTAGAGATAAGGGCAAAAGCAGCGATTGCAAAAATTGAAAAAGAGGAATTAGCTAGAGTTTTTATTGCTATAAATAAAAAGAGAGGATATAAAAGCAGCAGAAAAGCTAAGAATGAAGAAGATGGAGGTAATTTAATAGATGGTATGAGTGTAGCACGTGAACTTCAAAAAAGGGGATTAACACCTGGACAATATTCTCTTGATTTGCTTTTGAAGAAAAAAAAGAATTTGCCTGATTATTATCGTTCTGATTTACAAGATGAATTTGATAAAATATGGAATTTTCAAAAACAGTATCACCTAACTATTTTAACCGATGTGTTTTATGAAAATATAAAGGACAAGGGACAGAGAGCAACATCTGCTTCATTTTGGAATAAGTATGGTTTTAATACTGCAGAAAATAAAGGAGATAGAAATGAAAAAAAGTTACAAGCTTACCAATGGAGAGTTAAAGCATTAAGTGAGAAATTAGATAAAGAAGAAGTTGCTTATGTGATTACTGAAATAAATAATGATTTAAATAAATCAAGTGGTTATTTAGGAGCAATTAGTGATCGAAGTAAAGAACTATATTTTAATAAACAAACTGTAGGTCAGTATTTATTAGAACAAATAAAGAATAACCCACATACACGATTAAAGAATCAGGTTTTTTATAGAAAGGATTATGAGGATGAATTTGATGTTATTTGGAATGAACAATCAAAACATCATAAAGAGTTAACTGATGATTTAAAAAACGAAATTAAGAATATCATTATTTTCTATCAGAGACCCTTAAAATCTCAAAAAGGTTTAATCAGCATTTGTGAATTGGAAGGAGCAGAGCGTGAAATTCTTGTTGATGGCAAGGTGAAAAAGAAAATTATAGGACCGAGAGTTTGCCCTAAGTCATCGCCTTTATTTCAGGAGTTTAGAATTTGGCAACGCTTAAATGACTTAGTAGTAGAAGATAAAAAAGAAGGGTTAAAGTTAAAATTAGATGAAGAAAGCAAAGCGCTTTTATTTGAAGAATTGAATATTAAAGCTGAGCTTTCAAGTAAAGAATTTTTTAGTCTTTTATCTAAGAATTCGAAAAATTTTGAGCTCAATTTTAAAAAATTAGATGGAAATCGCACTATATCTAAGTTGTATGAAGCATATAATAAAATAATAGTAGCTTCAGGACATGGAGAACATGATTTTTCTAAAATGAATGCTCAAGAAATAAATCAACTTGTTAGTGAAGTATTTGGCTCTTTAGGAATTAATACTTCAATTTTGACATTTGACTCAACCCTAGAGGGCAAGGAAATTGAACAACAAGCATTTTATCAATTATGGCATCTTTTATACTCATATGAAGGCGATAAGTCAAAAACAGGAAACGAAAGCCTAATTCAAAAGCTGGGTGATAAATTTGGTTTTGAGAACGAGTACGCTAAAATTATGGCTAGTGTGACTTTTGAGGATGATTATGGAAGTCTGAGTTCAAAAGCAATAGCCAAAATTTTACCTCATTTAAAAGATGGCTTGCAGTATGATGAAGCCGCTAAACTGGCAGGATACAATCATTCTAAATCGCTTAATAAAGAAGAGCGAGCAAATAAAATTTTAAAAGAAAGACTCGAACTTTTAGAAAAAAATAGTCTTAGAAACCCAGTAGTTGAGAAAATTCTAAATCAAACTATAAATGTTGTTAATGCTATTATTGATGAGTATGGAAAGCCTGATGAGATACGCTTAGAATTGGCTAGAGAGTTAAAAAAGAGTGCCAAAGAGAGAGAGGAAATGACATTAAGTATTAGTAGAGCTACTGCGGAATATGAAAAAGTTAGAAAAGTTCTGCAAACTGAGTTTGGTTTGCCTTTTGTAAGTAGAAACGATATTATTCGCTACAGACTTTGGAAAGAAACTGAAGGTGTTTCAATCTATTCAGGAAAGCTCATTAAACCTTCACAACTTTTTTCAAAAGAAATCGATATAGAACATATCATACCAAAAGCAAGACTTTTTGATGATTCTTTTGCGAATAAAACATTATGTGAAAGAGAACTGAATAGAGAAAAAAGTAATGATACTTCATATGATTATCTTAAAGGAAAACTAACCGCAGATGAATTTGATCAGTTTCTGTCCAGAGTAGAAGACCTCTATAAAAACAAAAAGATAGGAAAGGGGAAGTATAAAAAATTGATGATGGAAAGTAGTAATATTCCTGATGATTTTATTGAAAGAGACCTCAGAAACTCTCAATATATTGCAAAAAAGACAAAGGAGCTATTAGAAGAAGTTTGCAGAACTGTGAATACAACTACAGGTAGTGTCACTAATAAACTAAGAGAAGATTGGCAGTTGATTCATGTAATGCAAGAATTAAATTGGGATAAATACGATAAACAAGGTTTAACGTATTATGAAACAAATAAAAAAGGGGTAAAATTACCCAGAATAAAAGCTTGGACTAAAAGAAACGACCATCGACATCACGCAATGGATGCGTTGACTGTTGCTTTTACAAAGTATAATCACGTTCAATATTTAAATAATTTGAATACTCGAAGGGGTGATGAAAAAAGTAGTAAAACATCGGCTATTTATGCAATTGAAAAAAAAGAACTATATAAAGATGAAAATGGAAAATTGAAATTTAAGCCACCAATGCCTCTAGAAAATTTTAGATCAGAAGCAAAAAAGCAGTTAGAGAACACGTTGATTTCCTTTAAAGCAAAAAACAAGGTTGTTACACCTAATAAAAATAAGATTAAAAAGAAGGTTGGCTATAAAATTCAAGATGTAGATACTCCAAGAGGACAGTTGCATTTAGAAACCATTTATGGAAGCATTAAGCAATACGAAGCGAAGAATGTAAAAGTAGGTAGTAACTTCGATGAAACATTAATTAAAAAGGTTGCTAAAAAGAAGTACAGAGATGCTTTATTAGATAGGTTTATTTCAAATGATAAAGATGCAAAGAAAGCATTTTCAGGTAAGAATAGCTTGACGAAAAACCCTATCTATTTGGATGAAAAACAACAATTTCAAATGCCCGATAAGGTTAAAATTGTTGAGGAAGTAACAGTTTATACCATTCGCAAACCAATTAGTCCTGAATTGAAAGTTGAAAAAGTAATTGATGTAAAGATCAAGCAAATTTTACAACAAAGACTGGAAGAAAACGGTGGTGACCCCAAAAAAGCCTTCGTAAACTTGGATGAAAACCCTATTTGGCTTAATAAAGAAAAAGGAATTGAAATTAAAAGTGTAACAATAAAGGGTGTAAGTAATGCTATTTCACTACACGATAAAAAAGACAAAAATGGTAAGTTAATTTTAGATAAAAAAGGAAAAACACAGCCTGTTGACTTTGTGAATACCGGCAATAATCATCATGTAGCTATTTACAAAGATGCAAAAGGGAATTTACAAGAAGACGTTGTTACCTTCTTTGATGCCCTTGCGAGAGTTAATGAAGGCTTGCCAATTATAAACAAAACTTTTAATATCCAAGATGGTTGGGAGTTTAAATTCACCTTGAAACAAAACGAATACTTTGTTTTTCCAAATGAAAGCACAGGGTTTTTCCCTAATGAAATTGATTTGATGGATGAAAATAATTACTATTTAATAAGTCCTAATTTGTTTCGAGTGCAGAAGTTTGGTTCGCTTTTATCTGGTTTTTGGTTTAGACATCATTTAGAAACTAATATTGAAGTAAAAAAAGAGCTTAAACATATAACTTTTAAAGTAATTCAAAGTGCAAATAACTTGAAGGGTATTATAAAGGTTAGAATTAATCACCTTGGCAAAATTGTAGCAGAAGGGGAGTATTAACTTTAATTATTCCCTTTTGAAAGTTTGAAACTTTCAAAAGGGTTATAAAGAATTCATATGGAAGCTGAAAAATATTACCATATTTTTAATCGTGCAAATGGTGATGAACGACTATTTCGCTGTGAAGAAAATTATCGGTTTTTTCTACAACAATGGCAGAAATACATTAGTCCGATTGCAACAAGCTATGTTTATTGTTTGCTACCCAATCATTTTCATTTCTTGATACAAACCCATTCTGAAGAAAAGCTCTGTAGAAACTTAAATTTTTCTCAAGAACAACCTTTTGGAAAGTTTCAAACTTTCCAAAAGGTTGTTTCCAAGCAATTCTCTAATTTATTTAGTAGTTATACCCAAGCTTTAAATAAAATGTATGGAAGGCATGGTAGTTTGTTTTCTCCCAATTTTAAAAGAAAAGAAATAACTACTGAGAACTATTTAAGAAACTTGGTATGTTACATTCATGCTAACGCTGTTCATCATGGTTTGAGCTGCAGAATAGATGAATGGAAGCACAGTTCATACACTCAAATGATCGAGAAGGATTTTGGTTTTATTGATTCTATGGCAGTTATTCAGTGGTTTGAAGACCTAGAAAATTTAATTTTTTGTCACTTACAGAAGTCCTCTTTTTTTATTGAAGAAAATGAATTAGAATTGTAAGTGTATTGTACCAATTCTCATTATAAAACAGTTCAATTGTTTTGTAATGTTAGAAGTGGTAAATGCCGATACAGAATATAAACAGTTCTTATAGGCTGTATAATATTCGTAATCGGTATTACCTAAAAAATTGTGATTGATTGATTTATGGAAATTAAGGCATGATTTTTTCACAGAGGCCTTAATTATTAAAAAATTAATCATGATTAAAAGAACACTTTGTTTTTCAAATCCAGCTTACCTCAGTACAAGAAATGAACAGTTGGTAATAAAGTACCCAAAAATCGAACAAGACATTTTAAGCATTCCAATAGAAGATATTGGATTTGTTGTTTTAGAAGATCCTCAAATTACCATCAGTAATCGTTTAATGGAAAAATTGCTTCAAAATAATGTGGGCTTAGTAAATTGTAACAGTCAGCGAATGCCGCTGGGTTTGTTTTTGCCCCTACAAGGACATTCTGAACAAAACGAACGAGTTAGAGCTCAGCTGGATGCAACAGTTCCTTTGAAGAAAAACCTTTGGCAACAAACTGTTCAAGCCAAAATTGGCAACCAATCAGCTTTGCTTGCCAAGCGTGATATATCAAATAGAAATATGCAATACTGGTCGAAAGAAGTGACTAGTGGTGATACATTGAACCATGAAGCTAGAGCAGCGGCCTATTATTGGCAGCATTTATTTAAAGTAGAAAATTTTAGAAGGAACAGAGATGGGGAGTCTCCAAATAACGCTTTAAATTATGGCTATGCCATATTGCGTGCGGTATGTGCAAGAGCTATAGTAAGTAGTGGATTATTACCAATAGTAGGAATTCATCATGCTAATAAATACAATGCTTATTGTTTGGCTGACGATATCATGGAACCATACCGACCATATGTAGATGCCATTGTTTGTAGTTTATTAGATGCTAAAACTGATTTAGAAGAAATTACGACTGAGATTAAAAAGGAATTGCTGGTCATACCTGTAATTGATGTTCAAATAGAGGGTAAAAAAAGTCCTTTGATGCTTGCTATGAGTAGAACAACCAATAGTTTGCAAGAGTGCTTTATGGGGTTGAGCAGAAAACTAATTTACCCGACATTTAGTTAACAATGCACAGTCAGTTTACACGATTAAATCAATATAGGAGCATGTGGGTATTGGTATTTTTTGATTTGCCGACAGAGACGAAATTAGAGCGTAAAGCAGCCACTCGTTTTCGAAAGAAATTATTGGATGATGGTTTTAATATGTTCCAATTTTCGATTTACATGCGTTTTTGCGCCAGCAGAGAAAACGCTGAAGTGCATACCAAAAGAGTGAAAAACAGTTTGCCAAAAAAAGGAAAAGTTGGAATCATGCAAGTTACGGATCGTCAGTTTGGGATGATGGAATTATTTTATGGAAAGAAAGAAACAGAAATCGAAACACCGAGTCAACAATTGGAGTTATTCTAGAGTAGAACTTTTGAAGTTTTGATGCAAGTTGAGTCCTCAATTTAGCTGCATTTTTTTATTCTAAAATAAGACTTAAATAACAACAGACCATCTATTTAAAGGGTGGTCTGTTGCGAATTCCTGATAAAGATACAATTTTGAAAGCTATTCACAACGGAAACGTATTCTTCCGTTAGCATTTTAAGGTTGCGAATTCCTGATAAAGATACAATTTTGAAAGCTATTCACAACAGTCAATTAATGGCCCTAATTCTCCTGGGTGTTGCGAATTCCTGATAAAGATACAATTTTGAAAGCTATTCACAACAATCGGTCAGCCCAAAGCAAATCAAATGGGTTGCGAATTCCTGATAAAGATACAATTTTGAAAGCTATTCACAACGTAGTCATTGTCTACGTGTACCCATGAAAGTTGCGAATTCCTGATAAAGATACAATTTTGAAAGCTATTCACAACTGTATCTATCTTCAGTATTAGCAAAGTATGTTGCGAATTCCTGATAAAGATACAATTTTGAAAGCTATTCACAACGACGTATCAAGCAATCATCCATGCTATGGGGTTGCGAATTCCTGATAAAGATACAATTTTGAAAGCTATTCACAACTTTGTTTCTAAATTCTTTTGTGCTTGTTTAGTTGCGAATTCCTGATAAAGATACAATTTTGAAAGCTATTCACAACTTTAATCTTGCTGCTATTCCAAATGTTCTCGTTGCGAATTCCTGATAAAGATACAATTTTGAAAGCTATTCACAACACCTGGTACTGATTGAACTATTCCCTTATTGTTGCGAATTCCTGATAAAGATACAATTTTGAAAGCTATTCACAACCGATGCACTGTTTTTCTTAGCCAACTAGAGTTGCGAATTCCTGATAAAGATACAATTTTGAAAGCTATTCACAACGGAGGCACAGTTACTTTTCACAGTCATTCTGTTGCGAATTCCTGATAAAGATACAATTTTGAAAGCTATTCACAACGTTTGTTCCATTGTTCAAAATTAACTGCTGTTGCGAATTCCTGATAAAGATACAATTTTGAAAGCTATTCACAACTAATAGGCACCTTCTTTTGCACACAACCAAGTTGCGAATTCCTGATAAAGATACAATTTTGAAAGCTATTCACAACACATTATCAATATCTTTAAATTTAGACCGGTTGCGAATTCCTGATAAAGATACAATTTTGAAAGCTATTCACAACTGCAGCTCTTCAGGGCTATATTTTTTTGAAGTTGCGAATTCCTGATAAAGATACAATTTTGAAAGCTATTCACAACTAGCGCGCTTTCCTAAATAACTCACCAGTCGTTGCGAATTCCTGATAAAGATACAATTTTGAAAGCTATTCACAACGCTTCATCCACTATAACCCAATCGATTGAGTTGCGAATTCCTGATAAAGATACAATTTTGAAAGCTATTCACAACTAGCCCAACGTTGTGGTGCATTAGAGAAAAGTTGCGAATTCCTGATAAAGATACAATTTTGAAAGCTATTCACAACTACCTCATTTCTTCGCTTTCTTGACCTACGGTTGCGAATTCCTGATAAAGATACAATTTTGAAAGCTATTCACAACTACCATAAGGGAGGATGCTAACAATAGATGGTTGCGAATTCCTGATAAAGATACAATTTTGAAAGCTATTCACAACATAGTAGTACTTTATTTTGCAATTGAATAAGTTGCGAATTCCTGATAAAGATACAATTTTGAAAGCTATTCACAACAGTTAGTTACTTATTGTTGGTATACTCTTGTTGCGAATTCCTGATAAAGATACAATTTTGAAAGCTATTCACAACAAGCAACAGTTCAACAACCTGCTTCTACAGTTGCGAATTCCTGATAAAGATACAATTTTGAAAGCTATTCACAACAAAGGGTCTACACAATAAAAATTATATTTAGTTGCGAATTCCTGATAAAGATACAATTTTGAAAGCTATTCACAACTGAGCTTCTAACCATTTATGTTTCTTAGCTGTTGCGAATTCCTGATAAAGATACAATTTTGAAAGCTATTCACAACTGATAAACATATCATATAACACAAGTGCAAGTTGCGAATTCCTGATAAAGATACAATTTTGAAAGCTATTCACAACACAGGAGTAGTTAGACCGTCGATATAGCCTGTTGCGAATTCCTGATAAAGATACAATTTTGAAAGCTATTCACAACTCTGGTGTTTCCATTTCTATTTAAGTTTAGGTTGCGAATTCCTGATAAAGATACAATTTTGAAAGCTATTCACAACCCTGACACATATTCAATCAAAACTTCAATGTTGCGAATTCCTGATAAAGATACAATTTTGAAAGCTATTCACAACGCTTTGTTAGTCTTTTCAATCTTAGATTTAGTTGCGAATTCCTGATAAAGATACAATTTTGAAAGCTATTCACAACGGAAGGTTCTGAAAAGATTGCTAAGATTTTGTTGCGAATTCCTGATAAAGATACAATTTTGAAAGCTATTCACAACCCCTAACGTTTACTGTATGGTGCGTTGTGGATTTGATAAAGATACTATTTCAGTTTAGCAGGTAGCAAAAACCGCTTTGCGGTTTTGTAAATTGCTCTTCAAAACAAAATCCGCTAGCGGATTTTGCGAACTTTCAAATAGCTGCTCAACTTACCCAACTGCCTTACCCACAATGCACTATACAGAATGTTGTAGAGCGTTTTTTATTTTACTTCAATTTTTTTAATATCAGATCGTGCGATTTCTGTCTCTAATTTTGAGGTTCTAGAACAAAGTCCAACTCTGAAAGAATTCTCATCTGACTTATCAGCGTAAACTAAATATTCCTCATCATACCTAAAAGGATATCCACAACCACCGGAGTCTTTGAAAGTGTGAATAGTCACATTATCACTATTACCTTTTAGAGTCCTTGTTATCTCGAAAACAACTAGATAGTCTGTGCATTCATCATTTTTGCAACCCTTTATATAATCTTTGATATCAATTACTTTCCCAACAAAGACTAAGTCAGAGTTTGAATAGCCTTCTTGGAACTTTGTCTCTTTACATTTACAGGCAAATGTTTGAATAGAGATAAAAGTCAAAAATGTCAGAATTATTACTCTCATACTTCTAATGCTCTACAACGTTCCGGCTATGAAATGTAGGGATTTTCGAGTGCGTTTTTGTCCCCCGACAAAAACAGTAACCGAAAAGCCCGAAGCTTGCGGTTTAGCACTGAACCCCTATATTTTATAGCCATTGTTGTGCCTAGTTTTTTCTTTTTTTAATGTCCATGTCCGTCATCCTCAGCCATTAGTTTTTCGTAGGATTCTGTCAATAGTCGACTTAATCGTTCGTTATAACTTTCAATTTCAGGTTTAAGGTTACTGAATAGTTTTTCGTTGTATTCGTTCTTTGGGTGTGGTCCGTCAAATATGAAGCGGAAGACGCTTTTAATCTCTTTGTCAGAGAATGTTGAAAGTGCTTTACAAGCATTTTTGGTGTCTTTCATAAGTCTGTCTGCAAAATCAAAAGCTTCTCGAATATTGTCGGCTTCCCAAATTCCGCCAATGTTTATTCTTACATATTTGTCATAGTAAGTTGAGTCTGGAATGGATTCCAACTGGCTGAAAAACTGAATTACATTTGCTCCTTTTGGATAGTCATATAAAGGTGCTGCTCCATTATAATTGTCATAACCGAAAACAGCTTGCATTCCTTTGAATGAGTTAGGAAAGGCACAGAAAAACTTTTGTTCCCATCTAATTCGATTTGCTGAACTGGAATCTGTAGCTTTTTCCATAAATGCCAATATCGAGTCTGCTTGTTGTTCCGCTGAATTGAAGTCAAGGTCGGTAAAGTCTACATTCTCAGTTATTTCTTTTTTCTTGGTTTTCTGGTCTGTCTTGGAAGTCTGAGTTTCAATAGTTGGCTCTGTTTGATTAGTAGTCTTTTTTGAATTGTCAGATTTTGTTGATTGACCACAAGAAGTCAAAACGATTAATGTCGATATGATTAGGAGTCTGTTCATTTTTTAATTAGGCACAACAAGTGGATAAAACACATTCAAAGTTGCGAATTCCTGATAAAGATACAATTTTGAAAGCTATTCACAACAGATGCAGCAGCCATAAAATTGTCTCCAAGTTGCGAATTCCTGATAAAGATACAATTTTGAAAGCTATTCACAACGAAGGCATCGTTTAAGGTGGTTTAACCGGTGTTGCGAATTCCTGATAAAGATACAATTTTGAAAGCTATTCACAACTGTTTCAATTACGGCACTTTTCATATTGCTGTTGCGAATTCCTGATAAAGATACAATTTTGAAAGCTATTCACAACAAATGATTCTATCTGAATTATCATATGGTAGTTGCGAATTCCTGATAAAGATACAATTTTGAAAGCTATTCACAACTGGGGATTAAAAGTTTATCAAACCAGACTGGTTGCGAATTCCTGATAAAGATACAATTTTGAAAGCTATTCACAACGTGTCAGTTTTTGTAGCAATTCATACGAAGTTGCGAATTCCTGATAAAGATACAATTTTGAAAGCTATTCACAACTACAACCAAAGTAAACACAAGCGTTTCCAGTTGCGAATTCCTGATAAAGATACAATTTTGAAAGCTATTCACAACTGGGGATTAAAAGTTTATCAAACCAGACTGGTTGCGAATTCCTGATAAAGATACAATTTTGAAAGCTATTCACAACATATCGAATGACTTCTTAGAAAAGTACAGGGTTGCGAATTCCTGATAAAGATACAATTTTGAAAGCTATTCACAACTCAGGTGGCTATAATACAAATGACTATAATGTTGCGAATTCCTGATAAAGATACAATTTTGAATTGAAGCGTAGCGTAAATCAGCGAATACCATTAGAAAGTAAACATGAATGAGCTAAAGCTATTCATACTTAAGTTTTATTTTATACTACTAACATTTATAAAGCTACAATTTTACTCATATCACATTATTTTATTCGGGTATTCGTGAACTCGTTCCTCGTTTGAATTGAAGCGTAGCGTAAATCAGCGAAAACCATTAGAAAGTAAACATGAATGAGCTAAAGCTATTCACAACTGCAATTGCAGTGCAAAAAAACACGAGAGACCTAAAGGTGATCAACAAAAAAGAACCTACTTTTTAATAGAATTATAGATTCAAAAAGGGCTCAGAATTTCTCTGAGCCTTTTTTTATACTTTTAAAGGAAATAGGAATACTTCTTAAATTTCTCAACAATAGGTGCCTAAATCTTTGCATTACACCTTGGCTAACCAAGACATTAATTCTTGTGTGCTCTTGGGATCAAAGCTTGTGGTAGGCTGTGCCCACATGCGCACCAAGCGATCTCCCAATACTTCTATAGCTGTTTTCTCTACTCTGGTATATAGTAAAGCTTTTGTAATGCCACTTAAGTGGGTTAAATGTCTGCGCTTAGGAATGTCCTCATCCCAAAGCAAATCCACATGGTCTTCAATGGTATCAAACATAAGTAAGTGTTTCGTATTTAGAATTGCTGCTAGTTCCACTGCATCTTCTTCTTGCAGGGTTAGAAAAGATATAATTACCATTTGTCTTAAGAGATTAAGTTTTTATTTGATTTTTTCAAAGATAAGCCAGCTTTTATAGCCATTTGCCATTGCGAATTCTCGTTAAAGATACAATTTTACTCATATCACATTATTTTATTCGGGTATTCGTGAATCTGTTCCTCGTTTGAATTGGAGCTTGCAAGCTTAAATCAGCGAATACCTTTAAAAAGTAAACATAGATGAGTTAAAGCTATTCATACTAATTTTTGTTGTCTTTCGGTGAATTAATGATTATCAATTAAATTCATATTAATTCCCCAAATCCCCCAAATTTAAGCTAATCCTAAAATTGATTTGATCGAAATCTTTTCCAATAAAAGCAGTGTAAACACCAACATTTACCAATAGAAAAATTCGATTAAGTGAATAACCCACTTCGTAGTAATTTGTAATTCGATCGTTGATGAGGTAGTTGAAATGAATCGTCTCGGTAAAATTAGTTTGGTTAAACAAGGGCAAGTATTTTAGTAGAATGTGATTGTCTTCCACAGAAAAATGAGCTTGAAGGTATTGGTCATTGGTGTTGAAACGGTAATAATCCAACAAACTAAATGCATCTGAATTAGTGTATAGTTGCAAGTAAAACGGAGAAGTGCTGTAATTTTTAAAATCGGCAAAAAACACTTGATCGTTATTTAAGAATTTTCCAACTTCAAGGTGATAACTGATTTTATTAATTAATCGAAATGAAAAATCTTGATTGACAGATAGTGAAAGAAAACTAAAATCAGCTTGACTATTTACTAAATCGGGAATTCCTTGCAAATAATTTAAATTGAAAGTAGGGTACCTCGATCTTGCGTAGTGCTTTTTATTGTTTCTTATATAATAGTATTGACGGGGAGTATATTTTGCATTCAGCTCAAATCGAGCACTTTTTTGGTCTTCAATTAATGAAGGGTCACTAATTAATTCATCGTTTTCGGGAGTATTATCTGTGTATTCAAGCTTACTGAAATTAAAAAGCTTGAACAAGCTATTGTTGCTGAGTGTAGATCGGTCGGCATAATGAATAGAAGTGCTCAATTGCAAGCCATTAATTGGATCAAAATGATGCTCTAATGAAAAAAAGTCTTCTTGAAAAAACTTACCGTAATTCGTTGTAAAAAATAAGGTAGAAAAGGTATTTTGCCAATGATGCATGGCTTTGTAGCTATTGAAATCGGTTGTTTGTCGACCAGCTGAAAACTTAAAACCAGCATTCTTTTTGAGGTTGTACTGCGAGTCAAAATTGATTTTGCCAAGCAATTGTTCTCTTGCTATTGCATAGCCCAGTTCAGGTTTTATGGAGTAATACTTTCCCTTGCGATTATCCCATTTGTACTCCAGCAGCGTTTTATGAATAAAAAACCCATCCACAGTATTGAAACCTGCTGAAAGTCCACTCAGTAAACCTTTTGGAGTGAAAACCCTGTTCTTGTTTTTACTTTGAATTCCTTCATTGTAAAACAGTAAATTTTCAACAAAACTTCTTTTAACCGGAATAATGGTATCTCCTTTTTTTACTTTGGTTAAAGAATCTCTCGCAACATATATAGCTGTTTCTTTTTCAGACAATGGAACATCTCGCTCCGACTTCCATAAACTATCATTTTCGCTCAATGCACTATCGGCATAAATAATTTTGTGATTTGTCTTTAGTTCGTATGATTTGGTAGTATCATTTTGTTTTTCTTTTTCTAGATCAGTCTCTTTTTTTATTAAGCGAACAAGCTTAATAGTTTCCTTATTGTTTAGTTTTTCTTTTTGAATAAGCTCATTTATTTTTTGTTGCGTTTTACTGAGGTTTTTGTCATCAACTGCATTTTCAATTTTTAAAGAGTCTTCCTTGCTTGGTTCTGATTCATGCAGGTTTAAGTTTTCTTTTATTTTATTATCAACCAAGGAGTCAGTAATTACTTCTACTTCGCTTAAAGTAGCCAAGTATTGTACTTCACCTTTAAATCCAACCATGGAAAAATCTACCTTGATTTTATGATTGATTGGCATCCAAACGATTGGGCTTAAAGCTTTGTAGAATTGAGTATATAATATTCTTCCTCCCGTTTGATCAAATTCAACATTTACTGCATTGATGTTCCAAATACCATCGTTGATGTAAAGGTATCCGCGCATTAAATCATTGCCTTTTCGCTTTGGAATAATTTCAATTTTATGCACTTTTTGATCTCCATCAAAATAAGTGCTTTGGTGTTCAAATTTATATACTTGAAATGCGCCGCGTTGAAGGGGATTAATAATTCCTGTCCCACCGAGGTTATAGAAACTCATGTTAATAAAGTTCGATCCTGTTTTGGAGGTATCCTTATCTCCGGTTTTTCTCGCAATAATTTTTTCCTTGATGGTGTTTGGCTTTTTGAAACTGTATTCCAAAAGTGTTTCAGAGATATTGCCAGTTTTCATGTCTTCAAGATCTTCTTCAGGGGCTAATTTTTCAGCTATCCATGGAATATCATCTACATTGTAAAACCTTCGGATATATAAATTAGTGTTGAAAGCAGTAATTTGTTTCCTGTAATACTGAGCCATTACCGTAGCTTTCCGAATGATGTTGTAAGCAGGATCTTCTGAACTGGGGTCAACAACTACTTCTTTTAACTGATAAGTCGTCGGAGAAAGACTGACCTCAATTTCTTTGCTTTGAGATTTTAGCTCAACTTGCATTTTTTTTGTTTGATAACCAAGACTTTGAAAAATGACTTCATAGTTTCCACAAGGAACTTTAATGGAAAAAGTCCCTTCAGAATTGGCCATTCCACCTTTTGAAATAGCTGAAAAGTAAATGCTGCTGTAAGGAATGGCATTTCCTTTTTCGTCCACCACCTTTCCTTTTAGTTCACAAGTTTCTTGCGCGAAGGTTAAGTTGCTTCCAAACAGCAGAAATAGGAAGTGCAAAAGGAGTAGCTTTATTCGAACCATATTAAGTCGTCTAATTTACGACCAAAAGTCAATTGAGGTGTGTGTTTGGAGAATGCGAACGCTTAAAAATTGTTATGGCTTTCACACTTTATAATCACTATCGATATTAGAAGACTAGGGGAAAAACATTGAACGTACTTGCTTGCTGCAAGAAAAGTAGTGTAGATTTTAGAATTTAGAAAAGTTTCTTCAAGTTTCTGATTTCTCATTTCTAGTTTTTTTCATGACCATGCCTGAAAAAAGTTGACACATTTAGTTCATTAAAACAATGAACAAAT